>CANQKD010000035.1 GCA_947624375.1 uncultured Clostridia bacterium | reverse complement strand
CGACAGCTCACTGCCGCCAATAGCTGTAACTACAGATACCGAAAGCAGCACTGTGGAGCATCAGGATGCTCCAGACAGAGCCGATACGACTGATACAAAAGAAGGAATACCGGCTTCAACTAAAGCTCCCGACGACAGCGCAAGACCCGACAGTCAGGCAGTCGGGATGGTGGCAAGAAAAGATGATGACGGCTCGGTATTGCCGTATATAGTGGGCGGCGCAGGAGCAGCGGCAGTTGCCATGGCAGTGATCTTTATTTCAAAGAAAAATAAAGGTGGTAAGAATTGAACAAATGCGGCGCTGCGATTTTGTACAAAACGCCGAACTTTTTATTTTAAGTACAAATAAATGTACAGCAAGCTTTATGGGTATTGACTTTGATATTTTGTAGGTTTATAATAAAAATAATATAAAACAAGGGTGGTGAAAGCTTGAACACAGCGCATATACGAGAGTATGACAACGCTTTGCAGACTGTTGAAGAGCATTGCATAAATGTTGCAAAATATGCCGCGCAGTCCGGCAGGCAGGTGAAAATGGAAAGGCTTGCTGCGCTTTCGGGGCTGCTGCACGATATGGGCAAAATGTCCGATGATTTTGAAAAGTACATACGCGGCAGCAAAGAGTTTTCAAGGGGAAGCATAGACCACTGTTTTGCTGGAGCTAAGTATCTGCTTGAAGCGGCAGGAGGTGATGCTTCTTTGCACAAGACCGCCTGTCTTTTAGGCAGGGTGATACTTTCTCACCATGGGCTGCACGACTGGATAACAGAGGACTGCGAAGACTATTATCTTTACCGCACGGGCAAAGACGACAGGTATGCGCAGATAGCGGAAAACTTCAAAGGGCTTTCGTACAGCAGTGAGATCAGGGCTCTTTTGGAGGCGGCAGAGAAAGAGTACGCAGAGATAAGAGCTTCGATGAAAAAGCTTGTTACCGAAATGGCGCTGCCCGACAGCCGCAGCAAAAACAAGGCTCTTGCGTTTTTTTACGGAATGACAGAGCGTCTGCTGACCTCAATGCTGATAGATGCCGACAGGACTGACACGGCACAGTTTATGTCGGGCACGGCTGAGGAAAAAGAAGTTGACACGGCGGTTCTTTGGGAAGAAATGAACGGCAAACTTCAAAGCAAGCTGAGCGCATTTACAGACTACGGAAAGATAGCGCTGCAAAGAAAAAGTATCTCTCAGCGGTGCTATGAATTTGCGAAAAATGAGGTGGGCTGCTGCAAACTTGTTGTTCCCACGGGCGGCGGAAAAACGCTTTCTTCTTTGCGGTTTGCGATAGAATACTGCCGCAGACACGGAAAGAAACGAATTATTTATGTCGCTCCGTTTTTATCTATTCTGGAACAGAACAGCGATGAGATACGCTGTGTTGCAGGTGATGAGGCGTTTTTGGAACATCACTCCGATGCGGCTTTCAAGATGGAGCAAAACGGCGGTGAAGAGCTGCAAAATTACGAGCTTCACTGCGAACGTTGGAACAGCCCTGTTATCGCGACAACAATGGTGCAGTTTCTGAACACGCTGTTTTCAGACAAAACATCGTCTGTGCGGCGTTTGCACAGGCTGTGCGACTCGGTGATAATAATCGACGAGATACAGTCTTTGCCGATAAAGTGCGTGTGGCTGTTTGATCTGGCGATGAATTATCTTACGCGCATATGCGGTGCGGCAGTAGTGCTGTGCTCTGCAACTCAGCCGCAGTTTGAAAAGCTGAAAGGATATCCGCTGCTTATAGATGCAAACTCGATGACAGGCGATATTACAAAAGACCTTGAAGTTTTCAAGCGTACAGAAATCATAAATGCGGTGACGAAAAGCGGCATGACTTTTGAAGATGCTGCGCAGCTGTGTGCGGACAAGCAGAAAGAGTATGCAAGTCTTCTGGCGATAGTGAATACAAAGGCAGCCGCAAAGGCTTTGTATCAGCAGATAAAAAGTATTGCAGACGTTGAGACGGTGCATCTGAGCACGAATATGTGCCCTCAGCACAGGAGAGAGGCTATAAAACTTCTGCGGCAAAAGCTTAAAAACAACAAGCCTGTAATATGCGTTTCAACGCAGCTTATTGAAGCAGGCGTGGACGTTTCTTTCGGATGCGTAGTGCGCTCTTTGGCAGGAATGGACAGCGCGGCTCAGGCGGCAGGAAGATGCAACCGCCACGGCGAGAAAGGCAGGATATGCCCCGTGTATCTTGTGAATTTAAGTGAAGAAAAGCTTGGCAGCCTTGGCGAGATAAAAAGCGCGCAGGATGTTTCAAGAGAGCTGCTTGGCGGCGTTACAGACGATACAGATATGCTCGGCGTGGAATTTATGGCGAAGTATTTTGACAAGTTTTACGGCGAAAACAAAGAGAAGCTGGGATTTCCCATAAAGCAGCCTAAGACTGATCTTGTTGAGCTGCTTTCTCTCAATAGCGACAGAAGCACGGTCTGCGGAAGACGTCAGCCGGATATGACTTCGCAGGCATTCAAGACGGCAGGGCAGAATTTTTCGGTGATAGATGAATTCGGCAGCGGTGTTATAGCGCCTTACAACGATGAGGCAATGCAGCTTATTGCGCAGCTGAATGAATCTCACACGCCGGCGCAGGTAAACGCGCTTATGAGAAAGGCTCAGCAGTATATGGTAAATGTAAACGACCGGAAGCTTAACGAGCTTGCATCGCTAGGTGCGGTGTTCGCGCTGAAGTCGGGGGTATATGCTCTTGACGAAAGATACTACGGCAGCGAATGCGGCATGACCGATGAGCCTACGGCAGACGGTACTATAATTTTATGAAAGGAGTGAGCGATATGAGCAGACCTACATCACAAAACAGTGTTGAATTCAAGGTGTATGGCAAGCAGGCGCTGTTTACAGATGTTCTTACAAAATCGGGCGGTGAACGCTGTACTTATATGATACCCACCTATGAGGCTCTCAAAGGCGTATTGCACAGCATATACTGGAAGCCGACAATAGTGTGGTATGTAGACAGTGTAAGGGTGATGAAACCTATAGTCACTTACCGCAGGGGTGTAAGACCTATAAAACTCAGCGGCGGAAATGACTTAGCATACTATACATATCTTGAAGATGTGTGTTATCATGTCAAGGCGCATTTTGAGTGGAACATGAACCGCCCCGAGCTGGCAGGCGACCGCAATTTTCAAAAGCACCTTGCAATTGCAAAGCGCATGATAGAACGCGGCGGCAGGCGTGATATTTTCCTAGGTACAAGGGAATGTCAGGGGTATGTTGAGCCGTGCGGATTTGACAGCGGTAAGGGCGCGTATGATGATGTGCCCGAGATACCCTACAGCCTTATGTACCACGGGATAACATACGCAGACGAAGCTGTTCTTGACGAGGACAAAGGCATGATGACGGTGAGACTGTGGCAGCCAGTAATGAAAAACGGCGTGATAGATTTTATTCCGCCCGAAGAATGCACCATAAAAAGGCATATACGCAAAATGAACATAAAGCCTTTTGGTGAGGACAAAAACAACTTTTCGGATGTCGATGACCTTTTGGGAGGTGATGTGAATGAGCTGGGAGAATGAACTCTACAGCGTGTATGAAACGCAGTACGGCAAAGAGACAGACGACGGCATAGCTTTGATGCCTGTTTCGCATTCTACTGCAAATGCGCAGATAGAAATAACGCTTGATGCGCAAGGCGAATTTGTTACCGCGCGAGGGCTTGAAAAAGAAGAAGGCAAAAATACGCTTATTCTTGTAACAGAGGATTCGGCTGCCCGTGCGAACGGTATAAATCCTATGCCTTTTGCGGACAAGCTGGTGTATATAGCAGGGGACTACGGAGAATTTGCAGAGGGTAAAAAATCGGACAACAGCGATTACTTTCTTGCGTATTCAAACGGATTGCAGGCGTGGCATGAAAGCTCTTACACTCACCCTGCTGTAGATGCCCTGTATAAATACATCTCAAAAAAGTGCATGATGAAAGACCTTGCTGCTTGCGGCGTACTGAAGTTAAACGGCGAGACAGGCAAGCTTGAAAGCGGCGTGAAGATAGCAGGGATAGCGCAGGAAGATTCTTTTGTAAGATTCAGGATAAACGGCTTGGACGAGCCGCAGACGTGGAAAAGCAAAACGCTCTCTGATGCGTTTATAGAGTGGAATGCCTCGCAGATGACAGACACGCAGCTTTGCTATGCGACAGGCAAAGTATTGCCCGTTACCTCAAAGCACCCGTCAAAGATAAGAAGCACAAACGACAAGGCAAAGCTTATTTCTGCAAATGATGACAGCGGTTTTACATACCGTGGGCGATTTACAAGCTCAGGTGAAGCGCTTGCGCTTTCGTATGATTTTTCGCAGAAGATGCATAACGCCCTTAAATGGCTGATACAGCGGCAGGGAATGTCGTTTGACACGCTGACAATGGTAGTGTGGGCAAGTACGATGCAGCCGCTGCCGGATATACAAAGCGCGGGTATTTTGGACGATGATATTTTTGAAGAAGATGCGCCGGTTATCGACACTCAGAAGATATACTGCGAACTTTTGAGAAAAAGAATTTTGGGCAGCAATGGCGAAATGCCTATAAACACAAAGGTAATGCTTATGTGCGTTGACGCTGCCACGACAGGAAGGCTTTCGGTATCGCTTTATACAGAGCTTGAAGGCTCAAAGTTTATGGAAAACCTGATAAAATGGCATGAAGACACCGCGGCTGTAAGGTGGTATTCAAAGCAGAAAAAGCGTGCGATAAATTCATTCAGCGTGAAAGAGATAATAAACTGTGCGTTCGGCAGTGAAATGACAAAAGGCTTGGAGTGCAAAAAGGAGATACTGAAAGACAACATTCTGCGGCTTGTTCCGTGCATAACGCAGGGCAGACCGCTGCCGAAAGATATTGTAAACGCGCTTTACAGAAAGGCTTCCAACCCTTTGGCGTATGATAAAAGCTACAATCACCGCAATGTGGTAGAGACCGCCTGCGGTATGATAAGAAAACAAAACATTGACAGAAAGGAAGGGATCACCGCTATGGCATACGATCCGACAATAACAGACCGCAGCTATCTTTACGGCTGCCTGCTGGCAGTGGCAGATGCTGCTGAGCGCGACAGCTACGAAAGCGACGGCGACAGAGTTACAAATGCACGAAGATACTGGAGCGCATTTTCGGGCAGACCTTACAGAACGTGGGGTATAATTGAAGAGAGATTAAGACCTTACCTTGACAAACTGGGAAAGAAGTCTGTTCGCTATGAAAAAATGATGAATGAACTCATGGACAAAATGGGCATCGAACAGTTTTCGGACAACACGGCGCTCAGCCCTGCATACCTGCTCGGCTACCACCATTACACAAACAAAATATATACAAAGAAAGTGGAGGAATGATATATGCTTACCAAAAAGATCGATTTTACAGTATTAGTTACCGCAACAAATGCGAACCCCAACGGTGATCCACTCAACGGCAACCGCCCTCGCGAAAGCTTTGAGGGCTTCGGTGAGATATCCGATGTGTGCATCAAAAGAAAGATACGCAACCGCTTGCAGGATATGGGAGAGAAGATATTCGTGCAGTCTGACGACCGCTGCGACGACGGCTGCACAAGCCTTGCTGACAGGGTAAAGAACTGCGAGGCTCTGAAAGCCGTTAGCAATGGCAAGAATACCGACCGCGATATTTACGCCAGAACAGCCTGCGATGAGTGGATAGATGTGCGCAGCTTCGGTCAGGTGTTTGCGTTCAAAGATGATTCCGTTTCGGTAGGCGTGAGGGGTCCTGTGAGCATACAGCAGGCGGTAAGCGTTTCACCTGTTGACATAGTAAGTATGCAGATAACTAAAAGTGTCAACGGTGAAAGCGGCAAAGAGGGCAAGGCGTCTGATACCATGGGCATGAAACATCGCGTGCCGTTTGCTCTGTACGTTATAAACGGCAGTATGAACTGTCAGCTTGCCGAAAAGACGGGCTTTTCAGACGAAGATGCCGCCAAGATAAAAGAGGCTCTCTGCACGCTTTTTGAAAATGATGCTTCATCTGCAAGACCCGAGGGCAGCATGGAAGTTTGCCGCGTTTACTGGTGGGAGCATGACTGCAAGACGCCGAAAGTGAGCTCGGCGAAGGTACACCGCAGCATAAAAATTGCTCTTAAAGATGGCGTGGCAATGCCTAAGCGTTTTGAGGACTATGACATAACCGTTGAAGACTGCGGCGTTTCTCCTGAAGTTATCGACCTTTTGTAATGTACAGCGAGGACGAGTATCTTCAGCTTTCGGGAATACAGCATTTTGCGTTTTGCCGCCGTCAGTGGGCTCTCATACATATAGAGCAGCAATGGGAGGAAAATTTTCGCACTGCTGACGGCAGGCTGATGCATGAAAGGGCACATGACAGCTCTCTGAAAGAGCACAGAGGGAATATCATTATCGCAAGGGGTATGAGAGTTTCTTCTGCCGAATATGGCATCAGCGGCGAATGTGATGTAGTTGAGTTTCATCGCGATGAACAAAACGGAGTATTTATTCGTACTCTTGGGGGAAAGTATCTGCCCGTGCCGATAGAGTATAAACGCGGCAGTGAAAAAGAGACCGACTGCGATAAAATGCAGCTTTGCGCGCAGGTGATGTGCCTTGAAGAAATGATGTGCTGCGAGATAGACAGCGGATATATTTATTACGGCGAACCGAGAAAACGCAGCGCGGTTGAAATGACCGACGAGCTGAGAAAAAGCACTGTTGCGCTCCTGCGCGAAATGCATGAGCTTTACGACCGCCGTTACACGCCTAAGGTGCGGCGCACAAAGTCGTGCAATGCCTGTTCGCTGAGCAATATTTGCCTGCCGTCTTCAGAAAAGCTCAGCGCAGCGCACTATATCAACGAAATGCTGGAGAACGACTTATGAAAAAATTACTGAATACTTTGTATATTCTTACGCCGGACAGATACTTGTCGCTTGACGGCGAAAACATCGTTGTATCTGCCGAGCATAAAGAGATAAGCCGTATGCCGCTGCATAATCTTGAGAGTATAACAGCATTCGGCTCGGCAGGTGCAAGCCCTGCGCTTATGGGCAAATGTGCAGCAGACAGGCGAGAACTTGTGTTTATGTCGCGCTCCGGAAAATTTCTCGCGCGTGTTGAGGGAGAAGAAAGCGGCAACGTACTTTTAAGGCGCAAGCAATACCGCGTTGCAGACGATAAAAGCGCATCTCTTTCTATAGCTAAAAATATGATATTCGCAAAGATATTCAATTCAAGGTGGGTAATAGAACGTACAATAAGAGATCACCCTATGCGTATAGATACCGAACGTTTTCATCAAAAGTCTGCGTTTCTGTATACATCGGTAAAAAGCGCCCGAAGCGCCGCAAATACTGACGAACTGCGAGGTATAGAGGGCGAGGCGGCATCGGTGTATTTTTCGGTATTCGATGACATGATACTTCAGCAAAAGGAAGATTTTGTTTTTGACGGTCGAAGCAAACATCCGCCGATGGATCGCGTGAATGCGCTGCTGTCGTTTGCCTATTCGCTTCTTACCGGAATGTGCAGTTCGGCGCTTTGCTCGGTGGGACTTGATCCGTATGTGGGTTTTATGCATACCGACCGCCCCGGCAGAAGATCGCTGGCGCTTGATCTTGTTGAAGAGCTGCGAGCCGTTATTTGCGATAGATTTGTACTTATGCTTATCAACAAAAAGATGATAGGCGCCAAAGATCTTACAAAGCAGGAAAACGGCGCAGTGCTGCTTAACGACGATGGCCGCAGAGCTTTTCTGACCGCATGGCAAAGCCGAAAGAACGAGCAGTTTGTACACCCGTTTTTGAAAGAAAAAGTGCAGTGGGGAATGCTGCCTTACGTTCAGGCGCTGCTTCTTTCAAGGTATCTCAGAGGCGATCTTGACGAATATCCGCCGTTTTTATGGAAGTGATAAAATGCTTGTGCTGATAACTTACGATGTAAATACAAATGATGCAGGCGGCAGAAAAAGGCTGCGGCGCGTGGCAAAATGCTGTGTGAATTACGGCGTGAGGGTGCAAAATTCAGTGTTCGAGTGTATTGCAGATACGGCGCAGTGGCGTGTGCTGAAACAGAAGCTTTTAGACGAAATAGATGATGCGCGTGATTCGCTGAGGTTTTATTATCTTGGCGACGTTAAAAATGCAAAGTTTGAGCACTATGGCGCAAAGCCTACTTTGCAGATGGACAAGCCGCTGATACTTTAGGTGCGAGACCGGGTCAAACATAATTTGGTACATCATTCGCACCAAAATTGCATACGGCAATATGTCCGTTTTTAGCAAAAACTCCCGAATTTGTTTTGCCGGGCACTTTCGGAAAATTATTATACGGCGAACTGCACAAAACGGTTTTTTATGTAGTTGTAAAAATGTGCAGATTTGCAGTCGCTCCCTTCATTGGGAGCGTGGATTGAAATTATATGATACTTCTGAACTTGTTGATAATATGCTGTCGCTCCCTTCATTGGGAGCGTGGATTGAAATACTGGGTACGCTTCGAGATCCAACTCCGCCGCGACGTCGCTCCCTTCATTGGGAGCGTGGATTGAAATCTCGGAGGTCATTTTTTATAGTTTGTACAATTTTAGTCGCTCCCTTCATTGGGAGCGTGGATTGAAATACCTTTTGCGAGCCAGTCTTGTAAAGTACGATAAGGTCGCTCCCTTCATTGGGAGCGTGGATTGAAATAAGAGTTTGACCACAATGGAAACCATCAATCTCGTCGCTCCCTTCATTGGGAGCGTGGATTGAAATTGTCCAATATGTCTTGCCTTATCGTACTTTACAAGGTCGCTCCCTTCATTGGGAGCGTGGATTGAAATAAGAGTTTGACCACAATGGAAACCATCAATCTCCCAGTCGCTCCCTTCATTGGGAGCGTGGATTGAAATCCTTACTTTATTATATTATAACACGATTTTGCATGTCGCTCCCTTCATTGGGAGCGTGGATTGAAATAAGTCTCCGTGTGCATAGTCTTGTTAGGTGTGCTGAGTCGCTCCCTTCATTGGGAGCGTGGATTGAAATGGTAGTCAGCATTCTGACGTTGTATTCCGTATCTAGTCGCTCCCTTCATTGGGAGCGTGGATTGAAATTCAATAAACGTGGAACGGATCTTAATCCAAAATAGTCGCTCCCTTCATTGGGAGCGTGGATTGAAATTTGCTGCTTGACCTTTGCCATTAACTCTATATCGTCGCTCCCTTCATTGGGAGCGTGGATTGAAATATAATTAAATTACAGTTAAGGCGAGAGCCAAAACGTCGCTCCCTTCATTGGGAGCGTGGATTGAAATTGCGATAGGAGCGATTTTAAGCGGCCTGCAGAGCATGTCGCTCCCTTCATTGGGAGCGTGGATTGAAATTTTCGTCGGTCTACTCATAGCTGCCTCCTGCCTCGTCGCTCCCTTCATTGGGAGCGTGGATTGAAATGTGTAGCCCCATATCAAGTGCGCCCATACTGATTAGTCGCTCCCTTCATTGGGAGCGTGGATTGAAATATACTTTACACCCCCTCTATTTGTTGTTGTCCTGTCGCTCCCTTCATTGGGAGCGTGGATTGAAATTCAAAGAAAGGATAATAATTATGAAATTTGAAAAGTCGCTCCCTTCATTGGGAGCGTGGATTGAAATTTTTGCCCGTATTAGACGTTTCAGTGTTAGAAGTTGTCGCTCCCTTCATTGGGAGCGTGGATTGAAATATCAATCAGATATGACCGTATAAATCATCTAATGCGTCGCTCCCTTCATTGGGAGCGTGGATTGAAATTCCCAGTATATGGAAAATCCTGCGGACAGGTTTGGTCGCTCCCTTCATTGGGAGCGTGGATTGAAATGAGCACGTCTCTGACATCAGCTATATCTTTCACGCCGTCGCTCCCTTCATTGGGAGCGTGGATTGAAATTACCCGTGCGCGTGTATTGTTTTGCTTGCCACCAAGTCGCTCCCTTCATTGGGAGCGTGGATTGAAATGGTTATATTAGTCTGTCACCTGTGCGAGACCATGACGTCGCTCCCTTCATTGGGAGCGTGGATTGAAATCTTCCCGATAGAACTTGACAGCAAGTATGAGGGCGTCGCTCCCTTCATTGGGAGCGTGGATTGAAATTCGACTGGGAGTGGTACGATGAACCGAACACAATGTCGCTCCCTTCATTGGGAGCGTGGATTGAAATGCAGGATAGCAGGAGTAGGGCGGCATTTTTTTGAGGTCGCTCCCTTCATTGGGAGCGTGGATTGAAATAGAATATACGACGGTCTGACGCTCTCTTTGGTCATGTCGCTCCCTTCATTGGGAGCGTGGATTGAAATGCGGACAAGACCACCAAAGACAAGCTGGGCACGGTCGCTCCCTTCATTGGGAGCGTGGATTGAAATACGGGTATAAGCTCCACTCGGTCGCCTTTTAGCAAAGTCGCTCCCTTCATTGGGAGCGTGGATTGAAATATATATCAGCGCACGGTATATTTTGATGAATTTGAGTCGCTCCCTTCATTGGGAGCGTGGATTGAAATAATAACAAAAGATGGGAAAAATTATGCGTATGCTGAGTCGCTCCCTTCATTGGGAGCGTGGATTGAAATATCAGCAACACCTTGAGCAGTGGTTGTAGCACCGTCGCTCCCTTCATTGGGAGCGTGGATTGAAATACCGAACAGGTTTTCATAGTAATCAATTACTGTGTAGTCGCTCCCTTCATTGGGAGCGTGGATTGAAATACAAATCGCATAGCTACTATTAGTGCAATATTTAGTCGCTCCCTTCATTGGGAGCGTGGATTGAAATTATTTAGGAGACAGAACAATGAAACGTATTATATCCGTCGCTCCCTTCATTGGGAGCGTGGATTGAAATATATCGGGCAGATACCGATAAAATGATGATTATGTCGCTCCCTTCATTGGGAGCGTGGATTGAAATTCAATTGCGCCAACTGGTCGGGCATAGGCGGCGCGTCGCTCCCTTCATTGGGAGCGTGGATTGAAATGCTTTTTTTAAGTTTGGCAAGATCCCTAGTCAGCTGTCGCTCCCTTCATTGGGAGCGTGGATTGAAATATACTCAATTACGCACTTATAAACTTTAAGCTTACGTCGCTCCCTTCATTGGGAGCGTGGATTGAAATATCCACTTGATTACCGTATCGCCTGTATACCCTTTGTCGCTCCCTTCATTGGGAGCGTGGATTGAAATGTTCTGAAAGTCGCCTCCGGCATACCGACAGCCGGTCGCTCCCTTCATTGGGAGCGTGGATTGAAATGTTGAGGACTGCTTGAAAGTCTGCTCCTTTGTTGCGTCGCTCCCTTCATTGGGAGCGTGGATTGAAATGTTGAGGACGACGTAGAGGAGGGCATGGAGTACGAGTCGCTCCCTTCATTGGGAGCGTGGATTGAAATGGGATTGCCCTTTTTTATGCGCTCTATAGGCACGTCGCTCCCTTCATTGGGAGCGTGGATTGAAATTCCAACACAATATAGGGGTCAAACTATAGATTAGTCGCTCCCTTCATTGGGAGCGTGGATTGAAATTTGATTGCTGATAACTATCCCACGGCAGAAACAACGTCGCTCCCTTCATTGGGAGCGTGGATTGAAATTGGAAAAGTGTCGTTATCGTCCCATTCTTCCGTTGGTCGCTCCCTTCATTGGGAGCGTGGATTGAAATACAAAAACTGGACACGAAACTGGACACGCCATATAGAGTCGCTCCCTTCATTGGGAGCGTGGATTGAAATTTCTTCGTCCTCTGCGTCCTCTGCGTCCTCTTTGTCGCTCCCTTCATTGGGAGCGTGGATTGAAATTATTTGTGAGTATCATTATAATAATTGATATAAGTCGCTCCCTTCATTGGGAGCGTGGATTGAAATAGCAATTTTTTCGGCAACATCTTTGGACTTAGGACGGTCGCTCCCTTCATTGGGAGCGTGGATTGAAATGAAATAATTAAAATAAGATGGGAGCAAACTGAAAGTCGCTCCCTTCATTGGGAGCGTGGATTGAAATATATACTTTGCAAGTTCCATATTGTTAAGACTTCGGTCGCTCCCTTCATTGGGAGCGTGGATTGAAATAGCGCATAAAGCAACACACTTTGTCTTTCGCGAAGGTCGCTCCCTTCATTGGGAGCGTGGATTGAAATTCCTCCGGCGGCTTCGGCTGCTCCTGCTCTTTTGTCGCTCCCTTCATTGGGAGCGTGGATTGAAATCCTCTGCGTCCATGCTCTTTCGGTCTACCGTAAGTCGCTCCCTTCATTGGGAGCGTGGATTGAAATAAAAATTACTATGCTCAAAACACGTCTATGGAAGCGTCGCTCCCTTCATTGGGAGCGTGGATTGAAATCTTTGGTACGCCATTCATCATTTGGATATAAATCGTCGCTCCCTTCATTGGGAGCGTGGATTGAAATTTGTTGTAATTGCCGACCCAAACGCCGAAATCCTTGTCGCTCCCTTCATTGGGAGCGTGGATTGAAATTGTCCTTGCTATACGCTTGTTAGCTTGCTTTTCCAAGTCGCTCCCTTCATTGGGAGCGTGGATTGAAATTTGTTGTAATTGCCGACCCAAACGCCGAAATCCTTGTCGCTCCCTTCATTGGGAGCGTGGATTGAAATTGTCCTTGCTATACGCTTGTTAGCTTGCTTTTCCAAGTCGCTCCCTTCATTGGGAGCGTGGATTGAAATGGTAAAGTCGCGACAAGTTGGGTGCAGACGTAGCGTCGCTCCCTTCATTGGGAGCGTGGATTGAAATTTGTTGTAATTGCCGACCCAAACGCCGAAATCCTTGTCGCTCCCTTCATTGGGAGCGTGGATTGAAATTGTCCTTGCTATACGCTTGTTAGCTTGCTTTTCCAAGTCGCTCCCTTCATTGGGAGCGTGGATTGAAATGATAATATCGAGGGCGTGTTCTACAAATTCTTGTGCGTCGCTCCCTTCATTGGGAGCGTGGATTGAAATTTAAGAACAAGAGACCGAGCCAGCCGCTTATAAGTCGCTCCCTTCATTGGGAGCGTGGATTGAAATTCCTCACTGATTGTTTTCCTCGCCATTGTTCTCGTCGCTCCCTTCATTGGGAGCGTGGATTGAAATATTGAATGATAATTTTTTAATAATTTTAGAACTATGTCGCTCCCTTCATTGGGAGCGTGGATTGAAATAACCCCTAATTTGTATTGGTAGGGTGCCTGCTAGGTCGCTCCCTTCATTGGGAGCGTGGATTGAAATAACACAAGGAAAAACCGCTTCTTGTGGTTGTTCAGTCGCTCCCTTCATTGGGAGCGTGGATTGAAATCTTTTGCGTTGACGTGCAATTTCGCCGTCCCTACGTCGCTCCCTTCATTGGGAGCGTGGATTGAAATCGCCTGCACTTGCAGCAATGACAATGGCAACGGCGTCGCTCCCTTCATTGGGAGCGTGGATTGAAATGTCTGTAAGACCCATTCCTTTCAGCAGTTTTCTTGTCGCTCCCTTCATTGGGAGCGTGGATTGAAATGCCGTTTTCTAAAGCAGCGTACTCTTTTGGCGCGGGTCGCTCCCTTCATTGGGAGCGTGGATTGAAATAATTTTTGACAAAAAACCGTTTTTGATTGCTGATGTCGCTCCCTTCATTGGGAGCGTGGATTGAAAGTGCCACAACCAAGGCGTAAATCAACTCAGAGAGTTGGTCGCTCCCTTCATTGGAAGCGTGGATTGAAATAATGGCAAAAGAAAAGCCGTTCCGAAGAGAACAGATTTTTTCCTTTATCGAGAGCAGCTTTCTGCCGTTAAAATCAGCGACGAACTCACAAAAATTTGTGCAAAATGCCCTTTGAAATTTCGACAAAAATGTGGTATCATAATAACAGTGTGTAGCCACAAGGCGTAAGTCCAGCTTTTCGGACTTGCGCCTTTTATTTTTTTGGAGGTCATTTTATGGGACAATTGAAACAAAACAATTTTTATCTGGCGGAGGAAAAGCTCGGCACACTTATGCTGAAATACGCTGTGCCGTGCATAATTTCTCTGCTGGTGGGTGCGCTTTACAACATCGTAGACCAGATATTCATAGCAAACGCATCTTACCTTGGCTCTTACGGAAACGCCGCAAATACGGTGGTTTTCCCACTTACCGTTATTGCACTTGCGGTGGCGGTGATGATAGGCGACGGCTGCTGTGCGTTCGTTAGCCTGAGTCTTGGCAAAGCAGAGCCAAAGAGCGCAAGCATAAGTGTTGGCAATGCAGTAGTACTTTCGGTACTATCCGGTTTTTTACTCACTTTTGTATACTTGATTTTCAACGAGCAAATAATTTCTTTGTTTGGCGGCACTGTAAACCGGCAGACATTTGACTACTCAAAAGAGTATTTTTTCTGGATCACATCGGGGTTGCCTTTCTACGTTTTCGGGCAGGCGATGAACCCTGTTATCCGTGCCGACGGCAGCCCACGCTTTGCAATGATATCTACATTTTCTGGTGCTGTGACCAACATAATTTTAGACCCCGTGTTCATTTTTGTCTTCAAAATGGGCATGAAAGGCGCTGCTATAGCAACCGTTTTAGGACAGATAGTAACGGCTCTGCTGGCAGTTTGGTATATCGCGCATATGAAGACCGTGCGGCTAAAAAGACCAAGTTTTTTACTTAAATTCAGTATAATTAAACGTACACTTTCACTTGGTATATGCAGTTTTTTGTCGCAGATCTCACTTGTTGCGGCGATGGCGGCAATAAACAACATGATACGCAAATACGGCGCAGCTGACCAAATTTTCGGACAGCTGCAATATGCGCAGATACCAATGGCGGTCGTGGGCATCGTAATGAAATTTTTTCAGATAGTGATCTCTATTGTCGTCGGCATGGCGGCAGGGTGCATACCTATTGTAGGATTTAACATGGGTGCAGGTATGAAAGAACGCGTAAAAAGACTGTTTTCAATGCTGCTGTGCGCAGAGGCAGTTGTTGGCGCGGCTTCACTAGTGATCGCTGAAGTTTTCCCTCGGCAGCTTATAAAAATTTTTGGAGCAGCAAATGAGAGCACCTACTACACCGACTTTGCAGTAAAGGCATTCCGCGTGTATTTGTGTATGCTCGTGTTTGCCTGCGTGAACAAAGCAGCATTCATATTTTTGCAGGCTATGGGCAAAGCTGCGGCTTCAACAATGCTTTCAATGGTCAGGGAAATAGTTTTCGGCGTTGGGTTTGCACTGCTTCTTCCGCGTTTCTTCGGTCTTGACGGAGTGCTTTATTCAATGCCCGTTTCAGACATTCTGACTGCCGTAATATCGTTTATTGTGATAATCAATGCTTACCGTGAGCTTACAGATAAAAGCGTAAAAATATGTACTGCAAAAAATTTTTCATAGGGTATTGACACCTCCCCGATTTGTGTTATAATAGATTTAGCAGAAATTATTTCTTATTTCGACTTTAATTTGGATAAAACAACAGCACTTTGGGAGGGAAAACTATGCAGATCACAAGAAAAAAGAGGCTTCTGATAATATCGATCGCTGCTTTGTTATTGATAATAGCGGTTTTGGTGATCGTATTCTGCTTTGTCGGCAAAGGTAAGGGCAGTAAGAACAGCAAGTATGCAACCACGCCGCTTTCTGAAGTTATTTTAAACACGCAGATACCGGACAAGGAATATGAAAATCTTGACCTGTCGGGCGCGGTGCTGAATATTCCTCAGACCGACAAGCTTTGCAAATTCAATGTGCCTGCCGACACGTGGTATACGCCCGAGCAGTGTACGGAAAAGTGCTACTATCTGTTCAACAGCGTTTTTGACTACGTGGTGAAAGAAAACCCAGACATCACTTTTTCTGATATGAGTGGTCAGCCGCTTGCAGAGGGCGAGGCTGAGAAGAGTACAAATAATATCACAGGTAATTTCAGTGAGGCTGAAATAAACTATTTTGCAGATGATGAAACCATGTATTCCTGCAGATGCGGGCGTGACGGGCACTTTATAATTTATGATTCGCAGACGGTGTCGGTCGCGGCGATAAGCGCTGGCGCAAGGGGCGTTTGTGAAAGCGTGATCCATCTTGACCGCGGCGAAAAAGCACCTGATACAAAATATACTTCGGGCGGAGAAGAATACTCTGCCGCGCAAGCTCTGACTTTTGCCGAAGAAGTCCTGAATGAGCGAATAATCGATGCGCTGCCTTGCAGTGATGTGTCGCCCACAGAACTGGCGATAATAAAAGATCCCGACAGCGAAAATTATATGTTTAAGATCCAGTTTGAGTATATGTACGAAAAAACGCCCTATTTTCATCTCTCTGTTCCTGCATCTATCGAGGGCAGATCTTTGGACTACGGTGTTGTATACGTAACCGTTACAGCGCCCGGAAAGGTAGGAGAGATATATAATATGTGCGGTCTTCACGAGGTAGAAATCGGCGGCGAGTTTGATGATAAATACATACCTCTTGCCGACGCCGCTGGACTTGTAAGTGAACACCTAGCACCGTATTTCAAGCAAGAAATCTCAGAAATATCGATAAAATATACCTGCTTCAATACGCTGCCGGACGGTGAAGAACAAAGCGAACTACCTGATACAGACGACGGCGTAAAGAAAGAATTTCGCCCCTGCTGGTGTTTTGTTATCGATAAAAGCGACCCTTTGAATGTAGACTATTGCATAAGTGCAAACGCGATCCTTGTAGATATGAAAACCGGTGAAGTATATTCATTCTTAGATGTTCAAAATTGAGATTAAGAGTAAATATTTGTACACTAATGTTCTGATCTTTACCGAAATAATTTTTGAATTGCATTTCAGAAAGTTTTCGTGACGTATTGACAAATGCCAAAATAAGTGGTACTATATTATAAAGCAACGGCGCTTCTCCCTGAGTGGGGGCGGCGCTTTTGTATGCAAATTTTTTGGAGGCGAATATTATGATAACGCTGAATGATTATTTATATTCGGGTGACACGGTACTTAAAATATTGCACGAATATTCTGGAGATCTTAAAAGATCGGCAATCGAAAACAACAACCCTGTTGACCTTGCTCACTGCAATTTTCTTATACAGATGACAGAGCTTTTGGAGCACAACGACTTTCTTACCTCGCAGTCGCAGAGGATAAAAGAATTCTACAAATACATGACGCAGAAATACCCGTTTCTGGCGTTCACTTTCAAGGGCAGAATAAAGTCGCTCGTGCGCGCCGAGGAGAAATTCAACGGCTATATTCTGGAGTATATTTACGACTACTTTCAGCAGCACGGCAAGTACCCGACGGAAGCTGAGATAAAGAGCAGCTTATCATGTTTTCGCGACCTTATCGCATACAGGATAGTTATCTCGCTGCCGCAGTGTCATATGCAAAGCGGTTTGTCGCAGGAGGAGCAGGAGCTGAAATTTTTGTACGAGCTTGCGAATATTCTGCCGCAGTTTCTGGAGGAAAGGGGCTTTACGGTGCAGCTTTCGGGCGATGACCCGATTAAGGCAGACGAGCGTTTAGAAGGCGGAAACAGGGCATATTACAGAGATTATGTGGCGTGTCCGAGACCGTCGGGGTACCGCTCACTGCACATAACTTTTTATGATAATCTTGCAAGGTGCTACACCGAATTGCAGCTGCGAACGAAAGATATGGACGACCTGGCGGAGATAGGCGCGGCGAACCATTTCGGCTATGAGCGGCAGCAGGATGAGATTCGCTCGAGGCGCGATATAATTCCCGACCACGAGTGCAGATATTTTGACGAGGCGTTTGAGCGCTTTACAAAATTGCAGTCGCTCGACCTCTCGGCGGTGAACGTGAATATGTTCAGGGCGTATGGCAATCAGCTTATCAACGACGGCTGCGGACTTTTCCGCGGCAGACAGATATTGCCGTTCGAGCATCTGTCAAGGTTTCAGAACGACCTGATTGACTAGTGAAGATATTTTCTGATAATTTACATATAAAGCGTAATTATTTGTACACCAAGCACTTGCATTATTCTTCTGTATGTGATATAATATATAAAACGGATCACACATAAGGAGGTATATTATGATAGATCACGACAAAATAATGCCGATAATTGAGGGATATAAGAAGTATTTTCCCGAGCACTGGAAGGACGAGAAATACAAGTGGGAGGCGATAAAGCATTTTCAGGATAACTGGGATATTGAGGCGCCCGACTTTGCGAAAATGCTTGATAATTCTTTAGCAAAGACAGAGAATCTGCTGGCTTCGATAAACAACTTTCCGAGGGGCATGATAGTACAGTTTGCGCAGGCTGCACCCGAAGAAGTTCGCGGTATGTTCACCGATCTGTTTGATGAGAGCAGGGAGGTTTTTGAAAGGATAGATGAGTTCAAAACGCGTTCTGCGGCGCTTCTGGAGAAATACCGAAGCGATGCGGCGCAGCATTATCAAAACGAAAATGCTGTAAGCATATACCTGTGGCTTCGCTATCCTGACAAATACTACATATACAAATTTGCCGAGGTAAAAACCGTTGCTGAGGAGCTGGGCTGCGACTACCGTTTTAAAAAGGGTGCGTATGCCGAAAACGTGCGAAATTTTTACAAGCTTTATGATGAGATGTGCGAGGAGCTGAAAAAGGACACGGAGCTTGTAGAGCTTTTTAAAAGTAAGCTTAACGACAACTGCTGGCAGGACAACGAGCTTAAAACGCTGACCACGGACGTTGGTTTTTACATAAGCAGATTTTATTCGCAAAGGGGCAATTCTGACAATTGGTTCGGTACTGATTTTGATCCCGGTCTTTCGGTTGAGGACTGGGGCAGGCTCTTGCAGGACAAGTCCGTTTTCACCGATAGTGCGCTTGAAATTATGAAGCGTATGAAAGACTACGGCGGCGCGGCAACTTGCACGCAGCTTTCTATAAAGTACGGAGAAACAAAAAACTTCTACAACTCCGGTTCTGTTGCAATTGCAAGAAGAGTTTGTGAGGCGACGGGCATTGCGCCATACGTCAGAAAAGACGGCACAACGCAGTGGTGGTCGATGCTGTACACAGGGCGCAGCAGCAACAAGGACGAGGAAGGCAGCTTTGTATGGAAGCTGAGAGATGAGCTGGCGCAGGCTCTTGACGGTTTTGACTTTAGCGGTGTGGAATTGTATGCGAACAAAAATGAGTCCAATTTAACAGACTGGTTCGGTGCAGATTTTGACCCGGGACTTTCTGCGGAGGACTGGGGCAGACTTTTGCGAGACAAGACCGTTTTCAACGATAGTGCACTTGAAATTATGAAGCGTATGAAAGACTATGGCGGCGCGGCTTCTTGCAGGCAGCTTTCAGAAAAGTACGGAGAATCGAATAATTTCTATAACTCCGGCTCTGCTGCGCTTGCAAAAAGAGTTTGCGAGGCGACTGGTATTTCGCCAAACGTCAGGGAAGACGGCATAACACAGTGGTGGACATCGGTTCTTTATATTGGACGTGGTACTGAAAATGATGAGATAGGCAGCACGGTGTGGAAGCTGAGAGATGAGCTTTCGCAGGCGCTTGACAATTTTGACTTAAGCGGAGTAGAATTGTATGCGAATAAAGTTATTTACCTCAGCGAGATTATTACTTCGCTCAGAGAACTGGGTGGTACGGCTCCTCTGTCCAAAATATATGATACTATTATTGAAAGGGGAATGCTCCCTGCTATTCACACAAACGAAAACTGGAAAAACAATGTAAACGCTGAACTCCAGAAGCATTGTAACCAATCTCGCTCTTTTGTTGAGGGTAATCAAAACCTGTTTTACCCTGTTTATGGCTTAGGAAAGGGCGTTTGGGGTTTGGTTGGCTATTATGGTAAATCCGATTTTTTGAAAGAAGTATTCATGACCGAGGGCGAATATGACAGGCTTCGCGCTCTTGTTCTGCGGAAGAAAAATGTAATTTTGCAGGGTGCGCCGGGCGTGGGAAAAACATTCTCTGCAAAGCGGCTTGCGTATTCTATCATCGGCGAGAGAAACAAAAACCGCGTCTGCATGGTGCAGTTTCATCAAAATTATTCATACGAAGACTTCATCATGGGTTACCGCCCAAACGACAGCGGCGGATTTGACCTGCAAACAGGCGTGTTTTATGACTTCTGCGAGAGGTGCAGGGAGAACCCCGACAAGCCGTATTTCTTCATCATCGACGAGATAAACCGCGGCAACCTGAGCAAAATTTTCGGCGAGCTGCTGATGCTTATCGAAAACGACAAGCGCGGCGAAGAGAACAAGATAAACCTGGTTTACGGCGGAAAGCCTTTCTATATCCCCGAAAACCTGCATATCATAGGCATGATGAACACCGCCGACCGCAGCCTTGCGATGATAGATTACGCTCTGCGCCGACGCTTTTGTTTCTACACAATGAGACCTGCTTTTGATGATGCGCAGCGCAACGGCTTTGGCGAATATACAAAAAACATCGGGTGCGAGCTGTATCACAAAGTGATCGCGAAGGTGAAAGAACTCAACGCTGCCATACGTGCAGACAGCGCCCTCGGCAGGGGTTTTGAGATAGGTCACAGCTACTTTGCGCCCGAAGATACCTCGGCTATAGACGACGAGTGGGTGCGCGGAGTTGTAGAGTTTGAGATAATTCCGCTTATTGAGGAATACTGGTTCGATGATGATAAGAGAGTAAAAGAGTGGACAGATACTTTGCGTTTTGCAACGGGTGAGAGCTATGACCGTTGATAAGGGAATTTTCATTCAGAACATTTACTATATGCTGTCATATGCCTTTCAGATACTCAGGCAGGAGGACTACAAAAAGGTGGCAGGGGAGAAGTTTGACAACATATACGACCTGTTTGCCGCGATACTTGAAAAGGGCGTTTCGCGGCAGATAAAACAGGGGCTTTACCGCGAGTATGTGCCGATGCAGGAAGATCTGCCCGTAATGCGCGGCAAGCTGGATATGTGCGAAACAATGCACCTTAGCGTGCAGAGAAAGCAAAAACTTGCCTGCCAATTTGACGAGTTCTCGCAGGACAACATCTATAATCAGATACTGAAAGTTACGCTGCACGTTCTTTCCCGTGCGGAAGATGTTGCAAAGGAGCGAAAGCAGGCGCTGAGGAGACTTTTAGTATATTTTAGCGGCGTTACGCTTATTCAGCCGCGAAATATTGCGTGGGATCGCCTTATTTACCGGCGCGGCAACCGCAACTATGAGCTGCTGCTGAACATCTGCCGGCTTGTGCTGAGCGGTATGCTGCAAACCACCGAGGACGGCAGCTACAAGCTGCTTTCGTTTACAGACGAGAACATGGCGCGGCTGTATGAGAAGTTTATTCTGGAATATTACAAATATCACCACCCCGAGCTTTACCCTAGATCGGCGCAGATACCGTGGGCTCTGGACGACGGAAACAGCGATATGCTGCCATCGATGCAAAGTGATATTATGCTGAAAAACAAGCAGGGCGATATCGTTCTTATAATAGACGCAAAGTATTATTCGCACACCACGCAGGTGCAGTACGGCGTTCATACGCTTCATTCAAATAATCTGTATCAGATATTTACATATGTAAAGAACAAAGATGCCATTCTTGCCGATAAGCCGCACAAAGTTTCGGGTATGCTTTTGTATGCCGCGACTGATGAGTACATTCAACCGGACAATACATATTTTATGAGCGGAAATAAGATCACAGTTAAAACGCTTGATCTCAACCGGGATTTTTCGGGTATACAAGCACGGCTGGAGCAGATAGCACAGGAGTATTTTCCTTTGCAAACCTGAAATGTGTGTGCTTTTGAAAAAATTTTTAAAAGAGTATTGACAAACAAAAAATTTAGTGGTACAATAAAAACATAAAGAGAGCAAAGGCGCTTCTCCCTTAAGGGGAGCGGCGCTTTTTATTTTGCAAAATTTCTGACAGGAGTGAGTAAAATGGTACAGCTAAAACAGGGGCAATTTATGCAGGCAGTGGGCAATGCCGCTGAGATAAATGAGCTTCTGCGGCGATACGGAGTAAAGTTCGGCATATACAAAAACGGCGTATTCAACGAGCAGTTTTTCCCGTTTGACCCCATTCCGCGCGTGATAACGGCAGAGGATTTTTGCAGCATAGAAAAAGGTCTTGTGCAGCGCGTGAACGCCCTGAATGAATTTCTTTACGACATCTACCACGAAAAGAAGATTGTGCGCGACGGCATCGTGCCCGAAGATTTCATCTACATCTCAAAGGGCTACCTTGCGCAGTGCGAGGGCATAACGCCGAAAAATCGCATATACAGCCACATCTCGGGGATAGATCTCGTGCAGGCAAAAGACGGCGAGTGGTATATTCTTGAAGACAACCTGCGAATACCCTCGGGCGCGTCTTATCCGCTTATTGCAAGGGAGCTTACGCGAATTGCAGCGCCCAGCGCCTTTGAGGAAAACAACATCGTTGACAACCGCGGTTATGCCGAGCTTTTGAAAGAAACTATGGAAAACGCAAACTGCGGCGGCATAAGGGCTATACTTACGCCGGGGCGTTACAATGCGGCGTATTTTGAGCATTCTTATCTTGCAGAGCTGACGGGTTCGGTGCTGGTGCAAAACGATGAGCTTTTTGTTGAAGACAACATTCTGTACCACCGTACATATTCTGGCGGCAAAACAAGAATAGGCGTTCTTTACCGCCGTATCTCGGACGAATACTTAGACCCGCTGACATTTTTGCCGCAGTCGCTTATAGGTATACCGAACCTTATGGAGGCTTACCGCAGTGGAAATGTAGGCATTGTGAACGCGCCCGGCAACGGTGTGGCAGACGACAAGGGCATATATTATTTCGTGCCGAAGATGATAAAATACTACCTCGGCGAAGAGCCTATACTTAAAAACGCCCCGACATATCTGCCGTTTTATGAGGACGACATGAAGTACGTCATGGAGCATCTTGAAACGCTTGTTATAAAAGATGTTGCCGAGGCAGGCGGCTATGGCGTTGTGTTCGGCAGCGACCTTACGAAAGAGAAGCTGGAGGAATTTCGCCAAACCATAATAGCAGAGCCGCGGCGTTTTATAGCGCAGGAAGTTATTGATTTTCTTGACCTGCCGATAGTTGAGGGAGATCAGACTGTTATGCGCAAGGCAGACCTGAGAGCATTCGTGCTTTCGGGCGAAAAGACAAAAGTATGGGCTTCGGGTCTTACGCGGTTTTCGCGAAACCCCGATTCATTCGTAGTAAACTCATCACAAGGAGGAGGCTTTAAAGACACATGGGTACTATCTCGTTAGAACACAGCGACCGCCTTTACTGGCTGGGACGCTATACAGAAAGATTTTTCACAACGCTTAAAGCGCTTGGCAGAGTGTATGACAGTATGCTTGAAGAAAAGAAAGGCTATCAGGATTATCTGGCGTGCTTCGGGCTTGAAGATACGTATTCTGACAGCAGGGAATTTATTCGCAGTTTTCTTTTTGATGATGCAAACCCCAATTCTGCGGCGTTCAGCTTAGAGCGCGCATATGACAACGGCATAGTTCTGCGCGAGGAGATATCGACCGATTCGCTGTCGTTTCTGCAAATGGCAAAAGATACTCTGAAAAGGGCAGAGCAGAGCAGTAATGTGCGTATGTCGCTTTTGCCGCTTGAAGATATACTGTACAGTTTTTGGGGCTGCATAAACGAGCATATCTACGATGATGAGATAAGAAATATAATCTACATAGGCAAGACTATCGAGCGGCTTGATATGTACATAAGACTTAAATACCCGTTTGATGCGGTGGAAAAAGAGTTTGTAAGACTTTGCAAAAACCTCAACCGTGTGCCGAAGGGTACGCCATACCGCTACAGTACAAAATATCTCTCTGAGCTTGTCGAGATCTTAGGCAGCGAGAGCGACTATGAAAAAGGCGGCATGAAAGCCACTAAGGCTTTGTGCTGCTTGTTTGAAACATCGGAGGCGGCAGTATGAAACAGGTGAATTTTTACTATTGTGCAAAACTTACTTTTGATGACTATGTTCACAACCACAGCTTTGCGCTGCGCGTTATACCGCCCGAGACCGAAACGCAGAATCTTTTGTCGTGCAGCCTGAACATCACGCCTTATGTTTCAACGCAGCAGACTGTTGACGCTTTCGGCAACAACGTCACGGCAGGCTATCTTAAAGGCGACCACCGTTTTCTCGATTTTGAGATAAAAGGCATAGCGCAGGTCGATCACACCAAGCACCGCACCGACTATATGCCGTGCTATCTGTATCAGTCGCAGTATACAAAGCCCGATGATGCTCTGAAAGAGTTCTATACCGATATTAAACGCGAATGTACGGGCACCGCAGCCGACAGGGCAGAGTATCTTTGCGCGGCGCTGGCAAACACCGTTGTGTACGAAAAAGGTCATACAGATACCGACACCACAGCGGCGGAGGCGTTTGCGCTGAAAAGGGGAGTGTGCCAGGATTTTTCGCATATTCTTATCTCTCTTTTGCGTATGGACGGCATTGCGGCAAGGTATATAGCAGGACTCGCTTTCTGTGACGGTGAAACACATTCGTGGGTAGAATATTGGACAGGTGACCACTGGGAGGGCATTGACCCTGCAAACAACTGCCTTGTGAACGACGACTACATTGTTATCTCGCAGGGGCGCGATTTCCGCGACTGCGCTATTGACAGAGGCGTAATGTTTGGCAGCTATACAAAGCAGCTGCAGCTTGTCCGCAGCATACTCTCATAAGATATGAAAGGAATGATACCGATGGTCAGAACGATTGCAAGCATACCGCTTGCGGTGCATGAACATCTGATGATACAGAAAAGACGTATACAAAACGGCAGCGGCAAAACGCGCCTGAGTCTGGTAACAGGCACCCACGGCGACGAGCTGGAGGGGCAGTATCTGGCGTACATGGTCGGCAGTTTTATTGACGAGCACATCGATCAGTTTGACGGTATTCTCGATATTTATCCTGCGCTCAACCCTATGGGCATAGATTCAATAACGCGCGGTATACCTATGTTTGACCTTGATATGAACAGGGTGTTTCCCGGCACAAAAGACGGCACTACCGTTGAGGTGATATGTTCTTCTATTATAGATGATATAGCAGGCTCAGACGTTTGCGTTGACGTTCATTCAAGCAATATTTTTCTTAAAGAAATACCGCAGATACGCGTGAGCGTGCCTACTGCCGAAACGCTTATGCCGTATGCAAAAATGCTCAATGTTGACTTGGTGTGGGTGCATGAGTCGGCGACCGTGCTTGAATCTACCCTCGCGCATACCTTGAACAGCAGAGGCACAAAAACGCTCGTTGTTGAAATGGGCGTTGGTATGCGTATCACAAAAGAATACTGCCGCCAGCTTTTTGACGGCATACTAAACCTTATGAAAGAGCTCGGAATGTGGAAAGGCGAGACCGCGGCAGTGCGAAAGCCTGTGCTTTCTATAGGCAGAGAGGTAGGCTTTGTAAACAGCGACGAGGCTGGGATCTTTGTGCCCTGCGCCGATTTTGGCGATAACGTAAAGCGCGGCGACCATATAGGCGATGTGCTTGACCCTCTCACTTCAAAAGTGGTTGAAAAAGTGCAGGCTGTGTGCGACGGCATGATATTTACTCTGCGCGAATACCCCGTGGTGTACGGCGGTTCGCTGCTTGCAAGAATATTGCAGCCGAAAAAGGAGGGCGAATAACATGAAGAAGAAAACGCTTTTTTCACTGCGCTCGCCCTACCGTGAACAGCTTGAAGTTATAGGCTACCGTTTTGGCAGCGGCAGAAAGGCTTTGGCGATAGTAGGCGCAATGCGCGGCAATGAAGTTCAGCAGATGTATGTATGTTCGCGAATGGTGCAGGCGCTCAAAAAGCTCGAAAGCGAGGGCAAAATTGCCGAGGACTGCGAAATAATGGTGATACCCTGCATAAACTATTATTCAATGAACATCGGCAAACGCTTCTGGGCGATGGACAACACCGACATTAACAGAATGTTCCCCGGCTATAACTTGGGCGAGACGACCCAGCGCATCGCGGACGGGGTGTTCAGTCAGCTTCAGGGCTATGAGTACGGCATACAGCTTGCAAGCTTTTATCAGCCGGGAATTTTTCTGCCCCATGTGAAACTTATGGACACAGGCTTTACAGATGCTGATATCATGAAAGACTTCGGGCTTCAGTTTGGCATAATACGCAAGCCGCGCCCGTATGATACAACAACGCTCAACTACAACTGGCAGGTGTGGGAGACAAAGGCTTTTTCTGTGTACGCCAACGCGACAGACGAAATCGACGTTAAAGCCGCCGACGAAGCCGTGAACGCGATACTTCGGTTTATGGATACGCGCGGAATTGTTTCTGCTAAAACGCCGCCGGGGTATGTTACGCTTATTCTGAATGAGGGCAACACCGAGCAGATACAGTCAGAGTCGGCAGGAATGTTTTTCAGGCAAGCGCAGATAGGCAAGACTGTAGAGCGCGGCGAAGTCCTCGGCAGGATATATGACCCGTTTGACGGCGAACTTGTCAGCGAGGTGCGCACACCCGTCTCGGGCACGGTGTATTTCGCATACAACAGCCCGCTGATAAACGCCAAGACCGTATGCTTTAAAATAATCAAGTGATTCAAAGCTCATGCAGAACTTTATCTGTATGGGCTTTTATTTTGTCAGGCATAAATTTCTGTATAGATTGCAAAAACTGTTTACAATTATCTGATGATGTGTTACAATAAATTTGTGCGATCGAAAAATTAAACGGAGGTAGTTTTTATGAAGCTTGTTCACTTATCGGATCTTCATCTGGGAAAACGCATTTATGAGTATTCTTTGCAGGAGGATCAGAGATACATTCTGAAATGCATTCTGAAGGTGATCGACGAAGAAAAGGCAGACGGCGTTATAATTGCCGGGGATATTTATGACAAATCAGCCCCTTCAGCCGATGCCGTAAGTATTTTTGATGAGTTTTTGTCAGACCTTGCAAGGCGCGGTCTTAAAGTTTTTGCAATAAGCGGCAATCA
The DNA here is from genome assembly GCA_947624375.1 of uncultured Clostridia bacterium. GTDB lineage: Bacteria > Bacillota > Clostridia > Oscillospirales > Ruminococcaceae > UBA7477. Next base: position 14,067 of record CANQKD010000035.1, on the reverse strand, counting down.
TGATTCACCCGAGCGCATAGCGTATGGAGGACGTATCATGGAAAGCAAAGGAATATATTTGTCTAAGGTCTACAGCGGCAATGTTGAGCCCGTTATACTGAATGACGATCACGGTGAACTGTACATTTATATGCTCCCTTTTATAAAGCCCGTAAACGTGCGCACCGCTTTTGATGATGAGAGCATTTCGACCTATACCGAGGCTGTAGAGCGTGCGATAAAGCAGATGAATGTTGACAGCAGCAAACGCAATGTACTTATCACTCACCAGTTTGTAACGGGGGCTTCGCGCTCGGATTCCGAGACGGTATCAGTGGGCGGCAGCGACAATGTAGATGCAGGTGTTTTTGCTGATTTTGATTATGTTGCGCTCGGACATCTTCATTCACCGCAGAATTGTTCTTCGCCGAATATAAGGTACTGCGGCACGCCGCTTAAATATTCTTTTTCTGAAGCGAATGATAAAAAATCTGTTACCGTGGTCGAGCTTCTTGAAAAGGGAGATCTTTCGTACAAAACGGTCGACCTTATACCGAAGCACGATATGGTGCAGCTGAAAGGAAAGTATGAAGAACTGACACGCCGCTCATATTATGAAAATACCACATGGCAGGAAGACTTTGTGCACATTACCCTTACAGATGAAGAAGATGTTCCAGATGCGATAGGAAAGCTGAGGGCTGTATATCACAGAATAGTAAAGCTTGATTATGACAATGCGCGCACGCATTCAAACGCAGAAATTTCGGGTGCTTTAGAAGTTGAAAATAAAAGTCCGCTTGAATTGTTTGCTGAATTATATCATCTGCAAAACAATCAGCCTATGAGCGGCGAGCAGGAAAGTTATATAAAAAAGCTTATTGAAGAGATATGGGAGGACGAACAATGAGACCTGTAAAACTTACAATGTCCGCATTCGGACCATACGCCGGCAAGGCAGAGCTTGATCTGGACAAGCTGGGCACGGGAGGATTATATCTGATAACCGGAGATACCGGAGCCGGCAAAACAACTATATTTGATGCTGTTACATATGCGCTTTATGGCAGAGCAAGCGGAAACAACCGCGAATCGTCAATGCTGCGCTCAAAATATGCAAGCCCCGAAACGCCTACAGAAGTAACGCTGGAGTTTGTGTACGGCGGCAAAACATATACCATAAAACGAAGCCCGACATACGAGCGCCCGAAAGAACGCGGCGACGGTTTTACTACAAAGCAGGCAGAAGCGGTGCTGCATCTTCCCGACGGCAGAGTTATCACGAACCAGAAAGATGTAAACGAAGAAATAAGGCGAATAATGGGCATAAGCAGCGACCAGTTCGTGCAGATAGCAATGATAGCGCAGGGGGATTTTCTGAAACTGCTGACGGCATCTACAAACGATCGCAAAGAAATTTTCAGGCATCTTTTCAAGACAAAGAATTATCAGACATTGCAGGATAAACTGAAAGAAAACGTCGCAGAGCTTTCAAGAAAGATCGAAAATTCAAGAAACAGCATCAGGCAGTATATCGGCGGCATCGCAATTGATAAAGACGATCCTTTGACCATCTGTCTTGAAAAGGCAAAAAACGATGAACTTTTGCCCGAGGAAACCCTGGAACTTATAGAAAAGCTTATTGCGCAAGATATGTCTTCGCAGAAAGAACTCGAAGCAAAAGGGCAGAATATAAATGAGCAGCTTGCCGATGTGAATAAAATTCTCGGTAAAATATCGGAGAAAGAAAAAGCCGTTGATGCTATAGAGAAGAACAGGGCATTGCTTCAAAAAGAGCAGGAGAATAACAAGAAACTGAAAGATGCGCTGGAAAAGGAGAAAGCAAAAGAGGAAGACACAAAGAAACTTTCGGATGAAAAGTCGGGCATAGAAGCAAAACTGCCTGATTATGAAGCTGTGGAAAGCATGGCGAAAGATATCGGCGCGAATGAAAATGCCCTTGCCGATAAAACGCGCAATTTTGAGCAGAAAAAAGCTGAATGTGAAAAGCGCGAAGAAGAATTGAAGAAGAAAAAAGAAGAACGCAGGGCGCTTGAAAATGCAGGAGCTGAAAGTGAAAAAACAGCTGCTGAATTAACTCAGGCAAATAAGCGAGGGGAGGCTTTGAAAGATCTGAAAAAAGCCCTTGAGGAGCATGGTGTAAGCAAAGGCGTGCTTGCAAAACTTCAGGGTGAATATAAAGAAGCGTCAGCTAAAGCTTTGCAGGCGCAGAACGACTTTGAAGCAAAGAACAAAAAGTTTTTGGATAATCAGGCAGGCATTATGGCTAAGGATCTTGAAGAGGGTATGCCATGTCCGGTATGCGGCTCTACAGAGCACCCTGTTTTGGCGGTAAGATCAGTTGAAGCGCCAAGCGAGGAAGAACTGAAAGCGGCAAAGAAGCTTGCCGACGAAAAGCAGAAAGATGTTCAGGAAAAGAGCAAAAATTGTGCGTCACTGAAAGCGCAGACCCTGGAGCAGGAGAAAAATCTGTACGAAAAAATAAAGGCGGCAGGGCTGACAGCGCAGATAGAAAACGCCGCTGCCGAAGTGGAAAAAGCAATGGCTGAGAATGAAAATAATGCAGCTTCTCTGACCCGAAAGCTGAATGAGGAAAGATCAAAAATAGAGCGCAGAGAACTGCTTGACAAGGGACTTCCCCAATACGAGGAAGATCTTGAAAAATGCAAAAAGCTGCGTGATGATCTTTCAAGCGAAATAACTGCTTTGAGTACAAAAATTCAGACACAAAAAGATCAGCTGAAAGACAGAAAAAGCAAGCTCAGCTTTGAAAGCAAAGAAGCTGCACAAAGGCGTATAAAGGAGCTGGAGCTAAAAATAGAAAGCAGAAAAAAGGCTTTGCAAGCTGCTGAAAAAATTTTCAACGCTTCGGATAAAAAGCTGGGGGAATACGGCGCGGCGATCGCGGAACTGAATAAGCAGGTGTCTGAAAATCTTGACTTTGACAAGGCGGCGGAAGAAGAAAAGAAGAAAACCTTTGAGGCTGAGCAGCAAAAAATAAAAGATGAGCAGGCAGCCGTTCACACACGTCTGACCAAAAACCAAGAAGCCAAGGAAAATATCATTGCCGGAGCCGGTGATCTCGGCACTCTTGAAAAACGATATCGCAGGCTAAAAGCGCTTTCTGATACCGCGAACGGCGCGCTTTCTGGCAAAGAAAAAATAATGCTTGAAACCTATATCCAGATGACCTTTTTTGACCGCATAATTGCAAGGGCAAACACGCATCTGATGATCATGACCGGCGGCAAGTATGAATTGAAGAGGCGCAAGACTGCCGACAACAACAAAAGCCAGAGCGGTCTGGAGCTTGATGTTACAGACCATTACAATGGCAGCGAGAGAAGCGTAAAATCATTGTCGGGCGGCGAATCTTTCCAGGCATCGCTGTCTCTCGCGCTGGGGTTGTCTGACGAAATACAGTCATCTGCCGGCGGTGTAAAGCTTGACACTATGTTTGTTGACGAGGGCTTCGGTTCTCTCGATGAGGATTCGCTCGATCAGGCTATGAAAATGCTTATGGGGCTTGCAAACAATGATCGTCTTGTGGGTATAATTTCCCATGTTGACGAGCTGAAAAACAGGATAGACAAACAGATAGTTGTTACTAAAGAGCAAAGCGGCGGAAGCAAAGCTGCAATTATCGTTTAGTATTAAAAGCTGCCGTGTGTAATTATTTGTACATAAAATGTTTGTACTGTCCAAAAAATAAAACAGCACTGAACGAAAAGATCGGTGCTGTTATTTGTTTTCACGCTTATTATTTATACGATTAGTAAATTTTATCAATAAACCGATAGAAGGTATCAAAAACAATCCTCCGCCCATTATAGCCAGCAAGTAATAAAACGCTGCAAAATCGCGTACACGAACCGTTTTGTACGGGTCATCGGGGTCATACCAGATAGAAAGTTCTTCACCCATTTTTATTGATTTTCCTCTGCCGTAACGAGATTCGCGTTCATACACATTGCCGTCTACCGTATACTGCAACTGTACAATTTTGCCGTCTCTATACGATTCTATATCAACAACAGTGCAGGTCGTTTTTTCATAAGTTACGAAACGGAAAATTGAATATATAGTTGCTATCAAAGATACGATAAAAACGAGCAGTACTAAAATGAAAGAAATTTTTTTCTTCATAAGATCACCTGTAACTTTCATATTGATATTATACACCGCCGTATTAAGAAAGTCAATAACTTTGTGAAAAAACGATCGCCCTATACGAACAGATAACGCAATTTTTTTCGTACATATATACTTGAAATATCAAGAGAAATGTGGTATACTAACTATAGGACTCAAGACGAAATGACCACAAACGAGGTGCAATATGCTACAGAATGAATTGGATAAACAGAGCCTTGAAAATGCAAAAAGGCTTTTTGAGAGCGGAGCTATAGACAAAATAGAAACGGGCACGGTCAAGGGTCTGCAAGCCATTCACAAAGCGCTGTTTGACGGTCTTTACAACTTTGCAGGCGAGATACGCACAAAGAACATTTCAAAGGGCGGTTTTCGCTTCGCGAACAGTATGTACCTGAATGAAGTGCTTGCGGCGGTCGAAAAAATGCCCGAGAACACATTTGAGGAGATAATCGCAAAGTACGTTGAAATGAATGTTGCTCACCCTTTTATGGAGGGCAACGGCAGGAGTGCGCGCATATGGCTGGATATGATGCTGAAAAAGAATCTCGGCAGGGTAGTGCAGTGGGCGGAAATAGACAAAACGCAGTATTTGCAGGCTATGGAGCGCAGCCCGATAAACGACCTTGAGTTGCGCTTTCTGATACAGCCACATCTTACTGACAAGGTAAACGACCGCGAAGTTATTTTCAAGGGCATCGAGCAGTCGTACTATTATGAGGGCTATGAAAAATAAAATGTAATTTGCCAAAATCAAAAGCTCATGCAGATCTTTGTCTGTGTGAGCTTTGTTTTATATTATCACATAAGCGAAATGTCAACGCATGACCTTTGCCGCTTTGAACAGTTTCTATGCCTTGCTACCCGTAAAATCCTGCGCCTTATCTGCCAGACAGATAATTTCTTTTTTGCACCTTTTGGCGTATTTTATCGTCTGATACGCGCCTCCGCTTCTGCGCTGCACATAGCATACCACAAGATCCGAACGGTCAACCATGCTCCTGTTCCTTATCTGTATCGCAGCTTTCGGGTGAGAGTGTGCCGACTTTCCGCATATCTCCACTTCGTCGTAGTAGTCTAAAAACTCGCGTTTGTTCTGTCGGTATTCTGCCCTCATGTATGGCAGAATAAGCGAAAAATGCGTGTTTCCGCAGCCGTAACGGTTTATAGCTCTCCTTATGGCAGCAGCCGCAAGCAGGTCAAATTCTCCGTCACGACCTATCAGAAATTCAACGTATTCTTTCTGCGTTATGATGTCGTGCAAAAGTGCATCCAGCCTTGTTTCTATGTCTGCACCGCTTTCAATGCGCCTGTGTCCGAAAAAACTTACCGTGTAAATGTCAAGCAAACGACCTCAACCTTTCTGCTTTTGCCGTATCTATTCAAAAAAGTACCCATATAAATTATAACTATTTATTGTTGTTAAGTCAATAGAAATTGCAACAATAAATATGCATATTTCAAACCGCATATATTATAATTATATGTGGGTGGTGATAAGAATGATCGATGCAGATTTCATATCGGACAGAATAGCACAGCTGAGAATGGAGAAAGGTTTTTCTGCAAGGGATATGAGCCTCAGCCTCGGACAAAGCCAGAGCTATATAAATAACATCGAGAACAAAAAGGCGTTGCCCTCAATGCAGATGTTTTTGTATATCTGCGAGTTTCTCGACGTTGAGCCGAAAGACTTCTTTGAAGAAACGGTCGAGAGCCCCGGTAAATTCAATGAGGCTGTGACAGCATTCAAATCACTTTCTCCCAAACAGCTTGAATTGCTGACCGCACTCGCAAAAGAAATGAAGTAGGAAATTCCCTAAATAAATAAACGACCATGTAAAGCGTTTGCCTTATATGGTCGTTTTGGTTGTATTGCTGCCTGACCGCTGCAAATGAAGAGCCTATTGACAAACTGCTTATTTTGGTGTATAATGTACTTGTATCAGATACTAATACAACAGGAGGCGAACTGTTACGGATACAAAATTTTCATCTGCCATTCATACGCTGATATTGATCTGCGAATCTCAAAAGCCCCTGACTTCCGAGCAAATTGCCGCGAGTGTAGGGACTAACGCCAGCTACATTCGCAAGATAATCGGTCTGCTGAAGAAAGAGGGCATTATTGAAAGTCGTCGCGGCATAGGCGGATTTACCCTTAAGCCGAAAGCTGAAAAACTTACGCTTCTGCAAATTTATCAGGCAGTAAATGAAACGCAAACGCCCCGTATTTTTGACCTTCATCAGAACCCCAGCGATGAATGTATCGTCGGGCGGCATATAAAGCCGGTGCTTACAGATATGTTCGCGGAGATAGAAGATGCATTTTCCCACTCGCTTGCTCAAAAAACGCTGGCAGACTGTATCAGCCTTATGCGTAAAAGACTTTAGAACTGTACATTTTATTTCACTGATAAATCAAGGAGGATATTTATGAACGTTACAGAAATTGTATTCAGCCCCACAGGAGGTGCGCTATGAAGATCGGTGTTATAGATGTTGGCGGCGGCTTCCGCAGTGTATATGCCTGCGGAGCGCTCGACTATTGTTTAGATCAGAATATTCGCTTTGATCTGGGTATCGGCGTGTCGGCAGGGAGCGCAAATCTTGCCTCGTATATAGCAGGGCAGAGAGGTCGTAACTTTACTTTTTATACTGAATACGGTCTGAGAAAACGGTACGCGAGCCTGAGAAATTTTATACTGAAACGCTCGTTTATCGATATGGATTATGTGTATAGCACGCTAAGCGATCACGACGGTGAAAATCCTCTTGATTATGATGCTTTGCAAAGCAATCCTATGGAATTTATCGTGGTCGCCACTAATGCCGAAACAGGCAAGGCTAAGTATTTTGATAAGCGCGATATCCGGCAGGACAAGTACGATGTGTTTAAAGCGTCCTCGTCCATTCCGTTTGTATGCAAGCCGTATTTCATTCAAGGTACGCCATATTATGACGGCGCGCTGGGCGATCCCGTGCCGCTGAAAAAGGCGTTTGCTTTGGGGTGCGACCGTGTGGTATTACTTCTGACAAAGCCTGAAAATTTTATCAGAACATCAGAGAAGGACGACAAAATCGCTGCCCTTATACGCAAAAAGTACCCCAACGCTGCGCATGGTCTGCATCAGAGGGCAAACCGATATAATAAGGGCGTTGCACTGGCGCAGGAATATGCAAAGCAAGGTAAAGTGCTGATCGTCGCGCCTGATGATACCTGCGGCGTAAGTACGCTTTCACGTGACCCGACAAATATGAAACGGCTGTATGACAAAGGCTGCGCCGACGGAGAAAAGATCAAGGCGTTCATGAGTTAAAACGCATATAGATCACAAAAAAGACGGCTCCCCACCGAGGATATGCTCGGTACAGGAGAGCCGTTTTTGGTGTAATTATTTGTACATAAAAAGGGCAGAAGCGTGCTGAAATTTATGATAGAGCAGCTGCAAGACCGCTTCGTTTACCTGACGGCTGTTTTTCCGCCGGAGTCAACATAGCTTGTGTAGAATTTTCCGTTCTTGCTCAAGCAGCATACCGATAATGTGTATTTTTTGCCCTTTGTGCCGCCCTTCCATGTGAATGAATTCGACGTGGTGCTGCCGATCTTTACCCACTTTGAATCAGCGCCTTTGTAGAACACGCAGTACTGCGCAGCTCCGCTTACCTTGCCCCATGTGAGCTTGATACCGCTGCTTGTGCTTTTTGCAGAGGTAACTTTTGGGGTGGGCAGAATGATGTAGCTGCTCGCTTTGCCAAAATACAGGTTATAAGGATTTATCGCGTAGACAGATATGCCGGAATTGTCAGTGACGTACCATCTTACGAGACCGTCCTTGCAGAGTATCGGCTGGCAGTCGGAAAGACTTACAGTGGAGTATACAATGTCGGAAGTAAGCGTTCCTCTGCCGTCTATGGTAGCTATGCGAGTGTAGGATCTGCCTGTCTTTTCGTGGTATTCTTCCCACATTATCATGAAACGGTCGGTGTCGATCTTCACCAGCTGAGGAGTAGATACTTCCACCTTTGAAGAATCGGTGTAACCGGTAAGCTTAACGACCTTTATGCCGCTGAGATCCTTGTTGGTAGAAGCAACGTATATGTTCCTTGTTCCGTAGGGAGAAGCGCTGACAGATTTGTAGTTGATCGAATTGAACGCAATTACGCAGCTCTCAGAAGAAAGCTCGAAACCTCCTACAGATGCACCGGTGGCGTTATCGCCCAGTTCTCCGTTTGCAAAGCTTACCGGGAGAACGTAATCAACATTTGTCATTGAATCGTTTACCTTGAATCGGGTAAGGCTTATTGCTCTCGGGTAAGCGTCGCCGTGATCCACACGGTATACATAAGTTCCGTCAGTCTGTATGAACTGGTTGAACGAGTGACTTACATATCCATAGCTCAGGTTCATGACATCGTAGTAGGAATCTTTCACTTTCATGGTCTTTTCGTCTATAACGTAAGTCATGTTTGCCTGATGATGAAGTCCGTCTGCTGACTTGAACATTTCGTGGCAGGTATGGATATACAGTTTTCCGCCTGTTTCCGTCATTCTGAGAGAACCTGCATCAAACGGTATATAAGTGTTCGCTCCCTTTATAGATACAGAAGAGATACGCTTCCAAGCCTTTGAATATTTTACGACACGCATTACCTCTTTGGTTGTGCTGTCATTGGGGTTATCCTGACCGAACACCATATAGTTATAGTCTTTGCCGCTGTAGAATCCTCCGAAAAAACTGAGCTCTGAAGTTATATATTTTGTACTTTTACGGGCAGCGCCGGTGGAAGAATAGGTTTCCACCAATATAGATTTGCCGAGGTCTTCCACACGGGTCAGTGTCTTGTCGCTGTTCTGGACCAAATATGAACCGACTACATATGACCAGACACTGTAGTTGTTGTAAGAAAGGTTATAAGATGCTGTTCCTTTGGGAGAAGTTTTCAGCTTGCCGGGGTTTTTGGTAGGTATGCCTTTGGGAACGGTCAGGATATACTCTGCCGAAACGCCGTTTTTCGTGCTTGCTGTAATGGTCATCTTTCCGGGGTTCCATGCAACGACCTTTCCGCCTTTGGTAATGGTCGCAATTTTGTTGTTTCCGCTCTTCCAGGTGTAGTTTTTAGAAGAAACAGAGCTGGTTGGCTGTAGCTGCAATTCCTTTCCGATCTTTACAGTTATCTTCTTGTTAAGAACGATAGCCTTTGAATTTCCGTAAACCGGCGTGCTTCCAACCATTTTATATGGTCTGATACGGTATTTGTAGCTGCCGCCGGCGGTAAGCCCCGATATTGTGTATGCTTCGGTGGCTTTTGAAGTTATCTTTTTGACTTGCACCCACTTGCTGCCGCTGAGTTTTTCGATAATGTAACCGTCAGCGCTGGCGCTTTTGCTCCAAACAGTCTTTATCGAGGTGGAACTGAGCTTCTTGTAGCTGAATCCTGTTACAGACGAAGGCTGAGTAGTTGCTCTTACAGCGCCTGAAACAGTGCTGTAAAGTCCGGCTTTTCCTACCATTTTGTAAGCTTTGATACGGAACTTATAGGAAGTTCCCGGCTTTAGACCGCTTATACGGTATTCGGTAGTTGAACCGCCGGTTATCTTTTTTACCCTTACCCATTTTGAGCCGGAGTATTTTTCGATAATGTAGCCGTCAGCCGTGGAGCTTTTGTTCCATGTCAGTCTCAGGGCATCGGAAGCTCTTGATTTAAGCCTGAAGCCGGTGGCGTTCTTGGGGGAAGTTGTTGCGCTGAGAGTTGCGGAAACTGTGCTGTAATAGGTTTTTGAATTTGTGGTCTTATAAGCCTTTATCCTGAACTTATAGGTCGTTGCGGCGCTTAACTTGGCTAGTCTGTATTCGGTCGTGGTGTTTTTGTCTATCTTTGCTGCACGTTCCCACTTGCCGTTGGTATAGCGTTCGATCATGTAACCGTCCGCAGCAAGGTTTGCATCCCATTTGAGCCTGAGAGCATCTGCTGCACGGGCTTTTACTTTAAAATCAGAAACAGGTATCACCTGAGTGTCAGGGTCAAAATTGTAAACTATGGAGGCGTTGAACAGCGGTGCGTTTGTGGAAGAGTCTGCATTTATAGCGTTCCACTGAGCCTTTGAGCCAAAGTAATAAACATTTTTCAGAGAGTTGTCATAGTAGAATGCGTAATCGTCTATGAAAGTGATGCTTGTCGGGATAATAACAGTAGTCAGGTTGCTGCCATGACCTACAGAACCGTATCCTATTGAAGTCATTCCTTTCGGGAATCTTATCGTCTTTATGTTGCTGTTGCCGTAAATAGCACCCTCCTCCATATTGATAACTGTAGGAGCAAAGTAAGCGTATTGTGCGGCAGGAACAGCCACAACGGTGGTTTTGTTCTTGTTGTAAAGCACGCCGTTATCGATAGTGTAATTCTTGTTTTTCGCGCTGCAAGTAAAGTTGGTGAGCGCCGGACAGCCGGAAAAAGCGTATATCCCGATCGTTTCAACGCAAGTTGGTATATTCAGCGTTTTCAGGCTGGAGCAGTTTTCAAATGCTGAATATTTTATTACCTTTACGGTCTCCGGCAGGACTACCTCTTTTACAGAACTGTCGCTGACAAATTCAGCGCCGATCGCTTCAACGGTTTTGCCGTTGATAGTTCCCGGAACGACCAGCTTGTCGGGCATAGTTTTTCCGTCGTATTGGTAGACCTCAAAATATCCGTCGTAGTCAGTACGGGTGCTGAAAAGTGAGCTGCGTTCGATAATGTCATATTTTCTCGGCGCATTTCCGGTATAAGAAACATTAAGCTGATAATATTTGCCATCGCCTTTTGCCATTATATTTTCATTTCCAACGCCGTCGCTGTAGTCGTTATAACCGTTTCTTTCCCAGGCGTCAATGCCGACTTTTTTGCACATTGCCAGTACGGCCTCATTGATAGCGTAGCAATTTCCGCCGCCGGACAAGATCATATCTTTCGCGGAATATTTACTGTTGTCGTAGTCGTATGAGGATACGAACTTGCAGATCATTTCCAGCTTTTTCTTGGCAGTCATGGACGAAGTGATATTCTTTGATATGTAATCGTCCATTTTCTTGTTTATAAGCGTATCTCCGTAGTTGATAACCTCAACATTTACCTTAAAGGTCTGGCTTCCGGCAGTGACTTCGACCACCGACTTGCCATAGTAGTATGATGTGGTCTTGTAGTCGTAGTCCTTCTGATAAGCGGTCGTGCCGACACCGTCTTTCCAGTACCATATGTCGCATTCAGGTTCGATCAGCCCGGTGGAACTTACTGTCACGGTATATCCGCTTATGACGCTGTACTGCACGTCAGAAGCTCCCGTGACCTTCAGCTGGAATTTGGTGTTGTAAGATGATGGCATCGAGGTAAATTTACTATCTTCATCATCAAGACAGTACAGTTTGATGTTAGTGGAATTGATGGCAGCTGCCTTTGCGTGCACAACGAGGTCGTCCGACATCACCACCGTGAACAGGAGCAGCGCTGCGGTCAGAGTCACTGCAAAAGACATTCCTGCTTTGACAAATTTCCTGAACATTCATATCCTCTCCTTATAAAAGATCAAAGATCAATCTGCTTCACAATTCTGCAATACTAAGTGCATTAAAGACCGATTTCTGAAACACCCGATGATCACTTATAATTATAGCATATTAAATTTCTGTCGTCAAGCATAATTGAAGTATGCGATACTGCAAAAAATAAGTATAATATACATCGTATAGTCTTGACAATTCTAGCAAGTTGTGATATTATATTGTATATAAAGATGCGGTATACGCCGCGAGTATGAGGTCATGCGCCAAATATGGCAGAATGGAGGAAGAACATGAGAACTAAGAAGATCATCAAGAGGCTGATATCTTTTGCGACGATCCTGTTCGCAGTCTGTGCGGTAACTTTCTGCACAGGATATGAAATGCTCAATAATAATTATACCGCCCTTGACGCCAAAGCGATCACGCAGACAAAAAATCCGACTGCGGTAAGCGGCTTTAAGCTGAAAGCCCGCTCGAGCAGTGCTCTGCGCCTTACATGGACTAAGAACACCAGTGCCGACGGATACATAATCGAGCAAAAGAGCGGCAGCACATGGGTGCGCATAGCAAAGATAACAAAAAACACTACTACCGAATACCGTGTAGGCGGTCTTAAAGCGGGAACGGCGTATAACTTCCGCATTAAAGCGTACAAGATGTCGGGCAAGACCGGACTTTACAGCGGATATAAGACCCTGTCCGCGCGCACTAACCCCTCTGCGGTATCGGGCTTAAAACTGAAAGCCCGCTCGAGCAGCGCTATCCGTATTACTTGGACTAAGAATACAAGCGCCGACGGCTATATAATCGAACAAAAGAGCGGCAGCACATGGAAGCGCATAGCAAAGATAACCAAAAACACTACCACTGAGTACCGCATAGGCAGTCTTAAAGCCGGCACGGCGTATAACTTCCGCGTTAAGGCATATAAGATGTCGGGCAATGTCGGACTTCACAGCGGATATAAAACTATATCCGTGCGCACTAACCCCTCCGCAGTATCGGGCTTAAAGCTGAAAGCTCGCTCGAGCAGCGCTATCCGTCTTACTTGGACTAAGAACACCAGCGCCGACGGATATATAATCGAGCAAAAGAGCGGCAGCACGTGGAAGCGCATAGCAAAGATAACCAAAAACACTACCACCGAGTACCGTATCGGCAATCTTAAAGCCGGCACGGCGTATAATTTCCGCATTAAAGCGTACAAGATGTCGGGCAAGACCGGACTTTACAGCGGATATACGACTATCACCGCAAGCACGAGCGGTTCATCGTCCGGCAGTTCATCATCTACCGTTTACAAAACTTGCATTATCTGCAATGGCAATGGAAAGTGTACTTTATGTTCGGGCACTGCCAAATGCGGTGTGTGCTTCGGAGAAGGCGGAGTATGGTCTTACTCAACATTCCTTACGTGTCCCAACTGCAGCGGCACAGGCGTTTGCCCATACTGTGAGGACGGCAAGTGCTCTTCCTGCGACGGAAAGGGTAAGACAGCCGTAACGGTCACCAATCCCGACACCTCGGGCAGTTCCGGCAGCTCAAGCGGTTCCGGTTCGGGAAGCTCAGGCGGCAGCAGCCTGCCGATGATACAAACTTGCTTAGTATGCGGCGGCACGGGATTGTGCAATATGTGCAACGGTACAAATCTTTGTCAGGTATGCCACGGCAGAGGCGGAATGAGCGTGCCGACCTATGGTATGGGCGGAGACGACTGGGTAGTATGCCAAGGCTGCCACGGAAGCAGGACGTGTGAATATTGCAACGGCGGACGCTGCAAGACCTGCGGCGGCACAGGCAGACGATGATATCAGAAGAATCAGCTCGGTTTACATAACCGCTAAAACTAAATAAACATTAAACCGTGGACTGATCTTCGGTCCACGGTTACAGCTTGCAGAAAAGCCTTGATTTGCAGCAAATCAGGGCTTTTTTCTGCAAGCGATATGAGCCTCAGCCTAGGACAGAGCCGGAGCTGTATAAATAACATCGGGAACAAAAAGGCGTTGCCCTAAATGCAGATGTTTCTGTATATCTGCGAGTTTCTCGACGTTGAGCTGAAAGACTTCTTTGAAGAAACGGTAGAAAGCCCAGGTAAGTTCAACGAGGCTGTGACAGCATTCAAATCACTTTCTCCCAAGCAGCCTGAATTGCTGACCGCATTCGTAAAAGAAATGAAGTAGGAAATTCCCCAAATAAAAAAACGACCATGTAAGACAAAGCGCCTTATATGGTCGTTTTTGTTGTACTGTGGGTCGATGCGTTTGTAAAAATCAGCCGCGATGGTGTTCTGATAATTTGCCTTATACCTTTTGTGAGCAGATCGGTAAGGAAATACGCGATATTTCGGACGAGATTCCCTTTGATATTC
>CANQKD010000034.1 GCA_947624375.1 uncultured Clostridia bacterium | reverse complement strand
TTGACATTGCATTATATCACCATGCCTGCGGTCTACTAAGAAGCAAGAGGCAAGATGTTTGGTTTTGAAAAGTCTGCTCAAAGCTTTAAAAAGCAATCTCTTGCTTCTTGCCTCTTAATTTCTTGCCTCTAGCAGCGTAAGCGCAAATAATAAATAAAGGAGGATACTTATGAAAAAGAATGATAATTTTGGCTTGGATTTCCCTGAAGGAATGAAACCGTCAGGGCGCTTTATGAGCGAGGTGTTGGACAAAATGGGAGAGGATTTTTATCGTAAAAACGGACACTATATGACAGAAGAAGAGGCTATAGCCTTAACAGAAAGAGCAAGAGAAGAAATTAAAAAAGAACAGGAAAGCAAAAAATAAGTCCGCCGGCAAAGGGTATATGAAAATTGTGTGAAATGATATTTACCCCTATTGATTTAATTGCAAAAGTATGTTACAATATATAATACAAGTTGAACACTCTATCGAGGGAGGCTGACAAATGGCTGATTACAGAGGCAAAAAGTGTTTGATATGCGACAAAGAATTTTCAGAGGGTGACGACATCGTTGTCTGCCCCGACTGCGGCACGCCCTACCACAGGGAATGTTACCTTGAAAAGGGTGAGTGCATAAATTATGAGCTGCATGAGAAAGGCGGCTCGTGGCAGCAACAGCAGGACGAGATAGAAGACCGACAGCGCCGCGAGAACGCAGGGAGTGACATTCGCTGCCCGAGGTGCGGTCAGAACAACCCGGGCACTGCGCTTTTCTGCAACAGCTGCGGTTTGCCGCTGGGCATGAAACAGCAGGAGGCACAGCAGTCGTTCAATGACCCGAATCAGCAGCAGGGCGGCTTTGGTAACATGGGAGGCACGCCTTTCGGGACTTTTTCGACGGTGAGATTTACGCCTGAGAGCGATCTTGACGGCAACACGCTTGGCGAATACGCAAACTACGTGGGCACGAGCAGGAGCTATTTTATGACGCAGTTCATAAGGTTTACAAAGTTTGCGAAAAAGGCAAGCTTCAGCTTTGTGGCGTTTTTGTTCCCCGAGTTTTATTTCTTCTACAGAAAGATGTACAAAGAGGCAATACTGGCGTTTTTTGCGATGCTGGTGATGTCTTTGCCGAGCATGATATTTATGTTCAAATCGGGCGGTGAGTATGCCAAAATGCTCTCGCAGGCGGGAATGAGCCTGCCTGCCGTATTGATGAACGATGTGAACATAAAGGCAGGCTGGTTCAACGCGGCATACAATATATGCTATTTCGGGACGTGGATATTCCAGGCGGTATGCGGTATTTTCGCAAACTTCTGGTACTACAAAAAGGCTAAGAAAGACATTGGCAGGATAAAGAGCGAGGGTCTTGGCAGTGATGAGATGGCACGCAAGGGCGGCACGAGCATAGGTCTTGCGATACTGGCATTCGCGCTTTACATGGCGATGACTATAGGTCTTTTAGTGATGATACACTACAGGGAACAGCTTGGTTTATAAATTGTGAAAAAATGCTTGACAAGCAAAAATAATTGTGATATAATCTTTAGTACGGCAATTTTGAAGTGCCGATCCCTTGCTCACACACAAGGTGTGGGCTTATTTCCAGAAGGAGGTGTTTAAGTTATGGCAAAGCTGAGCGAAAAGTATGAAGCTATGCTGGTTTTCAGCGTTAAGAACGGCGAAGAAGCCGCGAAGGCTCTTGAAGAGAAGTTCGGTGAGATGATAACTGCCGCGGGCAGCGACGTTACCGTGGACGAATGGGGCAAGAGAAAGCTCGCTTATGCTATCAACTATGAGACTGAGGGCTTCTATGTTGTGTGGAACTTCTCGGCTGCTCCCGATTTTCCTGCGGAGCTGGAGAGAGTGCTCAACATTACTGACGGAGTGCTGCGTTTCTTAGTGACGGTGGCGTAAAAGGGCAAAAAGAGTACGTATGATATCAGAAAGGAAGAGTTAAATGCTGAACAGAGTTATTTTAATGGGCAGGATCTCACAGGATCTGGCGCTGAAACAGACACAGTCGGGCACTTCGGTGCTTACATTCAATGTTGCAGTTGACCGCAATTACACAAAGCAGGGCGAGGAAAGACAGGCTGATTTTATCACCTGTGTGGCATGGCGCCAGCAGGCAGAGTTTATAAACAAATACTTTGCAAAGGGCAGAATGATCGCTTTGGAGGGCAATCTGCGCACAAGAAATTACGAAGACAAGAACGGTACAAAACACTATGTTACCGAGGTCTATGTTGACAGCGTTTCATTTACCGGTGAGCCCAAGAGAGAGGGCAGCTATGAGAGAGATTACTCAAACAGCTACAGCGCTCCGCAGGCTCAGTCTGCTCCGTCTTACGGCAGCGACAACAATAACTCCTCAGCCACCGCTTCGATAGGCACGCTTTCGGATTTTGAAGACGTTATCGGCGATGATGATGCGCCTTTCTGATAGGGCAAGAAAATTTAACGACTGCGAACGCTGAAATGGAGTGAATATTATGGAAAAGACAGTCAATACAAGAGTACAGAAAAGGTCGCGCAAGAAGGTTTGCCAGTTCTGTGTTGACAGGACAGAGAAGATAGACTACAAGGATACGGCAAGACTTCGCAAGTGCATGACGGAGAGAGCCAAGATACTTCCGCGCCGTGTAACGGGCACTTGTGCTTATCATCAGAGAGAGCTGACTTCTGCCATAAAGAAGGCAAGACATGTAGCTCTGCTCCCTTATGTTGCAGACTAAATTTGTGGATAGGGGCTGTATCTTTGCGATACAGCCTTTGTTTTTACAAGAAAAATATGAGGCACAGTTTTGGCTGAAATTATGACTTGAAAAACGGCCGGAATTTTGGTATAATCTTTTTATGAGGGACAGAGGGGTTCTTGATAAAAGGAGTAGACGGGGTCAAGCTGCATATTTTAAATTCTTGTCAAAAAACGAAAAGTTTTCGATCAAGCCTTTTTCAAAAGGCTTGTCATGGGTCGTAGCGTATGCGAGCATACGCCGGGTGAAACCCCCGTCGCCGTCCGCAGACGGCGAAATCCCCTTACGGTAGGCGCTCTGAGAGGGGTGAATTATAAAATAATCCGGTGGATTATTTTATAAGAGGGGAGGCGCAGCTTTTAGAAGCAAGATAACGAGAAGCAAGAGGCAAGAAATTTGGACTTGTCCGTACTGCAAATTATATGATTTTTCTAATATTATAATATACCCGACCCACAAACCGCCCCAAAGAGAGGCACTGGCAGAATATTCTTCCAGCAGTGTGAGAGGGGGGGAGCAGTGGTTTTTGGTGTGAGTTCGTGATTGTAGGTATGGTAAGAAAAATGAATATGCGAAAGTAAAAATTTGTTTTATAAGATTTTTTCACATTGAACGGCGTTCCAGAATGGAATGCGGAAAGAGAGCGAGGTCTTCTCAAAGGGGAGGCGCAGCTTTTAGAAGCAAGATAACGAGAAGCAAGAGGCAAGATGTGAGGACTTTTTATAAAGCTATTGCGCACGCAAGCGCGCGCAGGAAAGAGAGATATGGCTTCTCAAAGGAAAATCCCTCTCTTGCATGGGATTAGCGTTCCCAAAGGGAACGCCCGAAGAATTATTTCGCTTTAAATTTTTGGGGCGAAATAATTCTTCACGCGGTCGCTCGCGACCGCTGTCCTCATTGAAAAACAATCCACCGGATTGTTTTTCAATTCACCTTTTTCGGAGCGCACTCCGTATTGTGGGGCTCTGCCCCACGCCCTGCGACCCTTTTGAAAAAGGGTCGATCGAAAACTTTTGGTTTCTTGACAGGGTTTACGACTATTGATATTAAACGGACTGTGCAAAAGAATTACGGTTTTGTTTTCTGAAAGGCTTCAGACTTTCAGAAAGCAAAATCGGCGACCCAATAAAAGTCGCCGAAGTAATTCTTTCAAGTGGCTTGGAGGCTAAAGCCGACAAGACACTAAGCTCCATGCGCCGCGCGTAAGCGCAATTTATAAAAAAATACAACTACACGTTTACATATAAAAAGAGAGGGATAAAAATGAAAAAGAATGAAACGCCGTTTTCTAAACGCGACAACATAGACATGACCGTGATACCGCTCAAAGGTGTTGTTATAATGCCTTTTATGACGGTGCAGTTCGACGTCGAAAACAAACTCTACATTGACTGCATCGAAAGAGCTATGAAAAACGACAGCGCGGTGTTCCTGACAGCTCAGAAAGATATTATCGAAGATGATATAAGCGATGCTTCTCAGCTGTATGAAACAGGCGTTATCTCGGTGATAAAGCAGATCATCAGAGGTCACGACGGCAGCGCGAGGGTGCTGGTCCACGGCATTCAAAAAGCACGGCTGAAAAGCTTGTTCAGAATGTCCAGGTCTGTGACGGGCGTACTTTCGGCTGTGGACAACTACGGCAAAGAAAAAGATGATGAAGATATATCGGCTGCGGTGAGAAAAGCTAAAATGAGTTTCTCGTCTTACAGCAGCATGGTGTCAGGCATTTCAAAGCGGCTGATATACAGCGTTATGGCTGCCAAAGACAATATTGACGTATTCGAGAGGATAGTTTTCAACATAAATCTGCCGTTTGATGACAGGCAGGCTATACTTGAAGAATACTCTCTTTACGACAAGCTGGTAAGGCTTTCTCTGATACTGGACAAGGAAACTGAGATGATGAAGCTTGAAAAAGACCTTGAAGACAAGGTCGCGCAGAGGTTTGAGAGGTCTCAGAAAGAGCAGTATTTAAGAGGTATGAGAGATGCTATCTCGCAGGAACTGGGCGAGATTTCGATGGACGATGATTACGACGACGAGGACAGCTACATTGACAAGATAGCAGACCTTGGGCTTTCGCAGGAATGCGAAGACAAGCTGCTGGCGGAATTCAAGAGAATGAGGAGAATGCCGCCTTCATCACAGGAGGCTGCGCTTATTGCAGAGTATCTTGACACCTGTCTTGCGCTGCCGTGGAACAAGTCTTCGGACGAAGTTTGCGATGTGAACAGGGCGCGAGAGATACTGGACAGAGATCACTACGGTCTTAAAAAGGTAAAGGAAAGGATCTTAGAGAACATTGCGGTAAGGCAGCTATCCGAGAACAATGTCAAGGGGCAGATAATCTGTCTGCAAGGACCGCCAGGTGTGGGCAAAACATCTGTAGTGCGCTCTATAGCCGAGGCTCTTGGCAGGAAGTATGTGAGGGTATCGCTGGGCGGTGTGAGAGACGAAGCTGACATACGCGGTCACAGAAAGACATACATAGGCTCGATGCCTGGCAGGATAATGGACGCTTTGAAAAAGTGCGGCACAAACAACCCTGTTATGCTTCTGGACGAGATAGACAAGCTGACTGCTGACGCGCACGGCGACCCGAGCTCGGCGCTGCTTGAAGTGCTTGACTCAGAGCAGAATGTAGCGTTCAGAGATCACTACATTGAGCTGCCGTTTGATCTGAGCCGCGTGCTGTTCATAACGACGGCAAACACTCTGGACACCATTCAGCCGCCGCTTCTGGACAGAATGGAAGTTATAGAGCTTGCGAGCTACACGCGCGAGGAGAAATATCACATAGCGAGAGAGCATCTGATACCCAAACAGATAGCTGCTAACGGGCTGAAGGCATCGCAGGTAAGGCTGGCGGATTCGGCTATATACGCGCTTATCGACTACTACACGAGAGAGGCAGGCGTAAGAAAGCTGGAGAGAGCTATAGCTTCTCTTTGCAGGAAGGCCGCGGCGGTTTTAGTATCGGGTGAGAAGAAGACTGTCAGCTTTACGGCGAAGAACATAACTTCATATCTTGGCGCACACAAGTATCTGCCGGACGATATAAGCAAGAAAGACAGGGTAGGCGAGGTAAACGGTCTGGCGTGGACATCGGTAGGCGGAGTGCTTATGCCGCTTGAAGTACTGGTGCTTGACGGCAAAGGTACTGTAGAGGCTACGGGCTCTTTGGGTGATGTTATGAAAGAGAGCGCGAAGATCGCTGTATCCTATTGCAGGAGCGTTGCGAAGAAGTACGGTATTGACCCTGATTTCTACAAAAACAAAGACATACACATACACGCGCCCGAGGGCGCTGTGCCGAAAGATGGCCCGAGCGCAGGCGTTACGCTGGTGACGGCGCTGGTATCGGCGCTTTCAAACACGCCGGTGCGGCATGACGTTGCTATGACGGGCGAGATAACGCTGACGGGAAAGGTGCTTGCGATAGGCGGACTCAGAGAGAAGTCGATGGCGGCATACAAAGACGGCATAAAGACGATAATAGTACCGAAATCGAACAGCGGCGACCTTGACGAGATAGACGACACCGTTAAAAACGGAATGGAGTTTATATTCGCGGAGGAGATAGAGAAGGTGCTGGACACGGCGCTGGTTTTCAAAGAGAACGGCGGAAAACGCACTCCCGAGAAGAAGCGCGCGGCAGGGGCAAAGAGAAACTCTGCCGGCGAAAAGCCTGCGGTACTGAAAAAGGCATAAAAGATGTAAGTGTAGGCGGCGTTTGCTGTTGCATTGCAGACGGTAATGCGACGGCAGGCGCTGTTTAAGTTATTGAGCAAAGGCAGGACAGACTATGACACGCAAAGAGCTTAAAGAATACATAGCTGAAAAATACCACACTGACGGTGATATGCCGTGGGAGGGCGAGGAACACGAGGTTTTCAGGCACGCCGTGAACAAAAAGTGGTTCGCGCTGGTGATGAACATACCGAAAGCAAAGCTGGGGCTGAAAGAGGACGGCAATGTTGACATACTGAATGTAAAGTGCGACACGCTTATGATAGGTTCTTTTTTGGGAGAAGCAGGGTTCTTTCCTGCATACCACATGAACAAGAACAACTGGATAACCATGGCGCTTGACGGCAGCGCGGACGGAGAGAAAATACGTCTTTTGCTGGATATGAGCTACGACATGACCGCTCCTGCGGCAAAGAGAAAAATCAAGAAAGATCGAAAGAAGTGAGGGTATGAACTTTAACAATGCCGAGTTTGCTGCGGCTTTTGGAAGCTACGAACAGATGCCGCGCTCTGACAGGGCGGAGGTGGCTTTTTCGGGCAGGAGCAATGTTGGGAAATCCTCGCTGATAAACAAGCTGCTCAGTAGAAAGGCACTTGCGAGGGTGAGCGCTGTGCCGGGCAAGACGGCGACCGTAAATTTTTACAAGGTGGCTGACATTTACGCTGTTGATCTGCCGGGATACGGCTACGCGAAAGTGGCAAAGGGCGAGAAGAAGCGGTGGTCGGGGCTGATAGGCGGCTACCTTGGGGACGTGGAGAGAGATCTGCGCTTGGTCGTGCAGCTTATTGATATGCGCCACGCGCCGAGCAGTGATGACATTGACATGATAAACTACATGATAGACAGCGAGATACCGTTTATTATAGCGTTCACTAAGGCTGACAAGCTAAGCGGCAGGGAGAGGAGCGCGCGCCTGGAGTCGTTTGCGAGTGAGATACCCTGTTTTGAGGATATAACCAGCGTTGTGACCTCGGCGGAGAGCGGCGAGGGGATAGAAACTTTGCGCGAGATAATAGGCGATGCGGCAGGAGGAGAATAACATGGGGAAGATGTCTTCCGCTAAAAAAGTATACATAGGCAACGCGATATACACTGCCCTATTTGCGTGGTTTCTTTTCAGACCGCTTCAGGTAGGGTTCAAGCTGTTTGCAGGGCTTATGGGCAAGGCGGCGAGCGGCGGCGAGGTATTCATAGGCTTGCTGATATGGGCGTGCGTTACGATAATGCTGCTTTTGACTGAGATAGCTATATACTTTACTTTTCGCTTTTGCAAAATAAAAAGATCGAGTTTTGCGCTGTGGGGCGCGGTGGCATTTGTGGTGGTAACGCTTTTGCGGACGTTATACGCGGTGCTGCAAAGCTGGGGGTAAAAGAGGCAAAATTTAAGACCTTGCAGATAATGCAGGGTCTTGTGTTTTTTATATTAAAAATATTGATTATCTCAAAAAGCCTTGATTTTACGGGCAGTTTCGCAGGGTAACAAGCCGGATTTACTACTCA
>CANQKD010000033.1 GCA_947624375.1 uncultured Clostridia bacterium | reverse complement strand
CAAATCAAACCGCCCCTTAATGCAAAATCCGACATTTTTCAGCCTTTTCTTTCTTATTTTAACATTTTAAAGGGCTGTTGTCAAGGGGGCAGTTGTTAAGGTCAAGGACTTCCTCAACTACCTTTTCAGCGTCTTCCTCACACACCCCAAAATCTCGTATAAGCATCGCTACCAGCGAGCCAATGCTCCACTCATCGTTGCTTCTGTCGTGCACTGCCTGCGCCATTTCAGACGTAATTTCCGTATTGCCGACTTTCCACATAATTTATACCTCCTGCTTTATTATCCCAAGTCTAATAAAAATGCTGTACAGATAACTTGCACCGAAAGTACCGAGTTTTTTAGGTCCTGTTACAATGCCGTTTAGCTCTAATGCTTTTCTGTACGCCTGCATTACCGTAGAACGGGTGATGGACTTTTCCTTTGTGGTGATCTTTAAAGCTACTCAATAAACAATTAGTATCTTGAAAAGGCAAATTGCATGTAACTCTTATGGGCTGAGGTCTGACGTTGATAGACGACACAGACTATCCAAAAGGTATGCACAAGGCAAGCGTATTTGTAGAGACTGTGTAGGAAATGCAGGGGTTCTATATTTCTTGCATAGAGGAGATAGCCTGGCGCAGAAAGTATATAACGACAGAACAATTGCTGGAATTTGGAAAGAAACTTGAAATGATCGATTACGGCAAATTTATTTTATCAACTGGCAGAAGAAATATGACAGTCATAGTAACCGACGGATTCGGATTTATAGGCAGCAATTTTATCTTTCATATGCTTAAAACGTATTCCGACTACCGCATTATGTGTCCGGAGAAGCTGACCTATGCAGAAAATCTGTCTACGCTCGAGCCTGTGATGTATTCTTGGAGACCGCAAATGGAGGGAAACTATAATCTCAGCGAGTACCAAAATCACTATGAGAAGATATATGAAAATCGCGTTTGATTATATTTGAAATATATGCTGCTTGAATCATCTGTTTTAAACAAATTATTATAATATTTGATCGATAAAGCTGGTACGAAAGTTATATTAAAAGGGATTGACAAACACCCACATATTGTGTTATACTATTCATGAGATAGTGAGATAACTTCATTTTACTGAAATTCGGTCTATCTCTTTATGTTTTTATTTTTAATATTTGTCTTTTAACAATATGATATAATAATCACATAAACAAGTTTATTAGTTAGAAAGGATACATAAAATGAAGGCTTTAATATTAAACTCCGGTCTTGGCAGCAGAATGGGGGTCCTCACCTCTGAACAACCGAAGTGTATGACCGAGATATCGGCAAAAGAAACGATACTGAGCCGTCAGCTCAGACAGCTTGCAGACGCTGGAATCGAAGAAGTAATTATCACTACCGGATATTATGACAGCGTACTTGTTAATTATTGTAATTCACTTGAATTGCCGCTGCATATCACATTTGTGAAGAACCCTATCTACGATAAGACCAACTATATTTACAGTATCTACTGTGCGAAAGATTATCTTGACGATGATATTATTCTTATGCACGGCGACCTTGTGTTTGAAAATGAGGTCTTTGATCATGTATTAGCTTCTGATGTGTCGTGTATGACCGTTTCGTCCACACTGCCCTTGCCCGAAAAGGATTTCAAAGCAAGAGTAGTTGACGGCAAGGTCATGCAGGTAGGTGTTGACATCTTCAATGAAGCGATGGAAGCACAGGCGCTGTACAAGCTCAAGAAGGAAGATTGGAAGATCTGGCTTGATAAGATCATCGAATTCTGCGAGAATGATAAGCGAAATGTATATGCCGAAAATGCGTTAAACGAGCTGAACGGAACTGCTAATATTTCTGCTCTTGATGTCGAGAACCTTCTATGCTCTGAGATCGACGACCCAAAAGATCTTGCTATAGTAAGTGCAAGGCTAAATGAGATCGAATCCCGTACAGTGTATATGTGCTTTTCTACAGACATCATTCACGGTGGACATATCTCTATTATAAAAAAGGCGCAGCGGCTCGGAAAGCTTATTGTTGGTGTATTGTCAGATGAAGCTGTTGCCTCGTATAAACGATTTCCGCTTGTACCGGCAAAAGAGCGAAAAAAGCTTTTTGCTAATATAGCCGGTGTATATAAAGTTGTCGATCAGGAAACGCTGTCTTATGCTGCTAACCTTGAAAAGTATAAACCCGATATCGTTGTTCACGGTGATGATTGGGTGACAGGCTTTCAACGTCCTATCCGAGATGAAGTAACATCAATTCTTGCATCATACGGAGGAAAACTTGTGGAATATCCATATTCGGATGATCCGGAGTACAAGGCTATGGAAGATAGAGCCCGAACAGAGCTTTCTTTACCTGATGTCCGCCGTAAAAGACTTAGAAAAGTCCTGGATATGAAAGGACTTGTCACCGTTATGGAAGCACATAGCGGTATAACAGGTCTGATCGTAGAAAAAACCATTGTTCACGAGAAAGGCGGTTCCAGACAGTTTGATGCCATGTGGGTAAGCTCTCTCTGCGATAGTACTGCCAAAGGTAAGCCGGATATTGAGCTCGTTGACATGACAAGCCGTTTTCGCACTATTGATGACATTATGGAAGTCACCACAAAGCCCATCATCTTCGACGGTGACACCGGTGGTCTGACAGAGCATTTTGTCTATACGGTCAGAACGCTTGAACGCATGGGCGTGTCGATGATAATAATCGAGGACAAGACAGGGCTTAAAAAGAACAGTCTTTTTGGCACCGAGGTCCAGCAAACTCAGGACAGTATAGAGAATTTCAGCGCTAAGATCGCGGCAGGTAAAAAGGCACAGAAAACCAAGGATTTTATGATCTGTGCGCGCATAGAAAGCCTTATTCTCGAAAGAGGCATGGAAGATGCTCTCACCCGTGCATTTGCATTTGTCAAGGCGGGTGCAGATGCAATTATGATACATAGCCGTAAAAAAGACCCGGGAGAGATCAAAGAGTTTATAGCTAAATTCCGCGAACAGGATAAGGCAACTCCGATCGTTTTAGTTCCTACCTCTTTCAATACGGTTTATGAGGAAGAGTGGAAACAGCTTGGAGCAAATATCATCATATATGCAAACCAGCTTACGCGGACAGGCTTTCCTGCCATGCAAGATGCAGCGGAAACGATCCTGCGTACACACAGGGCTAAGGAATGTGATGATAAGTGCATGAGTATTAAGGACATTATCACGCTGATCCCGGAAGAGTGAGAGGTGTCGTTATGGAGCAAAAGATAATTTCCGATTATTTTGAACTGAATAATTGGCTGCAAGAAAACGTATGTAAAAAGGTACTGCTTGTATGTGATGATTCGATCAAGTATATGGAATCATTAAATCAGCACCTCGAACAAGCAAAAGACCTAGGAGTGGAAATATTCCCTTTTAAAGATTTTCAGCCGAATCCGCAATACGAAAGTGTGGTTAATGGCGTTGAATTGTTCCGCAGGGTGAATTGCGATTCTATCATCGCTGTCGGCGGTGGGTCTGCTATGGACGTTGCCAAATGCATCAAGGCTTATGTGAACATGAGCTGCAACGGTGATAATGGCGGATATCTGAAACAAGCGATCATACCTGATGATATCCCATTTCTTGCCATGCCTACAACTGCCGGAACAGGCTCGGAAGCTACTCGTTATGCTGTGATCTATTTTGATGGTAATAAGCAGAGCATAACAAGTGACGCCCTTATTCCGCAAACTGTGCTGATGAACCCTGATGTGCTGAAAACGCTTCCTATGTATCAGAGAAAAGCAACTATGATGGATGCTTTCTGCCATGCGATCGAATCATTTTGGTCGGTCAACAGCACAGATGAAAGCAAGGGATACAGCAGGGATGCAATCAAAAATATTCTCGCTCATATGGACGGTTATCTGCAAAATACCGAGGAAGGCAACGCCGGAATGCTTTTGGCAGCACATATGGCAGGAAAGGCAATAAACATAACTCAGACTACAGCAGGTCACGCCATGTGTTACAAGCTGACAAGCATTTTCGGTATTGCGCATGGCCATGCTGCTGCTTTGTGTGTAAAAGAATTATTTGAGTATATGATAAGTAACGTTGATAAATGCAGCGATAAAAGGGGTCGTTCATACCTCGAAAATACTTTTGTCGATATAGCTTTGGCAATGGGCTGTTCTTCTCCGCAGGAAGCGGCAGTGCGGTTCGGTGAACTGTTTAAAGGACTGGAGCTGCCTGCCCCGAAAGCCGGTAAAAAAGATTTTGAAATTTTGAAAAAATCAGTAAATCCTGTTCGTTTGAAGAATAATCCGATAGAGCTTGACGAGAAAACAATTGATATGCTTTATCACAAAATACTTGACTGAGGTAAATAAAATGAAAGTACAAAAACTTATCGAAATAATAGGTGCGGATTTTTACACAGGTGTGCCTGACAGCCAGCTAAAGGCGCTGTGCGACTATCTTATGTCTGAATACAGCATAGATCCAAAGCACCACATCATCGCAGCCAACGAGGGCAACGCCGCAGCTTTGGCAGCAGGTTATCACCTTGCAACGGAAAAAGTGCCGGTCGTGTATATGCAAAACAGCGGTGAGGGAAACATCATAAACCCTGTTGCCAGCCTTATGAACGACAAGGTCTACGCTATCCCGTGCGTGTTTATCATAGGCTGGAGGGGCGAACCCGGTGTTCACGATGAGCCGCAGCATATCTACCAGGGCGAGGTAACTCTGAAGCTGCTAGAAGATATGGATATAGCCGCTTTTGTCATCTCAAAAGAAACAACGGAAAAGGAGCTTTCCGAAAAAATGGAAAGCTTCAGAAAACTTCTTGCGGTAGGTAAACAGGTCGCTTTTGTAGTAAGAAAAGGCGCGCTGGAGTTTGACGGCAAGGTAAAGTATGAAAACGGCAACATCATGGTGCGAGAGGACATAATAAAGCATATTGTTGAATATACGGGTAACGACCCGATTGTTTCAACAACCGGCAAAGCAAGCCGTGAGCTGTTTGAGATAAGGGAAGCGCGTGGAGAAGGTCACGAAAAAGATTTTCTTACTGTAGGCTCTATGGGTCATGCATCATCTATCGCGCTTGGCATAGCATCTCAAAAGCCCGATAAAAAGATATGGATAATAGACGGCGATGGAGCTGCGCTAATGCACATGGGCGCTATGGCTGTGATAGGAGCAAATTCACCTAAGAATATCGTTCATATCGTTATAAATAACGGCGCGCATGAAACCGTTGGTGGTATGCCAACCGTTGCCTCAAAAATTGACCTTGTTACGATAGCTAAGGGCTGCGGCTATCCGATCGCAATAAAGGCTGAAAATTTTAAAGAACTTGACGGGGCGCTGGCTTTGGCAAAAGAACGCGATGAGCTTTGTTTGATAGAGGTGTCCTGCTCAATAGGCGCACGTGACGACCTAGGCAGACCGACGACGACGGCTAGGGAGAATAAAGATGCATTTGTAGAAAATTTACGCAGTAAATAAAACTGCATAGATAAAACATCACCCGATGATCAGCAATCAGCAGACCATCGGGTGTCTTTTTATATTTCAAGATACTCATCTATCTCGGCGTATAGGCTGTCTGTAATGCTCTCACAGTAAAGCACCTCGTGAATGTTCGTGTAGCCACCGATGATGCCACGCATAGCGACTATCTCGTCTGCCTGTGTGCGGTCTATGAGCAGGCACGCCATCAGCTCGTCTGCATCTGCGGTGTTGATGTTCACTTTTTTCCGCACGGGTGTCGGCGTTGTCGTAGTCACCGTCGTTGTTTTGGGCGGCTTCGTTTCTTTCGGAGTGGTGGTTTTTGAAACTGCCGTTTGTTCCGGCGTTGTTTGTTTTGCAGCCGTCGCTGATTTGCTTATCGTATCGCTTGTTGTGCTGCTTGCTGTTGTCGTAGTTGTGGTCGTAGTCTTTACCGTGAAAACATCAGAAACATAAAAATACCGCTTCAGATCATTGAGCTTAGCCTCACCTATGCCGTTTATCTCCAGCAGCATATCCATGTCCGAAATTACGCCTTTTTCGCGGATAAATGAAAGTATGCTTTCAGCCGTCTTTTCGCCTATGTTCGGCACACAGATGAGCGCTTCATATGTTGCATAGTTTATATCCATAGGAAACTGCGGCGCGGTAGTCGTAACTTCGGGTTCTTCAGTTGGTACGGTGGTTACAGGCGAAGTTAAAGGATCGTCTTTTTCTTCGTTCTTATCTTTGCTTTCATCTTTGTTTTTGTCTTTGGTATCATCAGTATTTTTGTCTTCTTTTTTATCTTTATCTTTTGAAGCATCCTTTGCTTCGCTTTGAGTTGTGGTCGTAGAAACAACGCCTTTCAGCACGACCTCCTTGTTCATCGTGTTTTGTATGTAAACCGTGAACACAGCGATGCCGATCATCAGGGCGGCAAACAAAATATATGTTTTTTTGTCTTTCAAATCAAACCGCCCCTTAAATGCAAAATCCGACATTTTTCAGCCTTTTCTTTCTTATTTTAACATTTATAAGGGCTGCTGTCAAGGGGTCAGTTGTTAAGGTCAAGGACTTCCTCAACTACTTTTTCCGCTATTGTACAACATATTAAGAAAAATTGCAAGCACAAAAAAGCCTTACCCGCATTTTTACATTTTACGGATAAGGCTGTTTTTATTTGCTCTTTTTAGTGATACGGCTGCTATGCCTGCACATCAACCGTAAGAAACAAGCTTCAGATAGTTGTTCAGTGTCGTGCCGCTGATCTCATACACCGCCTGTGCGCCGCTGTCTTTGTCGAATATGTACTGCTGTACAGACGGATTGCTGTACCCTGCGGCGACGTAGACGTGAAGTCTGACCTGCGAGCCGTTTGGAATGTTGGAATCCTTTGCAAGATCTACCGAGCGTTCGGCATACTGCAAAATATCGCGGTATCCGGCTGTATACCAGCTTTTCCATTCTCCTGCGAAGCTGATGTTTCCCTGTCCGTCGGTATGGCGTTCGCGGTATTCTATTACTATCTGCGCTACAAAAGCGCCGTCGTTTTGAAGTTTCAAGTAACGTAATGTATTCATATTCTGCCTCCTATCACATAAGTGTCAGCGCGTATTGATACAGGCTGTCAAATTCCTTGTCAAACAGCGGCGAGCCGGAATAAAGTATCTCTTTGCCGGATACTGAAACGTATGCGTTCAGACCGACCGCCGTTATGTTGTCGTCAAGTACCCACGCGCCGCCCGAAGCGCCTGCGCCCATCTTGCTGCCGAACATAGCCCAATGCCCGTAGATCGGAACGACAAGTCCTTTGACGAACATCATCTGTGCGCCGTCAAAGTATGCGGTCGGGTAGCCCATTGAGGTTATCTGTTTATCGCGTATCTGAGTATCTGTTGTATATCTGAGCGGTGCAGCAACTTTTGAAGGCTTGTCCAGAATTGCAATAGCGTAGTCATACTTTTCGTTTTTAGTCAGATACCAATTCTCACGCAGAGCCACGGTCTTGAAAGTGAAATCTTCAGAAGAAAGCTCTCCTGTATAGTCAAGTTCAAAGACATAATTCTCTCCGATACTACCGGAATCTTTGTCTTGTATGCAGTGGGCAGCGGTCAGAAGCATATTGTTCTTCATAAAAATATTGCCGCTTGCTACGAAATCTTTGCCGTTCATAGAGTAAAACAGCTTACCGCCCGTGGTGAACGGCATTTCAGCAAGGTCAGCTTCTTTCGGGTCTGTAGGGGGCGGTGGCGGAGGGGCGTTATCTGCGCTAGGCATTGCCTGTGAAATGGGTGCGCCGCCTATAACGGGAGTTGCCGCTTTCTTTCTCTCCGGTGTCCAGTATTCACGAATGTCGTGGGGCGAATTGTCAATGTTGCTAAGCTGCATAGGCATAAACTTTCCGCCGTTTGGAATGTTGTTCATATGCTCTCCTCCTTCGTTACAGTAGTGTCAAAACGTAGTTATACAGCTTGTCAAATTCTGCATCGAATTTAGGAGAACCCAAATATGCTCCGCCTTTCGCGGTAGTTCCGGCAAAAGAATTAAGTCCGACGACCGTTTCGCCGTCCTCTAATATCCACGCGCCGCCGGAAGCGCCGTTAGAAAGCCTGCCGCCGCGTATCATCCACGAATCGGCTCTTTCGCTGACCGTGCCGGTTATGTACATCATCTGTGCGCCGTCGAATATATCTGTGGGGTAGCCTGATGCAGTCACGGTTTTGCCTACAAGGTTTTCTTTGCGGTATTGCAGGGGCTTTTCGACTGTGGAATCGCGATTCAGAATGGCGATTGCATAGTCCCACTTGTTGTCCTTTTCGGTGTACCAATTCTCTTTGAGCGCAACGGTGCGGAACGTGAAATCTTCCGTGGAAAGCTCGCCCGTATAGCAGCGCTCAAACACGAAGTTTTCCGCAAGATGACCGGTGTTGTCGTCCTGCACACAATGTGCAGCGGTAAGCAGCAGATTGTTTTTCATAAAGATATTTCCGCTTGCAACGTAGTCAACGCCGTCAAGGGTGAAGAACAGTTTTCCGCCCGTGATAAATGGCATTTTGCTCATATCCGCCTGCTGTGGGTCTGTCGTAGGAGCAGCATTTGCAGCATCGGGAGGTGTATCAGGCTCGTCCGCAACATTCACTCCCATATGTGCTCTATGCGTAGGAATAGCCGCATTCTTGCGCTGCGGTGTCCAGTAAGCCCGAACGTCCTGCGGTGATTTGTCAAGAGTCTGGCGCTGAAAGGTGAGAAAATCGCTGTTGCCTGTTGTTACAGCCATTGCAAGCCCTCCTTTGGAATGATTTTTTATTGTTACACGCTTTAATGTGAGAATTTTCTATCTTATATTAACATTTATATGGGCGGTTGTCAAGGGGTCAGCCGTTAAGGTCAAGAACCTCTTCAACGACCTTTTCCGCGTCGTCTTCGCTCACGCCAAAATCACGGATAAGCATCGCGACCAGAGAGCCAATGCTCCACTCATCGTTGCTCCTGTCGTGCACCGCCTGCGCCATTTCGGACGTTATTTCCGTATTGCCGACTTTCCACATAATTTATCCCTCCTGCTTAATTATTCCAAGTCTTATAAAAATGCTGTACAGATAACTTGCACCGAAAGTACCGAGCTTTTTAGGCCCGGTTACTATGCCGTTCAGCTCAAGCGCTTTTCTGTACGCCTGCATGACCGTTGAACGGGTGATAGACTTTTCCTTTGTGCTGACGAACATTTCGCCGCACCATGAGCCGTTTTTGTCCTTCTTTATGCGATATGTAAACTCCACTCCGCCTTTGCCGTTCCTGCCCGAGGTTTTGAAGATCTCGCCTTGCATTTCGGCAATCTTGTTCCAGACTTCGTCTTCGCTTTGGTATATATTCAGTGAATTGTTTTCTGCCATAATATCACCTGTAAGTCTTATAATAAGTGTTTTACTGATTCTATTGTACAACATATTACAAGAAATTGCAAGCACTAAAAAGCCTTACCCGCATTTTTATTTTTACGGATAAGGCAATTTTTATTTGCTCTTTTTAAGTGATACTACCGCGGCTGACGCAATTGCTATGCCTGCAAGCGTAAGTCCTGTTCCC
>CANQKD010000032.1 GCA_947624375.1 uncultured Clostridia bacterium | reverse complement strand
CCTATCCGATACTTGTATTATATCCTATTTGTCTTTAAAAGGCAATTAGAATACATCTTTATTATACGAGGAGGTGCTCCTCATGGATCAGATATTGATCGGAAAGTTCATAGCGGCGTGCCGCAAAGAGCAGGGGCTCACGCAGGCGGCGCTTGCCGAAAAACTCGGCGTGTCCGACCGCGCTGTTTCAAAATGGGAAAACGGCAGAAATATGCCCGACGTTTCCA
This sequence comes from uncultured Clostridia bacterium, assembly GCA_947624375.1. GTDB lineage: Bacteria > Bacillota > Clostridia > Oscillospirales > Ruminococcaceae > UBA7477. The sequence continues at coordinate 9,552 of CANQKD010000032.1, read as the reverse complement.
TGATCCCAGAGCTTTGCGCGCTGCTGAAGATCGATCTGAACGAGCTTTTCGCAGGGGAGCGGCTGAGTATGGATAATTACAAAGAGATCGCACAGAAAAATCTGCTTGAAATGCGCAGGCAGGAGGAAATGGCAAACAAAAGGCTGCTGGACGCCGAAAAGATACTGGGCATTGTAGCGGTGGCAACATCGCTGGCTATGGTGGTATCGGGGCTTTTGGTCGCAGAAAGCAGCCCTGTAGTAAGCATAGTGCTGTGCTCGCTCGCGGGTTTGACAGTTCTGGTGTTTGCGTTCTATGGCATCAAGATAGAACACGATGCAGGCTATTATGAATGTCCCGAATGCGGCGAAAGATATATCCCCGATTCTTACTGGAAAGTATGCTTTGCACCGCATTTCGGCTCGACAAGAAAAATGACCTGCCCCAAGTGCGGCAAGCGTGCCTATCAGAAAAAAGTTCTTACAAAAGAATAGTACAAAAGCATTGCAAAAAATATGGGCGGAATGGAAACAAAAACATTTTGTCCATATTGATTTTTTGCCATATTTATGTTATACTTAGTTGTGCAGAAAACACACGGAGGTCTTTTCATGGAAAAAACACGACATTCATTTACAGGCTCGCTGGGGTTCGTGCTTGCCGCGGCAGGCAGCGCTGTGGGACTTGGCAACATATGGCGGTTCCCCTATCTCGCGGCAAAGGACGGCGGCGGACTGTTTCTGGTAATATACATAATACTTGCGCTGACATTCGGCTTTGCGCTGCTGATGACCGAAGTTGCCATAGGCAGAAAAACAAAGCAAAGCCCACTTACCGCATACGGCAAACTGCATGAAAAGTGGAAGCTGCTGGGCATACTTTCCTGCGTTGTGCCTGCGATAATATTGCCGTACTACTGCGCTATCGGCGGCTGGGTGCTCAAATATCTGCTGGTATTTATAATGGGCGACGGCGCGGCTGCCGCAGGGGACGGTTATTTCAGCTCGTTCATATCGGGCACGGCCCAGCCGGTGGTAATGATGCTCGTATTCTTGGCAGCAACGGCTTTCATAGTTTTCCGCGGCGTAAACAAGGGTATTGAAAGCACTTCAAAAATTCTTATGCCAATACTTTTTGTATTGATAATAGTTATCTCGATATTCTCGCTCACTATAACGCATACAGACGATGCAGGCGTTACAAGAACGGGTATGCAGGGGCTGGGCAAGCTCGTTATACCAGACTTTACGAATATTACGTTTGAAAGCTTTGCCACCACGCTGCTAGATGCTATGGGTCAGCTGTTTTTCAGCCTTAGCGTTGCAATGGGTATCATGATAACATACGGCTCTTACGTTCATGATGATGCAAACTTAAAGACCTCTATAAACAGGATAGAGATATTCGATACCATGGTAGCGATACTTGCAGGCGTTATGATAATCCCTGCCGTGTATGCGTTTGACGGCAAAGAGGGCATGGCTGCCTCGGGTCCGGGGCTGCTGTTTGTTACTATGCCTAAGGTGTTTACGGCTATGGGCGGCATTGGCAGATTTGTAGGTATACTGTTTTTTGCAATGGTTCTTTTCGCCGCGCTGACAAGCTCTGTTTCAATAATGGAAGCGGTGGTCTCCAGCTTTATGGACGGCTTTAAAGTCTCCAGAAACAAAGCGACCGCCATAGAGACTGTGGTATGTCTTATAGCGGCGCTTGTGGTATGTTTAGGTTACAATATATTTTACTTTGAGGCAAAGCTGCCAAACGGCTCGGTGGCGCAGATACTTGATATTCTCGATTACATCAGCAACAACCTGCTCATGCCGATAGTGGCGATACTCACCTGCATACTTATAGGCTGGGTGGTAAAGCCTAAGACAGTTATTGAAGAAGTTGAGAGAACAGGCTGCAAAATGGGCAGAAAACGGCTGTATATAGTTATGGTGAAATTTATAGCGCCGCTTATGCTGGCAGTGCTGTTTTTAAAGTCTGTAGGGCTGTTTTAAAATTCCGGCAGACTCTCCAGCGTTACAGCGTTTTCACATGAGTATGCCTTTTTCAGATCTTCAAAATAAGTAAATTCTTCGCTCAGGCAGTAGCGCTTTGACCATGTCATGAACCAGCTCCAGTCAAGGTGCTTATCTGTAATAGCGTAAACATCTGGTATAGTGCCTATCTCAGCAAGCGCGCACGGCTTGTCAGCCGAGGTGACTTGTTTAAGCTCATAGAGCTCCTTTTCGTGAGCGGTGTGCATATGCGCTTCGGGGTACAGATCGCGCGAGAGTATGTCAACAACATCGTCGCCGGGGTAACACTCTTTCTTTGGCGAGTTGAATACCCACAGCAGGTCGTCAAGATGAAAATGCTGCGTGTATCTCTCAAACATTATGCGGTAAAGCTTTTGTACAACGCTTTTGTCGCAGTTGCCCCACCAGAACCAGCCGCCCTCGTTTTCGTGGAACGGTCGCCACAGTATCGGTATCTGAGCATCGCTAAACGGGCGCAATAGCCCTGCCATGTAGTCCATGTCGGAGAGAAAGGCGGTGTTTTCGGGCGTGCCGTCCTCGGCGGCTCTTTCTGCGCTGAAATCGGTGTTGCAGGTAAAGAACGATTTGTCGCTTCCCCCAAGAGGCGAGAACCAGTGCCATGTCATAGTTACCAGACCGCCCTGCTGCGCCCATTCCCACGCCTTTTGCAATGTGCCTGCGGCGGCGTTTACCTCATCAAGACATTCTGCACCCGAAGTATCATAGCGAATGTTGGGCGAGTACGCCAGCAGCTCAAAACCGCACAGCGCAGGCAAATGCCCCGTTGCTTTATGTATGCAGCTAAGTTCTTCCTGCTGCATGGTCTGCGTGTGCTGACCGAGTATTATCTTTTTGCCGCGGTTTTCGTTTATGTATTCAAGCAGCCGCGCGGCAGATGATTGTATGTTTTTATTTACGGCGTCCATAAAAATGCCCCCCTTTCGTATATTGTAACATATCACAGACAAAAAGTCTATAATAAGGAGAAAAAATGTTTAAAGAATATGTGCGCAGGGCAAAAGAGCTTCTTGCGCTTGAATATGGCTGTAATGCAGCCGATTTTGACAGGCAGGAAAATATTATTACTGTATCGCAGCTGCATGAGGGCAGGCGTGTATACAGCAGTGAAAAATACTTTTTTCATATGGCAACTTTCGGAAACGGCTGCGTGATAACTGCCGATGAGAAAATGCACGGCTTCCTTAGTGAATATTTAAAAGGCAAAAGCGGTCACTGGCTGTTTGAGATACCAAACCTATTGCCGATAGAAAAGCAGCTGGGTGAGTTCGGTTATACGCTGTCGCAAACTGCGCATATGTATCTGCCATGCAAAGATGTTCAGCCGGAAAAGTGCTTCCCCGTAAAGTGGTTTTATGACAGTGATATAATGCAGTTTTACAAAGATAAGCGTTTTCCCAACGCTATCTGCGAAAGCTATAACGAAAACCGCCCCGACAGAATAGTGGTGTGCGCCTATGACGGAGAAAACATAATGGGTATGGCAGGTTGCTCGGAGGATACGGCGCACTGGCAGCAGATAGGCATAGATGTTATAGAAAAATACCGTTCGCAGGGCGTGGGGAAATATCTTGTCACGCTGCTTAAAAACGAGATAATCCGCCGCGGCGATATACCGTTTTACGGCACTGCGGTGGCAAACTATCATTCGCAAAGAATTGCGCTTGCCTGCGGTTTTAAACCTGCATGGATAGAAATAGATGCCAAAAAGAAAAAAGAATGACCTATGCCCTTGACAACAGCGACGAAAAATTGTATAATTTAATCGGTAGGTGTCGCAGTGAGACGATGCCGCAGAAGGAGAAAGCCAGATGAGTGAAAACGGCAAGACCGAAAAGGTCGATCTCAAGCACAGCAAACTCAGGGAAAAGAATATTATAGCCACCATTATTATAATGGTGTTTGTGTGTGTGCTCTCGGTAGCCGCATATATGCGTATATATAATGTTACCGAAGATCGCTGCCTTGACCGTATGGAAGAAGCCACAAAAACGGTCATGGATAACATAAGCAACAAACTGCAAAACGACAGCGTTCTGCTAAATGCCGTTGCCGATATAATAGCCGAGCAGGCGGCGGACGACGAGGAAATGATGCAGGAGTTTTTAAAGCAGTTTTCGGTGCTCACCACTGCCACGCAGATGAACATTCTTCTGCCCGATAACTATATAATCTCAATGAGCGGCAGAAAGATAGATGCCTCTGCGTATCTTGATTTTGAAAAAGAGTCCGCGCTCGGCGAACACGTTACCGACAGAATGGTAAGCGTGGGCGACAGCAACGACCCGCTGATACGCCATTTTGTACCTATTGAAAAAGACGGTAAGCCGATAGCCATGCTGTATTCGACTATATATCTTAAAGATTTTCCGGATATGCTCAATCTCAATAACATCTATGGAGGTATGGCAAATACTTTTATAGTAGACCGCCGCACGGGCGACCTTTTGATGGATACCGTTCATGAAGAGTTGGGCACTGTTGACGACTTTGGCGGCAGAAAGGTAAAGAGCGGCAGTTTGTCTATGGAAGAGGTCGCGCAGGAGATAAAGGACGGCAAATCGGGACATACCATAATGTTCTCTGAAACACAGCAGGAGTTCAATTATTTCTATTACCTGCCTATCAGTGAAAGCGACTGGCAGCAGCTGGGCGCTTCAAAGGATCTCAACGAGTGGGCGGTCGCAGTAACTGTGCCCGAAGACACCGTTCTGGAAAGCGCTATCAAAATAAGGCGCGTAGGTTACATAGTAGGTGCGCTTGAAATAATTGCATTCGCGGTGTATATGATATGGACACTGCGAAATACCTCGGTGACTATGGAAAAGGCGATATTGCAGGAAAGGCTAGTAAAGGCTGAAAACGCCGAGAGAGCAAAGACCATGTTCCTTTCAAATATGTCGCACGATATACGCACGCCTATGAATGCCATTATAGGCTATACCACGCTGGCGGCTGCAAATACAGAAGACACCGCGCGTGTTAAAGACTATCTTTCAAAGATACTTTCTTCGAGCAATCATCTGCTCAGCCTTATAAATGATATCCTCGATATGAGCCGTATAGAGAGCGGCAGAGTTGATATTGAAGAAACGCAGTGCAGTCTGCCGGATATTCTGGGAGATCTGCGAAATATACTGCTCAACCAGATGCACTCAAAACAGCTGAATTTCTATATTGATACTATAGATGTTGTAGATGAAGATATATACTGCGATAAGCTGCATCTCAATCAGGTGCTGCTGAATCTACTCAGCAATGCCGTAAAATTCACGCCCGAGGGCGGCTCGGTATCGCTGATAATAAAGCAAAAGCACGGCGCGCCCGAGGGTTACGCAAAGTATGAGATACGCGTAAAAGACACCGGCATAGGCATGGATCCCGAATTTTTGGAAAGGGTGTTCGACCCGTTCGAGAGAGAGGCAACTTCTACAGTAAGCGGCATACAGGGCACGGGTCTTGGCATGGCTATAGCTAAGAATATTGTAGATATGATGGGCGGCACTATAGATGTTGTCAGCGAGCAGGGCAAGGGTACAGAATATATCCTCGAGCTGGAGTTCCGTCTGCAAGCAGAAACCAAGCAGATAGAAGTTATAAAAGAGATGGAGGGTATGCGTGCCCTCGTGGTAGATGACGACTACGCAATATGCAACAGCGTTACTAAAATGTTGGTGCAGCTGGGTCTTCGCGCCGACTGGACGATGTCGGGCAAAGAGGCGGTGCTGCACGCAAGGCAGGCAGAAGAACTGGGCGATATATTCAACGCATATATTATAGATCTGTATCTGCCGGATCTTAACGGCATTGAGGTAGTTAGGCAGATAAGGCGCGAGATAGGCGACGAGATACCTATTATAATACTCACCGCATACGACTGGACGGCGGTAGAGCATGAGGCGAGAGAGGCAGGCGTAACGGCGTTTTGCAACAAGCCTATATTCGTTTCAACGCTGAGGGAAACGCTGGTCTCGGCGCTTGGCGCAAACAAAGGCATGGTAACGCCTACGGAAGAAGTGACTATTCCCAGCGCGGAGGCTATGAAAGACAAAAAGCTGCTGCTTGTTGAGGATAATGAGCTCAACCGCGAGATCGCCATTGAAATACTTACTGAAAGCGGTCTGAAAGTTGACAGCGCCTGCGACGGCACCGAGGCTGTAGAGATAATGAAAAACGCTAAAAAAGGCGACTATGATCTTATTCTTATGGACGTGCAGATGCCGGTCATGGACGGCTATGAAGCCACAAAAGCGATACGCGCCCTTGATAACAAGGAGATCGCCGACATACCTATAGTTGCTATGACAGCGAACGCGTTTGATGAAGATAAGCGGCAGGCTCTTGCAAGCGGCATGAACGACCATATCGCCAAACCGCTGGATATGGATAAGCTGTTTGATGTGCTGCATAAGTTTTTGGGATAATATGATAATACAGCAGTAGGGAGCCGAACCCAAGTCGGTTTTTGCAGGCATCTTTCCGCCAATACGTCGTTGCCCTCCCTTGCCATACGCCAGTATGCCTGCGGTCGGTCGCCTAGTCTTGACGAAAATCTGCTCTGAAAAAACTGCTTCGCACCTCACACCGAGGGATTTTGAGGCGGTTTTTTGTTCCTTGTGATGCAGGCAGGCTGGCGCCTGTCAAAGAGCAAGGGGCAAAAAGAGCCCAAAAGCACCGGCGTGAGGCGGCTCGGGTTCGGCTCCCTACTGCTACGGCTCGGTCATTGTTGTGATCGGGCCGTATCTTTGTGATTTGGAGAATATATATGACAGATGTTATAATTATCGGCGCAGGTCCGGCAGGCTGTACTGCTGCTAAGACACTTGCACAGACCGGATACAGCGTTATACTGCTTGAGAAGAATAAATTGCCGAGATATAAATCCTGCTCGGGACAGATAATAAAGAAAACTGCTGACCTTATCAGAGAGTATTTCGGAGAGGACATTCCCCAAAGCGTGACCTGTGCGCCTGCCTTGAATAAAGGAATGGTGTTTACAAACCGTTTTGGCAAAGAGTTTGTTTTTGAGCAGAATGGTTATAATGTTTGGAGAAATAATTTTGATATGTGGCTTTGTGAAAAGGCGGCGGCTTGCGGAGCAAAAATACTGGAAGAGCAGACTGTCGTTTCATGCCGCAGCACAGAAGATGCTGTAGATATTGAAATGGCAGGTAAAAACAGATATAAAGCAAGATATGTTATCGACTGTGAGGGAGCTGTGGGGACTGTTAAACGTAAGCTGCTGAATAAAAAAGACAGAAGCATTATAACGTTTCAGACATTCAACAAGGGGAGCGTAGATCTTGATCATCATTATTTCTATGCTTTTTTACAGCCTGAATTATCGCAGTACGACTCGTGGCTGAATGTCAAGGATAACAATATCGTTATAGGGGTCGCGGTCAAAGATCAGCAAAATATAGATATGTATTATAACAGATTTGTGGACTACTTGTCGAAAAAATATTTTCTTAAAATACAGCAGCAGTTAAAAACCGATAAATGGCTTATGCCGCTTGTTGATAATAAACACAGCATTGAATGTGGCGTTGGTCGCGTTCTTTTTGCAGGAGAAACAGCAGGATTTCTCAATCCCATGGGAGAGGGAATATCTTCGGCTGTGGAAAGCGGATATTGCGCCGCGAGGGCGGTGATGAGCTGTTTTGAAACTCCCGCCAGCCTTTTGTCAAAGTATGAAGAAAGCATACAACCGTTGAGAGATTATATGAAACGTCAGTGGGAATTTGTATCAAAGCTGAACGGCTTTCGGTAAGATGTATATCGAGCCATTTTTTATTGAATAATTCATGCCTCACCTTGCCATACTATTATAAAAAGATATTGGCAAGGTGATATTATGTCTGAAAAATTAAGCGGCTGTACTTATAAGCTGTCAAATACCCCGTGTATATCCACCTCCGCGTGCGTCGGCGGCAAAATGGAGCAGCAAGGTCCTATGCACGACTGCTTCGACTACACCAGCGAGGACGACTACTTCGGTATGGAGACCTATGAGCAGGCGGAGAGCCTTATGCAGCGAAAGGCGATAGAACTGGCTCTCGACAAGAACCAGATGCAAAGCGACAGCATTGACTTTATGCTCGGCGGCGACCTGCTGAACCAGTGTGTAGGCACAACTTACGGGGTGAGGGATCTTAGTATCCCCTTTCTCGGCATTTACGGCGCGTGTTCCACCATGGCGGAGGGGCTGCTTTTGTCCTCGCTGCTGGTCGATAACGGCATCGGCAGCAACGTGCTCGCGGTCACTTCATCGCACTTTTGCACCGCCGAGCGGCAGTACCGCTTTCCCCTCGACTACGGCGGTCAGCGCACGCCCACTTCTCAATGGACTGCCACGGCGAGCGGAGCGCTGGTGGTGTCCGCCCAGGGAGAAGCGCCCTATGTCAGAGCTGTGACTATCGGTAAAATAGTAGATATGGGCGTTACGGACGCCAACAATATGGGCGCGGCTATGGCTCCTGCCGCCTGCGAAACTTTGGCGCAGTTTTTCAGAGATACCGCCCTTGCCCCCGATAGTTTTGACCATATAGTCACCGGCGATCTCGGGCTTGTCGGCAGCAGAATAGTCTGCGACCTGCTCATGCGCGAGGGCTTTGATATCCGCCCCAACCACCGCGACTGCGGCACTATGATATTCGATACGCAGTCGCAGGACGTACACGCAGGGGGAAGCGGCTGCGGCTGTGCGGCAAGTATGCTGTGCGGTCACTTTGTACCGAAACTGCGCTCGGGCGAGATAAAAAATATCCTGTTCGCGGCAACAGGCGCGCTTATGTCGCCCACAATAAACCAGCAGGGCGAAAGCATACCGTCAATAGCGCACGCCGTGTGGCTCTCGCACGAGAGCGGCAAATAGCTATTTTACATGAAAGGAAGTATTTTATGCATTATCTTTGGGCTTTTCTTGTAGGCGGAGCGTTCTGCGCAATAGGTCAGCTTCTTATCGATTACACCAAGCTGACCCCAGCGCGAATTCTCGTAGCTTACGTTGTCATAGGCGTAATTTTAGGTGCTTGCGGCGTTTATAAACCTCTTGTAAATTTCGCCGGAGGCGGCGCGACCGTCCCACTTACCGGCTTTGGCAGCCTCCTTGCCGATGGCGTAAAGAAAGCGGTAGATGAATCGGGATTTTTAGGTATATTTATGGGAGGACTGACGTCTTCTGCGGCAGGAATATGCGCTGCGCTCGTCTTCGGATTTTTAGCGGCGCTGTGCTTTAAAAGCCGCGGAAAGAACTGAATATCGCATTTTAGCCGTTTTCCGTTTTTCGGGAAGCGGCTGAAAACGTTAAAATTCACCACAAAATTTTCTTATTTTTCAGAAAATTTGTTCAAACATACAAAAGTGAGATTTCCATAAAAAACTGTTGACTTTGCGGTTTGAAAGTGGTAGAATATATAAGTCGCGTGGATCGCGGTAAGTTGCCGCTAAGCGCACAAAGCACCTTGAAAATTGAACAATCGAAAGATCCAAAAAGGAAAAGGAACCCTGAAATTAAGTCAAAGCTTTG
>CANQKD010000031.1 GCA_947624375.1 uncultured Clostridia bacterium | reverse complement strand
AACACAGAAGTTAAGCTCATCCTCGCCTACGATACTCTGCGGGTGACTGCTTGGGAAAATCGGTATCGCCGACATATGCACCATTAGCTCAGTTGGTAGAGCAACTGACTCTTAATCAGTGGGTCCACGGTTCGAGTCCGTGATGGTGCACCATTTTGGCCCGTTGGTCAAGAGGTTAAGACTCCAGCCTCTCACGCTGGCATCACCAGTTCGATTCTGGTACGGGTCACCACTTGACTGCACGCGACCATGTGCAGTCTTTTGTTTGGACCATTAGCTCAGTTGGTCAGAGCGTCCGGCTCATAACCGGCAGGTCCAGGGTTCGAGTCCCCGATGGTCCACCACACATTTGCAGACTGCTTTAGCAGTCTGCAAAGTGCACAAGAATTACTTTGCCGACAATGGGTCGGCAATTTTGCTTTCTGAAAGTCTGAAGCCTTTCAGAAAACAAAACCGTAATTCTTGCCGCATTTTCATCTTTTTCGTTAAGTAGTCACAGCCGAATAAATTCGGCTTAAAGAAATTTTCTTCGCCGACAAAAGGTCGGCGATTTTCTTTGAAAACCGAAAATTTCTTTCCGAGCTTTCATCTTTTTTCGTTAAGTAGGCACACGCAGCTTTTGAGCCGCACAAGGATAGCCTCCGATTTTCGGGGGCTTTTTTGTTTCTTGACAAACCACGCGCCATGTAGTAAAATATATTATGACGACCGCTGACAAGTTGCATATTTCCGCGGACATTCACATAAAAATTATTAGCAAATGTTTGTGAATGGAGAATGTGTATGAAAAACGTCGGAGATATGAGAGATATGAAAAAACTTTACAGAAAGCTAAGGCAGTTTGCAATTCTGACTGCCGTTGTTGCACTTGTAGTTGTCGCGTTTTCGCTGATATCGGGCGGCAATAAAGCTGTCAGAAGCGATGCCGAAAGCAGTGCAGATGACCTGCCTGTAGTCATTCTTGACCCCGGGCACGGCGGTATGGACGGCGGATGTGTTGCGGTGAACGGCGTGCCAGAGAAGGGCATAAACCTCGCAATAGCCACCGAAGTTCGCGATATTCTGTCCTCGCTCGGCTATCAGGTCGTAATGACTCGCGACAGGGATATTTCTATCCACGACAGTGGCATCGAGGGCGTTGGCAACCAGAAAAAATCTGATATGGATAACCGCCTTGCTATCATAAATTCGTATGAAAAAGCCGTCGCGGTGTCTATCCATCAAAACCAGTTCACCGACCCAAGGTTTTGCGGCGCGCAGATGTTCTACTCAAACTCAGACCCTTTGAGCGCGCGTTTCGCGCAGATAATGCAGGAAAAATTCGTCGCGAATATTCAGCCCGAAAACACTCGAGAAACCAAGCAGGTCGGCGACGAGCTGTTCTTGCTCTATTACTCAAACTGCCCCATGATAATGTCCGAGTGCGGCTTTCTCTCCAATCCCGAGGAAAGCGAAAAGCTGCAAAACGAGCAGTATCAGAAGCAGGTGGCGTTTACTATCGCAATGGGTATAGTTGATTTTATAAATGAAAATTATCAGGCGTAAATTAAAGGAATGTAAAAGGCAGGCGGTCATTTATGGCAAAGGTGAGAAGCGTTTATGTTTGCAGAGAATGTGGCTACGAGAGCGCAAAATGGAACGGCAAATGCCCCGAGTGCGGTCAGTGGAACACATTTGAAGAAAGCGAGGCAGCGCCTGTAAAGACGGCTTCTTTAAACAGCAGAAACACCGCCGTTTATTCTAGCGACAGTATTTTATCTTTAGACCGTATAGACAGCGACTACCACGAAACTCGTTATTCCACAGGTCTTACAGAGCTTGACAGAGTTCTGGGCGGAGGGCTTGTAAAGGGAAGCTTGGTGCTTTTGGGCGGCGAGCCGGGAATAGGCAAGTCTACACTGCTTTTGCAGATATGCAAGCACCTCGGCAAGAATAAGACCGTTCTGTATGTTTCGGGCGAGGAATCCGCGCGGCAGATAAAGCTTCGTGCCGACCGTCTAGGCGTTAAAGATGTTTCTCTCGGTATACTTGCCAAAAACGATGCCGAAGCCATATGCGCCACTATCGAAAAAGAAAAGCCCGATGTCGCTATTATAGATTCTATCCAGACTATGTCAATTGCAGGCGTAAATTCTTCGCAGGGAAGTATCTCACAGGTGCGCGAGTGTACCAACCTGTTTATGCATACCGCCAAAAATATGGAAATACCCGTGTTTATAGTCGGTCATGTAAATAAAGACGGCGCAATTGCAGGACCTAAGGTAATGGAGCACATCGTCGATGCCGTGCTGTATTTTGAAGGTCAGCAGAATATGTCTTACAGAATTTTGCGTGCCGAGAAAAACCGTTTCGGTTCTACCAACGAGATAGGCGTTTTTGAAATGAACGATGACGGTCTCTCGCAGGTCGCAAACCCCTCTGAAATGCTCCTCGCAGGCAGACCGTGGAATGTTTCGGGCAACTGTGTAGCGTGCGTTATCGAGGGCACAAGACCCATTCTCGCCGAGGTGCAGGCTCTCGTTGCCAAAAGCGCGTTTTCAGCGCCGCGGCGTACAAGTTCGGGCTTTGATTACAACAGGCTGTACCTCATTCTTGCCGTGCTTGAAAAGCGCTGTGGGCTGTTCTTCGGCGGTCTTGACGTATATATAAACATAGTCGGCGGTCTGCGGCTAGATGACCCCTCTGCCGACCTGCCGATAGCAATGGCGCTGTATTCTTCCGTTACCGATAAAATGATAAGCGATAAAATAACCGCTTTCGGTGAAATAGGTCTCGGCGGAGAAGTCCGCTCGGCTTCGTATATAAAGCAGAGGATAGCAGAGGCAGAAAGGCTCGGCTTTGAAAAATGCATCGTGCCGTCGCAGTCGCTTAAAAATATAGATACCAAAAAATTCGGCATAAAGGTCATAGGCGTGAGCAATATAAAACAGGCTTTCGCAGAAATATAAAACAGTAAAAAAAGAGCTTCATTTTTCAGAAGCTCTTTTATATTTACTTTTCTTTGCCGCCCTTTGCCACTGTGACTATGACCGCCCCCGCAATTCCTGCTATCACAATAACCGCCATTATTATAATAAGCAAAGTGGTGTTGCTGTCATTTCCCTGTGAATCGCTGCTCACGGCGTCTTCGGTGCTTTCGGCAGCGCTTGGGGTGCTTTCCGGGCTGCCGTTTTGCGGCATATCATATCCGATAACTTTCGTGTTGCTGTCAACAACAAGCGGCGGCTCTCCCTGACCTGGAAGACCCTCATAATTTTCAAGATTTTCTATCAGTTTCTCAAAGGGCGTTATGTCAAGCTCTGATATTATATTGCCGCTGCAATTGAGAGTATTCAGCCTGGGGCAGTCTGTAATATCAAGCTTTATAAGCCTGTTGTTCTGGCATTGTATCATATCCAGCACATCACATCCTTCAACTTTAAGGCTCGCCAACTCATTGTCGGTGCAGCTCAAAAATGACAGACAAGTTGCATCCTTGATCTCCAGCTTAGTAAGGTTTGAATTATTTTCTATCGTTGCACTTAAAAGCTTACGGCAGCCGACAAGCGATAATTCCCTCAGATCGGATCGGCTTATAAAACAATCTTCCAAAGATGACATATCACCCAGTACAAGACCACTTACATCACCGCCGCTGAATCCTATAGAGGTCAGCGCTTCAATGCCGCTTATATCTGCATTTATAACATTACGGCTGCAAATATTTATAGTCTTCAGATTTTTCAGATAATTTATGCCTGTCAAGTCCAGCTGCGGCGTTATAGCTTTGTCGTTTTCATCATATATAACTTCATCGATCAGCAATTTTTCTGCAATATTTATCTCTTTTTCAGAAAGGCTGCCGTTTTTGTCTTCGTCGTAGTTTTCGCTGATGTAGCTTCTGAATGCCTCATCGGGGAAGTTTGTTTCGTCTATAGCTATTTCATCAGCCGCACTTGCAGAAAAAGACAGGCATACCGCCGCCAATGCCGCAGCGCAGATAGATACCATAAATTTTGCTTTTTTCATATTTTTCGCTCCTAATATTTTAATTTGTTTATTTGTCGTCTTTGCCGCCCTTGACCATTACTATAATAACAGCCGCCGCAGCCCCTGCGACCACAATAGCCGCCAGTATTAAAATAAGCATAGTTTTGTTATTGTTTGTTTCCTGCTGCTCACTGTTAGTGGTACTTTCGGGGGTGCTTTCTACGCTGTCAGAACTTTCGTCCGAACTCATATCATAGCCGATAACTTTTGTCCCGCTGTCAACAACAAGCGGCGGTTCAGTGCTATGCACATCATTGTTATTTTTTAATCTCTCAATAATGTTTTTAAATTGCGTTATATCAAGCTGTGCTATCATGTTGCCGCTGCAATTCAGTTCTCCCACCATAGGGCAGTTTGTAATATCAAGCTTTGTAAGCCTGTTATCAGAGCAATTTATGCTGATCAGCATAGCACAGTTCTCCAGCTTAAAGCTTACCAAAGCGTTGTTGCTGCAATCTACCCCACTAAGAGACGGCGCATTTTTTATTTCAAGCTTAGTAAGTTGTTTATTAGAGTTAAAACCGCATTGTATAAGTTTTTCGCAGTCAACCAAAGATACCTCGGTCAGATCGGAGTTATATAAGTAACAGTCCTCTAAAGAAGACATATCACCCAGCACAAGTCCGCTTACACTGCCGGCGCTGAAGTTTATTTGTGTAAGCGCTTCAATGCTGCTGAGATCAGCATTTTTAACATTATATAAAGCCACACTGATGCTCTTTAACTTTTTCAGATGTCCTATGCCCGTAAGATCGAGATCAGGCTGCAATATGTTGCCGTCTTCATCGAACACCGGGTCTGCCAAAGATAACTCGGTCGCATTTTCTATCTCTTCAGACGAGAGTACGCCGTTTTTGTCGGTGTCGTAGTTTTCGCTTATGTAGCTTCTGAATGTCTCATCGGGAAAGTTTGTTTCATCTATAGCCACATCATCAGTTGCACTAGCCGAAAACGCCATACATACAGCCGCCATCGCCGCCGAGCAGACACACATCATAATTTTAGGTATTTTCATTTTACGCCTCCGGGTATTTTTATTTGTCGTCTTTTTTGCCGCTTCTCATCACTATAATAAGCGCTGTCACGGTTATCACAATAACACCTACAGCCACACCGAAAATTATAAGCGGCGTGCTGCTTTGCTTGTTTTCTGCCATTTGTGTGTCGCTGCTTTCCTGAGCTGTGCTGTCAATACTGTCAGTCTCGCTTGCCTGAGTGGTTATAAGTTCCATGCCCTTTACGTTGGTGGTTTTATCAACTACCAAAGGATCATCGTCTTTTGCGGGATCATACTTCTGCAAAGCCGCAATAAGATAAGCACACGGCGTTATATCCAGCTCGTCTATCATATTTCCGCTGCATCGCAGAACATCTATCGCAGGGCAGTCTGACAGGTCTAAGCTTGTCAGCTTGTTGTTCATACAGTCCAAAACACCTAAGTGCGGACAGTTTTCTATTTTCAGACTTTCCAGAGAGGCATCACAGCAAGTAATATCACATAAACTCTCGCAGTTGGTCACTTCCAGTTTTGTAAGAGCCGGATTGTTAGTGAAATAGCATTGTACCAATTCCGGAAAGCTGTCAATAACAAGTTCTGAAATCTCAGCGCCGCTCAAACTGAAATAAGTAAGCGATTTCATATCACCAATCACAAGCCCGGCCACGCTGTTGCCCAAAGTAAGATTTGTCAGTTTGTTCAATCCGCTTATATCAGCATTTGTCACTTTGCTTTCAACGATCGTCAGACTCGTCAGTTCAGGAAAATTATTTATACCCGTAATGTCTATCTCGGGTGTCTCATCTTCAAGAAAATACTCATGTGTATCCAGATAACTTATTTGTATACTCTGCGCAGTTTCTATCTCTTCCGATGAAAGAACCCCGTTTTGGTCGGCATCAAAGTTTTTGCTTACGTAGTCTCTGAATACCTCCCCCGGAAAAGTCTTTTCATCAATTGCAATTTCGT
Organism: uncultured Clostridia bacterium; assembly: GCA_947624375.1. GTDB lineage: Bacteria > Bacillota > Clostridia > Oscillospirales > Ruminococcaceae > UBA7477. The sequence continues at coordinate 4,291 of CANQKD010000031.1, read as the reverse complement.
CTGCCGCACTAGCCGAAAACGCCATACATACAGCCGCCAGCGCCGCAGCACAGCCAAATAACGCTATCTTTGATATTTTCATTATAAGTCCTCCTGTTCTTATTCGTCTTTGTTTTTTCTTTTTTTCAATATCACATCAGCCGCAAGCGCTCCGCATACTATCACAGCAACAGTAACACCAAATATGATCATCGGCGTGTTGCTGTTGTTGTTTTCGGTATCTTCATCAGTGCTGCTTTCTTCCGCAGTGACGCTTTCATCTCCACCGTTTTCGCCGACTGCTTCGCTGTACTGTGTTTTTATAAGCTCCGAACCCTTTATCTTTGTGAAGCTGTCAGTCTGCAAAGGATATATACCTTGCTCGCTGCCTTTGTTGGGGTCAAATGCGTTAAGATCTCTTATAAGATACTTGCTGCCCGTTATGTCCAACTCGCCTATCATATTGTCTTTGCATACCAGCGTCATTAAATTCGGTATCTGCGCCAGATCAAGCTCGGTAAGCTTGTTGTTGCTGCAATCTACCATGCTCAGCAGGGGACAGTCCTTGATATCTATAGTTTCCAATGAATTATCTGCGCATATCAGTGTCCGCAGTTTGGGCAGGTTTGAAAGCTCCAAAGAGCTCAGATCAGCGCTGCCGCTAAACACAAAAGTTTCAAGCGAAGGAAGATCATCAACTTTGAAATCTGAAAATCCCTCTGCATACAACTGCAAATTTCTAAGATTTTCAAGCCCCGTAAGATCAAGCCCTTCTATACTCTGCGCTTGCAAAGAAACGCCCTCCAGCGTCTCGCAGCCTCTGAGATCCGCATTTTTTATGGTGCGCCCGGTAATACTTAGGTCATGCACTTTTGTAAGCAGCTTAATTCCTTCAAGATCTATGTCCGGTGTATCCTCGCCGGCATAATATTCGGGAGTTTCCCAAGGCTCTATACTTATTACCCACGCTCTGGGCATCTCCTCGGGCGAAATAGCCCCGTCACCGTCAAGATCAACTTTTTTGCTCAGGTAATCTCTCAGTATATCATCAGGAAAATTTGATTTATCTATAGCCACGTATTCTTCATCGGCCGCACTGACATTAAACGCCATGCATAACGCCGCCAGCGCCGATATTATTGTAAATGTGATTATTTTTGCTAGTTTCATTTAATGTCAGTCCTCCTTGTAATTTACTTGCTTAATAAATGGTTATTTCTAGTCAATATTATAACACATAGCAGTCAAGCTGTCAATGCTTGTCGTATTTTAAATCAAAAATAAGGCTTTGTGTGAGCGGATATAATGTATAAATGGGTAATTGTAAATTTTTTGTGAATAATCCCTCTGTGAGCCCTCTCATTGATTGACATTAAATGCCGATTGTTGTATAATAGAAAAGCCGCTTGTGAGCGTGCTTTAAGACGGCTTTGTTTGCCGCGCCGCTGTGCAGCGAGTTCTTTAATAAAGGCAGGTGCATTTTGATGTACGCAGTTATCGAAACAGGTGGAAAGCAGTATCAGGTAAAAGAGGGCGACGAGCTCTTTATCGAAAAGCTTTCAGCTCAGGCTGATGAGAAAGTCAGCTTTGATAAGGTAATGGCAGTAGGAAACGAAGGTTCTATAACCGTTGGCGCTCCTTATGTTGAGGGTGCAAGCGTTGCCGCTACAGTTATCAAGAACGGCAAGGGCAAGAAGATCACCGTCTTCACCTATAAGCCTAAGAAGGGCGAGAAGACCAAGCAGGGTCACAGACAGCCGTATACAAAGGTCAGAATAGACGCTATCAAGGCGTAAATTATGATAACGGCAAAGTTTTATAACGATTCGCAGAACAGAATGCTGGGGTTTCATATCTCGGGTCATGCGGGTTTTGCGGATGTGGGGAGCGATATTGCGTGTGCAAGCGTTTCCTCGGCGGTCATGATGACCGTAAATGCCGTGACAGACGTGTTCAAGCTGAATGCAAAAGTCAAGGTAAACGAAAATGATATTCTCTTGAAACTCGTGAGTGACAGCGAGGGGCTGGGCGATAAGTTGATACTTAGTTTGCTCGTGCATCTCGATATGCTGTCGGACGAGTTTGCAGGCTGTATCAAGGTCGAGACCAAAGAGGTCAGACCATAGCTTTAGTAATTACGGAGGTGTAATTAAAATGATAAGGATCTCAATGCAGTTCTTCGCTCATAAAAAGGGCTCGGGTTCTACCAAGAATGGCCGTGACTCCCAGGCAAAGAGACTTGGCGTTAAAAGAGCGGACGGTCAGTACGTTCTTGCAGGAAATATTTTGGTGCGTCAGAGGGGAACACATATCCACCCCGGAACTAACGTCGGCAAAGGAAGCGACGATACTCTGTTCGCTACAGCAAACGGCGTTGTAAAGTTTGAAAGGTTCGGTAAGGATAGGAAGCAGGTTTCCGTATATCCTCAGGCATAAGTATTTTGATGACCATAAGACCTCGGGCTTTACGCTTGAGGTCTTATTTTCAAAATTTTGAGGTAAAAAATGTTTGTAGATAAAGCGAAGATCCATATAAAAGCGGGCGACGGCGGCGACGGCTGCGTGTCGTTCCACAGGGAGAAATATATAGCGGCAGGCGGCCCCGACGGCGGCGACGGCGGCAAGGGCGGAGATATAGTCTTTGTTGTTGACAGCTCTATGACCAACTTGATAGAGTTTCGCGCTAAAAGAAAGTTTGCAGCCGATAAAGGCGCAGACGGGGCAGGGAACAACCGTTTTGGCAAAAATGCCGAGCCGCTCGTTATAAAAGTGCCGAGAGGTACCGTTATAAAAGAATGTGAAAGCGGCAGGATTCTTGCCGATATGTCGGGAGATGAGCCTGTGGTGGTCGCGCAGGGCGGCAAGGGCGGCAGAGGCAACGCGCATTTTGCTACAGCCACACGGCAGATACCCAAGTTTGCAAAGCCCGGTTTCCGCGGCGATGAATATGACGTTATACTGGAGCTTAAACTTATAGCAGATGTCGGACTGGTAGGTTTTCCGAATGTGGGCAAATCAACGCTTATTTCGGTAATATCAGCCGCCAAGCCGAAAATAGCCAACTACCATTTCACAACGCTGACCCCCGTGCTTGGTGTGGTAAAGCTCGGCGATGATAAGTCTTATGTAGTTGCCGATATTCCCGGTCTTATAGAGGGCGCAAGCGACGGCGTGGGTCTGGGTCATGAGTTTTTAAGGCACGTTGAAAGATGCAGGCTTATCGTTCATGTTGTAGATGTCTCGGGCGTTGAGGGCAGAGACCCCATAGAAGACTTTGAGATAATCAATAAAGAGCTTGCAAATTTCAGCGAGGAACTGGCAGCCGCAAAGCAGATAGTCGCCGCAAATAAGTGCGATATGTCAGCTAAAGAGCAGATAGACAGGTTCAGAAAATATGTCGAGGATAAAGGTTTGCAAATGTTTGAAATATCTGCCGCAACTACTATGGGTACAAGAGAGCTTGCTCGGGCAGTAGGCGAGGAGCTTGATAAACTTCCGCCAGTCAAGCAGTTTGAAGCACAGCCGCTGAGCGAAGATGAGCTGCGCGAAAAGCTCATAACCAACCGCGATTTCAATGTCACCGTTGAAGACGGCATATATTTTGTAGAAGCGCCGTGGTTGTGGGATATTCTGCGTACCGTAAATGTTGACAGCTATGATTCTCTGCTGTATTTTCAGAAAGTGCTGCGAGATACCGGCGTTATAGATAAGCTGGAGCAAATGGGGATACAAGAAGGCGATACCGTCTCCATTTTCGACTTTGAGTTTGAATATGTCAGATAACATGAACGGAGGGGCATCATGATACCTAAAATGCCGCATAAGTCGGCAAATCTGTATAGTCCGTTGACACTTGCATTTCTGGGCGACAGCGTTTACGAGACATATCTGCGGACTAAAATAGTCATGCAGGCGAATATGCCCGTAAATAAGCTGCACAGCAAGGCGGTAAAAATGGCGTGTTGTGAGTTTCAGGCAAGGGCGGTAAAAATGCTCGCCGAAAACGGTATGCTCACATCAGATGAGCTTTATATTGCACGGCGCGGCAAAAACGCAAACGGCGTTTCACCGCCCAAACATTCCACAGCGCTTGAATATAGGCAGGCAACAGGGCTTGAATGTCTGTTCGGGTATCTGTATCTTACGGGAAATACCGACAGGCTGGATATAATTTTTGAGTATATATGGAATATAGAAAATCATTCGGACGGCGAAGAAGCCGACAACGTGTAAATTAAGGAGACCAGCTATGAAAAGTCAATAGTAAAAAAGTAGAATTAACAGAAAGTTAACAAGAGACAAAAAGAGATAC
>CANQKD010000030.1 GCA_947624375.1 uncultured Clostridia bacterium | reverse complement strand
GCCGGTAGTTTCTTTGTTATAAGCAGAGAAGGGTGGGGGAATGTTTATATTTTTTAGAGAAACTAAGGTAGGCGGTGAACAGCTCCGCAGGCTGCGCGTAAGCGCAAACATTAACAAAATAAAAAAGACCCGTGGGGGTCGGGCTGAGAATATTTTGTTAATAATGAATAGTACAAAAAACCTTAACTTACGTTAAGGACTTTTTATGACTATTTAACGAAAAAGATGAAAATGCGGAAAGAAATTTTCGGTTTTTCAAAGAAAATCGCCGACCTTTTGTCGGCGAAGAAAATTTGTATATTCTCAAAGTGGTGAAAGTATAGAAAAAAGCCTGTCATACCGAAGGTATGCGCCGCCGACCGCCTTTGGCGGCGAAGGCTTTTTTGGGTACTTTGACCGCCATAAGGCGGTCAAAGTATGGTGACTATTTAACGAAAAAGCTGAAAACGCGGAAAGAAATTTTCGGTTTTCAAAGAAAATCGCCGACCTTTTGTCGGCGAAGAAAATTTCTTTAAGCCGAATTTATTCGGCTGGTGACCCCAGCGGGAATTGAACCCACGATTACGCCGTGAAAGGGCGTCGTCTTAACCTCTTGACCATGGGGCCGTGTGGTAGCGAGAGTGAGACTTGAACTCACGACCTATCGGGTATGAACCGATTGCTCTAGCCAACTGAGCTATCTCGCCATGGCGACTTATATATTATACACCGCTTTTTCAGGTTTGTCAAGACTTTTTTCAAAATTTTCGGAAAAAGTGGGGAGGGCGCTGCTAGAAGCAAGATAACCAGAGGCAAGAGGCAAGAAGTATGGTTGTGAAAAGTTTTCACAGAGCTACAAAAAGCAATTTCCTGCTTCTAGCCTCTAGTAGTGGAAGATTATTCTGCCATAGGAGTATGGGCGTGTAGTTGGGGGAGAGGCAGAGTGGAAGTGGCACAGATGTGGGGACGGCGGCGGAGAAAGAGTGGACGGTTGAACGCACTCGCTGAAAAATACAGTTCAGATAGGCGCAAAGTGACGATAGCACACACACGTTGAAAGTTTGCTGAACGGCGGTCAACGTGTGGCTCCGCAGGCTGCGCGTAAGCGCAAACATCAGCAAAAAAGCCCTCGCGAAACGCTTACAGGGCGTTTTTGAGAGCTTGCGGTCAATAGAGTCATTATAATATAGCGATTTGGAGAATTATATAACTGCCTCCGCCTAAAACAAATGGTATTATTTGATACAACAGCAATTGAACCTTATTGTGTTTTAGAAAATGATAAAATAAGATGTTGGGTACTATGGCTATAAACGAGCAATACAGCAAAGAAAACAGACCCAATTGTATACTATGTTCATCATTATTTGCATCAAAAGTAAATGAGTAAAAAACAAAGAAAAGTATAGTGCTGACAGCTCCAATGATGCAATTTATTACAAAACACGTCACTTTACCTACTGATCTCATTTGTATACCTCAAAAAAGAAACTATTCAAAATGTCCTATTTTTACTCGACATCCGGGAGACTTATCTCCGTTGGCTTCAGGTGGATACTTTGATCTTTCTGTGACATTAACAACTCTAATTCCTTCAACTCCTATTCTACTTTCGTCAGCATCATAAGTCAACCATCCTGCGAAAGAAATGTTATATTCTGTGCCATGCTCTGTTATAATATTCAAAACTCTACCGCTAATTACTTTTTTTTCATGGCTGCCCATAGCATCGCCCATCGGATCATCATACGAGACGATCTTCCCGTCAATGAAATCAAGTGCTGCTTCAATTTCATTATCAAGTTCAGTATCGTTTTCTATAATGTAATCGCTCATCAGCTCTTTCAAACTGTTTTTATCATCATTTTCAAAGAAGTTAAGAATTTGTGACATATAATCTTTAGCTACTCCAGCTGGTGGTTGATTTTTATGAGAGCTTGATGCATCGCTTGTTGGCGTTGTATTTGATGTATCACTTGTTGGATCTGCATCTGTACAAGAAGATAATGATAATAACAAAAAAGCAATAAATATGCAGAAGATTTTTTTCATCATGCAACACCTCGTTATACTGTTGGATACATACGGTTTGGTTAGATCATCAAATATTATATTTTCTTTACGCAGTTCATCTTTCGTCAGGGTTAGCCAAATAGAAATCTCCTAATTTGAAAGTATCGCCGTCGGCACATTCTATATCAATTTCAGATATACCGACGTATTGTGCATTATCTGAATTAACGATATATTCATAATATCTGATCTTATAACTTTTTCCGGCAGATGTTTCAATGTCCCAGATATAAGGCGAAACATGAAGCTGCATTGTTTTGCCGCGTTCGGTTTTCTCATCACTTCCTATGGCTGTAATGTCATATGAAGTAACTTCACCTTCAAAAAAATCGACAGCCTTTGAAAGTTCTTCATCAAAGTCATAGCTTTCCGAAACGATAGTACAGAACATATTTTTTATACTCTCTGTGTCGTCTTTGCTCAAATAGCCAAACAATTCTTCTACCGTCTTATTTACTTCTTTCTTTACATTTACTCTGATCGCGCCGCAGCCTGCCAAAAGCAAATTCAATGATGCAGCGAGCAACAATATTTTTATTTTTCTCATATAATGTCACCATACCAACAGTTCCATGCCATAAGCATATATAACCTCTTTCGTTCCATCTGTTATATTTTGAATTACAAAAAAGTGTACTATGTTTTTTGCAAGTTTGGAAATCATTTCTGAATCACTTCCTGCAAAAAATTATAGCACACGTCGGAAATATTTTCAATAGGCTTTGCACAAAAGTGCCGCAAAGTGCACCGAAATGTCGCTTTCTTGTACTGAAAGCGTATTTTGTTAAGCTAATTAACGATTGGGGAGCGTTATGTTGAGTTCAAAAATAGCGTTATCATGATCGGATTTTGTCGATGATGGGGAAAGGGTGTTGTAGTGCAAGGCGACAGGAAGAAATTACTGCCGGTTGGAGTGAGAGCGCATGTAGTTGGCGGAGAGGGGAAGCTAAAAGGGGTGGAGATGGGACGTTTACAGATGAAGCAGGAAGAAAATACTGCCAGCTAAGTGGTGGGAAAGCGTGCGGTGCTAGAAGCAAGATAACGAGAAGCAAGAGGCAAGAAGTATGGTTTTGAAAAGTTTGCGCTAAGCTATAAAAAGCAATTTCTTGCATCTTGCCCTATTAGAAGTCAGAGGTGAGAGGTCAGAGGTAAGAAGTCATCATGTGGCGTTCGTGCAGGCTTTCTATTTCTGGGTTCAGCGATAGAGGCAAGAGGCAAGAAGTATGGTTTTGAAAAGTTTGCGCTAAGCTATAAAAAGCAATATCTTGCATCTTGCTTCTTGTAAATTGCAGGTATGGGAAACTGTCGCAAAGCCTTAAAAACCGTTTTTAACTTCTTACATCTCACTTCTAGCCTCTAGTAGAATATTCTGCCAGTGGAGTGGTGGGGAGCGGCTGGTCTGGGGGGCGAGGGCGATTGGGAGAGATTGCGGAGGAGACAGGAAGAAAATACCGCCAACGAGATGGGTGGGACGGTATATATAATGGCGTAACGACTTGTGGACGTACTCGGGGGTAGGGCGTGAAGATGAGATGGCAACGCGAGAGAAACAGGAAGAATATTCTGCCAGTGGCGAGGGCGGTGCAGGGCAATAAGGGGAATTGCGGAGGGTGCAGGAAGAAATTACTGCCAGCAGTGAAAGATGGGGAAGCGTGCAGTTGGTGGGGTGGCGCGAGGTATGGGGGAGTGTGCTGCTAGAGGCAAGATAATTAGAAGCAAGAGGCAAGATGAGCATTTTGAAAATTTTGCGCTAAGCTATAAAAAGCAATATCTTGCATCTTGCTTCTTGTAAATTGCAGGTATGGGAAACTGTCGCAAAGCCTTAAAAACCGTTTTTAACTTCTAACTTCTCACTTCTAGCCTCTAGCAGCTTAGCTCATATAATTATATACGTCCTTTTTATAGAGCATATACTCGATACTGTCTACCAGCGCTGTCATGCTGGCGCTGATTATATCTTCCGATGCGCCGACGGTCGTCCAGGTATTTTTGCCGTCGGTGGACTGTATAAGCACGCGCGTTACTGCGGCGGTAGATGCATCTGCATCTATAACTCTTACCTTATAGTCTGCCAGACTCATACGGCTGACTACGGGGTAGAACATCTCGAGCGCTTTTCGCAGCGCTTTATCTATTGCATTTACAGGGCCGTGACCTTCATCGGCGGTTATTTCGTACCGATCGCCGACGCGCACTTTAACCATTGCGCTTGCAGGGGCATTCGCGCCGTCGGTCTGCGAGCCTATAATTCTATAGTCTGCGACGCTGAAAAACGGTTTGAAGCTGCCCATTTCCCTGAGCACCATAAGCTCGAAAGAGCCGTCTGCGCCCTCAAACACATAGCCTTTATTTTCAAGCTCTTTCAGCTTATTTATCACTCTTGTGGCGACCACGCTGTCTTTATCAAGTGTTATGCCGAACGCGCGTATCTTCTCTAAAAGGGCGCTTCTGCCGGCAAGCTCGGAGAGTACAAAGCTGCGCCTGTTGCCTATCTTAGCAGGGTCGCAATGCTCGAAGCTTTCGCGCACTTTTATAACGCCGTCGGCGTGCATACCGCCTTTATGAGTAAAAGCGTTATGACCTACATACGGCATACTGTCGGGCAGTGTCAAGTTGCACACCTCTGCGATATGGTAGGCGGTATCGGTAAGTTTACGCAGGTTCTGCTCGGGGACAAGTTCATGTCCTTTTTTGAGCTGCATATCGCCGATAACGGTAGAAAGCTCGGTATTGCCGCAGCGTTCGCCTATACCGACAAACGTACCTTGAATGTGCTCCGCACCTGCCGCGACAGCGGCGATAGAATTGGCGACCGCAAGACCGCAGTCGTTATGGCAATGTATGCCGAGGCGCGCTTTGCCTTGCAGGGTATTCAGGGCTTCTTTGACGGCTGCGGTTATTTCATCGGGGAACGCGCCGCCGTTGGTATCGCACAGCACTACGAGTTCTGCGCCTGCGTTTGCGGCGGCTTCTATGGTTTTGAGCGAATAATCGCGGTCATGCTTATAGCCGTCAAAAAAATGCTCGGCATCGAAAAAGACGTGTTTTTCACGCGCGACAAAAAATTTCACGGTATCTGTTATCATACGAAGGTTTTCTTCGAGGGTAGTTTCGAGTATCCTTGTAACGTGCATATCCCAGCTTTTGCCGAATATGCTGACATACTCAACGCCTGTATCTAAAATAGCTTTCAGGGCGTTATCTTTTTCGGGCGATGCGCCTTTACGGCAGGTAGAGCCGAACGCGACGAGCTTTGAATTTTTCAGTTCCACGCCGAGCATGGCTGTAAAATACGCTTCATCTTTGGGGTTAGATGCAGGGTTGCCGCCCTCGATATAGGACACGCCGAAATCATCAAGTGTTCGTGTAAGGTCAAGTTTATCCTCTACAGAAAAACTTATGCCCTGCGACTGTGCGCCGTCGCGGAGGGTGGAATCTAAAAGTTCTATTTTCATGTGCTTCACCTCTTTCTTCTGCGTTTTTTGCCTGAGCCGCCCGAGGACATCACTATACCGACTATAACGACAAGACCGACGGTTATTAAAATTGCTGTAATTGCGCCTTTATCGTCTCTTTCGTCTGTCTTTTCCTTTTCGGGAAAACTGCTTTCTGTCTGCGGTACATTTTCGGGGGCGGTAGTGGTCTGCTGCTCGGTAATGATCTCTTGCTGAGTCTGCTCCTCGCTGCTTTGTATCTGCTCTGCTGAAGTTTCGGGAGCGGCTGTCGCCTGCGTTGTTGTGGTGATCTCTGCTGTAGTAGTTGTAGTGGTGGTAGTAGTCTGTGTGGGAGCGGCAGTTGTGGTCTCGCTGGTAGTGGTTTGCTCGGCGGTGGCAGTAGTCGTGGTAGCAGCGGCGGCGGCTTCTTCAACTGTTACAGAGCCTATATATGTAGGAGCGCCGAGAAGGTCGCCTGTTTCGGAATATACCAAGCATCTGGTAATAACTATCTGCGAAGAGCCATTTGAAACTGCGTGGAAAGTAAGCTCGTAATTTTGCTGCGGCGAGGAAATTTCCGACCACGCGTTTATAATGCACACGCCTCCTCCGCCGACGGCAAAGTCGCCTGACACAAATTCGATAATGTCGCTGTCGTAATCGAGGGTGGCTTTTATACTGCCTATGTTTTCATCGGCAGAAAACGACACCTGAACGGTGAAGTCCTCGCCCAAAAAGACAGTATCGGGGGCGGTTACGGCGGCAGTTTCTTCTGCAAATGCCACGGTGGGCGCAAGCAGTGAAAGGGCTATTGCAAGCGCACAGGGCAGCGCTATCAGCCGCTTAAAAGCTTTTGTGACTTTCATATTTTATTGTTCCTTTCGGTTCTTTTTAATATTTTTATGATGAAATGTGGCTTTGATACAAATTAACAAATTGTACATAGTTTATTTACTATTTGTACACCAATTATCTTTTGGCTTGTACTATAATAATTAAGTCGAATGGGTGGCTCCAACAGGGGCTGCTTTTTTTATGCTCAAAAACAGATATTATGACGGGTATTTATCCATAGCCTCGGCAAGGCGTTTGAGAAAATCCTGCGCTATTTCGCAATTCTTCTGCATATCCTCGGCGGAGTCGTTGAGGGTCTTTACGGGTGTACGCATAGAGATATACATATCCTGCGGCATCTGCGACCAATTGAGGGCATCCTGCACGAGTTTTGAGTTCAAAGAAAGCTGACTGCCGCTGACATACTGAGAATCTATCGCTCCCGAAAGATCTGAAAAAGCTACGTTTTCAAGCGAAAAATCACTGCTGCTGTCTGATAGCACGAGCACACACCGCGCGCTTGAGAGGGTAGAGAACAGCTTGCTCTGGTTTGCCTGCGCATAGTTATCGCTTGCAGCATCGGGGTCGAGCGGTGCAAACGCCACGCTTACGTAGACCTCGCCGTCGCCGTTAATATCGTCGCAGAAGCCTTCAAAGAAGCTTTCAAGCTCCTCGCCGCGGTAGGAGATGCCGTTATCGGGCGTGGCGATTATGGTAAGGTCGGGCTTTTTCTTGGTCACGATGTCGTAAATCATATATCCGCCAAAGATAACGACCACGGCGGTTATTATGGTGACCCATTTGTAATGGTACCAGAAGTTTTCGATCTTTTTCCAAAAGCTCATCTGCGCGGGCTGTTCTTCCTCGCTCTCCTCGGGCTCGTCCTCCTCGATGCCCTGCTTTTGTTTCATCATCTCTATTTTCTCGCGCCGCAGCTTCTGCTCATACTCGCGCCGCAGACGTTCTTCCTCTTTTTTTGCCTGCTGCGCGTAATACTCGGCGTTGTCCTCGGCATCGCGATACTGCTGAGCCTTTTGCCGCTCGAAGGCTTCGTCTTCATCGGGCACCAGGCTGTCTTTTTCGGTATCGAACGATATTTTGAATTTTTCTTTATCTTTTGACATGGTGATCTCCTTTTTCGATATATCACTAAGCTATAATCATATATATTGTACAGTATAAATATGAACACAATATTAACAACTGCAAAAAATATGCTTCTGCCGAAAATTTTTGAAAAGTCCTTGACAGCGATTTTTAAATATGGTATAATAAAAAGGCTGAACTGATACGGACAGGTATCGAAGTGGTCGCAACGAGGCAGTCTTGAAAACTGTTTGTCCGAGAGGGCACGTGGGTTCGAATCCCACCCTGTCCGCCAGCCGAATAAATTCGGCTTAAAGAAATTTTCTTCGCCGACAAAGGGTCGGTGATTTTGGCACGGCTCTAAGCTGCTTAAAACCGAAAATTTCTTTCCACATTGCCGGCTTTATTGTTAAACTGCTGAATTTAATAGTGTACGCGGATTTACCCAAGTGGTGAAGGGGCTCCCCTGCTAAGGGAGTAGGTCGGGAAACCGGCGCGAGAGTTCAAATCTCTCAATCCGCGCCAAGTGATAAGGCTCTGAAACGCCGTAGATACGGGGTTTCGGGGCTTTTGATTTTTCCAAATTTCGGTTTTGGGGAGACAAAAGGGAGAATTTTAATTAAAAAGGGGAGACAACGGGGAGAATTAAAATATAAAATAAGAGCAGGTCGGGAAGCGTTTTTCGGTCTGCTCTGTTTTATTTGTAATGGATATGGCTCTGCAAGAGCATAGAAGAATATTCTTCCAGCAGCGTAGAGGGTGGCGCGCTTGGACGGGGAGGATGTGAGAGGAGAAGTCAGGAGAGGTGCGCCGGCAGGGGCGAGATATTCAGAAGCAAGAGGCAAGATATAAGCTATTTTGCGCTTAACTGAAAAAGCAAGTTTCTTGCTTCGGGGTAAGTCGCAGGAGCGGCAAGTTTATGCAGGGGCAGAAAAAACCATATCTAACCTCTAACATCTAACTTCTTACCTCTAGCAGCGGAAGAATATTCTTCCATTGATGCGGAGGGGCGCGGTATGGGGTGAGGGCTAAGTATGTGGCGTGAGCTGTGGGAAATGCGGAGTGCGAGGTGGCAGGATAAAGTTGTGGAGCACAGTTCTTGCTTCTTGCTTCGCTCTAAACCGCAGTAATGAAAATCTGCCGCAAAAATAGAAAAACCGTTTCTAACCTCTAACATCTAACTTCTTGCCTCTAGCAGCGGAAAAATATTCTTCCATTGATGTGGAGGGGCGCGGTATGGGGTGAGGGCTAAGTATGTGGCGTGAGCTGTGGGAAATGCGGAGTGCGAGGTAGCAGGATAAAGTTGTGGAGTACAGTTCTTGCTTCTTGCTTCGCTCTAAACCGCAGTAATGAAAATCTGCCGCGAAAATGGCAAAACCATTTCTAACCTCTGACATCTAACTTCTTGCCTCTAGCAGCGGAAGAATATTCTTCCAGTGATGTGGAGGGGCGCGGTATGGGGTGAGGGCTAAGTATGTGGCGAGAGCCGTGGGAAATGCGGAGTGCGAGGTGGCAGGATAAAGTTGTGGAGTGCAGTTCTTGCTTCTTGCTTCGCTCTAAACCGCAGTAATGAAAATCTGCCGCAAAAATAGAAAAACCGTTTCTAACCTCTAACATCTCACATCTAACATCTAATAGCAGAATATTCTTCCGGCAACTTTTCTTTTTGGGAGGTTTGTGTGAGGGGATATTTCATAGGTTTGTTTTATATAATTTTTCATATTGTACGGCGTTCCAGAATGGAACGCGGCAAAAAAGCTAAGGCTTTTCATAGGAGAGGCTCAGCTTTTAGAAGCAAGAAAACTAGAAGCAAGAGGCAAGACGTTGGAGATTTTTACAAAGCTGTTGCGCACGCAAGCGTGTGCAGGAAAGAGAGCGTTGAACTACAACTAGGGGAGGCTCTCTCTTGCAGAGCCTCCCCTCTGCTAAAACAGTCCACCGGACTGCTTTAGCATTCACCCCTCTCAGAGCGCCTGCCGTATGGGGCTTTCGCCGTCTGCGGACGGCGATGGGGGCGTTGCCCCTCAACCCCACAAGCCTTTTGAAAAAGGCTTGACCGAAAACTTTTCCTTTCTTGACAAGACTTGAAACCTTTGTGTACTGTGTAGCGGTGAACAGCTCCGCAGGGTGCGCGTAAGCGCGAACAAAACAAGCGGCAGTGAAAAATAACACTTAAATATTCTCATCTATCCATTTGACGCGCATATTCACAAAATCTTTAAGATACTGCACTTGCTCTTCAAACGTTTCATAGTTTGCGTTGCGCCATGACTGGTAGCCGGCTTTAATGCCCCATATCTGCCACACCTTGAAATTTTGCTGCTGAGAGCCTGCGTTCAACATTTCGCTATAGTGATCAATACAGTTCAGAGCTTCGCTGATGAGGTTATCGCGCACCTCGAACCAACGCTCTTTCAGCTGCGCGCGGAACGCTTCGTTCTCCATAAGATAATTACACCAGTTTACTGTTACATAGGCATCTTCATAGGTCTCGCCGACTGTCACCCAGTCGTTATAATCCTGATCATCTACATTACAGTTGCCGAACGCCAGGTCAAAATCCCAGGCGGGACCCATTTTCAGCTTACCGCCTTTATCCTTATTTATATAGCAGCTTCGTCTGAAACAGCTGTCTGTATTATAGGTGAGCTCGTGGATAATTATCCAGTCGCAGAAGCTTTTTACATCTATATATTCTTCATAGCCCTCGCCTTTTAAAATTGCCTGCTCTGCTTTATTCATATAGTCTTTGATGAAGTCTTTCTGCTCCTCGGTGATCTCTTCGGGGCTTGGTTCTTTGAAGGTAATGAAGTTGACAAGGTTGTTATCGGTATGGAAAAAGTCAACGCCCGGAACGCTGTCGTCTTCAGAGCCGCCGACTTCCAGCAAAAAGCCTGTATCGGCATCGGGGCTGTCTTTTTGTATATTTACGCGCTCTTTTGATATTTCGATCTGCTGACCGAAAGAATACACGCCGCAGTACACGCCGTTTATAAAGAGATCTACGGGGTACTGGGCAGGCGACCACGCCATACCGTCGAGAGTACAGACCATCTGGCAGGCAACGGTATTGCGCATAAGTGATTTATCGGAATAATTTGCAAGCAGCACCCAGTCTTTATCTTTATCGAGACCGAGGACGGAAGCTGCTTCATCGAGCTTTATTTTATACGGCTTTTTCTCCCAGCCCCAGGTGGAGTGACCTCTTCCCCTTATTCTGCCGCTGACTGATGGGATACTTTCAAAGCCTTGGGCGCCCGTGCAGTCTACCGAAAATGTCATATCCGAATAGGCATACCTGTCGATAGAGCTTTTATCTTTCATGCCGTCGAGATATATATTTACTATCGGCAGTTTATAGACGGTGCGCGAGGTATTTACGGTATACTTTTGCTTTAAGCCGTTTTCGTCTGCGACTACTATATAAGACAGTTTTGTAAGGTCTGTAGAGCCGTTTTAGGTGAGAGCGCCCTCGCTGAAATAATACTCGCCGCCCGTGACGGAAATATCTGTAACACAGTTTAGCAGGGTATATATATCCGCATAATTATCATAGGTCAATTTTACGCTTACGGTGAAGTTTTCGTTATCTATGGTATATTCTATAGGGGAGAGCATGGTGGGGTTCTTATCTGAAATGGCGAAGCGTTCGATACGGGCTTTGCATTCGGGGGTAAATTCGGGCTTTGGCTGTGTGGTTTCGGGAGCGGTTGTTGTAATAGTTGCTGCTTCGGTGGAAGCTGCGGCTGATGTTTTGGTGGTAGTTGCCAATGATGCTGCGGCAGTTGCGGTCTCCGCAGTCTTGTTCCGAGGAGCGGCACATGATGAGAGCATAAGTGCGGCTGCGAAAGCTATGGCAAAAGAGCGTTTTTTCATAGATAACACCTCCTGAAATGAAAATGACACTGTTTTAATTATATGGCATACCAGGTGAAAAGTCAATCGGTGGTTTACATTCACACATTTAATTTATTCCTAAAAAATTACGAAAATTTGGGAAGGATTTTTGTTGACAAAGGAAATAAAATATCTTATAATAATATTACCGTAAGTTTACGGGCGGCGGACGATACACAAAAAACTCCGCCGGTATGACAAGGAGACCAGCTATGAAAAGTCAATAGTAAAAAAGTAGAATTAACAGAAAGTTAACAAGAGACAAAAAGAGATACT
>CANQKD010000029.1 GCA_947624375.1 uncultured Clostridia bacterium | reverse complement strand
AGAAGCAAGAGGCAAGAAATTGCTTTTTATAGCTTTGCGCAGACTTTTCAAAATGCTCGTCTTGCCTCTTGCCTCTAAATCTAAACCGCAGGAGTGACAAGTTTGCACAAAGACAGAAAAAGACTTTTCTGACTTCTAACCTCTAACATCTTACTTCTGGCTGCGAAAGCAGCGATATAATTACAGTCAATATTTTTATGTACCACTAGGAGGGTAAAATTATGATAAACTTAACACTTAAAGACGGCAGTGTGAAAACTGTCGAAAATGCAATGCCTGCAAGCGAGATAGTCAAGGGCATAGGCATGGGACTTTACAAGGCGGCTTGCTGCGTGAAGATCAACGGCGAGGTGAAAGACCTTCGCACTGTTATTGACGGCGACTGCACTTTCGAGGTGCTGACCTTTGACTCGAAAGCAGGCAAGGAGACCTTCAGGCACACGGCTTCGCACCTTATGGCGCAGGCGGTGAAAAACCTATACCCTGATGCCAAACTGGCTCGCGGCCCTGCTACAGACACCGGCTTCTACTACGATTTTGACATTGAAAAGCCGTTCACGCCCGAAGACCTGACAAAGATCGAAGCAGAGATGAAACGCCTTGTTAAAGAGGATTACGCTCTGGAGCGTTTTGAACTCTCTGCGGACGAGGCTATAAAACTTATGCAGGAGCGCGGCGAGGACTACAAGGTAGAGCTCATCAAAAAGCACGACGACCGCGGCGAAAAGCTGTCATTCTACAAGCAGGGCGATTTTATAGACCTGTGCGCAGGACCTCACATTATGAGCATTGGCGCGATAAAGGCGTTCAAACTCACCGCCTGCACGGGCGCATACTGGGGCAAGGCGGAGGACGGCATACAGATGTGCCGCGTATACGGTACTGCGTTCCCGAAAGCTTCGCTGCTGGACGAATTTTTGAAGCAGCAGGAAGAGGCGAAGCTGCGCGATCACAACAAGATAGGCAGAGAGCTTGAATACTTCACGACGGTAGACTACATCGGTCAGGGCTTGCCGATAATGCTGCCCAAGGGTGCGCGCGTTATACAGCTTATGCAGAGGTGGATAGAGGACTTAGAGCAGTCAAAGGGCTGTATGCTTACCAAAACACCGCTGTTTGCAAAGCGTGATCTTTACCGCATTTCGGGACATTGGGATCACTATCTTGACGGCATGTTCGTACTGGGCGACCCGCACGACGAGGAGAAAGAATGCTTTGCGCTGCGCCCGATGACCTGCCCGTTCCAGTATCAGGTATTTCTCAACAGGCAGCGTTCTTACAAAGAGTTGCCCATGCGCTTGGTTGAGACCTCGACCCTTTTCAGGAACGAGGACAGCGGCGAAATGCACGGTCTTATAAGGGTAAGGCAGTTTACTATCTCGGAGGGTCACTACATTCTGCGCCCCGATCAGCTGGAAGAAGAATTCCGCGGCTGTCTGGAGCTTGCTAAATACTGTCTTGATACTGTGGGACTTCTGGAGGACTGCACGTTCAGGTTCTCACAGTGGGATCCTGCAAATCCCAACAACAAATACGAGGGCACGCCCGAGCAATGGGATCACGCTCAGGCGGCTATGAAGAAGATACTCGACGACATCGGTCTTGAATACGACATCGGCATTGACGAGGCTGCGTTCTATGGCCCGAAGCTTGACATACAGTACAAAAACGTATACGGCAAGGAAGACACGCTTGTTACTATACAGATAGATATGCTGCTTGCCGAGAGGTTCGGTATGTACTATGTTGACAAGGACGGTCAGAAGAAGCTGCCGTACATCATACACAGAACGTCGCTGGGCTGCTACGAGAGAACGCTGGCGTATATGCTTGAAAAGTATGCAGGTGTACTGCCGCTGTGGCTCGCGCCCGAACAGGCAAGAATTATGACGATAGGCGATGAACATCTTGAATACGCGAACAAGCTGGCGCAGGACATGACCGCAAAGGGCATGAGGGTAACGGTAGACAGCCGTGACGAGAACATCGGCACGAAGATAAAGGGCGCACGCCTTGAAAGAATACCGTACATGGTGATAATAGGCGACAAGGAAATGCAGAGCGGCTGTGTTTCGGTGCGCTCGAGAAAAGAGGGCGAGTTGGGCGCGCTCGACAGGGCAGCGTTCATTGAAAAGCTGGAGCAGGAGATAGTTACAAAGGCAAAGTAGGAGTGAGAAATATGAAGTTCCGTCCGTGCATTGACATACACAACGGCAGGGTGAAGCAGATAGTGGGTTCTACACTGCTTGGCGAAAATGCGGCAGAAAATTTTGTCTCGGACCTTGGCGCGGCGCATTTTGCGAAGATGTACCGCCGTGACGGTCTGACGGGCGGACACGTTATACTTCTCAACGCTAAGGGCACGGAGTTTTACGAGGCTGACAAACGGCAGGCGTTTGAGGCGTTCAGTGAATACCCGGGCGGCTTGCAGGTCGGCGGAGGGATAGACGATGGCAACGCCGTGGAGTTTTTGAGCGCAGGCGCGAGCCATGTTATAGTGACGTCGTTTGTGTTCAAAGGCGGCGCGCTGGACAGGGAGGCTCTTGGCAGGCTTATAGAGAAAGTTGGCAAAGAGCGCATTGTGCTAGACCTTAGCTGCAAGAAGTTCGGCGGAGAATATTTTGTTATGACCGACCGCTGGAGCGTGAAAAGCGACATGACGCTGAGTGAGCGCACGGTGCAGGGGCTGTCGGCTAGCTGTGCTGAGCTGCTTGTTCACGCCGTTGACGCGGAGGGCAAGTCGCGCGGGATAGATAGCGACCTTGTGAAGATACTGGCGGCAAGCGATGTTCCCGTGACATACGCAGGGGGGATATCATCGTACAGCGACATTGAGCGGCTCGGCAAATTAGGCGGCGGAAAGGTCGATTTTACGGTAGGCTCGGCGCTGGACATTTTCGGAGGGAAGATGGAGTATGAGGTGCTGGCGCGCAGGTATTCTAAATAGGCGCAAAAGTATTAAACCCTGTCAAGAAAGGAAAAGTTTTCGGTCAAGCCTTTTTCAAAAGGCTTGCAGGGGTACGGGGGCGGCGCCCCCGAAAACACAACGTGCGCTCTGCAAGAGGTGAATTAGAAAACAGTTCGGTGAACTGTTTTCTAAGAGGAGAGGCTCTGCAAGAGAGAGCCTCTCCTCTGAGAAGACCCGACTATTGTTCCTGCGTGCGCTTGCGTGCGCAATAACTTTGTGAAAAAACTCGCATCTTGCTTCTTGCCTCTCGTCATCTTGCTTCGAGCAGCTGAGCCTCTCCTTTGAGAAGACCTTAGCTTTATTTCCGCATTCCATTATGGAACGCCGCGCCATTGAATAAGCCCAAATTTCTAACCTCTAACATCTCACATCTAACCTCTGATAGCTGAATATTCTTCCAGCGGCACGCGGTTGGGGTTTATGATTTGAGGGAGTTATGGCATTTTGTGGGGCGGTGGTGCGCTCCTGCGCTGCGCGTAAGCGCGAATATAATAATGCGCGGTATCATCTCGTTATCTTGCTTCCGGCAGCCCACCCACTAAGCACACTCCCCACAAGGACGGCTGGCAGAATATTCTTCCATAAGAATATGACGTTGGCGGAAAGTAATATTAGCAAGCAATCGGATCTTACTGATATAAATCGGAATTAAGAAAGTAGGCTGAAAATGATAATACGATATTTACAACAAGAGGATGATCTCCTTGAAATAAGCAATATATATGAATGCAGTTGGAAATACGCATATAGAGACATTATTCCGCAAGATTATCTCAACAGCATACCCAAAGGTCGCTGGGCAAACACCGTTACCAAAACAGGACTTTATACACTTGTTTTAATAGAGAATGAAATGATAATCGGAACTGCAAGTTTCTGCAAATCCAGATGGGAAAAGTTCAGCGAATATGGAGAGATCGTTTCAATCTATTTTCTGCCTGATTATATATGTAAAGGCTATGGTAATCATCTTTTGAGAAAATGTATAGAAGAATTAAACTTGCTTGGATTTACGAAACTTTTGTTGTGGGTTTTAGAGGATAATTGGAGTGCAAGAAGGTTCTATGAAAAAAATGGTTTTTGGTGTTCTAATGAATACATGACTGATAATATCGGTGGAAAAGATCTTCGGGAAATAATGTATACTTTTCCTGCTCAAAATTCTGATTTATCATAGAAAGCGTTCAGCGCAAATACAAACGCCCTCTCAGAACGTTGACAAGCGTTGAGAGGGCGAAGTTTTTGGGTACTAGAAGCAAGATAACGAGAAGCAAGAGGCAAGAAATTGCTTTTTACAGTTTATCACAAATTTTTCAAAACGCGTATCTTGCCTCTTGCCTCTAAATCTAAACCGCAGGAGTGACAAGTTTGCACAAAGACAGAAAAATACTTTTCTAACTTCTAACCTCTCACCTCTAACCTCTAGCAGCGGAGCGCCTGACGTGTTTTCGGGGGCGCTGCCCCCGTACCCCTGCAAGCCTTTTGAAAAAGGCTTGACCGAAAACTTTTGGTTTCTTGACAAGACTTTATAGTTAGCGCAAAAGTTGAAACAGCAATTTCTTGCCTCTTGCTTCTAAATCTCTTGCCTCTAAAAGTGAACGGCTCTGCTCAAATGAGTAGAACCGTTTATACTTCTTACTTCAAGAAGAAATCTCTGTTTTTCAGATAGTCAACACCTATCGCGGCGCGGACTTCATCAAGCGTTTGGCTTGCGCGCTCGTTCGCTTTATCAACGCCCTGTGCGAGCATATCCAGCAGATACCCCTTATCCTTGGCGTACTCTTCTCTGCGTTCACGAATGGGTCTTAAAATATCCTGCATGATACTGTTGAGCAGCTTTTTGCACTTCATATCGCCCAGTCCGCCGCGGCGGTAATGTTCTTTCATTTCCTCTAAGCTTGCATACTCTGTGGTATACGCCGAAAAGCTCTCGGGCGTTGAGAACGCATCAAGATACGCAAAAACGGTATTGCCCTCGGTATGACCGGGGTCGCTGACGTTTATATGCTCGGGGTCGGTATACATCGACATTATTTTCTGCTTGACGGTCTTTTCATCGTCGCGAAGATATATACAGTTGCCGAGCGACTTGCTCATCTTGGCGTTGCCGTCCGTACCGACGAGCCTTGAACACTCGCTGTTTTCGGGCAGAATAGCCTGCGGCTCAACAAGGACTTCGCAGTTATATGTTCTGTTGAAGGCGGAGACTATCTCTCTTGCCTGCTCCAGCATAGGCAGCTGGTCATCGCCGACGGGAACATACTTTGCTTTGAACGCTGTTATATCCGCCGCCTGGCTTATCGGGTACGTCATAAAGCCGACGGGCAGATTTCTCTCAAATCCGCGCAGTTTTATCTCGTTCTTGACGGTAGGGTTGCGCTCCAGTCTTGACATGGTAACGAGGTTGGCATAGAACATAGGCAGCTCGAAAAGCGCGGGTATATGTGACTGAATGAACATAGTTGTCTTATCGGGCTGCAAACCTGCGGCGAGGTAGTCAAGCGTAACTTCGAGCAGGTTATTGCGTATCTTCTGCGGATCGTTGGCGTTATCTGTAAGCGCCTGAATGTCTGCTATCATAACATACTGCTCATATTTCCCCGTATTTTGCAAAGCGACGCGGTTTTTCAGAGAACCGACATAGTGACCCAGATGCAGCGGTCCTGTAGGTCTGTCGCCCGTAAGTAATATATCTTTCATATAAATACCTCCCCAAAAGAGTGAATAGTTTTTGTCACAAATAGTATTATAGCACATCGACACAAAAATTGCAAGCGCGGTTCTCCCAAATATGTCCTCTCTATATAATAATAGTACAGAAAAACAGATGGAGGGGCATATATGCTGGACGCGCTTATTGAACTTTTTGCGAAGAACCTGTTGCTTTTCGCGCTGCACTTTGACAGCATGGGGGCGTTCCCGAAGCCGCTTTCGGCTAAAGAGGAGCGCGAATGTTTTGAGAAGATGTCGCGGGGCGGCAAAGATGCGAAGGAGGCGAGAGAGAAGCTGATAAGTCACAATCTGCGGCTGGTAGCGCACATTATAAAGAAATATTACGCGGCGGCATCGGACGTTGACGACCTTATCTCGATAGGCACGATAGGGCTTATAAAGGCGGTGGGCACGTTTGACTACACCAAGGGCACGCGGTTCGCGACATACGGCAGCAGGTGCGTTGAAAACGAGATACTTATGCATTTTCGCTCGCTGAGGAAGACCTCTTCGGAGGTATATTTCGGCGAGGCGCTTGACACCGACAAGGACGGCAACACGCTCTCGCTGGCCGACATTCTTGCGGACGGCTCAGACATTGCGCAGGAGGTGGACGTAAAGATAAACTCGGAGCGGCTGTACGGTTACATAAACGACCTTCTGGACGATCGCGAGAAAGAGATAATCATTCTGCGCTACGGCCTGGGCGGCGGCGCGGCGCTCACGCAGAGAGAGGTGGCAAAAAAACTGGGTATATCGCGGTCGTATGTATCGCGGATAGAAAAGCGCGCTATTGAAAAACTTCGTGAGCCGTATGGAGGGTAGGCTGTGTCTTAAATATGAACAAAAAACAGGTGCGAAAGTTGTTCAGATTTTATTAAAATTTTGCAAGCTATTGACTTATCATTTTGACTATGTTATTATTATTTATAGGAGTAAAATTTATGTATTTTGCTAAAAATATAAATAAATTATTAACGAAGGAGTATGATATGTCATGAAAACAAGCGTTGCAAAAAAGCTTAGGGACAGAGTTTTATCCGCTTTTCTGGCAATAGCGGTGATGCTCTCGTATGTGCTGCCGACGTCGATAACGGCAAGCGCGGCTACGGACGGATATGTTGACGGCACCGGGCTTGTTGATGTTACCGGCAGCAATTTGCAGCTGCAAGACGAATATGGTAACTGGGTGAACGTATATGATGGCGGCACTACAAATTTTGGAAAGACCGGAGTGCAATTTCAGTTTAACTGGACATTGGATCAGGATTTTGTTGACAAACTGGTAAGTGGAGAGATCAATGTTCCTGTTACTCTGGAGGTTGATCTTTCAGCACAGTTGCATAACATAAACATAACAACTGATGGTGAATACAGTGTTTCCAACGGTAAGGGTCTGACCGGTTCTTACAGGTTTGACGGGCAGAAGGTATACATAACCATAAACACGATAGGCAAAGACGAAGAAGATGCCGGCAACACCCAGCACTATGGCGGCGGCGGTCTTGTTGAGGGCGAGCTTGAAATAAATGAAGAAGAGATACCGTCAAACGGAGAAGTTGAAGTACAGTTCTTTGACAAGACCTACAAGGCGGTATACACGCCCAAAACAGGCAAGATGTATGTTGAGAAAAGTTTCAGCAAAACTCATTATGACCCGGCGGAAGATGCGTTTTATGCAGATTTTACGGTAAATGTGGGTTCATGGACGGAAGACCTTGAAGATATTACACTTACCGATACGTTCAAGAGCGGCGATAACTGTTTTTATTCAGACAATGTAATGCATAATGTTACGGTGACTATGCCTGATGGAACAGCTTATCCGCTGGGTGACAAGGAAAGCGGAGAGAAATTTGAGCTTGGTGATGAAGTAAAATTAAATCAGGGTGAGCGGGCGACAGTTACATACTCGATAAAAATAGATCCCGAGAAACAGGGCAACTATGAAGACAGGGCAAATAATGTTGAAACCACTGCGGACGAGGACAGCAAATCTGCAAAGGGCTCGGCAAATGCAAACGCAGCACTGCCGACCGTTGATAAATCAGGCAGTATGGCAGAGGGCTCGGACACCATTAAGTGGACTATAAGAGTATATTTGAACATACTGGGCAGCGAAGGCGTTCCCGACGACAGACAGACATTTACTGTGACCGATACGCCCGATGGCAATATTGCTGCGGCGTTTGACGGACTTGATGGTGTTACCAAAAACGAAGACGGCAGCTATAATATACCTAAAAATCTGTTTGATGATAAGGGAAACGGCGTTCTTGAATACACCTATGAAACGCCGCTTGACGAAAGCGTTTTGTCATCTGAGACTGACACACGGGTAACAAACCATGTAACAGTTGAATTCCCGAAAATCGTAAATGATAAGTATACAGTAGGCAAAGACGGTGAGCTGACAGTTAAAGGCGTTGGTGTGGGAGAGATAGACAAGGAGCTTGTTGAGATGCTTTCCGGCGGTCGCATAAGCTGGAAAGTTGATGTTACCCTGCCCGATGCTGATATGGCAAAACTGAAACTTACAGATACGACCGAAAACTGGGATTCCAAATACTTAAAGCACAGGGTCATTCTTGACACGCTGAAAATAAACGGCGAACCGTATTCGCAAGCGTGCAAAGAACGTGAATGGTATGGCGACAGTGATCCGTACTGTGATGTATATGAAACCGGTATGGAATTTGAGCTTTCTCCCGAGTTTTTAGCAAAGCACAAGGGCGAGACAGTAACTATAACTTATCAGACACAGGCTGTAGATGCTTCGGGCAACAAGATAACAAATATCGACCCGAAGATGTATATCTACAACAAGGCACAGTTTGATCTTGAACTTTCAGGAGAAACAACTCCTATAGTAAAATATGATGAATATGAAAAGGTACCGCAGTTTGATATAAGCAAGAGGGATGAATATGAATGGTCGTTTTATGGTGTATTTGACCTGACAGATCTTGCGTATCCACTGTTGTGGAGCATAAGGATAGACGGTCTTAACAGTATTGAAGATACTCTTAAAGTTGGCGACAAGTTTACGATAGTTGACACTTTGCCGGAATATTTTGCAGTGGATCAGTATGTATGGGGCGCAGCGAGCAGCACCTACGGCAACGCATCTTATGGTCAGTTAGGCAAGGACATCACAGCAGTGCAGGAAAAAGGCAGCAGGCAGGTCGTATTTACAGTAACTGTAAGCGAAGAAATGCTTGCAAAGCTTAAAGAAACTGCCACTGACGGCAAATGGCATTTGTGTCTGGCGTATTCAACTTATGTACCGGAAGATCATGAGCAGGAAGCTCAGATGGAATACTACAGACCGAACGAAAATGTGCAAGTTACAAATACTGCCGATATAAGCTTTAACAATGAGTCTGTGGCAAGCGATGTTACCGCAAAACAGAACATCGTGATAGAAAACCCGAAGATACTGAATAAGAGCCTTCTGACAGAAGCTGTAGAAACAGAAGTAGTAGACGGCGAGATCAAGTATTTTGTAACATATGAAGTAAAGATAAACGAAAACGAAACTGTTATAGGCGACGTTGATGAGAACGGCGAACCGCTGCTTAAAGAGCTTGAAGCGGTGGATAATCTGGGCTACGGCTTGACGTTTGGAAAAGTAACGAATGATGGTATTGATGACGAACATATAAGAGTAAGCAAGAACAGGCAGAAGGTCACATTTATACTGGAAAATAAAAAGGCGTATGATATAGTATATAAAGTATATATCGACCGTGCAGATTTTAATGAAAAAGTCACTGATGCTGACCAGCGTTTTTCCAATGTTATAAGCCTTAGCGGAGGCAACAACGCTACTGCGAAAAACACTGTCAGAATGAATTCAGGCACATACAGATCATATTTCTTTATACATGCAGACAGCAATGCTAAGTATCTGACGGTAAAGGGTACCAAGATGTGGGAGAACATGGACGGAAACGCCACGCCGAAAGAGATCACTTTAAAGCTGACAAAGAGAAACAGCACAACGAATGATGTAGTAGGCGATCCTATCGAATATAAAATAGGAACGGGCGATGACTGCGACTACAACTGCATAGTTGACGGTGACACGTGGACGTTCACCATACCGAAACTCGTTACTTATGATGGAACAAACTTTTATAAGTATGATATTGAGGAAATAGCCATAAACGGTTATACCGTTGCGTATGAGGGTACACGTACAGATCTTACCAACGATTCGGCTGATGAGAATGAAATTATAAAAGTTGTACCGCTTACGATAACCAACACGCGCAATGAAGAATTTAAGCCCGAGACCGTTGATATATCTATAAACAAGGTATGGGTAGGCGGCAAGAATGACAGACCCGAGTCTGTAGAGGTAACGCTTAACGGTACTGACGGCTACAGCAAGAAGTACACATTAAACGATGATAACGGCTGGACTGTTACTGTAGAAGATCTGCCGAAGTACGACAGCGAGGGCAACGAGATAACCTACTCTGTTACTGAGGCGGCGGTTGATCACTACAATTCGGCAGTGACGAATGTTGGCGATGACTTCACAGTTACCAACACTTATGTTGTTGAGAATACCGAAATAAAGGTAACAAAGGTCTGGGAAGGCGATCTTGAAAAGTATGGTCTTGACAAGAAGGAAGTTACCGTACATCTTTACCAGAACGGCACAGAGTATGGTGGACCTCTTAAACTGAATAAGGACAATGATTGGACAGATTCGTTTAAAGCCCTGCCGAAGACCGATAACGATGGCAATGAGTATGTTTACACGGTAAAAGAAGATGTTCCGCAGCACTTCAAGGCTAGTACCAAACAGACAGGCAACGATGTTACCATTATAAACAGTGTTGATTACGATAGCTTCAAAACCAGCTTGACCGTAACCAAGAAATGGGCAGAAAATATCGGATATTATGATCTTGATAAGCAGCCTGTTACAGTATATCTTACCGAGAACGGCAAAAAGACTAAAACATCTATTGAACTGAACGAGGGCAACAGCTGGACACACACATTTACCGGTCTGCCAAAGTATGATGCGGACGGCGAAGAGATAAAATATTCGGTAGAAGAAGTTAGCATTGAAGGCTTCAATTCAACGGTAACTACCGATGATGACGGCAATGTTACCATTACAAACACCGTTGATTACTCGAAGTTCAAGACGAGCGTATCAGGCGTTAAGACATGGTCTGACGATAATGACAAGCTTGGTCTGAGACCTGAGAGCGTGACGATAGAGCTGTATGCAAACAATATAAAGGTAGGTACTTGCACGACAGATGGAGCGCATGACTGGAAATACAGCTTTGATGATCTGGATACCAAAGATCCTGATACGGGCGAAGCGATAGTTTATACGGTAAAAGAAGCTGATGTAGAATACTACAGCGCGACTGTTGATGGTTACAACATAACCAACACGCTGGACACTGCAAAGGCTACAGTACGCAAGCTTGATGACGAAAGTATGCCTGTTAAGGGTGCACATTTGCAGCTGTTCGATAAAGATAATAACAAAATAGCTGACTGGACGACCAACGGAACGGACGAGGAAATAGATGTTGTTGTAGGCATGAGCTACAGGCTGCACGAAGAAAGCGCTCCTGAGGGTTACACAAAGGCTGATGATATTACGTTCGTTGCAAAAGACGGCGAGAATCTATGGACCATGACGGACAAGAAGAAAGAGCAGACAAGTTCCGAGCAGACACAGCCTACCCCTGTTGAGACTCCGACAAAAACACCGACGAATACACCGACGAACACACCTACAAAAACGCCGACGAATACACCGACTAACACACCTACAAAAACGCCGACGAATACACCGACCAACACACCTACAAAAACGCCGACGAATACACCGACCAACACACCTACAAAAACGCCGACGAATACACCGACCAACACACCTACAAAAACGCCGACGAACACACCGACTAACACACCTACAAAAACGCCGACGAATACACCGACCAACACACCTACAAAAACGCCGACGAATACACC
>CANQKD010000028.1 GCA_947624375.1 uncultured Clostridia bacterium | reverse complement strand
AAGAAAAATATTTCTAACTTCTAACCTCTAATTTCTAACTTCTAATAGGGCAAGAAGCAAGAGATTGCTTTTTAAAGCTTTGCGCAGACTTTTCAAAACCAAACATCTTGCCTCTTGCTTCTTGGCAGAGCGCAGGCATGGTGATTTAGTGCAATGTCGAGAAAAGTGTTTCTAACTTCTAACCTCTAATTTCTAACTTCTAATAGGGCAAGAATCAAGAGATTGCTTTTTAAAGCTTTGCGCAGACTTTTCAAAACCAAACATCTTGCCTCTTGCTTCTTGGCAGAGCGCAGGCATGGTGATTTAGTGCAATGTCGAGAAAAGTGTTTCTAACTTCTAACCTCTAATTTCTAACTTCTAATAGGGCAAGAAGCAAGAGATTGCTTTTTAAAGTTTTGCGCAGACTTTTCAAAATGCTCATCTTGCCTCTTGCTTCTTAGTAGACCGCAGGCATGGTGATATAATGCAATGTCAAGAAAAATATTTCTAACTTCTAACCTCTAATTTCTAACTTCTAATAGGGCAAGAAGCAAGAGATTGCTTTTTAAAGTTTTGCGCAGACTTTTCAAAATGCTCATCTTGCCTCTTGCTTCTCGTTATCTTGCTTCTAGCAGCTGCGCCTCCCCTATGGAAAGACCTTGACTTTCTTGCCTGCGCGCGCTTGCGTGTGCAATTTCAATATGAAAAGTTTACACAGTCATACACCTGCGGAGATGTGGAACAACCGTATATATTCCTCATAAGGAAACTAAATGTAACCTCAATATTGCTAGAAGAATATTCTGCCCTGCTAGAGGCTAGAAGTGAGAAGTTAGAGGTTAGAAATATTTCTACAACATTTGCGCCTGCTTTTCATTTCTGCGGTTTAAATAGAAGCAAGAGGCAAGAACCGCGCCCAGCAACTACAGCTACCCACCGCACATTCACACCCCAAAAACCACGCTCCACCCCACGCTGTTGGAAGAATATTCTGCCAGCTATCTCTCTTTGGGACGGCTAGTGGGAGGGGATATATTATAATTCTGAAAAACTTATAATTTGTAGTACAGACAAGTTCAACTTCTTGCCTCTTGCCCTATTAGAAGTTAGAAATCAGAGGTTAGAAGTTAGAGATATTTTTCTCAGCATTGCATTATATCGCCATGCCTGCGGTCTGCCAAGAAGCAAGAGGCAAGATGTTTGGTTTTGAAAAGTCTGAGCAAAGCTTTAAAAATCAGTTTCTTGCTTCTTGCCCTATTAGAAGTTAGAAATTAGAGGTTAGAAGTTAGAAATATTTTTCTTGACATTGCATTATATCACCATGCCTGCGGTCTACTAAGAAGCAAGAGGCAAGATGTTTGGTTTTGAAAAGTCTGCGCAAAGCTTTAAAAATCAGTTTCTTGCTTCTTGCCTCTTATAAACCGCAGGTATGAAAATCTGCCGCAAGAGTTGTAAAAACCGTTTCTAACCTCTAACCTCTCACTTCTTACCTCTAGCAGCGGCGCGCACGTTGTGTTTTGTGGGGCTCTGTCAGCGTTCGCTTGCGAACGCTACGCCCCTGCAAGCCTTGGCAGTTGCGAAGCAACTGTAAAAAAGAGCTTGACCGAAAACTTTTCCTTCTCTGCCGCCCACCTATATATCAATAAATATCGGCTGCCTTTCCTTAAAATATACCACCCTGTCAAAACCTGCCGACTTCGCCTCTTTCGCCGCCTCAAAAATGCCCGAGCCTATGTCTTCCGCCGCGTGCGCATCAGAACCCAGCGTTATCATCTCTCCGCCCAGGTCTCTGAACATCTTCACATATTTCGCCACAGGGAAAGTCATTCCTGCCCCCTGCCTTATCCCCGAGCCGTTTATCTCCAGCACCTTGCCGCTTTGCGCCAACCTTTTCAGCGCGCTTTCAATAATGCAGTCAAACTTCGCCAAGTCAACTGCAATGCCGTTTTTTATGTAGTACCTCAAAGGGTAGGTCAGGTGCGCCAGCGAGTCAAACTTCCCCCACGCGCATAGCCTGTCGATCTGCGTAAAATACCGCTCCAGCAGGCTTTCAGCCTCCGCCTGTGTCATCTCGCCGTAATTTAAAAACGCAAAGTCCTCCGTCTGCGGCAGCTGGTGCACCGAGCCCAGAATAAAGTCTATCCGCTTGTCGTCAACCACGATCTGCGCAATTTCGGGCTCTTCCTGCGCCTGCCCAAGCTCTATGCCGCACAAAAGCTCTATAACGCCTTTATATCTTTCTTTTATATCGCTTATAAATCCGACCGAGCGTTCGTAATCGCCCTTGAAATCAAAGTACGGGTATATCTTCACGCCGCCGTAGTGTTCTTCAGTGTACCACCTGTTCACCTCGCAGTGATCTGTAATAGCATATGCTTTAAGCCCCAGCGAGATAGCTTTGTCTATCATCTCAAAAACATCTGCATCACTGTCTACCGAAAACCGCGAGTGTGTGTGCAGGTCTTCCATACCTTTTATATCCATATATGTCACTGCGCCGCATCTCCTTGTGCTTCAGCGTTGCCTTGCACCGCCGTATTCTGAGCCGCTTCCGTACCCTGCAAATCTTCCGGCAAAGGCTCGCCCCTGAACAATAGTTTCAGTATTATCGGCGTAAGTATTGAAGATACCATTATAAGAAGTATCACAGATGTAAAATACTTCGCATCTAAAAGTCCTACCGATAACCCTTTCTGCGATACTATCAGAGCCACTTCACCCCTCGTCATCATTCCCACGCCGACTTTCATGCTGTCTTTCAGCTTGTACCCCAGTATCTTAGACATCAGTCCGCAGCCGATTATCTTAGTTATCAAAGCTACAAATACAAACCCTACCGAGAACAGCACAAGCTCTCCCGTAAAGCCGTCGAACTGCGTTTTAAGACCAATGCTCGCAAAGAATACAGGCGCAAATATCATGTATGAACTTATGTCAACTTTCCTCGCTATGTACTCCGAGTCCATAATACTGCAAAGAATAAGCCCTGCAACGTATGCGCCCGTTATGTCAGCAATGCCAAAAAACCTCTCCGCCGCGAACGCTAAAAACATACACAGCGCTAAGCCGAGTATCGGTATCCTCCTGCGGTGAGGGTATTTTTTGTCTATAAACTTGAAGATGTAGTGAGTAGTCACTCCCACAGCCGCGCTGAAAAGTATGAACAGCCCCGTGCTCAATACCACCTGCGAAGGCTTTGTCGCCGGGTCTTTGAAGCCAATAACGAACGTCAGCACTATGATGCCGATAACATCATCGATTATCGCCGCGCTCATGATAAGCGTGCCTATCTCGCCTTTCAGCCTGCCAAGCTCTTTCAGTGTCTGTACCGTAATGCCCACCGAAGTCGCAGTCATTATAGTGCCTATGAAAATCGCCCTGAAAAACTCCGTGCTGCCTATTTCAGAAAATCCGTAGAACAGGCTGTAAAGCAGCGTTCCGCCTGCCATTGGTACAAATACGCCTGCCGTAGCAACAAGCAACGCTTTCGGGCCCGTTATCAGCAGCTCTTTCATGTTTGTTTCAAGCCCTGCGCCGAACATCAGCAGTACAACGCCTATCTCAGCCATCATCGAGAGAAAGTCCGACTGCTGTACCCAGCCCAGACAAAACGGACCTATGATAAGTCCTGCCACTATCTCGCCCACTACCTGAGGGGCTTTGAGCTTCTGCGCCAGCAGCCCGAAAATTTTCGCGGTAACAATGATCACCGCAAGGTCTCTGAAAAAGTCTATCCTGTCCATAATAAACACCAGCTAATAGAAATTTAGAAATTAGAAGTAAGAAGTTAGAAATGTATTTATAATGTTTGCGCCGACTTGCCCCATTAGAAGTCAGAAGTGAGAGGTTAGATGTTAGAAACGCTCTTGCAAATTTCGCGGAAAATTTTCACTGCTGCGGTTCAGAGTTAGAAGCAAGAAGCAAGATGTGCGTTTTGGAAAGTCTGCGGTAAGCTGTAAAAAGCAATTTCTTTCCTCTTGCTTCTAGCAGTCAAATGTCCTTAGAAATAAAGTACACAATCTTGCCACAAGGCTCAAGAATGTGCGGTACCAGCTCCAGAGGATAAACCTTAGCGCCTTTCTTTAGCTCCTCCAGCGGCACCCAACAAAAATCCATGTCGATCCTCTCGCCGTCAAGCTCATCATACCCGTGAAAAACCCCGTCTAACGGAATATTTCCCTCCGCCAGATGCACGTTGTAATATAAACAGATCTGATGACACGGCTTTTCGCCCCACGGAAAATATATCTCGCCTATCGCAAACAGACCGCCGACCTCTATCTTAGTGTGAAGTTCTTCTTCAAATTCCCGTTTAAGAGCCTCCACACTCGTTTCCATCGCCGAAACGTGACCGCCAATAATCGAATAATCGTCATTTTTGGGTCGCTGCAATAATATCTTTCCACCGCGTATCAGTATACCGCCCACTCTGTATGAAAAAACAAAGTCGTCATTTTTGAATAAAATATCCACTCAGCCGCCTCCAACTCTCACCGCTGATAATACTTTTCGCTGCTTTCGCAGCAGCCTGCGGAGCCGCTCACCGCCCCACTCTTTCTCATTCATATCCACCGCTCATACAGCATACTTGTAAATTATAAAAAATAGGTTGAATTTATCCTAAAAGCATGATATAATAGTATAAAGGAGGTCATCACTATGAATGTAGATACCAAAAATCTTGTATCCATAACGGAAGCCAACCAAAACTTTTCGCGTGTAGCCCGAATGGTCGATGAAAGCGGCTCTGTCGTGATACTGAAAAACAACACACCGCGCTATCTTGTCATTGAATTTGAGAAAGCCGAAAAGGAGCAGCTTGCCGACGGCGAGGATATAGCGGCTATATCAAAGCGCCTTATTGCCAAAAACCGCGAGGCATACGAGGAGCTTGCCAACTAGATGTTAGAAGTTAGAGGTTAGAAACACATTTATAACGTTTGCGCCGTCTTGCCATTCCTGCGCTTTACCATTAGAGGCAAGAGGCAAGAAATGTATTTTCAACGTTTGCGCTGACTATAAAATCTTGTCAAGAAAATAAAAGTTTTCGATTGCCCCTTTTTCAAAAGGGGCGTGGGGGGTATAGCGTTCGCAAGCGACCGCCGGGCAAAGCCCCCGAAACACAACGTGCGCTCCGCTGCTAGAGGTTAGAGGTGAGAAGTTAGATGTTAGAAATGATTTTCTGATGTTTGTGAGTACTTGCCATTTCTGCGGTTCAGATAGAGGCAAGAAGCAAGACGGGCGTTTGGAAAAATACACGCTAAACTGTAAAAAGAAATTTCTTGCCTCTTGCTTCTCGTTTTCTTGCTTCTAATAGGTGAGCCTTCCCTTTGAGAAGACCCGACTATTTTTCCTGCGCGCTTGCGTGCGCAATTGCTTTATTAAAATTTGAGCTTACACGTCGCCGGAAGAATATTCTGCCAATCGCCTCTCTTTGGGAGGTTTGTGGGCGGGTATCAGAAGTAAAAAGTCAGATGTAAAAGTCAGAAACGGTTTTGCATTATTTGCGAAGCCGTTTTTTCTGCGCTATCAGAGGCAAGAAGTTAGAAGTCAGAGGTTAGAAACGTTTTAATAACGTTTGCGCAGTCTTACCATTCCTGCGGTTTACGCCTAGAAGCAAGATGTGCGTTTTGGAAAGTCTGCGGTAAGCTGTAAAAAGCAATTTCTTTCCTCTTGCTTCTAGCTATAAACCGCAGAAATTAAAAATCGCCGCAAAGCCTTAAAAACATTTCTTATTTCTAACTTCTCACTTCTAACCTCTAACAGCGCACACCTTACGGTGTGACGGGCTTTTTTCGCTCACCGCCCCACCACTACAGCTCACACCTCCCTAAATAATCTACTCCCAAAAGTTTTCACGTTCCCAAATATGCAGCTGGAAGTATATTCCGCCAGCTGTCTCCCCTTGGGTGGGGTGGGTCGGATAAATTTAATTTTGCGTGTTTTGAATGATGTTTTTATTTATCGTAAGCATTAAACCGCTCCGCCGCACTCTCACATCTCCCACATCTCACGGCACACCTCGCTGCGCTCTGGAAGAACATTCTGCCAGCTTCTTCTCTTTTGGGAAAGGCGGCTCGTGGGAGGGGATATATTATAAAAAATTTATCACATGGAGCAGAGCTCTCAAAGAACACCAAACAAAGCGGCAAGTTACAGCCTCTTGCTTCTTGCATCTTGTAAGCCGCAGGCATAAAAATCCCCTGCAAACGCCGCAAGAACAGTTCTTACCTCTAACTTCTCACTTCTAGATTCTAATAGGGTAAGAAATGCCCCCTACAACCTCAGTGCGCCATTTCACTCTTAACTTGCACTACTCCCCCTTTTTCCGCTGGAAGAATATTCAGCTATTAGAGGTAAGATGTTAGAGGTTAGAGGTTAGAAACGGATTTGCGACTTTAGCGCAGTCTTGCCATTCCTGCGATTCAGAGTCAGAAGCAAGACGAGCATTTTGAAAAGTCTGTGCAAAGCTGCAAAAAGCAATTTCTTGCCTCTATTTGCAGTAATTCTCTATGTAATTCGCGATGCAGTATTCCACAATATCCTTCGCCTTTTCCTCGCCCTGTATCTCATCTATCACCGTGTCCTTGCCCTCCAGCTGCTTGTAAACAGAGAAAAAGTGCGACATTTCGTCAAAAATGTGCTTGGGCAGCTGCGCTATGTCGGTGTATACGTTGTAGGTCGGGTCGTTTATCGGCACGCAGATTATCTTCTCGTCCGCCGCGCCGTTGTCCATCATCTTTATGACCCCTATCGGCCTGCACTTCACCAGCGAGAGCGACGCTAAGGTCTGCGAGCACAGCACCAGAACGTCCAGCGGATCGCCGTCGTCAGCGTATGTGCGCGGAATAAAACCGTAGTTTGCCGGGTAGTGTGTCGAAGTGTACAGTATCCTGTCCATCTTCAACAGCCCCGTCTCCTTGTCCAGCTCGTACTTTATCTTCGAGCCTTTCGGTATCTCTATCACCGCGTCAAATTCGTCCTTGTGTATCCTCTTGGGTGATATGTCGTGCCATATGTTCATAACTATCTTTCCTTTCCAAAGTTTTCTATTTATGAATATTTTTATGCTATACGAGCATACTTTATATAAAGAACACTCCTTTGCTGTCCATTAAATTGTACGCGTTTCGACAATTTTCGATTTGCAGTCCGTACAATCGTACAGTTAATGTGTTATCATATATACAGAAGAAAAAATCACAGCTATTTTCAAGAAAAGAGGAATTTTTATGTATGTATCTGTATGTATCGTAGGTCTCGGCATAATAATAACAACTTCGTGGTATCAGTTTTTGTCTGAGCTTGCACGCCGCAGCGAGAACAAGCGCCGCCTTGAAGCTCTGGCAGAAAGCCGCGAATACGAAGACCACGCCGCGTAAAGCTTTGTTTCGGTTACTATTATAGACCATTGCCCCGACAAAATCAAGAGCAAGGCAAAAATTTATTCAAAATTATCAAAAAAGTCGTTTACCGCCGCCGCGATAACGGCTTTTTTCTATATGCAGTGCATCGCCGGACCCAAGCCGGTTTTTACAGGCATCTTTCCGCCAATACGTTGTTGCCCTCCCTTGCCATACACAAAGTATGCCTGCGGTCGGTCGCCTAGTCTTGACGAAAATCTGCTCTGTAAAAACTGCTTCGCACCTTGCGGCGGCTCGTGCCCGACTCTTCACTGCTTTTTGCCGCTCCTTGACAACTTATTCCTTGCTTCTCAGCGTGCATACGACCAGATCAAAATCATCAAACAGCCTCAGCGAAGTGCCGCTGTTGCCCATACCTCTGCTGACTATCATCTCGCCGCGGTAAAAATAGTATTCTCCGCCTGTGTATTTCGGCAAAAGCCCCTGACCCGGCGCGTATAAGCCGTCCTTGAACGGGAACCGTATAAGTCCCCCGTGCGCGTGTCCGCAAAACATCAGGTCTGCAAACGGCTCACAAACAAGCTCTCCGCTTTCGTCAACGTATGCCGCTTTATATCCCAGTATCTTCTCCGCATCTTCGGGAAAGTGATTGAGCCATATAACAAACGGGCTCTCTGTAAGCTGCTCTGAAAACTCCCCCATAGGCACAGTATACCCGTAAGAGCCTGCCACCGTAATGTGCTCGCCGCCCTTTTCAATGTCCACAGCCCGATCCTGTACTATCTCAATACCGTTTTCCTCACAGCACTGCGTAAGCTTTTCCATCTGCTTATCCGTAAGCCGCATATCGTGATTTCCCCATACCAGATAGCACGGCGCGACTTTCGATATATCCTCAAAAAACATCATCGTGTCGTTTATGTCCGTCAGGTGTGAGTCCACCATATCCCCGGTAAGAACAATAATATCCGGCTGCTGCTGAGATACCAGCTCCACCAGCTTCTGCTCAAACCCATCACCGTGTTTGTGATAGTCCGATATCTGCACAATTTTGAACCCGTCAAAACTCTGCGGCAGCTTCTCGCTCTCGTATTCGTAGCTGCTGATACTTATGTGCGTGTTTGAATATACCGTTTCAGCTATCAGCAGCGCATCTATCACCGCCGCCAGCAAAATAAGTATTACTTTGAACAGCCGCCTTTTCTTTTCTTTCATATCTTTCTCCCTTCTTATGTAAGCGTGTCGGTATCGTCGTTTTCGTGCTCCGCCATAAGCCTTACAGCCTCTTCCATAAGCTCTATAGTGTGCTCACCCTTTTCCAGCCGCAGCGAAAAGAACGGTCTTTCAACGCCCTCCTGCGAGACCTTTATCCTGCCGACGTACTTGTCCAAAAGCGCGAGTATCTGCCCCATGGTCGGGCGCGTAACGTAAAAATACAACACTTCACCGCGCTGAGATATTTCCGTTACCCCCAGCCGCGATGACATATTTCTTATAAGCGCTACCTTAATAAGCCCCTTTGCAGACTTCGGCAGTTCTCCGTATCTGTCCTCCAGCTCGTCTATAACATCAAGGCTGTCTTCTTCGTCTGTTATTCCTGCAATTCGCCTGTATGCATCTATCCTCTGAGACTGGCTCTCTATGTAGCTTTCGGGTATGTAAGCATTTATAGCCACGTCAACCAGGCAGTCTTCCGAGGTAACTTTCGGCTCTTCTCCCTTTGCCTGTGCAATAGCCTCGTTTAAAAGTTTTATGTACATATCATAGCCTATGGCCTCCATGTGCCCATGCTGCTTTCCGCTGAGCACCGAGCCCGCGCCGCGTATCTCAAGATCTCTCACCGCTACCCTGAAACCGCTGCCGAACTGCGTAAACTCCCTTATCGCATCAAGCCTGCGCGATGCCACCTCCGTCAGAGTTTTGCCCCTCCTGAACGTAAAGTATGCAAACGCCCTGCGGTTAGAACGCCCAACTCTGCCTCTCAGCTGGTATAGCTGCGAAAGTCCCAGCCTGTCAGCATCTTCAATAATAAGCGTGTTTACATTCGGCACATCAACGCCAGTTTCAATAATAGTCGTGCAAACAAGTATATCTATCTCGTGGTCTATAAGCTGCCGCCACTTTTCCGAAAGCTCCCTCTCGTCCATCTGCCCGTGTGCTACAGCAATTCTCGCCTCGGGCAAAAGCTCCTGCAACTCATTTGCGCAGCGATATATAGTGTCTACCCTGTTGTGTATGTAGTATACCTGTCCGCCCCTGCGAAGCTCTTTGGCACA
Organism: uncultured Clostridia bacterium; assembly: GCA_947624375.1. GTDB lineage: Bacteria > Bacillota > Clostridia > Oscillospirales > Ruminococcaceae > UBA7477. The sequence continues at coordinate 3,177 of CANQKD010000028.1, read as the reverse complement.
CGCCTGCGCTATAACAGCGCCGTTGTATTCCGCAACATACGTCTGAACAGGATACCTGTCCTGCGGCGGCTCTTCAATTACAGACATATCTCTTATGCCGCTCATCGCCATATTGAGTGTGCGCGGTATGGGCGTAGCCGAAAGAGTGAGAATATCGATCGAGCTGAACAGCTCCTTGAACCTCTCTTTCTGTTTTACGCCAAATCGCTGCTCCTCGTCTATTATCGCAAGCCCTAAGTCTTTGAATACCACATCTTTCTGTACAAGCCTGTGCGTGCCTATAATTATGTCTATCTCACCGCGCCTGAGTTTCTTTATAATTTCTGCCTGCTGCTTCGGCGTGCGAAAACGGCTTAAAAGCTCTATGTTTATCGGAAAGTGTTCAAACCTGCGTATAGCAGTCTGATAATGCTGCCACGCTAGTACGGTGGTCGGCACAAGTATAGCGCACTGTTTTGAATCCATAACGCACTTGAACGCCGCCCGAAGCGCTACTTCCGTCTTGCCAAAACCAACATCACCGCAAAGCAGCCTGTCCATCGGTATAGGCTTTTCCATGTCAGCCTTTATCTCTGTAATGCTCCTCAGCTGATCGTCCGTCTCCTGATAGTCAAAACGCTCCTCAAAATCTCTCTGCCAGTCGTTGTCCTGCGAGAATGCATACCCCTTTGAAATGTGCCTTTTCGCATATAGCGCAATAAGCTCGTTCGCCATGTCCTCAACGGCTTTTTTGGCGCGCGCTTTTGTGTTTTTCCATGTCGGCGAACCCAGCTTGTTTATTTTTACATTCGCATCGTCGCCGCCCACATACCGCGATATAAGGTCAAGCTGTGTAACAGGCACATACAGCGTGTCGCTTCCCAGATATTTTATGGTTATGTAGTCTTTCGTCACCCCGTCAGTTTCTACCTTTGAAATACCTGCGTATCTTCCTATTCCGTATATGCTGTGTACTACCGGGTCGCCCGGCGTTATGTCTGAAAGATTTTTAAGTGCCCCTGCCTTGTTTGAGCGGTGTTTTGTCCTCTGCTTTGAATTTATCGCCCTTATCTGCGTGAGCAGCGCAGCTTTCGCATCAGGGTATTCAAATCCCCCCGAAACACTTCCTGCCTTTACGTATACCATGCCCGAAGATATTTCAGATATGTCTTCTAAAAGCGCCGCCTTTATACCCTGCTCTCTCAGATCTGATACCATTATACCTGCCGTCTTTTCGCTGCCGCCCAGCACCACGCAGCAGTAATCGTTCTTTATAAGAGATCTAAGCTCTTCAACTAAATGTTTCAGGTCGCCGCCCCAGCCCGATGTCTGAAAACACGATGCGTTTATAAGCTTCTTAATCGGCGTCTCTGTGTGTCCGCGCATGAACGTGTCCAGGTATATAAGCCTCTGCCTGCTCGCCCTCTCTAAAAGCTGCGATTCATCAAACCAGAATTCCCCCAGCTCCTTGCACATCAGCCCGTCCGAGTACATCATCTTCAGGTCTTCCGCCAGCTGACCTAAATACCCCTGCATCTTCTGCCTGCAATTTGCCAGTTCCGAGAACATCACCATTCCGCCGCTGAAATAGTCCGTCACACAGTATGTCTTTTCGTATGCAAGCAAATAGTATTTGTCACAGCAGCTGAGCGCCGTGCCGCCCCGTATAAGCTGTATGTCATCGTATAAATGCTTTTTTGCAAGCTCCTTGTTTTTCCCCTTTGCAGACCTCGCCGCACTTTCCAGCCTCTCGCAAAACTCCTCTGAAGACGGGAAAATTATCTCTTTCGCAGGCGCAATAAGAGCACGATCTACGCCCTCTGTCCGCCTCTGCGACTGTACATCAAAATAACTGATGCTGTCGCACTCATCACCCCAGAGCTCTATTCTTATCGGCTGCGAGTAATTCACAGGGAATATGTCAATTATGCCGCCGCGAACCGAAAACTGCGCCGCACCCTCCGTCTGATCGCACCGTGTGTAGCCTGCATCAATAAGCCGCCTGCAAAGGTTGTCTACCGATATGATCTCGCCGCGAGTGATCTCAAAGCTGTAGCGCGCAAGCTCCTGCGGCGGTATGCAAGCCTGTAATGCGGCTTCAGCAGTCGCCACAAGAACCGAGCATTTTTTGCTCTGTATCTTTGAAAGCGCCGCCAACCGCTGCTGTTCGTATTCGTGAGAAATGCCCTCAAACTGTGCAAAGCTTATCTCTTTTGAGGGGAATAAGCACGCCTTTTCGCAGCCTGCAAGTTCGTTAATGTCAGATACAAAACGCCGCGCCGCAGGTTCGTCATCGCAAATAAGGCAAACGCAGCCCAGGCGCGAGAGCGAGAGTGCCAGCTGCGCCTTGTGAATGTTGTATACCCCCGTCAGGCAAACAGGCGTGTGCCCGTTGATGACGGCTTTTTTCAGCTCCGTGTAAAACGGCAGCCTGTCGCAAATGCGATAAAATATGTTGTCCATTTTATCACCTGTTAGAATTTATGTACAGTATAATTATTTCAAAGATTGAATGCCATTTTGAAGGTTAGAAGTCAGCTATTAGAGGTAAGAGGTTAGATGTAAGATGTTAGAAACGGTTTTACAACCCTTGCGCCTGCATTTCATTTCTGCGGTTTAGATAGAAGCAAGAAGCAAGAAATACGCCCGGCAACTACAGCTAACCGCCACACTTTCGCACGCCTACTCACCCCCCATAAAAGCATGTTTCCTTTTTGCACTTCCGGAAGAATATTCTGCCCTACTAGAGGTTAGAAGTGAGATGTTAGAAGTTAGAAACGGTTTTACAGCATTTGCGCCTGCTTTCCGTTCCTGCGGTTTAAATAGAAGCAAGAGGCAAGAACCGCGCCCCCACCAAAAGCACTTCACTTCTCACCTATAAACTGTGCTCCTCTCCCACATCGTGCTGGAAGTATATTCAGCTATTAGAGGTCAGAAGTGAGAAGTTAGAGGTTAGAAATATTTCTACAACATTTGCGCCTGCTTTCCGTTCCTGCGGTTTACAAGATGCAAGAAGCAAGAAACAACTTTTTATAATTTTGCGCAAACTTTTCAAAATGCGCATCTTGCCCTATTAGAAGTTAGAAGTGAGAAGTTAGAGGTTAGAAATATTTCTACAACATTTGCGCCTGCTTTTCATACCTGCCGTTTAGATAGATGCAAGAAGCAAGATGTTCGCCTCACAACTTCAGCTCGCCG
>CANQKD010000027.1 GCA_947624375.1 uncultured Clostridia bacterium | reverse complement strand
AGAAGCAAGAGATCCAGAAGCAAGAAGCAAGACGAGCGTTTTGAAAAGTATGCGCAAAACTATAAAAAGCATCTTCTCGCCTCTTGCCTCTAGTTGGGAACGTACATCTGCTTGTACGGGTTCTTGCTGTCGGGGGTGACTACCGTGAACGGGCTGTCCATTATGCTGTCAACATCGCCGCCGAACAGATCGCAAAACTGCGTTACGTATTTTCTCACCTCGTCAAGCTCTTTCGCGGTCGCCTTCTTTGCCGTCACCTGCGAGGGGAACTTCACATCCTTGCAGTCGCTGCGCAGAAACATCTTTCCGCCGTGCATGCCAGTGCAGGGGAAGTTCCCGACTATCTTTCTGCTGCCTATGTCCAGCCCCAGCACCACAATAACGCCGCCTGCCTGATATTCGCCAAGAAAACTGCCCGTGCTGCCGCCTATCACCATAAGCGGCACTTTTTCTTTGTATGCTTTCATGTGTATGCCTGCGCGGTAGCCTGCATTGCCCTTTACAAAGATCTTTCCGCCGCGCATGGCGTAACCTGCCGCATCGCCTATGTTGCCGTGAATAACTATCTTACCCTCGTTCATCGTGTCACCCACCGCATCTTGTGCGTTCGCGTTCACGACAATCTCGCCGCCGTTGAGATACGCGCCCAGCGCATTGCCCGGCACGCCCTCTATCGTTATAGTACGTCCCGACATTCCTGCGGCTATAAACCTCTGTCCGCAGCAGCCTGTGAGCCTACAGTCGCCTTTAGCCTCGCGCAGGTTTTCGTTCACCGCCTTGAAGTCAAGACCGTTTACATCTATAAGTACCATAGTATCAGTCCTTTACAGTATTATAACATACTTTTTTCGCTCTTGCAACACCTTAATGCGGCATAGCGAATTTTTCTTTTCTTGCCTCTTTGCCAAACGCCGCCGAAGTCGCCGCCTTGCGCAGCATTTCAAAGTTTACGCTGTCAAGAGGCGTTTTTTCGCGAATCATAGCGGTGTATATGCCTGCCCTCTCGCTGCCGCCTATGATCATAAATCCCGTCAGCAAGCCGCCCTTTGTAAACAGCCTTTTTATTCCGCCTTCAAATTTTTCTTCATATGTGCAGCCGCCCTGCTCCGATGTGTAAGCAGTGCCTGCCGTCATGCAGTGCAGACCGAAGAACCCTATCGAGTTCATAGGTATGCCCTTGTCGAAAAGCTCCTCGCCTCCTGCCATGTTCACACCTGCCGCGTGACCCTGCATATAAGCATTCGGCATAAGCGCTAAAACTCTTTTCGCCCCGAGAGATATGTCCTCACCCTCGGTGCAGTCGCCTGCCGCGTATATGTCTTCAATACTTGTGCGAAGTTTCTCGTCAACTATAATGCCCCTGTTCACCTCGCCGCCTGCGTCTTTTATAAGAGATGTGTTCGCCCTTACGCCTACCGCAAGCACAAGCACATCAAAATCAACTTCCTTGCCGCTTTGCATATAAGCCTTGTTTGTATCGAATTTCTTTACGCTGTCCGAAAGCAGAAATTCTATCCCGTTTTCTTCTAAACACTTCTGCATATACGCCGCGCAGTCCTTGTCAAGAATGCTCGAAAGCACCCTGTCCGCAAGGTCAGCAACAACAATAGAAGCCGCCCTGCCGTGCAAGCCCTCGGCGCATTTAAGACCTATAAGCCCTGCGCCCACTATCAGCACTTTAGACTTCTTCGTTACCGCCTTTTCAAGAGCCAGCGCATCATCTAAAGTCATAAAACCAAACTTTTGCTCAACGCTTTCAAGCCCCTCCATCGGCGGCACAAACGGCGATGAACCCGTCGCAGCACAAACGCTCGTGTACGGCAGTTTGCTCTTGTCGTCAAGCTCTATCTTCTTGGCGGCTTTGTCTATCTTCACCGCCTTTTTGCCGTATATTACATCGCAGCCGTTTGCAGTGTAAAAATCCTCGCCGCGATAGTTCATTTTCTTGGTATCCGTCTTTCCTTCAAGATAATAAGATATGAGCGGCCTGCAATATACGGGGTGTTTCTCTTCCGATATTACGGTTATCTTGCCGTCTTTGTCCACACTGCGTATGCCCTCGATGCAGCCTGCCGCGGCAACGCCGTTTCCTATAATAATATACTGCTTCATACGCCTCATACCTCCTCATCTCTGCTCTCAAACACTATCGCATTGTTGGGGCAGCCCTTTACGCACGCAGGCTCGCCGCAGGAGTTTGCAAGGCAAAGCTCGCACTTTTGCATAATGCCGCTCTCCCCCGGCGCTAATGCTCCATACGGGCAGACCAGCACACAGGTGTGGCAGCCCACGCACTTTTCGCTGTCTATGTGTACAACGCCGTCTTTCTTCGAGATCGCCCCCGCAATACAGCTTTTAACGCATATCGGGTCGTCGCAGTGGCGGCATGATACCGCATAGCTTATCTTGTCATTTTCTTCAATGTGTATCCTCGGGTATATGGGCTTGCCTTTCAGCGCGTATGCCATGTCTTTAAGACCCGAATTTGCAAACGCGCAGTTGTATTCGCAAAGGTGACAGCCCAGACACCATTCTTCATTTACATATACTCTTTTCATATCTATCACCTATCCTGATCAGCTCTGACCTGCGTGTGCAATGCCCAGTATCTCCAGTTCCGCGTTCGTAAGACCTATACCGCGCAGCATCAGCCTGTTGCCTTTGAGAGCCTCTATAGAGTTTATACCCATGCCGCCCATAAGCTCTTTTATCTCGTGCTTCCATGCGTTCATAAGGTTTATGAGCCGCTGGCTTCCCATGTCGGGGTTGAGCCTCTTTACAAGCTCGGGGCGCTGTGTGGCTATGCCCCAGTTGCACTTGCCGCTCTGGCAGGTACGGCACAGGTGACAGCCAAGAGCCAGCAGCGCAGCAGTCGCTATGTAACAGGCATCCGCACCTAAAGCTATCGCCTTTACAACGTCAGATGCGCTTCTTATGCTGCCGCCTACCACCAGTGAAATGTTGTTTCTTATGCCCTCATCGCGCAAACGCTGGTCAACAGCCGCAAGCGCAAGCTCTATCGGTATGCCTACGTTATCTCTTATTCTGGTAGGCGCAGCTCCCGTTCCGCCGCGGAAGCCGTCAATAGCTATGATGTCCGCGCCGCTCCGTGCAATACCGCTTGCTATGGCGGCAATGTTGTGTACCGCCGCAACCTTTACTATAACAGGCTTTTTGTATTCTGTAGCCTCTTTGAGAGAGAACACCAGCTGCCGCAGATCTTCTATAGAATATATATCGTGATGCGGCGCAGGCGAGATCGCATCAGATCCCTCGGGTATCATACGTGTGCGAGATACATCGCCTACTATCTTAGCCCCCGGCAGATGTCCTCCTATGCCCGGTTTTGCGCCCTGACCCATCTTTATCTCGATAGCCGCGCCTGCTTTCAGGTATTCTTCATGAACGCCAAAACGTCCCGATGCCACCTGTACTATAGTGTTTTCACCGTAGCAGTAAAAGTCCTCGTGCAGACCGCCCTCGCCTGTGTTGTAAAGTATTCCCAGCTCCGTTGCAGCCCTCGCCAGAGATGCGTGAGCATTGTAGCTTATAGAGCCGTAACTCATCGCCGAGAACATTACCGGCATCGAAAGCTCTATCTGCGGCGGAAGTTCGCATTTGAGCTTGCCGTTTTCATCGCGCTTTATCTTGTCGGGCTTTTTGCCGAGGAACACCTTCGTCTCCATAGGCTCTCTCAAAGGGTCTATCGGCGGGTTTGTTACCTGCGAAGCATTTATAAGTATCTTGTCCCAGTATACGGGAAAAGGCTTCGGGTTGCCCATAGATGAGAGCAGCACCGCGCCGCTGTTCGCCTGCTTGTATATCTCTTTAATAGTGTCGTTGCTCCAGTTGGCGTTCTCGCGCAGCATACAGTCGCTCTTTACTATTTTAAGAGCCTTTGTAGGGCAGAGCGATACACACCTCTGGCAGTTTACGCACTTTGTCTCATCGCTCATCATCTTGCCGTGCTCGTCACTGAAAAAGTGAACCTCGTTGGCGCACTGTCTTTCGCATACGCGGCAGGCTATGCAGCGATCACTGTTTCTTATTACCTCAAATTCGGGATAAACATATATATCGTTCATCAGTACGCACCCTCCTTTACCTCAACTATTACGGGCTCTCCGCCGGCAGGCGACCAGATGTTCTCCGCATCGGGCTCCATTACCCTTATCGCGGCTTCTTCGCTTGCTATAAACACCTTGTCGTCTTTCTCGCCTACCACCATAGAACGCAGTTTCAGCCTGTCGTTAAGAGCCATAAGTCCGCCGTTGTAGCCGAATACTATCGAGAACGGTCCCGTTATAAGCAGGCTGGGGAACATAGTCCTCAGATATATGTGCTTGTTCTTGTCTTCAATGTCAGACTTGTCGTTTATCGTGCTCCAGAACGGCGCGGCTATCACGCTTGCAGCCTCTTTCAGCGTAAGCCCCTGAACGCGCAGCAGATAGTCCAGTATGTAGGTTATAACTTCCGTGTCCGTCTGTAAGGTGCACTTGTAACCGAACATCTCTATAAAACGCCTGTTAGCATCGTAAGAGGAGATCTCACCGTTGTGTACTACCGAGTAGTCAAGCAGCGTGAACGGGTGCGCGCCGCCCCACCAGCCGGGGGTGTTTGTCGGGTATCTGCCGTGCGCAGTCCACGAGTAGCCCTCGTATTCGTCCAGCCTGTAGAATTTTCCCACATCTTCGGGGAAACCTACCGCCTTGAATGCGCCCATGTTCTTGCCGCTTGAAAATACATACGCGCCCTTGTGCTCGGTGTTTATCTGCACCGCCGTGCGCGAAACAAGCGCCTTTTCGTCCAGCTGCATAGATGCCATTACCGAGTGCAGCGGCGCAACAAAATATCTCCATATCATCGGCTCGTCTGTTATCTGCGGTATCTTGCGCGTGGGTATCACTTCTGATTTTACTATCTCGAAACGCTCCTTTAAAAATGTTTCGCAGTCTATCCTCGACGGCCTGTCGTCAAAGAATATGTGCAGTGCATAGTAGTCTTTGTATTCGGGGTATATGCCGTAGCCTGCAAAGCCGCCGCCCAGACCGTTTGAGCGGTCGTGCATGGGCACCATGGCATCGGCTATCAGCTGACCCGACATTCTGTTGCCGTCTTTGCTTATCACTGCCGCTATAGCGCAGCCCGACGGTATCCTGACTTCTCCCTCTCGTTTCATATCAGAACTTTCCTTTCATTAAAATAATGTATATCGTGTGTTTTACAGCGAGAAAACAATAAGCGCCCACTTCAAAGCGGCATATCTTAGCCAAACAGGCATAATATACCGTTTTGAAATGAACGCCATTGCTCACAATGTGTATTATACAACCAAAACGGCTTTTTGTCAATAGAAATTTTAACTTTTTGCAGGATTTTTTTAAAAAGTTGCAAAAAAGGTCTTGACAAATCGTTTTGAAGAGTGTATAATTCATAACGTAAAGGTGTGTGGTCTTTGGAAAATAAGGCGTTTTCAGCGCTTTGTGTGCCGAAATTTGCCGCAAACGGTTTTGAAGGCGGCAGGCGGCTCATGTTGCAAGACCGCATCGCAGAATATATTAAATACATTAGGAGGAAACAGTATGTCATATGTTGACGAGGTCATCGAGAGAGTTGTAAGAGAGAACCCTAACGAGCCCGAATTTCATCAGGCAGTAAAAGAGGTGCTCGAATCTCTCAGAGTAGTAGTTGATGCCAATGAGGAGAAGTTCAGAAAGGACGCACTTCTTGAAAGACTTGTAAACCCCGAGAGACAGTTCAAGTTCAGAGTTCCGTGGGTAGACGACAAGGGTCAGGTCCAGGTAAACACCGGCTACCGCGTTCAGTTCAACAGCGCGATAGGTCCTTATAAGGGAGGACTCAGACTCCACCCGTCCGTAAACCTCGGTATAATCAAGTTCCTCGGTTTTGAGCAGATCTTCAAAAACTCGCTCACCGGTCTGCCTATCGGCGGCGGCAAGGGCGGTTCGGACTTCGACCCCAAGGGCAAGTCTGACAGAGAAGTAATGGCATTCTGCCAGAGCTTTATGACAGAGCTGTGCAAGTATATAGGCGCAGATACCGACGTTCCCGCAGGCGATATCGGTACGGGCGCAAGAGAGATAGGCTATATGTTCGGTCAGTATAAGAGAATAAGAGGCGTGTTCGAGGGCGTGCTCACCGGTAAGGGCCTTACCTACGGCGGTTCGCTTGCAAGAACAGAAGCTACCGGCTACGGACTTCTCTATATCACTCAGGAAATGCTCAAGAGCAAGGGCATGAGCCTCGAGGGCAAGACCGTTGTAGTTTCCGGCGCTGGCAACGTTGCTACATATGCAATTCAGAAAGCTCAGCAGCTGGGCGCAAAGGTAGTTACCTGCTCTGATTCCACAGGCTGGGTATACGACCCCGACGGAATAGATGTTGCCGCTCTTAAAGAGATCAAGGAAGTCAAGAGAGCAAGACTTACAGAATATAAGAACTACAGACCCAATTCCGAGTATCACGAGGGCAAGGGCGTATGGACAGTAAAGGCTGATATAGCTCTGCCGTGCGCTACTCAGAACGAGCTGGGTATTGAAGATGCTGAAACACTTGTTGCCAACGGCGTTATAGCTGTAGCAGAGGGCGCTAATATGCCTACCACTATGGAAGCTACAGAGTATCTCCAGAAAAACGGCGTGTTCTTCCTGCCGGGCAAGGCTGCCAACGCAGGCGGCGTTGCAACTTCCGCTCTTGAAATGAGCCAGAACAGCGAGAGACTCAGCTGGACATTCGAGGAAGTTGACAGCAAGCTCCAGGGCATCATGATAAATATCTTCCATAACCTTGATGATGCCGCCAAGAAGTACGGCTTTGAGGGCAACTATGTTGTAGGCGCTAACATCGCAGGCTTCGAGAAAGTAGTAGACGCTATGAACGCTCAGGGCATTGTGTGATAGCTTTGAGATAACAGTAAACAGTAAAATAGCTGTATAAATAACGTAAAGGCAAGGACGTCTTTAACGCGTGGGTGACCGCGCTTTAAAGGCGTCTTTTTTGCTATAGAAAAACTATTGACCCTATATTTTAATGTAAAGGAGTTTTTGAAATGGGAGAAAATGTAACAACAGTACCGGAGTATTTTGGCTGTCTGGTGTTTGACGACAGAGTTATGAAAGCAACTTTGTCAGCAAAGGTTTATCAGTCGCTGAAAAAGACCATCGACGAGGGCGCTAAGCTCGATATAGGCGTAGCGAACGCCGTGGCAAGCGCCATGAAAGAGTGGGCTGTGGCGCACGGAGCTACCCACTATACCCACTGGTTCCAGCCGCTTACGGGCATTACGGCAGAAAAGCACGACAGCTTTATCTCACCCTCTCCCGACGGCGGAGTTATAATGGAATTTTCGGGCAAAGAGCTTATCAAAGGCGAGCCTGATGCATCTTCGTTCCCCTCGGGCGGACTGAGAGCAACATTCGAGGCAAGAGGCTATACCGCGTGGGATCCGACCTCGTATGCGTTCATAAAGGGCAAGACCCTCTGCATACCTACCGCTTTCTGCTCTTACGGCGGCGAGGCTCTCGATAAGAAAACACCGCTGCTGCGCTCCATGCAGGCTCTTAACAAGCAGGCTCTGAGAATACTCAAACTCTTCGGCAACGACAACGTAAAGTGCGTTCGCACATCTGTAGGTCCCGAGCAGGAGTACTTCCTTATAACAAAAGAAATGTACGACCAGCGCCCCGACCTTAGATTTACAGGCAGAACACTGTTCGGCACAAAACCGCCCAAGGGTCAGGAAATGGACGACCACTACTTCGGCGTTATTAAGCCCAAGGTAGCGGAGTTTATGGAAGACCTTAACCAAGAGCTGTGGAAGCTCGGCATACTTGCCAAAACGGAGCATAACGAGGTCGCACCTGCTCAGCACGAGCTTGCACCTATCTATACTACTACAAATATCGCTACCGACCATAACCAGCTGACTATGGAGATAATGCAGAAAGTTGCCGCAAGACACGGCTTGGTATGCCTGCTGCACGAGAAGCCCTTTGCAGGCGTAAACGGCAGCGGCAAGCACAACAACTGGTCTATCTCTACAGATACAGGCGTAAACCTGCTCTCACCCGGCGAAACACCGTATGAGAACGCGCAGTTTTTGCTTTTCCTGTGCGCTGTAATTAAGGCAGTCGATGATTATCAGGATCTTCTGAGACTTGCAGTAGCTACCGCAGGAAACGACCATAGACTCGGCGCTAACGAAGCTCCTCCGGCAGTTGTATCTATATTCCTCGGCGATGAGCTCAACGCAGTTTTGGAAGCTATCGAGAACGACACGCCTTATAAGGGTACAGAAGTTACCCAGATGAAGCTCGGTGTAAACGTTCTGCCTAAGTTCAACAGAGATACCACCGACCGTAACCGTACCTCGCCGTTCGCGTTCACCGGCAATAAGTTTGAGTTCCGTATGCTCGGTTCTTCAAACAGCATTGCCTGCGCAAACATAATGCTCAACAGCGCTGTGGCTGAGTCGCTGAAGATTTACGCCGACAGACTGGAGGGCGCGGAAGACTTCGAGACCGCCCTGCACGAGATGATAAAGAAGACTATCAAAGATCATAAGCATATCATATTCAACGGCAACGGCTATGATGATTCGTGGATAAAGGAAGCTACCGAAAAGAGGGGTCTGCTCAACTATCGCACTACCGCCGATTGTATGCCTCACCTGCTCGATCAGAAGAACGTAGATATGCTCACATCGCATAAGGTGTTCACACTGGCAGAGATGAAGTCGAGAGTTGACATCATGCTTGAAAACTACTGCAAGACGGTGGTTATCGAGGCTAACACCATGATAGAAATGGCTAAAACGCAGATCGCGCCTGCTATTGAGGGCTATGCCGCAGAGCTTGCCAGAACGGCGGCTGCGAAAAAGGCTGTTGATGAAACTATCGCGTGCGCGTATGAAAAGGGACTGGTGAAGAAGCTCTCCGACCTTGCCGACAGCATAGCGGTTAAGGCAGATGAGCTTGAAAAGGCTGTTATAGCGCTTGCAGACTGCGAGGATATAATCAAGGAGTCGGAGGCTATCAGAGACACCGTGCTCACCAAGATGGCAGAGCTGAGGCTGCCCTGCGACGAGGCAGAGAAAGTCACCTCGAAGAAATACTGGCCGTATCCTACATATGGTGACTTGCTGTTTGGCGTAAGATAATAGGTTATAATGCTGCTTACGCAGCAAACCTGCGGAGCGGCTTAAAGCCCCACCAAACTTGCCTTGCCAAAACGGGAAAGTTTTCGGTCAAGCCTTTTTCAAAAGGCTTGCGGGGGTACGGGGGCGGCGCCCCCGAAAACACAGCGTGCGCTCCGCTGCTAGAGGTTAGAGGTGAGAAGTTAGATATTAGAAATGGTTTTCTAACGTTTTCGCAAATCTGTCATTTCTGCGGTTTATAAAGAAGCAAGAGGCAAGAAATTTGGGCTTGTCTGTACTGCGAGTTTTCCGCAGTACGTTGCAATTCAATTTTCCCGCACTACTGACCTCCGTTGCCTTGCAAACAAACCCTATGCGTATTTCGCTATTTAGCCTTATTCTCAAAGGCACGAAGTTCCGAGCGAAGAGGTCGCGACATTTCACCAAGGCTCAGCGCGTGGTCGTAGGTGTCGGGTACAGCGGTCGCAAGCGACCGCTTAAAGAGAGCTCGAGGGGAAATTTTAGATAAGAAGGGAGCAAGTTTCGCAAGAAACTTGTGGCGAACGCTTGCGTTCGCTGTGGAGCCTTGCGCGCCCTTCCTTGCAGATACACTCCCTATACCCTCTATGGCACACTTCGCAAAGCGAAGTGCAGAAGAATTGGGCTTTTATATATTGTTGCCCAATTCTTCACGCGGTCGCTAGCGACCGCTGTCCCTCGCATAGAAATGCGCAAACGTGGTAGCTTACTCAAAATGAGAATAAAACCAAATTACTGTGGAGCGTTGAACAGCTCCGCAGGCTGCTGCGAAAGCAGCGAACAATCAACAACACTTGACCGCTTTGGCGGTCAACGTGTGAAAAGCGTTTGAGAAAAGAGAAGTAGCGCAGCCTTAGCTTCCATCAGCGAGCATGGGACGGTGTGAGCCGTGCGGGAGATCTGCGTGAATAACACTTTTCGAGCTGCGAGCCGAACAAAGCGCACCGCGTTTTCAGTAAGCGAGCCGTTACCGCGCGTCAGTCGGCGTTCTTTCATTTATGCGCACCAAATTTGTGCGCTATGCACTTGACAAGAACGGTCAAAATGAGATAAAATATAGGTGGCACAGCGAGTACAGCACTTGCCCTATAGAATGCTGAAATATACGGAGGTAATCATTATGTGTTCTATAATGGGCTATTGCGGCAGCTGCGTCGCCTATAATTCTTTTGTTTCGGGCTTTTGTCAGACCAAATCCCGTGGTCCCGACGACAGCAGGATAATAAAACTTGAAAGCGGAAAGGGTATCCTTGCATTCCACAGACTGGCTATAATGGGTCTCACCGAAGATGGTATGCAGCCGTTTGAGCTTGACGGCAGCTATGTTGTATGCAACGGCGAGATATACGGCTTCAAAAAGCTGAAAAAACAGCTCGAAGAATCGGGCAAATATACCTTCAAAAGCGACTCCGACTGCGAGATACTTCTGCCGCTCTACCGCGAATACGGCACCGATATGTTCCCTATGCTGGACGCGGAGTTTGCCTGCATCATCTACGACAAGCCCTCTGACAGCTTTATCGCCGCGCGTGACCCCATCGGCATACGACCACTCTATTACGGTCTTGACGAAAAGGGCGAGCCGATATTTGCCAGCGAGGCTAAAAACTTAGTCGGTCTTACAAAGAAGATAATGCCTTTCCCTCCCGGTCACTACTGGAAGGACGGCAAGTTCGTGTGCTACATGGACATCGCGAAAGTTGACGAGGTCTGCTATGACGATCTTGAAACGGTCTGCCGGAAGATCCACGACAAACTGGTCGCAGGTGTTGAAAAACGCCTCGTGGCAGATGCAAAAGTAGGTTTTCTGCTTTCGGGAGGACTTGACAGCTCTCTGGTGTGCGCGATAGCGGCAAAAAAGAGCGATAAGCCTATAAAAACCTTTGCCATAGGCATGAGCGAGGACGCTATCGACCTGAAGTATGCAAAACAGGTGGCGGACTACATAGGCAGCGACCACAAGGAGATAATCATCACAAAAGATGACGTCCTGAACGCTCTTGAAGATGTCATACACCTGCTCGGCACGTTCGATATAACCACTATCAGAGCAAGCATGGGTATGTATCTTATATGTAAGGCTATCCACGAGCAGACTGACATTCGCGTGCTGCTGACGGGCGAGATCTCCGATGAGCTTTTCGGCTATAAGTATACAGACTTTGCCCCGAATGCGCAGGCTTTTCAGGAGGAATCCCAGAAGCGTGTGAGAGAGCTGCATATGTATGACGTGCTCAGAGCCGACAGGTGTATTTCTGTAAACTCTCTCGAAGCGCGCGTGCCGTTCGGCGATATCGATTTTGTAAAGTACGTTATGTCTGTAGACCCCGAAAAGAAGCTTAACAAATACGGCAAGGGAAAATATCTTCTCCGCCACGCTTTTGAAAAGGGCGATTATCTGCCCGAAAGCATTTTGTGGAGAGAAAAAGCAGCTTTTTCTGATGCCGTAGGTCACTCAATGGTGGACTATCTTAAAGAGTATGCAGAAGAATTTTACAGTGACGAGCAGTTTGAAGAGAAGATAAAGCAGTACAGCCACGCTGCGCCGTTTACCAAAGAATCTTTGCTGTACCGTGAGATATTTGAAAAGTACTACCCCGATCAGGGCGAGATGATAGTTGACTTCTGGATGCCTAACAAGGCGTGGGAAGGCTGCAACGTCAACGACCCCTCTGCGAGAGTGCTTTCAAACTACGGTGACAGTGGGAAATAAATATATGGAGTGAGCGCATAATGCCAAGATCGCAGGGTATTACAAACACACAGAACATTGACAGTTTGGAAAAGATACTCGTCCTTGACTTCGGCGGTCAGTATAACCAGCTGATAGCAAGGCGAGTAAGGGAGCAGCACGTCTATGCGGAGATAAAGCCGTATGACAAAGTAACTTTGGAACAGGTAAAGGAATATAAGGGCGTTATTTTCACCGGCGGCCCAAACAGCGTTTATGACGAAAGCTCGCCGCATTATGACCCTGCAATACTGAATGTCGGCGTGCCGGTGCTGGGTATATGCTACGGCGATCAGCTTATGGCGTATATGGCACAGGGCGAGATCACAAGCGCCGAAGACAGCAGAGAGTACGGCAAAACTAATGTGTATTTTGAAAGTAATATACTCTTTGAGGGTGTGCCAGATGAGAGCATCTGCTGGATGAGCCATAACGACTTTATATCCGCGCCGCCTAAAGGTTTTGTTACAATAGCGCATACCGATAAATGCCCCTGCGCCGCCATGGCGGACGAGAGCAGAAAGCTTTACGGCGTGCAGTTCCACCCCGAAGTTACCCACACCGTGTACGGAAAGCAGATACTAGAAAATTTCGTGTTCAAGGTGTGCAAGTGCAAAGGTGACTGGAAGATAGAAAATTTTGTCGAAAATTCGATAGAAAAGTATAAAGAATACCTCGCAGGGAAGAAAGTCCTGCTCGCGCTTTCGGGCGGAGTGGATTCTTCTGTTGCGGCTGTTATGCTGCATAAGGCTATCGGCAATGACCTTACCTGTGTGTTTGTAGACCACGGACTGCTTAGAAAGAACGAGGGCGATTTTGTCGATCAGACGTTCAGAAAGCAGTTTGGCATGAATATGATACGCGTAAACGCCGAGGACAGGTTTCTCAGTAAGCTCAGGGGCGTTACCGAGCCCGAGCAGAAGCGCAAAATTATCGGCGAGGAGTTTATACGCGTTTTTGAGGACGAGGCTAAAAAGCTGGGCAAGATAAACGTGCTGGTGCAGGGTACTATCTACCCCGATGTTATAGAGAGCGGCAAGGGCGATTCTGCGGTGATAAAAAGCCACCACAACGTTGGGGGTCTGCCCGATGTCATATCGTTTGATGAGATAGTCGAGCCGCTCAGAGAGCTTTTCAAAGACGAGGTGCGCAGTGCAGGCGAGCAGCTTGGCATACCGCACGAGCTCGTGTGGCGGCAGCCGTTCCCGGGCCCGGGGCTGGCGGTGAGAGTTATCGGCGAGATAACCAAAGAAAAGCTGGAGCTTCTGCGCGATGCCGATGCTATCTTCCGCGAGGAAGTGGCAAACGCGGGGCTTGAAAAGATGACTAATCAGTATTTTGCGGTGCTTACGGGTCTGCGCAGCGTGGGCGTTATGGGCGATGCGAGAACGTATGGGTATACTATCGCGCTTAGAGCAGTCACCACGGACGACTTTATGACCGCCGAGTGGACAAGGCTGCCGTATGAGGTTCTGGAGCGCGCCAGCAGCCGCATAACCAACGAAGTCGCAGGCGTTTCAAGGGTGGTATACGATATAACATCGAAGCCGCCGGCTACGGTGGAATGGGAATAATCGCCGAAGCGCTGCCAGTGGCAGAAGAAGCGAGGCGATTATTGCGCAGCGGTCGAAAGATGTGAGCGAAGCGAAACAGATTTCGGGCACCGCAAGAGGGCAACGCCGAAGCGCTGCCAGTGGCAGAAGAAGCGAGGCGATTATTGCGCAGCGGTCGAAAGATGTGAGCGAAGCGAAACAGATTTCGGGCACCGCA
>CANQKD010000026.1 GCA_947624375.1 uncultured Clostridia bacterium | reverse complement strand
AAAAAATGTGTTATTCATTTTTCTGGGGTTATGAAAATTTTTTTGCTTTTCCTATTGACTTTTTATAGCTGGTCTTTCAGACTTTATTATAGCTGAAAGCAATCAAAATTTAAACATACCGCAGGTTGAGTTATGGGGTTTCTACCGGAGGTAGATAATATATTTTGCCGTCTTTTATGATAAGCTGTACGTCCTGCGAAAACAGATCGGACTTTTCAACGTTTTCTTCATTCGCCATATCTTCGCTTTGCATCTTTATTATTTCAGCCGTACCCTTTTCTATAGGTCTTGACTTTTGGCTGTCGCTGAACAAGCCCGGAATAAAATGTATAAAGCTGTCAAAGCCGGTTCTCTTTCGCCGCTCTTCTTCAACATCTATACCCAGCCGTTGAGCCGCCTTTTTATGCCATTCAATAAGTTTATCGCTGACTTCTTTTGCCTTTTCAGAGTATATATTATATAATGCACCACACTGTTCTCTTGATATTTTACCAAGGCTTACAGTAAATTTTAATTCTGACAATCCATAAAGAACCCTGCAAAGTTGTTCTCTGTATACAAACCACTTTTGTGCCTTTTCCAGCTCGGTTTCATATTCCTCATATTTCAAATCGTTCTTTTCAGTATAATTTTCAAGCATATTATTAGCTTGTCCTATCAGCTCGGTACACTCTGTTTCAAGCATATCAAGTTTAGTAAGCATATGGTCTCTCTGCTCTGGATCGTATAATATTTCTTCTTTAAACTGCGCCATAACCCGAACGTGATCCACAAGAGAACCTACTTTTCCTCTATATTCGCTGTCCTGAAAATCGGCAATATCAGAAATGCCTCTGCTTATGCTGTCAAGCTCTGTGTTTATCTGCGTCATGTAATATTGACCCACGACCATAGCCGCAACAGCCATTGCGCCAGAAGCGGCATTTGTTAATTTGGTCATTCCGCTATTTGTATCTGCCTGAACCAAATTAGCATGACCTGCTATGCCGTTTTCACCGTGAAAAAAGCCGCGGAATGCGCCGTCCATGTCCCTTGACTTTGCCAATTTCGCGCCAAACGGAAGGATAGCTTTATATAAAACTTCTTTATCCAGTTTACTTGCTTTAAATATATCATAAGCTGCATTTCCCCCTTGCACTATAAGGGGTACTAAATTATCAATATGCGCCAGCAGTCTTTTATCCGTTATCTCATGCAGATCACTTTCATTAAAAGAATCGGCAGAAATGCTCTCTGCTTTTATCACAAATTCCTGCGGCTGATATGTATCTTCCTGTAAAGCTGTATCATCACGCGGCTGAATTATAACATTCTGAGAGCTGTCAGAATTATTCTTATCTCTGCCAGATACAAATTTTACCACCAGTATTACACAAACTATCAAAACTGCCGCCACGCAAGCACCTATTATAAAATATGTCATTACTTTTCTTCCTCCTGCAAATTCTTCACATATCTCGCCAGTATTTCGGCTGCGTCGGCACAAAGCTGAGGGCAAGGGCGCTTTTTGTAATATTCTTCCGTCCGTTTCTCGGGTGCGCCGCCGTCGGTGTGGGCAACGCCTTTCAGCAGTTCTCGGCATATATACGAGCCGTTCTTCTCTTTGAAAGCTGCCGCCATATTCTGTATGTGAGCATAAAGCGCCGCCTTTTCGCTGTATGCTTTGGGGTCGCTGTAACCCAGCATAAGCCCTGCCGCCATGCACATTCCCGAGACCGTTCCGCACACCTCTCTCAGCCGGCTGAATCCCCCTCCGAACGGCGAAGCCATCAAAAGTGCGGCATTTTGGTCAACGCTGAGTTCATCTATAAAAGCCATCACCACCGCCTGAGAGCAGTTGTACCCCGAAAGGAACATCTCCTTCGCTCTGTCACGGTAGTATTCTACGGGTCTTGAAAGCATATTATCACCTCATCGCCTTGCGGTATATAAGCCCCGTCATCGAAGACGGCAGCAAAAACAGCGCGACCTGCGCGGCACAGGGTATAATAAAATCAATCAGTGATGAATATCCGCTGCGGTATATCTTCCACCGCGCGGCAATAAACGCCTTTGTGTTGGCAAAGTTGCGGCGGCGCTCATAGTTGCCCTGCGTTATGCGGTACTTTAAAAGCACCTGCGGTATGTTGCCGCCAACAGCGCCGTTTGCCAGCATTTTTACTACAAAATCATAGTCCTCGCACCGCGCCAGTTCCTCGCTGTAGCCTCCTGCCGCCATGGCTGCGCTCTTTTTGAAAAGCAGCGTGGGGTTGTTGAACGGGTTGCGCCTTTTTGCGTATTCGTGCACCGCTCCGTTGCTCAGCGGCACTTTTTTTATAGCGATAGTTTCGCCCGTGTCGCTGTCAAATTCTTCTATATAGCCGCCGATTATATCAAGCTCGGGGTGCAGCATCATTCGGCGAAGCTGCTTTTCAAAACGCTGCGGCAAGGCTATATCGTCGCTGTCCATTTTGCCGATGTACTCATTCTTGCACATCTCCAGCGACATATTCGCCGCCGCGGCAGTGCCAACGTGCCCTTTTGTGCGCACTATTTTTATGGCGGAGTATTTTTCCTGCGCCTGCAAAAGCACCTTGTCAAGCTCTTTGGTAAGCTTGCCGTCGCAGACTATAACAAAATCATCGGTCGGGTGTGTCTGCCCCATGATGCTCTCAATGCTGCGTCGCAAAAATTCGGGCTTTTCTTTTCCGTAAACCGACATGGTAACGCTGTATGCCGGCAGTGTTTTCATAATGCTCTCTCCTTTTATTTTGTATGTTAAATGTTAATAATATTATATAATATCCCCGTCTTTTTGTCAATGCGCAGGAGCGCGCAGGGTACATAACTTTTGATGTTTTGTGAAAATATGGTGAAAACTCTTGAAAAAAAGAAAAAAATGTGTTAAAATAATCCCGTGTATAAGTTTTGCACATAGCTTAGGATAATAATTTCAACGATACCGTCAAGGAATATAAATATGAAGAAAAAAGAACAATTCAAACATATTATAATGTTTACCGATTCGCTTATACTTATAGCCTCGGTGACGCTTTTGTTTGCCCGCCTGTGGGACGGCTATTACAACAAAGAAATGGTGTTCAAGCCGTTCGTGCTGAAAGGCACTTTGCTGCTGACAGTGCTGTACGCGTTCATATTCGTGCTGTTTTCTATGGCGTTCGGCAGTTTCAAGGTCGGGTACTCATACCCCAGCGGACTTATAGGTTCGCTGGTCATATCACTTATACTGACAAATGCAGTCGCTTATTTGCAGATAAGCCTTATCGCGCGCGGCTTTCTGCCGATAGTGCCCCTGCTTATTCTTACCGCTGTAGACGGTGTTATAGGCGTGGTGTGGTCGATAGCCAGCACGTATATCTACCGGAAGATCTTCCCTGCGCGAAAAATGATAGTCGTGTACGGCAAGCGTGACGACGGAGATCTTGTTGTAAAAATGAGCCAGAGAATGGACAAATATCTTATATGTTCGTCTATAAACTGCGAAGAAGATCTTGAAACAATAAAAAGCAAGATACTTGAATATGAAGCGGTGATCATCTGCGATGTGCCTTTGGAAAAGCGCGCAAAACTGTTGAAATTCACTTTTGAAAATTCTATAAGAACATACATCAGCCCAAAGATCTCAGACATTATAGTGCGCGGCGCAGATGAGTTTCATATGTTCGATACGCCGCTGCTGCTTCAGCGCAATCAGGGCATGAGCTTTGAGCAGCTGTTTATAAAACGCTTCTTTGACATTGTGCTTTCCATAATAGGCATAATAATATCGTCGCCGTTCATGCTTATAATTGCCTTTCTTATAAAGATATATGACGGCGGACCCGTGTTTTACTGCCAGAACAGATTTACAAGCGGCAGAAAGGTATTCAAGCTTATAAAGTTCCGCAGTATGGTGGTAGATGCCGAAAAAGACGGCGTTGCAAGGCTTGCCGCCGAAGAAGACAGCCGTATAACGCCCGTTGGCAAATTTCTGCGAAGCTGCCGCCTTGACGAATTGCCGCAGCTTTTCAATATCCTTGCAGGAAGTATGTCGTTTGTAGGACCTCGCCCCGAACGGCCCGAAATTGCGCAGCAGTATGAAAAGGTAATGCCCGAGTTTGCATACAGATTGAACGTAAAGGCAGGGCTGACGGGCTTTGCGCAGGTCTTCGGCAAATACAACACCACGCCTTACGATAAACTGAAGCTTGATCTTATGTATATAGAGCGGCACTCGTTCGCGCTGGATTTCAGGATAATGCTGATGACCTTTAAAACTATGTTCGTGCCCGATGCCGCCGAGGGCATTAAAGAGGGCGAGACCGCCATGCCAAAGGATACCACAGACCCCGACGACGATGACAACACATAAATATACCCGAGCCGTGCACAGACAGCGCGGCTCTTTTAATTTTACCAAATAGAACTTGCGGCGATATAGTATTTTCTCTTGACAAAAAGAATAAAAAAATGTATAATAAAATGTGGTATACTTAACGTTAAAAATATATGTATCTGCCTGATGATTTCAGGCTGAAACAGTTGATCTTAGGAGAGGTGCTCTGAAATGAAAAAAATTCTCGTGTTTGCATCTGCGCTGGCGGCATCTTTGCTGGTAAGCATATGCGCTTTCAAAAGCGGCAGCATAATAACGGCAGGCGCTGAATATCTGGATGATGAAAATTATTACTTCCTTGACCTCGACGGCGATGGCGAGTCAGATGCTTCGCTGTCTTACAAAGCCGATCCCGATACCAGGCAGGCTGCTATTACCGGTATATACAGCTTTTACGACTCACAGACGGTAGTTATACCATCTGTATTGGAAGACTGCTATTTGACCGCTGTAGATGATGAAGGATACTGGCAGGATCTGGGCGCTTTTGACCTTACCGTTACATCTATAGAACTTACGCTGGATTATTACCCTTCATACTATTCTGTAGAAATACCGTACACCGTTGAATACATTGCCCCTCAGTCGCTGGGATATTATTACGACTACGATGACCAGCCGCAAAAGCAGGAAGATCTCACCCTGTTTTGCACAAGCGGCACTGCCGGTGAGCTTTATGCTCAGGAAAACGGCTTTGAATATACTGCCTATGGGAACCTCTCACTTGCAGACATAAAACTTTCGGGCAGCAGTTTTACATACAGCGGCAAAGCTATCACCCCCGAGGCCGTTATCACGCTTGACGGAGCAAAACTTACAAAAAATACAGATTACACCGTTGAATACTCCTCAAACGTAAATGCAGGCAATGCTACCGTTACAGCTGTTGGTATCGGCAATTACAGAGGCACTGTCACATACCAATTCAAAATAAACCGCAAAAACGCATCATCGGCAAAAGTTGCAGCAATTGCTCAGCAGAATTATACCGGCAAGACTATATCACCTGCTGTAAGCGTAACTGTAGGCGGCACAAAGCTTAGCAAGAACAAAGACTATACCGTTAAATATTCTTCTAACAAAAATCCCGGAACGGCAAAGATAACAATAACATTCAAAGGCAATTATACCGGCAGCAAGACCGTATCTTTCAAAATAGCACTCGCTCCGATGAAGAATGTCAGAGTCGCCGCAACTTCAAACAAGGGTATAAAACTGAGCTGGAGCAAAGTGCCGTGCGATAAATACTACATTTACAGATACAACACCAAAACAAAGACTTTTAAACTTATAAAAGCGACCACGTCCACTTCATACACAAACAGCGGACTTTCACAGGCTACAAAATATACATACCGCGTAAAGGCTGCAAAAATAGTAAACGGAAAAACATACTTTGACAAAGCGGTGGAGATATCTACATATACAAAGCCTTCAGCACCGACAAAGTACAGCATTGCAGTAAAAAACAAAGCAATAAAAGTCAGCTGGAGCAGAAACGCCCAGGCAAGCGGTTATCAGATATTCAGATCTTCTGACTACGGCTGGACATATAAGTGTGTAAAGACCATATCTTCAAACAAGACCGTAAGCTGGACAAACACAGGACTCAGCAACGATAAGTATTACGTTTATGCTATACGCAGCTATAAAAAGGTAGGCAATAAAACGTATTACAGCGGATTAAAATACGCATTTTCGGGCGATGCACTGGCAAGGCTGAACGCCGCAACGCTGAAATCTCACCGCAGCTTCAAGGTGTGCAACCGCCAGGGGGCGACCACAACGAGCTACACATACACGCTTTCCGACAAGGACATAAAAATACTCAAAAACTTTGCCGCAAAGCACTTCAAGAGCAGCATGACGCGCGACGAAAAGCTGTGGGTAACTCTTGACTGGATAAACAAAAACGTGAAATATGCCCGCGGAGCTGACTGGGACCAGATAGTTTCAAAGTCGTGGGTAGATGCGATATTTACATACAAGAAAGGTCAGTGCGCCCAGTATAACGGGGCTATGGCGGCTATGATGGCGTACCTTGGCTATGATGTAGATCTGGTGCAGGGCTACAGAGGCAGTTGGCAGGGCAGCCACTGGCAGCATTTCTGGTGCGAGCTGAAAATAGCAGGTCTGACATATGTTATGGAGACCGGAAACTACGGCGAGAACGGCAACTGGATGTATTTTGTTGCCAGATACAACGAGACCAGCGGATATGTCCGCAACAGGGTAGATATGTAAATTTGGTTATCAGGCATAGAGGCTATGCTTAATAATAATAAACGCACTGTTATGTGCAAAATTCAAGGAGGAATTTATATGAAGATCAAAAAATTTCTGGCTGTTACGTGCGCCTGCCTGATAGGCATGACCGCTGTCGGAATAGCCGAGGTAAGCGATGTTATTTCCGATGACTTCGCTGCCATTACTGCAAGCGCCGAAGACCTTACATCAGGTTTCTGGCAGTATTCTGTCAATAGCGACGGCACAGTCAATATTAAAGGTTATACCGGCTTTGCAGATACGCTTAATATACCCTCTAAAATTGACGGCAGGACTGTTACAACCATCGGAGATTACGCTTTTGAAAATAACACAAATTTTGATTCTGTAGTGATTCCAAGCACTGTTACCAGTATAGGCTATGAGGCTTTTTGTAATAGCGGTCTGAAGTCTGTAACTGTTCCAAGCACCGTAAAATCATGTGACTCTTACGCTTTTTATAATTGCGATCAACTCACAACGGCAGTCTACAATGCAGAGACTATTCCGTTTGCCGCTTTTTGCGGTTGTGATAAATTGAAGACTGTTACTTCAAGTGCAAAATATATTGGAGGAAGTGCCTTCGAATCATGCGGAAATCTTTCCTCCTTTACCAACAAAAACGATTTGATTGAAATTGGAGATCAGGCTTTTGAAGGCTGTACATCTCTGACAAGCTTTGATATGGGAAGCAAGATCACTTACATAGGATTTAAAGCATTTAGTGAAAGTGCTCTGATATCAGTAACTGTTCCCAGCTCTGTAAAATCATGCGAAAATCACACTTTTTATAATTGTGATCAACTCACAACGGCAGTCTTCAACGCAGAGACTATTCCGTTTGCCGCTTTTTGCGATTGTGATAAATTGAAGACTGTTACTTCAAATGCAAAATATATTGAAGGAAGTGCCTTCGAATCATGCGGAAATCTTTCCTCCTTTACCAACAAAAACGATTTGATTGAAATTGGAGATCAGGCTTTTGAAGGCTGTACATCTCTGACAAGTTTTGATATGGGAAACAAGCTCACCTACATAGGCTATAGAGCATTTTGCGGTACTGCTTTGAAGTCTGTAACTATTCCAAGCTCTGTAAATTCATTTGAAGATAATACTTTTAATGACTGTAAAAACTTAAATACTATTTCTTTTGGCTATAACACTATGCCTGATAATATCACCAATACATCAGGTGTAACATTTTATTGCTATCCTAACTCAAATGCACTTCAGTATGCAAAAGATAATGCAATACCTTACAAACTGCGCACTGCTGTAGCATCAACAGACATAAAGCTGAATAAAACTTCTCTGACAATGGAGGTAGGCGATACTTATTGGCTTGAAGCAGTTTTAACGCCTTCAAATTCTACCGATGGCATTACATGGGTAAGCGGCGACACTAACATAGCTACCGTAAATTCCGGTCTAGTTACAGCCAAAAGTGAGGGTCTTGTATCAATAAAAGCTACAACTACCAGCGGTAAAAATGCTATCTGCAATATCAAAGTTATAAAGCCATGCACCACCCACACATGGGACAGCGGCAAGGTAACAAAAGCAGCGACTTATGGCGCAACCGGCGTGAAAACCTACACCTGCACGGTATGCGGCGCGACAAAGACTGCATCGGTCGCCAAGAAGACGGTAAAGAAGCTTACTGCAAAAACTACATATACTTGCACAACAAATGCGGTAAGAATAAACTGGAACAAGCTCTCAGGTGTTACGGGTTACAAGATATTCAGATATGATGATGCAAAGAAAAAGTGGGTAGCAGTCAAAGCGATATACGACCCCAACGTTACAAACTACAAGATCAGCGGTCTGAAATCCGGCAAGGTATACAAGTTCAGAGTAAAGGCATTCGTAAAGGAAAACGGCAAGTTCTATTTTGGTGAGTCGTGCAGTACGATATCTACTGCCACACGCCCGAATACAACAACAGTAACCAAAGCTAACAAGACTTCAACAGCAGTAAGACTGTTCTGGAAGAAGACTACTTGCACAGGTTATCGCATACTGAGATATGACTCTGCCAAGAAAAAGTGGGTAAGAGTTACAGCCGTTGGTTCTTCTGCAACTACGCAGTATAAGATCTCAGGTCTGAAGAAGAACACCACCTACAAGTTCAAAGTTCAGCCGTATGTGAAGGTAGGCTCAAAGGTCATTGACGGCGCGGCAAGCGCGGTATTCACGGTGAAAACATCAAAATAAGCTGCCATAACGGCAATTGACAAAAAGGCTGCCCGGCTTTAATGCTGAGCAGTCTTTTGTTATTCCGCGCTTAGAAAATATGGTGAAAGCCCTTGAAAAAAATTATAAGATGTGGTACAATAAATTCGTATACAAATAACAGAAAGGTCGATGCAAAAATGAAAGCTAAACGGTTTTTATCGGCTGCCACGGCTGCTGTGCTTGCATTGTCAATGGCTGCCTGCGGCGATAAAGGGGGCAGCTCGGGCGGCGAAAGCACGGAAAGCTCGTCAACCGATGATTCTGCGGTAGTTTATGAAAAGGTAGACAGGGGCGAAGTTACCGAATCGGTGGGTGATCTTGACTATTCAGACTATCAGCCCGATGTTGGTGTTGATGCTGATTTTCACTTTGAGACCGAGGCGGAAGACTGCGTTATCAGCGGCGATGATGCCGTAACGCTCAGCGATGACACCAACGGTTCTTTCAGCGGCAGCGGATATGTAGGCAAGATAAACGGCGGTGCGATAAGGTTCAAATTCACCTCCGAGACCGACGGCAGATATGATGCGGTCATTACCGCCGCAAAAGAAGACACGGGCGCGCCCTCTGTTTTCAAGTTCGATGTTGATGCCGGCGCGACTCATGAGTCTTTCAGCGTTTCTGAAAACAACAAATTCACTGAGATAACCATAACAAACATTCCCATGGCGGCAGGCGAACACGTTATTTCTATAGAAGACAGCGCGGGCGCTCTTTACGTTGACAAAATAGAGCTGAAAGCATCGCAGGGCGTTGATCTGTCAATGTACGATGTAAGCCACAAACTTTCAAACCCCAACGCCAACGATACAACGCAGAGGCTTTATAATTTCCTTGTCGACATATACGGCAAGTACACGCTTACGGGGCAGTATTCAGATTCCAACGGCTACCCTCTTGACGACAACATGATATACTCTCAGTACAGAGGAATGTCCGAGATACAGAAAAACTGCGGCGATCTGCCTGCGGTGCTGGGTCTTGACCTTATTGAATGTTCGCCCAGCAGAGTGGCGCACGGCTCGTCAGAGGGTGACAAGTTCTATACCGCCGCAAAGGCTTGGGATGCTAAAAACGGCATAGTTACCCTTTGCTGGCACTGGAACGCCCCCGACCCGTATCTGGGTCTGAACGGTGAGCCGTGGTACAGAGGTTTTTATTCAGATGCGACAAGTTTTGATCTCAAAGCCGCTATGGATAAGACCGACCAGGCAGGTTATGACTATCTGATAAGCGACATAGATGCAATAGCAGTCGAGCTGCAAAAGCTCGAAGATGCCGATATACCCGTTTTGTGGAGACCTCTTCACGAGGCAGGCGGCGACTACAGATACAACAACACTTGGTTCTGGTGGGGCGCAGCAGGCGCTGATGCATACAAAGAATTGTGGAAGCTGATGTACGACAGGCTTACAAATCACTGGGGACTTGACAACCTTATATGGGTATGGAACGGTCAGCGCACCGACTGGTACCCCGGCGATGAGTATGTTGATATTATAGGCTATGACTTCTATGCAGAAGCGTTTGATTATTCCTCTCAGGAAGATATTTTCAATTATATTCGCGAGTCAACTTCCACAAACAAGATAATCGCGCTCAGCGAGAACGGCGTTGTTTATGACATTGATGAAGCGTTTGACAACGGCGTAAGATGGGCATGGTTCGCAACATGGAATGGCGACTATGTTGTAAAGGACTTCCAGCTTTCGCAGCAGTACACCGACCTGGAGCACTGGCAGAAGGCTTATTCAAGCGAGAGAGCCCTCACACTCAGTGAGCTTCCCGACTGGCACTGCTATCCCCTTGCTTACGAAGACTAAGCAAAAAGCAAAACAAAACACGGAGCTTCAAAACTCCGTGTTTTTTATTATTCCGCAGTATTGTCTACGCCTGTGTCAAGTCGGCATTTTCATAAAACTTATCCCCTACACATTCAATTTCAGCTGATATTCCCGATTCTCTATCATCTTCATTGCCTCGTGCAAGATCGCAAGACAGTTTTCTTCGGTCTTCTTAATATCCGTAAACATATCTGAAATAATGGCGTCACATTCATCAAGCGCTTCTTCGTACTGTACTTTTGTCAAATCATTCTGATGATATGCTTCGTCCAGTTCGTCCCTGTCGTCAATTCGTATGTCACCCTGCACAGTAGCCATAACATCTAAATATTTGTCCCAATATACCGCAACACCGTCGCTGTCATATGTATATTTTTCAATTACATCAACATACCATACCGAAACAGAACGATCCTTTTCCCCTTCCGCAGGTTTGAACATTGCCGTGATCAGTCTCTTTTTTCCTTTAGGTATCAGCTGAAGCCAAACCATTCCGCCGCCCGTAACAGGAACTTTTCCGGCTTTTTCAAAATCCCAGAAGAATTGCTCTCCGTCTGTCAGCATAATTACGCTGACAAAGCCTTGAAACATCTCATTGTCCATGTCCATCTGATAGTACGGATAATGCTGGAAACCCCACAGATCCCTGTTCAATCTTTTTATTTTCATTTAACCCTTCACAATGCTCCTTTTCATAAAATTATAAATTGGCAATCAAAACAGCATATTCACAAAACCTAATTCACGCTTTTAAGCTCCATCACCCAAAAATCTTCCATATGATCAGAATAGGCAATTTCATCTTGAATCGTTTCCACATATGTAAAGCCAGCTTTTTGATAAGCATGAATAGCCCTTTGGTTCCAAGCTGCCACCCTCAGCATTATGCGACCTTTATGCCCAGTCACACGGCGCAACCCAGTAACGCACTTTTTTACAAACGCGGCTCCACTGCCTTTTCCGCACAGCCGCGGAGCCATTGACCAGCCTACCCACAGATCATCGCCGTCATTCTGACAAGTCACATGACCAATGATCCGATCGCCGTCTGCCAGACAGAACTGTTCTGTCCCCCATGTTGACCTATCCATAAGCCAGCTATCTGCATCTCCCCTGAAGCTATAAGCGTCATACGGACTTTCATACCTCCAGCCGCCTATCTCCGCAGCGGTTTCTTCAGTAAGCGGCATGAGCTTTTCTCTCCCACTCCAATCAAACGACGCAGACTTTTCATATATTTCCATCTTATTCTCAGGCGACCGCTCGCCTGTCGCTAAAAAGCCCATTGCTTCCCAAAACGGTCTTCCTGTAACGGGATCAGCCGTCAGATACATTTTGTCCGCGCCGTCATGGGTAAGCAGCCATTCTAGTCGCCTAAACATCGCCCGACCATAACCTCTGCGGCGATACTCCGGTTTCACATAGAACTCCATAATGTAGCCGTACCCCGGCTTAACGAAACCTTTGTGATCCTCATGGTCGACCTTTCCGTACAGAAAACCTATAAGTGTATCGCCATCATAGCAAAGTTCCAGATGGCGGTCAGATGCCCCCTGTATAGATATGATACTCTTGATCCATTTTTGCAGGAACCCCTCCGGCATCGGGTCGTGTCCATGCTCATCCAATTCTTTGACATAGGCAGCCATCAATTTTTCAAAGACAGCGCATTCTTCTTTGTTGTCAACGGACAACTGCACATACTTGATTTTGTTTTCCATATCTTTCCTCCAAAGTTATATTCGGAGGGTTAGGAAACGTGAACCCTCCATACACGATTCTTTTTCATATGACATCACCCTTTCTTATTCAGATGTATGATATTCGCGGTGTCAGCAATACACTTGACGCGGCTTTACCCATAGCTCATATCATCTGAATACTATTATACACTAAAAACACGCAGGTTGCAAGAAGCAGTTTTGTGTTCCCATGAAAATCAATTTTAAAAATATAAATCAACTCATAAAAATAAAACAAGAATTGTGTGAAAACAAAGCGTCCCTGCGGTCAAAGATAGCAGGGACATTTTTGTTATTATTTCGGTAATATCAGCGTTGTCAACACCTTTTTCTGACCTTCGGCGGGCTCCTTAAGCTTACCGTTGTTTATCAGCTCGGTGATGCAATGCAGCAGAAACCACCCGTCAGAGTGAAAGATATACTGCAATTCAAATTCTTTTACTTTTCTCAAATGCGCCGGAACCGACTTTAAAACGGCCTCAGCGTAGGGCGCTTTCAAAGCATCAAGTTTTGCTTTGTGCTTTTCTTTGATCTTCTCGCCAACAGTAAGCAATTTTTCTTTGATCTCATTGCTCGCCAGTATCACGGTCTGCCATGAAGACTTGAAATTCCCGTCATAATCGCCGTTTGTTTTGACAAAGCCGCGCTGTGCAAGCCAAGTATATTCGTCTTTTGACAAAGCACCCTCTTTCTCCCGACTATAAAGAGAAAGCACTCGCTTTGCATCTTGAGGATAGCGTGTATCGGGCTTTTCGCGCTGCGACCACCGACTGTCGACCTGCCAAAGTATGTGACCATATGCTTCATTCCACATCGGTCCACACCAATTCTTCATCTCCACATAGTCCTCCGGGAGTTCCAAATTTTCCGGCATGATCTCTGCGTGGAAGATATTCTGTCCGCCGTCGGGACGAATTGAAGCAACCTCCTCAAAAGAGATCTTATCGTCCCTGAGCCTTTCGCCGGAGTTGGCGGCAATATACGGGATCAGCGACCACAGTATAAAATTGCGATCCGTCGTCGGTGTTTCGGTTAAGGAAACAGCCCCGTCTGTTTGATGACAAACAATGTCAGGATCGTCAAGAATACCGAAACCGATCAGTTCGTCATACAGATCGTTTGCAAACAGCGCGGCGGCATTCTTATACATACTGTCTTGCATGCCAAGCAGCCCAGCGGTAGGTTCACTGATGATAAAATTAACAATATATTTACCTTTCAGGGCTTGTAAAAGACCGTATTCCTCTAAAAAGTCGACCTCCGTTTCCACATAGACCGGGGAAACGCCCAGATCCTCGGAAATTTCGTTTACCGTCTTTGCCGTATTACGCACACAGTAGCAGATATTCTGAGTCAAGGTCGAGCGGAAGAATTCGTCGGGAGATTTTGAGCCGACAGAACCGTTTATCCCGTATGAGTGAAAATGAATAGGGTTAAATTTGAGTTCACTTGCTTTTCTCATAAATTTCATTCCTCGTTTCAATTCTTTTTTTGCCTCAAACAGATGCCACTTGACTGTGCCGAGAGGAATATTTAACTCTTTTGCTATATCTGCTTGCTTTCGGTTTTCAAAATAATATGCGATCACGATTCGTCTTTGCAGCTTAGAAAGATAGGCGATCTCGCCTTGCAGACGGTGAACCGCGCCGCTGTCATCGTCAGGCACAGAGTACGGGGCAGCGATCAGCTCCTCTATTTCGTCGATAGAAACACCAACCACACTTTTTGCACTATCACGGTAATAGTTGCTGAGTGCATTGTGTGCCACCGTCCATATGAATTTGTTTGTGTCTGCTAAATCATTCTTCAAAAGCAGCACACGAAATAACCGCAGCATGATCTCTTGCGACAGATCCTCCGCATCCTGAATGTTTTTGCATCGTTTCAGCGTAAAACCGAAAATAGGTTTCAAATATTCGGTCAATATTTTCTCGGCATCATGTTTGTTCATCTGTTTGCACCTCATTGAAAGCTTTCACCCATATAGACACAAAGATCCCAAAAAGGTTGGGATCTTTTTATATATCAATATTGATGCTGATACCTGTCTGATAAAACCTTATTATTCCGCAGTATTATCTGCATAAAATTCTTCGCCGGTATCAAGGCATATCGCCGCGAGCCTGCCCCCGGGAATGAAACTGCCGCAGTCTATAGCGATGTGATTATTCTTCTTTATTATCCTGCCTGCCGAGGGCTCATCTTCAAGTGTACAGGTCGGCGTGTGTCCGGTAACTACATAAATATCATCAAAATACTTGACGTTGTAATCGGGGCGCTCCCAGATAAGCTCATCGAGAGAGTATTCTTCCAGCCGCTTGTCGGGGCTGAAATTGCCAAGCCCTGCGTGAACAAGAATGTACTTTTTGCCGCCGACCGCCAGCTTCGTGAAAACTTCGCCCTCTTTGATAAAGTCGATCATATCAGCCTGCGTGTACTTGTCAAGCGTGCTGAATTCGTCCGAGGTAGTGCCGCCGCCGTTTTGCATCCACGTCATAATATCTTCTAAAATATCGCCGTCAAGGTCGCCCACCGTTTCATCGGTTATCTCCTGCCGCAAAAATTCAAGGCATTTGAGCGCCATGACCTCGTGATTGCCGACCATAAAGACCGCGTTTGGCATCTCCATTATTTTAAGAAGCGTTTTGACCGGGTGCGGCCCTCTGTCCAGCACGTCGCCCATTATATACAACGTATCGTCGTCTTGCAGGTCTATCTGCTGTAGAATATCTAAAAATAAGTCGTACATTCCGTGAATGTCAGACATAACATAAGTCGCCATAAGGTCAGTCCTTTCGGTAGTATCAAGGTATATAGTCAGTTCCCGACATCATTTACGTCATTTAGAATTCATATAAAAATACAATCATTCATAAAAGCCGTGCCATCAATACCACGCACTCCACATGGCTTGACACGTTCATTTTAATGTCAGCGGCTGCGCTCGTTCGCGGAAATAAATCCAACAGTTTACATCGGAA
>CANQKD010000025.1 GCA_947624375.1 uncultured Clostridia bacterium | reverse complement strand
TTTAGGTTAATTAGCGTGCATCAAAAGAACCCTCTGCGAGGCTTCTTCCCTGTTCTTCGGCTTACGCCTCCAAGCCAAACCTGACACACATTGATACTTCGTATCAAGTGCAAATTACTTCGGCGACATTATTGGGTCGCCGATTTTGGCGCGGTTCTGCAAACCGCTGAAAACCGTAATTCTTTTGCATAGTCCGTTTAGAACAAATAGCGCACATCTAAAAACCCCTCCCGTCAAAGCCCTTTGATAAAGAAACATCTGGCAGGATATTCTTCCATCAGCACAAAAAGGACGTAATTTTATGGGTGAGTGGGCGTGCGAAAGTGTGGCGGTTAGCTTTAGTTGCTGGGCACGTTTCTTGCCTCTTGCCTCTCTCTGAAACGCAGGAATGAGAATTTCACGCAAACGCCGCAAAACTATTTCAAACCTCTAGCATCTAACTTCTTACCTCTAACAGCGCACACCTTGTGGTGTGACGGGCTTTTTTCGTTCAATGCCCCACCAAAGTTGCCTTGCCAAAGCGGAAAAGTTTTCGATCGACCTCTTTTTTACAGTTGCTGCACAACTGCGAAAGGTTATTCCCTCTCTGCCATAGGCAGAGTAACCCCTCTTCCAAGGACTTTTCTATTGTTTTAGGAGAGGGGTAATTTGTTTTTATAAATCCGCGATAAATTATAAATTAATATATATCAAATAGTATAATTACCCCTCGCCTAAAATACAGAAGTTTTAGTGAGGGGGCTTGGGGGAAGACCCTTGGCAGTTGTGAAACAACTGTGCAAAAGAGGTCTCCCCCAATATTTATGCCTTCATCTTCCTCGCGTAAGCCAGCACCTGTTTCAGTGCCGCCTGCTTTTCCACCCCTGCCAGACGCAGCTTGTGCGCAAAGGCAAGAATATCGGAAAAATTCTCGTCAGGTGTCAGACCCTTTTCAATAAGGTCTTCCCCCGTAACGTAAGGGCGCGCCATATACTCTCTGTAAACTTCAAGCCGAGCGCTTAAAAATTCCCTGTTTTCCTGCTCCTCCTGCGGCGTAAGGGTCGGTATCTTCCCCTTCCCGTCCGAGAGCGCAAGTAATATCAGGTCTTCTTTCGCTTTGCATTCATCAAACATCTTGTTCGTTGATTTTATTGAAGAATTGTGCCGCACACTGTCATTCGGCTTCATGTGCTGCCGAACCAGACTGCATACATACACCGTCAGCGCCTTTTCATTTGTCAGCCTTTTCATAAACTGCCGAGCCAGCGGCACACCTGCCTCATCATGCCCGTGCGCGTGTACTACCCCGTCTGCCACCTGCATACAAACCGCCTTGCCCAGATCATGCACCAACGCCGCCAGCATCAGCCCGTATGGGTCCTGCGCCTCGCTTCTGTATCCTGCGGCAGCATCAAGCACCATCATAGTGTGTGTCCAGACGTCTCCCTCTTGATGATACTTCGTGTTTTGCGCAACGCCTATAAGCGCCTCCACCTCCGGGAACCATACCCCCAGTGCGCCAATGCTTTTCAGTACCTCAAAAAATACCGAGGGTCTCCTCGCCTGCAAAAGAGCTTTCTTCAGCTCCCCCTCTACGCGCTCTTTTGAAAGTGCGCCAAGGTCAATTCCGCTGCAAAGCTGCTTTGTTTCTTCTGCCACAGTAAATTCCAGACGAGCCGCAAACTGCGCCGCCCTGAGCACCCTCAAAGGGTCTTGCGCAAACGTCTCATCGCTCACGTGACGAAGTACCCCATTTTTAAGGTCTTCCATACCGCCGAAGTGATCTACAACTTCGCCCGTCAGTACGTTCTGCATCAGCGCGTTTACAGTAAAATCGCGCCGCCTCGCAGCACTGTATGTGCCAACATACGGATCTACCGCCACTTCAATGTCGCGGTGTCCGCCGCCTATGCATTTTTCTTTGCGCGGCAGAGCAACATCAATGTGCGTGCCTTTCAGCGAGTATATCCCAAAGCTCTCGCCTATCTCAATGCGCTGACCTATCCCGTCCAGTATTTCGCAAAGCTCACGCGGCTCAATGCCGTGAATTTCCATATCAATGTCTTTGTTTTCTATCCCTAAAAGTCTGTCGCGTACATATCCGCCGACAAAAAATGCAGCGCCCGAATGCTCAGCTACCTGCCGAGCTATCTCAAGCGCCGTTTTATATTCTCTGTCCAAGTCTTTCCCTCCGTGGTCAGTATCTTAGTATCTTAGTATCTTAGTATCTTAGTATTATTACCGCCGTGTTAAGTCCGTCCTGTCCGAAGAAATTCACGTTCCTGACAGCCTTTCCGCCGGTCTTTTCCGCCGCTCTCGCAGTATAGTCATATATCTCATTTCTTATTATGTCGCAAAGTTTTGTGTATGTCTGTCTGTCAGCGCATTTCAGTGTAACAGTCTGCGTGCCGCTTACCACCGCATTTTCAACAGCCTTTTCCATAACAGATGCGATCTCTTTCTCGCTCTTTATGTATAAGCCTTTCTTTATGTGGTAATTCATCGCCGACGACTGCGCCTTGAATGTGTTCAGTATATCCAGAGGCTTTATCGTGTGGTCGGCAACTATCTCGCTGTCAGTAAGTCCCAAGTAGCTGTAGCAGCAAAGATTCTCATCATTCACCACAACATCGTCCCAGGTAACATCAACGTGAGTCCATACACCGTCAATGTTTATAAGATCCCACATATGACCTATCGTAGTGTTTCCTCTTTCAACATCGCCGATGACCAGCGTGCACTGTATGCCTGCCTCATTGCAAAGAAGCATCATCGCCTTCGCGTAGCCCTCGCAAACAGCCCTGCCGCCGATAAGGCAGCCGTAAGCCGAAGCCCCGTCAACGCCCGTGTTCAGGTCATAAACGCAGTTTTTAACTATGTAGTCGTGAAAATACAGCACCTTTTCATACTGATCAGCGCACTTTGCGTTTGCATCGGCAACTATATTTTTAACGGTTTTTTCCACCGTGTCCTTTTCGCTTAAATACTTGTCATGCGGCTTTGAATAATTCTCTATCTTCAGCCCCGTAACGTAATTTCCGCTGTATGTGTAATTATATGAAAGCGGCGTAACGTAGCTCTCAGCCTCCAGCATCGAAATAAACGGCATAAGATCGTCGATCTCGTCAGTCCTGAGAATACCGCTGTCAACTAAAATACTCGCCTGCCCTGCCTGAACACCCTCCAGTATCTGCTTTGCGGCATTTCTCAGCCTGTCTTCTTTCAGCTGCTGCAACAAAAATTCTCTGCTGTCAACGCGCGGCAAAACCGTTGGGCGCTGCGCAGTCGCAGTTGTCGTGGTAGTCGTGCTGCCCGAAGTGGTCGTCGGTTCTGTCCTCGGCGCGGTCGTCGAGGTCGTCTGCTGCGTCGGCTGCTGAGATGATCCCTGCGACGAGCTTGAAGCAGTGCTGCCCACGCTGCTGTCGGGCTGTTTGCCGGTGCTGCTGCCCACGCTGCTGTTTTTGCTCGCGCTGCTTGTTTTGCCGGTGCTGCTAGTTTTGCTTGTGCTGCTTGCTTTGCCGGTAGTTGTTGTCTTCGAGCCCGAAGTCGCCGAAGTTTTCGTCTTTTCGGTGTTTTTTGTAGTCAAAGCCGATGTCCCCGCCGAGGTCTCCGCACTTGTCTGCGAAGAAACAGTTGTAGTTTCGGTCGCGCTTTCCTCAGCCGCACGGGTGGTCGTCACCGCATATGTCGGCGCAGACGTCACCGAAGCTTCAAACTTTTCAACTTCCTTGCTGTCGTCAACACTTCCGCAGGACACCAAAATAACGGCGCACGCCAGAAGCGCCGTCGTCATCAAAGATCTTTTCAGTTTTCTCTTTTGTTCTGTTTTAAATGTTTCAGACCGCATTTTCGCGCACCTCTGACAAGTCTCTTTGCTTAACTTTTGTTCTCTGAACGATTCTTTCTCTCTATATAATATCATATACCCTTTTCCTCGGTATGTCAACAGGTAAAAGGTTCTTTTTTGATTACAGTTTGATTACAATTATTACAATTTTGCAAGACATTTCCGCCGCCGTTTTCGGTATGTCACTCCCCCGCTTCCTTTTTTGTACTTCTCAGTACTTTCATACCCCCCTGCCGCGCATATCCGTATACACTGTATTTTTGCCATACCAAGACGTGCTCCTCTGCCATAAGCCCACCTGCCGGACAAGCTCTTTTAGTACTGCAAAACCTTTTCCGCCACTCGTTTTCGGTACGCCTCGTCTGCATTGCCTTTTTATTTTTCTGTACTTTAGCAGCCCTGCCGTGTACATCAGCACCCACTGTACTTTTGTATACCAAACCGCGCGCTCCTGCCATAAGCCCACCTGCCGGACAAGCTCTTTTAGTACTGCAAAACCTTTTTCGCCACTCGTTTTCAGTATTTCTCACCTGCATTGCCTTTTTATTTTTCCGTACTTTAGCAGCCCTGCCGTGTACATCAGCACCCACTGTACTTATGTATACCAAACCGCGCGCTCACCATAACCACCTGCCGGACACGCTTTTCCAACACTTCAATAACTCATACAAAAAACAGCAGACCCACCGCAAGCCTGCTATCCAAAAAATCGTACACTTATCTCTCCTCCGCGAAGTATTCGCTCACCGCTCTCTGTAGCCACCACCAAGCCGCCCTTGCGCCCGGTAAACAGCTTCCCCACATCAGAAAGCCCGCCGTTTTCAGTATACCAAAAGCAGCATATCCACCGCAAGCCTGCTATCCAAAAAATCGTACACTTATTTCTCCTCCGCGAAGTATTCGCTCTCCACTCTCCGTAGCCACCACCAAGCCGCCCTTGCGCCCGATGAAACAGCTTCCCCTCATCAGAAAGCACCGCCGTTTTCAGTATACCAAAACAGCAGACTCACAAGCCTGCTATCCAAAAAATCGTACACTTATTTCTCCTCCGCGAAGTATTCGCTCTCCACTCTCCGTAGCCACCACCAAGCCGCCCTTGCGCCCGATGAAACAGCTTCCCCTCATCAGAAAGCACCGCCGTTTTCAGTATACCAAAACAGCAGACTCACAAGCCTGCTATCCAAAAAATCGTACACTTATTTCTCCTCCGCGAAGTATTCGCTCACCGCTCTCTGTAGCCGCCACCAAGCCGCCCTTGCGCCCGGTAAACAGCTTCCCCACATCAGAAAGCCCGCCGTTTTCAGTATACCAAAACAGCAGACCCACAAGCCTGCTATCCAAAAAATCGTACACTTATCTCTCCTCCGCGAAGTATTCGCTCTCCACTCTCTGTAGCCACCACCAAGCCGCCCTTGCGCCCGGTAAACAGCTTCCCCTCATCAGAAAGCACCGCAGTTTTCAGTATACCAAAAGCAGCATATCCACCGCAAGCCTGCTATCCAAAAAATCGTACACTTATTTCTCCTCCGCGAAGTATTCGCTCTCCACTCTCCGTAGCCACCACCAAGCCGCCCTTGCCGTCAAGCGCCACAGCTCTCCCACGGTAGCAAACTCCGCCGTCGGTAAACTCTATCTCTTTGCCAATAACGCATGACCGCCTTTCACAGTAAGCCAGCACCTGCGCCGCGTTGCCGTCAATATCATCGCACAGCTCAAACACCCTGTCAGCGATAGCAGCCGCCAGCACATTTCTGTCAGCACCGCCGCCCAGCGAACCTGCTTTTCCTCTGATCTCTTCAGGAAAATCCTCCGTCGTAACGTTTATACCAATGCCGGCAACCACAGCGCCGCCCACCAGCTCCGCCAGAATACCGCAAATTTTTCTTCCGCCAAGGTATATGTCGTTGACCCACTTTATCTGCGTTTCACAGCCGCAAACCGTGTCAATGCTCTGCGAAACAGCCGCCGCCAGAGCCGAAGTTATCAGCGTAAGATCGTCATTTTTCGGTCTCAGAGCAAGAGTAAAGTATAGTCCGCTCCCTTTGGGAGAGTAAAAACTTTTCCCCTGCCTGCCCCTGCCTGCTGTCTGCATTTCCGCCGCAGCAAGCATTTCTTTACTGCCCGTTTTATCGCCCTGCAAAATTAGTTTCTTCACAATATCATTCGTTGAAGTCACCACGTCAAACACGCGCACCTCAACATTTTTTCGCCGCAGATTCCGCTCAATTTCCGCCTTGTCAAGCCAAACCATTCTACCTTTTTCTCTCCCTTATAAACGGCTCGTTCACCTTATTGTCCACAAGCAGCGAGTATTTCTCGGGTCTGCGAAAGCAGTTGCCGTGCACCTCTCTCGCGCGGTACTCCCTGAGCATACCAAGATCCAGCCGCGCAGTAAAAATGCCCTCGCTCCCGTCAGAGCGCATAATGCACATATCGCGCGGACCTTTTATCTCGGGCAGATATGCCACACCGTCAAAAACGCTCGAATTTCCGTTGCAATCGGGCACCGTGTCAGGATAGTTGCAGGTCGCAATAGCAGCCATGTTTTCATATGCCCTCGCGCGCAGCTGTGCCAGCCTGTTTATCTCCATCGGGCAGGCGTTGGGCACCAAAATAAGCTCCGCACCTTTCAGCATCAGTATCCTCGCACTTTCGGGGAACTCCCTGTCATAGCATATCATCGCGCCCACCTGCACTTCGCCGATAGCCGTGTCAAGCGCCGTTACATAAAAATCCTCGCCCCGACCCAGATCCTTTTCTGCGCCAAAATCACAAGTGTGTAATTTATTGTACTTTAATTTCTGTTCCCCGTGCCTGTCAAACAACACCAGCGTGTTCTTCGGCGCGCCGCCGTCCGCTTCTAAAAATGTAATGCCTATCGCCATTTCAAGCTCTTTTGCAAGGCTTTTAAACTCTCTGACAAATTCGCTGTCTATAGATATCGCATCATTTTTCCACTCCGCAAACGGTCTTTCGTATATATCATACCCGTTTGAATACATCTCCGGGAACAGCGCAATGTCGCAGCCCCGATCTTTCGCCTTTTTGCAGTATTCTTTACCCTTATTCAGGTTAAGAAGCAGACTTCCGCACGGCGCTATCTGCAAAAGAGCAATGTTTAGTATCTCATTTTTGCCCATAATACGCGTTTTCTCCGTGTTTTCTAAGATAATGTTTATCCAGCAGGTCTTTCTGCATAGGCTGAATATCGGGGTCAAGTCCCATCGCGTGGTAGTTCATGAACGCCGCTTCTTCCAGCACCACCGCGTTGTGCACCGCCTCGTATGCGCTTTTCCCCCATGTGAAAGGCCCATGGCTGTGCACCAGCACCGCAGGTATTTCAAGCGCATTTTTGCTCTTAAACGTTTCAGCTATAACCTTTCCCGTTTCCATCTCGTATTCGCCGTTTATCTCATCGGGTGTCATCTTGCGCGTGCAGGGTATCTCGCCATAAAAATAGTCCGCGTGCGTAGTGCCCAGCGGCGTTATCCCCACGCCTGCCTGCGCAAACGAGGTCGCCCAGCGGCTGTGCGTGTGGCAAATGCCTTTTACGCCCTTAAAAGCGCGGTAAAGAAAGACATGCGTGTCAGTGTCGCTCGAGGGGCTGAGCCTGCCCTCGACCTTCTTGCCCGTCGCAATGTCCACACAAACCATGTCGTCCGCCGTCAGTCTGTCATACTCCACGCCCGAGGGCTTTATCACCATAATGCCGCTTTGCTCGTCCAGCCCCGAAACATTCCCCCAGGTGAACGTCACCAGCCCGTATTTCGGCAGCATAAGGTTCGCCGCCAGTACCTCTTTTTTCAGCTCTTCCAGCATTTATTCCGCCCCTTTTCCTATCATTTCTTTGTATCTTTCCATAAACTTTTCAAAGCCCGCTTTTCCCTCATCTTCTGGGTATTTAATGCAAACTTCACTGCCCTTGAACACCGCTTCGTCCAGCCAGTCTGCAAGAGAGTTTTCTTTGCCCTGCGCGGTGTATCTCGCTAAAAGAGCCATGCCCCAAGCGCCGCCCTCTCCGGCGGTCTGTGATACTGCCACAGGCGTACTGAGCCCATCAGCTAAAAACTGCTGCGCCGCACCTGCCGCCTTGAACAGCCCACCATGACCGTTAAACAGCTTCGCGCTTATGTTCTCTTTTTTTGTAAGAATATCATTACCCATTTTCAAAGCCGCCAACGCCGCGTATATCTGCGCGCGGAAAAATGTGCCGATGTCTGCCCTGCTGCCGCTCTCTCTGGTGTATGCAGGTCTGCCGCCGTATACATTCGCAACAGGCTCGTCAGAAATAAAGTTGAACGCCGTAATACCTGCGCAGTCGGCAGAAGCTGTCAGTGCTTTTGTGTACAATATTTCGTACAGCTGCGTTTTTGTGATGTCGCTTCCCAGTATCTTTGCAAACTCCCCGAACATCTTCACCCAGAAGTCCACCTCGCCGCAGCAGTTGTTGCAGTGTACCATCGCAACGGGCTTTCCGTCAGGCGTGGTAACAACATCTATCTCGGGGTAACAGCCTTTCAAAGGCTTTTCTAAAACCAGCATCGAGAATACCGAAGTTCCTGCCGAAACATTTCCCGTGCCGCTGCGTACCGAATTTGTCGCCGCCATGCCCGTGCCTGCATCACCCTCGGGCGGACAAAATACCACACCTTCGCGCAGTGTGCCGCTCTCGTCTAAAAACGCCGCTCCCTCTTTCGTAAGA
This sequence comes from uncultured Clostridia bacterium, assembly GCA_947624375.1. Classification (GTDB taxonomy): domain Bacteria; phylum Bacillota; class Clostridia; order Oscillospirales; family Ruminococcaceae; genus UBA7477. Next base: position 9,830 of record CANQKD010000025.1, on the reverse strand, counting down.
TTGCCGCACTTCTCCCCTGCCTGCATAGGCTGTGGCAGCAGCTGAGCAAGCGATCTTTCAAAACCGTGCTCGCTAAACAGCTTTTCTACCTTTTCTGTATATTTTTGGTCGTAGTTTTTGCCGTCGCTGCCTATCGGGAACATACCCGAAGCATCGCCAATGCCTGCCGCCCTGACACCCGTCAGTAGCTGATGAACGTATACCGCCAGAGTGCTTATGTACGCTATCTCGCTCACATGATTTTCTTTGTCTATTATCGCCTGATATAAATGCGATATGCTCCACCTCTGCGGAATGTTAAACCCAAGCAGCTTCGTTAGTTCACCTGCCGCTGCCGCAGTGTTTGTGTTTCGCCAGGTCCTGAACGGCGCTAAAAGTTTTCCGCTTTCGTCAAACGCCATGTAACCGTGCATCATCGCCGAGATCCCCATCGCCCCGAAAGTGTCCGGTCTCGCCCCATACTTTTCATATACCTTGTCCGCCAAGTCCTTGTAACAGCCTTTCACAGCCGCGTGTATGTCATCAAGCGAGTACGTCCATAAGCCGTTTTCCAGTCGATTTTCCCATTCGTACTCACCTACAGCCAGAACGGCGCTGCTTTTGTCTGTAAGTACCGCCTTCACCCTCGTCGAGCCAAGCTCCAGCCCTAAATAAGTGTCTTTAAAATCTATCATAATGTGCCTCCTTACCAAAAACGGCGCACCCGATACGCCGCATGAATGTCAAATTTAAATAAAGTAAAATTCGGGAATTCATTTCTCTCAGTTTACACCGCTATCGGCGCAGCTAAAAAATGAACATCTTTATGCGAATTTTTTAGCGTGAGGGTACCGGAGCCGATGCAGGAAGGGGTACACGGGGGAACAAGTTCGGGGTTCCCCCGTGATGCGACTACATACTTTTTACTGCCGCAAATCCCTTGTCAATGTCAGCAATAATGTCCTCAACGTTTTCAATACCTACCGAGAAGCGAATAAGTCCGCCGTCAATGCCTGCCGCAACCAGCTGCTCGTCCGTCAGCTGCCTGTGGGTAGCGGAAGCAGGGTGCAAAACGCAGGTGCGAATGTCAGCAACGTGTACTTCGTTAGAAGCAAGTTTTAAACTGTCCATAAACTTCACAGCCGCCTCTCTGCCGCCCTTTATCGAGAACGATATTACACCGCTAGTTCCCAGCGGCAGATACTTCTTCGCAAGCTCGTGCTCTTTGCTGCTCTCAAGAGCCGGGTATGTCACAAACTCAGCCATGCCGCTGTCTTCAATGTGCTTTGCAACTATGAGTGCGTTCTCGCAGTATCTCTTCATTCTAACCGCAAGCGTTTCAAGCCCGAGATTGAGAAGAAACGACGAGTTCGCCGCAGGGTAGCAGCCCAGGTCTCTCATAAGCTGCATTCTCGCCTTTACTATGTATGGCGCAAACGGGTAGTCTCTCGTGTATACAATGCCGTGATAGCTCTCATCGGGCTCTGTCATGCAGGGGAATTTTCCGTTCGTCCAGTCAAATTTTCCGCTGTCTACAATAACACCGCCAACCTGCACCGCGTGACCGTCCATGTACTTCGAGGTCGAGTGCATAACAATGTCCGCGCCCCACTCAATAGGTCTGCAAAGTATGGGCGTAGCAAACGTGTTGTCAACAATAAGCGGCACCCCGTGTGCGTGAGCAACTTTCGCCCATTTTTCTATGTCAAGTACCGTTATCGCAGGGTTTGCGAGCGTTTCGCCGAAAACAAGCTTTGTGTTACCTTTAAACGCCGCCGAAAGCTGCTCTTCGGTAGCGTCATGGTCAACAAAAATGCACTCAATGCCAAGGCGTTTCAGCGTAACGGCAAAAAGGTTTATCGTGCCGCCGTAAATAGACGACGAAGCAATAAAGCTGTCGCCCGCCTCGCAAATGTTCAGGATAGAAATGAGCGTAGCCGCCTGCCCCGAGGAAGTGCACATCGCCGCAGCGCCGCCCTCCAGAGCCGCGATCTTCTTTTCAACGCAGTCGGTCGTCGGGTTTTCAAAGCGCGAGTAGATCATGCTTTTGGTCGGGTCGTCGAACACCGCCGCAACATCGTCGGTCGAGTCGTAAACGTAGGTCGTGCTCTGATAGATCGGCATAACGCGCGGTTCACCGTTTTTCGGCGTATAGCCCTCATGTAAGCATTGGGTCTCAATTTTCATAATATATCTGTCCTTTCAAATAATTTTAATGGTCTGTTTATTCGCGCTTACGCGCAGCGCAGGAGCGCAGTGTCTTGTCGGCTTTAGCCTCCAAGCCACCCCGAAAAAAGCCCTCGCCGCCATAAACGGTCGGCGGCGCACACCTTGCGGTGTGACGGTCTTTTTTCCTTTGTTGCCAACATTTTGTGCGTATCTTAATTGTAATTTTTCAGCGAGTGCGTTAAACCTCAAAGGTTGTAATCCCTGTCAAGAAACCAAAAGTTTTCGGTCAAGCCTTTTTCAAAAGGCTTGTGGGGTTGAGGGGCAACGCCCCCATCGCCGTCCGCAGACGGCGAAAGCCCCATACGGCAGGCGCTCTGAGAGGGGTGAATGCTAAAGCAGTCCGGTGGACTGTTTTAGCAGAGGGGAGGCTCTGCAAGAGAGAGCCTCCCCTAGTTGTAGTTCAACGCTCTCTTTCCTGCACACGCTTGCGTGCGCAATAGCTTTATAAAAAGCCCTCACTTCTTGCCTCAGCTATTAGATGTAAGATGTTAGAAGTTAGAGGTTAGAGGTTAGAAAATACCTTGCAGCTTTTCGCGCAAACTTACCACTCCTGCGGTTTAGATAGAGGCAAGAAGCAAGAAGAGCGTTTTGAAAAAATTTCGCTAAACCATAAAAAGCAATTTCTTGCCTCTTGCTTCTCGTTAACTTGCTTCTAATAGCCCGCCACTCCACATTCTCCACTTCTCCCCAAAAACTTCACGCACTCCCTCACGCCGATGGAAGAATATTCTGCCCTGTTAGAGGTTAGAGGTGAGAAGTTAGAGGTTAGAAACGCTTTTTAAGGCTTTGCGCCAACTTTCCGCTCCTGCGGTTTAGATAGATGCAAGAAGCAAGATGAGCGTTTTGAAAAGTATGTGCAAAACTGTAAAAAGCAATTTCTTGCCTCTTGCTTCTCGTTATCTTGCTTCTAAAAGCTCACCGCTCCACATCTCCACTTCTCCCCAAAAACTTCACGCACTCCCTCACGCCGATGGAAGAATATTCTATCAGCCGTCTCTCTTGGGCGGTCTGTGGGTGGGTATATATAATTTCTCTAAAATCGTATAATCCGCAGTACAGACAAGTCCATTTTCTTGCCTCTTGCTTCTAACGGTAAACCGCAGAAAGGGCAAGCCCCACTCAAACGTCAGAAAACCATTTCTAACCTCTAACTTCTAACTTCTTACCTCTAATAGGGCAAGAGGTTAGATGAGCATTCTGAAAGGTCTGCGCAAAGCTATAAAAGCAATTTCTTGCTTCTTGCCTCTTGTAAATCGCAGGTATGAAAAATTGTCTCAAAGCCTTGAAAACAGATTCTTACTTCTAGCTTCTCACATCTAGCCTCTAACAGCAGAGCGCACGTTGTGTTTTGTGGGGCTCTGCCAGCGTTCGCTTGCGAACGCTACACCCCGTGACCCTTTTGAAAAAGGGTCGATCGAAAACTTTTATTTTCTTGACAAGACCAAAAAGTTTGTTTTATACATTTATCTCCGCCACGTCGTCCGATACCCCGTTCGCATCAAGAATAGGCTTCACGCAGTTTGCTATAAACTCGTCCACCTGCTGAGGACACCTGCCAATGTAGTTCTCCGGCTTCATTATGTTGTCAAGTTCCTCTTTCGTCACCTTGAATATCGGGTCAGCGGCTATCAGTTCGGCAAGATTGTTGTCCAGACCCTCCTGCTTCACCCTCGCGCCTGCCTGCATCGAGTACTGCCTTATCCTCTCGTGCAGCTCCTGACGGCTTCCGCCCTTTTCAACAGCGTCCATAATAACGTTCTCTGTCGCCATGAACGGCAGCTCTGCCATAACGCGGCGGCGCACTATCTTCTCGTATACAACAAGACCGTTCTCGGGGTCGGTCACATTCAGCATAATGTTCAGTATCGCATCAACGCCGAGGAAAGCCTCTGCCACCGCGATCCTCTTGTTCGCGCTGTCATCGAGCGTCCTCTCAAACCATTGTGTCGCAGCCGTAAATGCAGGGTTCAGAACATCGCACATAACGTATCTCGCCAAAGATGTTATGCGCTCGTCCCTCATCGGGTTGCGCTTGTATGCCATTGCAGATGAGCCTATCTGGTTTTTCTCAAACGGCTCTTCTATCTCCTTGAACGACTGCAAAATACGTATGTCGTTTGAAAACTTGCTCGCCGACTGCGCTATCCCTGCCAGTACAGAGCATACCTGATAGTCCATCTTCCGCGAGTATGTCTGACCCGAAACAGGCACTACCCCGTCAAAACCCATCTCCTGAGCGATAAGCTCCTCCAGCTTCTTCACCTTGTCTGTGTCGCCGTGGAAAAGCTCCATAAACGAAGCCTGCGTGCCCGTCGTGCCCTTAGAGCCCAGCAGCTTCAGCTTTGATATGCGGTATTCAAGATCTTCAAGATCCATAATAAGCTCGTTGCACCAAAGCGTAGCCCTCTTGCCAACGGTAGTCAGCTGTGCAGGCTGCAAGTGTGTGTACGCAAGGCAGGGCATAGCCTTGTACTTGTCCGCAAAGGCAGCCAGCTGAGCTATCACCTTTATCAGCTTGCGCTTTATGACTTTCATAGCATCGCGCATAATGATAACGTCCGTGTTGTCGCCAACGTAGCAGCTCGTCGCGCCAAGATGTATTATAGGCTCAGCTTTCGGGCATACTTTTCCGTAAGCGTAAACGTGCGACATAACATCGTGCCGCACTTCCTTTTCGCGCGCCGCCGCAACCTCGTAATCAATGTTTTCTATGTTCGCTTCAAGCTCGTCCACCTGCTCCTGCGTGACGCCCAAGCCAAGCTTCATCTCAGCCCTCGCAAGCGCTACCCAAAGCTTTCTCCAGGTCGTAAATTTCTTGTTCGCAGAGAATATGTACTGCATCTCTTTGCTTGCATACCTCGTGCAGAACGGGCTCTCGTAACTGTTTGTGTTATTGCTCATTTGTATACCACACTTTCTGTATTTTATACTTATTATTGTATCATATTTACGCGCGCGTTTCAAGTGGTCTGTAAAACATCTACAACCTCTCCGCCCCTGATTATAACTCTCGGTACTCTTTTTGATATAAGGCATACCACCTCGTACCCGATAGTTCCGTATAAAGAAGCCAGTTCGTCCGCCGTGATGACCTCTTCCCCGTCTTGCCCTATAAGCGTCACAGTGTCGCCCGCGCTTACGTCTATCCCCGTAACATCGCACATAAGCTGGTCCATGCATACCCTGCCTACTATCTTAGCCCTCTTGCCGTGAATAAGCACCTCGCCTTTGTTTGAAAGCAAACGCGAGTACCCGTCCGCATAGCCGATAGTAACGGTCGCCAGCTTCATCTCTCTTTCAGAACAAAACGTCCTGCCGTAGCTTATGTATTCACCTTTGCCTATCTGCTTTACCTGCGCCACCGTCGCTTTTAAAGACATCACAGGTCTGAGCTTCATAGGCACCGGCAGAGAGAAATTCGGCATAAGCCCGTAAAGTATTATACCCAGCCGCGCGAAAGCCGAGCCCCCGTCGTTGTGGTAAATGCCGCCTGCCGAGTTGAGATAATGCACGCAGGGAATTTCTACCCCCATTTGCGAAAGCTTTTCAGCCACCGCCTTTATCTTTCCTATCTGTCCTTTGGTGTATGAAATATCACCCTCATCGTCGCTGTCAGCCACAGCAAAATGCGTGAACAGCCCCTCCGCTCGTATGCCGCTTATGTTTGCTATCTGTGCTGCTTGAGAAGCCGTTTCTTCAACGCCCCCGTGCAAGCCTATCCTCGTCATGCCCGTGTCTATAGCTATGTGTACCCTTACTTCTCCGCCGCGCAGATTTTCAGAAAGTTTTTCAGCATATGAAATCTCCGTCACCGCCTGGATTATGTCAAGGCTGCATAGCTCCTGTGCCTTTTCGGGAGGGGTGTAGCCCAGTATCAGTATGTCGGAGTGCGCCCCCATATCGCGCAGGCGTTTTGCCTCCTCAATGTTGGATACCGCAAGCTTTGTTACTCCCAGCTCGTTTTCCAGAAACGGCACTACCGCCCTGTCCCCGTGACCGTAGCAATCCGCCTTAACAACGCACATTATCTCGCAGCCTGCGGCATTTTTGTAGTTTCTGTAGTTTTCGGCAAGGCAGTCAAGATCTATCTCTGCCCATGCCCTTTTAAGATATTCCATTGTCTACTCTCCTTTGTTTATATGAAAAAAATATCAATTATCTATTGAAAAAATCGCGCAGATGTGTTACTATAATATAGATGATAAATAAGTATAGATAATAAGTAAGGATTGATAAATATAGTAACGCTGGATAACGATATATCAAAGACCTGCTGCTTTACAGGTCACCGACCCGAAAAAATATACGGCGGCATAGAATTTTCAAGCCAACCTATGAAACGGCTGCTCAGCGTGATGGATATGCATATATCAGACCTTGTGACAAGGCAAGGATATGATACCTTTATAACGGGTATGCAGCGCGGTGTAGACCTGTGGGCAGCGCAGCTGGTGCTTGATATGAAAGATCGCTTCCCCGGCCTGAAGATCATATGCGCTATGCCCTACCGCAGCTTCGGCAAAGACTTTAAAGGGCTCGACCTGTGGCATTTCAATACCGTTATAGAGGCGGCAGAAAAAGTCGTCTATGTGTCTGAAAACTACTGTGTCAACTGTATGAGAATGCGCAATATGTTCATGGTCGATCATTCGTCGTTCGTGCTTGGCGTCATGGGCGATAAACACAGCGGCACCGGCATGACCGTAAACTATGCCGAAAAGTGCGGCGTTGAGTATCACGTTATAGACCTTATCGACAGCGCGCCGATGTTCTTTGCGTAAAGACCGCTGCTTATAGTTTACACCTATTTAAGATAATATTCAAGTACCCAAAGACAATTTTATATATTTTATTATTTTATACAGATAAAAATTTAAAGGAACGGAGAATAATATGTCTGCAAAAAAACAAAATTCGGGCGTTAAAGTCGCTTTGGTATATGCCGTGGCTCTTGCCGTATTTCTGGCGGTCTTCGGCGTGGTGGGCTTTCTCGCGGTAAAAAACTTTGTGCCGGGCGCACAGGCAGAAGAATCACAGGCGGAAGAAAACATCGGGACCACCTATTCGGAGGACGATTCATCTACCATACTATATACCGTAGCCAACAGCCAGAACAAACTGCTGTCAATAGTTTTCGCAAAGTTCATGCCTTCCTCACAGAAAATAGTCATAATACCCCTCTCACCGTATACCAAGTGCGGCGAAAGCACCCTGCTCGATATATATCAGCAGTCGGGCATAAATGCCATGACAGAACAGACAGGCAGTATGCTGGGTGTAACCATAGATAAGTATATGACCATGTCAGACAGCACATTTTCAGAGGTCATAAACCTTATGGGCAACTCTATGATACCTCTTCTTGAAGACTTTGAGATGTACGATAAAGCTACCGATAATTATATACAGTATAAAAAAGACGATAAGATCTCGGTCGACGGCGATACCGCGGTAGCGCTTATTTCAAACGAAGAATTCATAGGCGGTCATTCCACAAATATGAAACTTTCGGGAGAAATAGCCGCAGCAGCCGCAAACACTTTCTTCAGCCATACCGAGTATGCAAGGAATAATATCGACCTTGTCTTCAAAAAGCAGTATACCGGCGCAGACACTAATATGTCTACCGAAGAGTATAACAAAATGAAAAACGCTATAGTGTATGTTATAGAGAACTCCGCCTCACCTGCATATTCGCTTACCCCTACAGGCGGTTGGAACGACGACGGCACATTTGAGATAAGCCCCGAGTTTTTATCCCTGCTGGACGGCTATCTCAGCTGAAATAATTGGAGATGACAAAATGAAACTGATGATATTCATACTGAACAAAAACGATGTGCTTGATAAACTGCTCGAAGGCTTTTCTGCGGCAGGTCTTAAAGGCGCGACTATAATAGAATCAACAGGTCTTGCGGTAGCGCTTTCAAGAATGGGCAGCAATATTTTCAGTGCATCAATAAAAGCGCTGCTGAATACCGAAGAAAACAATCACACTATCATCTCAATTATAAAAGACGACCAGCTGGATATAGCAAGAAAGGTCATCTATCGCACCGTCGGCGACCTTTCAACGCCCAATACCGGCGTGCTTTGTACCCTGCCGCTTGATTTTGTAGAGGGTACAAAAAAGCGCGTGCCCACAGAAAGCGAGAATAAGTAGAATTATTTTTGCGCTTACGCGCGGCGCAGGAGCGCACACGTTGACCGCCTGCGAGCAGTCGGGCAAGTGTGCTTTTCACAGTACGCAAAAGTTTTAATTCTTGTCAAAAGTGGTGATGTCGTTGTGAATACGGTTGACCTGAGAAAACTGGATTGGGACACAAAAAACGTAACCGGTTCAGGCAATGGCTCTTATTATCAAGCTATTGACCAAAGTGTAAGTCCGACACGATATTATAAGCTGTCAAATTTTGACAGCTATAAATGCCGCTCGATCGGTTATGAATCTTTCTTTGAAGTAATTGCTTACAGACTAGGCAATATGCTTGGGATAAATGTTTTAAAGTATCACTTAATTGAAGGAAAGATCAGACTGCACATAAGAAACAGCAGCGCAGTCAGGACCTTTAATACAGTGTTATGTTATTCAGAGGACTTTCGTAAGGGCGGAGAAACAAAAAGCAGTTTGCAGACATGGTATAATCTGAATATCGGAGGAAAAGACATAGAACAAAGGTTACGGTCTGCTTCTCCGTATATTAGTGATTATATAGATACAATGTTTGTGTTTGACTGCCTTATATGCAACAGAGACAGACATACAGCCAATATAGAAGTTTTGCAGCAGAGAAACGGGAATTATAGATTTTCTCCATTATTTGATCACGGACAGTCTTTTTGTGCTGCCTATGGGCTTGACGAAAATGCCATAAGAAATTTTGATTATACAAAAGACATACAATACAATGACGGTATAGGCAAAGGATATCACTTCAAGAATGTAGAGGGAATAAGAAAACCCGTTATTGTAAAACCATTGCCTGCTGATTTCAGAAAATCAATTTTTTACGGAATGTCCGCGCTTCTCCCACAATATGTTAAGGATAGCGTTGCCAATACGATAGCATACAGATACAGGCTGTTGAAAAACGAAAAATACATTATCGAAAGAACCGAGTAAAAGGTGAGTGATCTTTTATGAAATATATGCTGATAAAGGATTCATATTATAAGCATGACTGGGGCATTGTAGAATACAACGAAAAAAATAAACAATTCAGACTATACATCAGAAAAGATACGCAGTATAAAGTTTATCCTATATTCATGCAGGCAATGGTTTACAAACAAAATATGTTTGTAGCAGAACCTGATCTGGCAATACAATGGGTAAAAGAAAGATTGATACCATCTTACAGACAAAATATAGACACAATACTTATGTCGCTCGGGCTTTCGGAATATGATGAATATGAATTGCTGAAAGCAGGAAGCGGAAAATGTCCGCAAGATGATATATATTTAAAGCAGTTAAACACAAACGAGGCTGCTGCCTATGCCGATAAGTACAAAATAGCTTTGCGATCATGATCACAATTGTATAATAAAATTAGATAGGAATTTTGATTATCTCTTTAGAAGTTCTTAAATGTCGGTATAGCCCGTATTTTCGGGCTTTC
>CANQKD010000024.1 GCA_947624375.1 uncultured Clostridia bacterium | reverse complement strand
GAAGGCTGAGAAAAACGGTGTATATCGCCGATCTCGCCAAGGATCATGGCACCGTTGAGTTTGCCGATACCCGGCACAGTCATTATCACCGAATCAAGCTCGTCCATAGCTTTGCAGATGATTTGCTCAAGCTCACTTATCTGGCTTTCAATTAACTCGATCTGAGCGATCGTTTGAGTTATTTGAATAGATATGTAAGTGTTCTTCACACCAACGGACGATGCCGCAAGACTTTTGAGGGACTTAGCGTCCTGCTTTCCGAAACGACCATGAGAGGCTTTGGAGAGAAGATTACTTAGTTTGGTTAAGTGTAAAGCAGCGATGTCGTCCGGTGAAGAATACACCTTCAACAACTCATAACAGGTTCTGATGTGAAGACCGGACTTGAAGAAAAATTGGAGTTCCGGAAATATCATATCAACATACGAAGTGAGTTGAATTTTCAAGCGTGCTTTGGATTTTTTGAGATTCTGGCGAAATCGGCAAAGGGATTTGAGCTGAAGCGTTTTTACATCATTTTCGGTGTAAAGGCGAAAAGCATTCAACGCCATGGTTTTGCAGATAAGCAGAGAATCGATTTTATCGGTCTTGGTCTTGCGAATGCCTGTTTTCCGCACAGCGGCGGTCTGGACAGGATTGATAACAGCAAGCTTGTATCCCAGTGAATGAAGGAAAAAGATCACATTTTCCGCATAGTGAGCGGTGGATTCAAGACCGATGATGAGGTCATTCTTGTTAAGAGAGTCGAGGTTTGTTTTCAACAATTGAAAACCATCGTGGTTGTTTTGAAATGCAAAAGGTTCAAGCAGTATAACTCCATCGGTATTCACCGCTGCCGCAACGTGAGTTTCCTTTGCAATATCAATGCCAACATAGATCATGGTATCACTTCCCCAAAAAGATTTGGTACTGTTTGATGTGCCACATTGTTCTATCCTCGTAAACTTGCATGAGATGAAAATTCTATGACTTATCCAGCTATTAACATTTGGAATAGAATTGTGGCTTTACACTCCTTAAAGTAGTCGAGCTACAGGATCAAATCAAAAGTCCACAGTACCCAATTTCTATTATACCACATTTTGATGAAAGGAGAGTATGATTTAGGGATAACTATATCATACAAGATGATCATATGAAACTATTTACGAAGGCTATCTCACTGACGGCTGCTGCGGCTATGTTTTTATCTTCGGCGTTTTACGGCACGGCGCTCGGCGGGATAGTTGCTCATTCCGCTGAGGCTGCTGAAGATAGCGCTGAGCGGTATTTTTATTCTCAGCTGGGTGATGAGAGCAAGGTAATTTACGATGCTATGCAGCAGATGCTGGACGACGGCATTTTCAAGGCGGACGGAGACCTGGATCTGACGGCAGGCGACACGCCTTACATAACTCAGGCTGAGGCGAAAGAATATCTGGCAGGAAATAAAGAACCTGTCTTGCTGCTGAAAGATTTCGGGGCGGCGAGAGATGCATTTTACGCTGATCACGCTGATGTATTTTATGTAGATTTTTCGGCGCTTTCTATAAGGGCTACTTCCTCTGCGAATGGATACCGCATATACCTTGGCAAGGGTCGCTACGACACATACTACACCGAAGGATTTGAAAGCGCTGATGACGTAAACAAGGCTATAAAAGAATACGATGCGGTGGTATCTGATGTAGTGGCGAGGGCTAATGCTCTGACGGTTTCCGCTGACGAAAATGCGGAGGCTAAGAAAGTCGAGTTTGTTCATGACTACATAACAAAGCACACTTCTTACAGGTTGGAAGACGTATGCAAAGAAGAAAATATAGCGCTGATACGCACGTCTTACGGCTCACTGGTAAGAGGCGAGGCGGTATGCGAGGGTTACTCGCGCGCGATGAAAGACATACTGGACGAGCTGGGCATACCGTGCGTTCTGGTGAACGGCGTTTACAGGCACACGGGTGATGTGTCAGAGCTGCATATGTGGAACAACGTTCAGATAGGCGGTGAGTGGTACGGCGTTGACGCGACGATGGACGACCCGATAAACAAAAAGGCGGCATCTACTGACGGCGTTGACGGATATGAGAGCCATGAATATCTGCTGGTGAGCGACATTAAGATGAGTCAGCATCACTCGCCGAGCGGTATTATGTCGGAGGCGGAATTTGAGTTTGAATATCCGATGCTTGATGTTGAGGACTTCAACACGACTACCACCGAATATGACAGCGGTCTGGTCGTGACTTACAACTCTGATGCTGAGCTGGAGGGTGAGAAGTCGGGCGAATACCGCATAAGTTTCAGAGGAATGGGCTATGCAAAGGCGGCAGAGCAGGGATATTACATGGTATGCCGTTTTTACAGCAGAGACGAAGAAACAGATGAATTTTCGTACACAAGCTGGTACTACATAATGCCCGAGCTTTACAGCGACGGCGGCATGAAAGACAGCGACACGCAGCTTGTTATGCTTATGCCGCACGTTGAATACGTTGAATTCGGAATAACTCAGGTCGTGCCGTCTACGATCGAAATAAGCGGTGTTGTTATACCTGATTCATATTTTAGCGGAGACCCGTATCAGATGGTGGCGATAACGGGTATGCTGCACAATGTGAGCGGCACTTACAAGGCTCCGCCATACCCGAGAAAGAGCAGCCCGAGAGTTGACGGCTGGCTTGATGCGGCGGCCGGCAAACCTTATCACGTTGAGATAACGTTTGATGATATTCTTGTTGAGACGGGCGAGGGCGTTGGGCTTGAAATGAGCGTTGAAAACAAGCATCACGCGACATTGAACGCGACATATGAAAACTTTGAATTTGACGGCGTTGACACCATTTCATTCGACTTTAAGCCTGACGGCTCGTGGGCAGGCGACAACACGTTATACCACTTTAAGCTGAAAGGCGTTGTGGGCAAGACGAGCGGCAAAGAACCGATAGAATTTATATACGGCGCTTCGTTCAGGTGTGCGGTGTGTGCTTACAGGTCGCAGGGGTATTTCTGGAACGTATACGCACAGCCGACGCTTATTGAAAACAGCGATCTTTCGACAGAGGGCTGGGTAACGAGCAACGGTGAGGAGATCTCGGAAAAGCTGAAACACCGCATGGCGCTGGTGGTATCGTCTCCGACACAGGAGCAGACCAATGAAATGAACGACCTTATCACCGAGGAAGTCGGAGAGGGTAATCTTCTGGACAGCAAGACTTTCAACATTGATCTTACGGTATGCAAGGCGCAGGTTATACAGACGGGTCAGGGCGTGAGAGTCTGCATGGGATTCCCTGACGAATATAATGCTGACAGCCTGAAAAAGGGCGTGACATTCAAGGTATTCCACTTTATAAAGGACGACAAGGGCGAGACTGTAGGTGTTGAAGAGATACCGTGCGTTGTTACGCAGTACGGACTGCTGGTACTTTGCAAGTCGTTCAGCCCATATGCGATAGCGGCAGTTAAGGACGACGGCGCGCAGAGTGCGGAAAAGAGCGTTGTTGTTACAGTTGCGACGGGCGGAAATATAACTGCAAAGGGCAAAGACAACAGCGAGATGTTTGCGCTTGGTGACGGCGAAAAAGTTGAAATAACTATAACCGCTGATGAGGGCAATGTTGTTGACACGATAAAGAGTGAATTTAATTACACTGTTAAGTCTGGCAGATTCGGCGAAGAAAAAATGATCATTGAAGTGAGCGGTAAAGACCTTGCCGACAACGGTAATGTTATGAGCGTTCAGTTTGCTGCCGCGGCAGTCAAGCAGGCAGAAGCAGAGCGCGGCGAACAGGTGATTGACATCGAGCTTATAGCCGCTGAAAATGAGCCTGAGCCGGAAGCTCCGCCGAAAGAGGAAGAGACCGATGTAACGACGGCGCAGCCAGAAGAGCCCGAAGAAACTACATCAGAGAGCGAAAAGCCGATGGAAACGACCGCGGCGAAGCCTGCGGAGACTACGGAAGAGAGCGAAAAGCCGACAGGGACTGCCACGGAAAAGCCTGCGGAAACTACTCCCGAAGTGACAACAACGCCGGAAGTGACGACCACGCCGGAAAATACTACGACTGCGGAAAGAAACGATGGTGTTGCACCTGACAGCGGCTCGGAAGTTCCGCCGAAGACGGGCGACACTGCGGCAAGGCTTGCGTTTGCAGCGGCAGGAATGATATTCCTCGCGCCGGTGATATGCTCGGACAGGAAGAAACGCAGAAGTGCAAAGTAGTACAAATATTTGGATAGCAATAATAAAAAGGGAACGTCGTGGAGCGTTCCCTTTTTTGTGGTATGAAAAACTTTAGAGCTGTATATCGGTTTATGGCAGTAAGATCAGGTCGCCTTCCCCGAACCCTGTGCCTATGCCGCCGCAGGCAAGCAGCTTGTCACGGTACTTGCCCTTTTTGAGGTAAGAGCAAATAAGTTTGGCGGCTGTGTCTTGAATGTCTTTCCACTCCATATCCGGTCGTTTGGTGATAACAAGCTCTCCGAGGACGGCTTCCACGGTGCAAGCCCATTCATCATCTTCGGCATCAAATGTCGGTGTAAGGGAAACATCTATCCGATACATGGCTTCATTCCCCTCACGCAGCTCAAAGTATACACCGCAATGATTTGGCAGTGCTGTATTTTGCAGCAGGCTGTCAAGCTGTCGGATGAACTGAATTTCAGGGGGAGCAGAGTTTTTGGTATTCCGCCTCTGAAATTTCTTGACAAACACAAATTGCTCTCCCGATTTTTCATAGCGATCGATCGTATCTGCATGAATGACACAGCGTGACAGCCGCATGGGCGATCCTGCATAGCCTGCCGGGACATTTTTTGCGGTATTGCATTTATTGGGAACATAATCATAGCAAAGACATTCGGCAGGTTTGCCTGCTGTGTAGGTATATTCCTCGCCGGAGAGGAATGTTCTTTCAATGATATAGAAAGATAGGATGCGACCGTTCTCATCATACTTCATACGGTACAGCCTGCTGTAGGGCAGGGTGCCTTTTGCATTCATATCTGCCGCCCAGAGAAATCCCTGAAGCGGGAAAAAGAAATAGGCATTCTGCACCCCGAATGAATTCACGGAGCGAAAGGCGATCGGCTTGTTTTCGGCATCATAAGAAATTATCTGATAGTTTTTCCTTGGGGAATGTCTTTGACGATCTTTCCTTTTTCGCGTCCGCTGATGACGATGTGGCGCACAAGGCTAGGGCAGGTGATGCCCAGATCATAGCCCTGTGTTGTTATGACTTGTTGGGCGGCATTTCGTTCCGCGTCATGCAAGGCGTTGCACAGCCCGTCGGCGTAGTGCAGCACCTCTTCCCGGCAGGCAAGAATTTTGTCCCATTGTGCAAACAGGTTTTCCATTCGGCTTTCTCCTGACTGTGTGTGAGATCAGAAGCTCTTACAGCTTCTTTAAGAAATTTCTCTGATGGTTTTATTATATATCTTTTTTGATGTTATGTCAATCGAGTTTTTAGGTGAACGAAAGGAGAGGAGCGCGGACAGTCGCGCTTTATAAAGGTGGGAGGAGAGCGCGATAGTATATTCTCCAAAAAATAAAAAAGTACAATAGTCATATGCGGTGAAAGAAAAACGCAGAAGCGCAAAGTAGTACAAATATTTGGATAGCAATAATAAAAAGGGAACGTCGTGGAGCGTTCCCTTTTTTGTTATATGTCGTTTGTTACGCGCCGGGCAAGCTTTTTGCGCTGGCGGCGTTCGTGGGCGATATCCTCCTGCAATTCGTCCATTCTATGCAATATATCTGCTATTACGTCCTGCTCGTCCTGCGGCGGAGCTTGCTTATGTGCGGCGATATCGCGCTTGAATATCTTGCCGAAAACGAACCGCACGAGCGGCTGTATAAAGAATATCTGCGAAAAGAAAGCGAACGGGAAGTTATAGCAGATGAGTTTAAGCCAGTCGGCAAGCAGGGTGAAGATGTTGAAACTTGCATAATACGGGTAGTATATTGCGGCGGCGATAAGGCTCATGCAGGGGCACATGATGAGCACTGTAGAACAGATGATCACCGTTTCAAAGATCATGGGGTGGGTCTTTCGGGGGTCGAACATTCTTCGCACGAGTCTGAAAGACAGCGGACTGCCGACGGAACATTCCAGCGCAAAAGCGAAACAAAATTTAACAATTACTACTGCCCATATTGGCAGCATATTGCCGAACATATAAACGCCGCCCTGATGTTCTACGGCTTTCAGCACGCTGCCCTCGCCTGTAAGCTGCATAAGCACGCTGCCGTTGACGACATAGAGGCTGTAAAACACATATGCGTGGACCGTTACGATGACGGTTAGCAGGGCAAAAACTATTCTTTGGAACTGATTTCTTGGCATTAAAATTCTTCCTTTCAAAAAAAAACACCGTTGTGCTGCACTGCGTACCGTGATCAGATTTACGTGCAATGCACAACGTGTGTCGTAACATTATAATAGCATAATATATGGCAATTGTCAATGCGCAGAATCAACAAACATCTCTGAACATTTTGCAGGCAAAGCGAGAATTTTTCGCAAAGGGTGGTTATCCGTACTGTGGCACTGTGGCAGTGTGGCACTGTAGGCGGCGTTTTTAGGTGGAGGGGGTATGGCGGTGATGCGCGGCAGGAATTTTACGGAGGGTGGACGGTCGCGGCGTGGGGGAAAGCGCGCAGTTTGAGGAGAAACGGCAGGAAAATTTGCGGCGGCTGGAACGGCGCGTGAGAGTACATAATAACGGACAGAAAATGGAGCGTGCTGGGGCGTTCTCTTTTTGTGGTATGAAAAACTTTTCGCAAAGGGTGACAGATTGTCCGTAATGGGGACGGCAATTTACTGCGTTTTTGGGAGAACTTTCGGTGGGGAGCGCGGAGCATCGCGCTTTATAAAGGTGGGAGGTGAGGACTGTCGAAAAGTTTTTTCAAAAAAATATAGAAAAATTGATACAATTATGTTAATATATATTCAGATAGATAAAATCATGCAACAAAAGCAAAGGAGAAATAATTATGAACGGACTTATGCCAAAACCAAAAGAAAAACAGGTGGCTGCGGTGGTGGAACTGGAAGTTTGCCGCATTATGCCAAACCAAAGTCAGCCGCGGCGCAATTTTGCTCGCGAGGGGCTGGTGAGCCTTGCCAAAAGCATTGCGCAGGACGGCATTTTACAGCCGCTTACGGTGCGCAGGCAGGGCGAGGGCTACGAACTTATCTCGGGCGAACGCAGGCTGAGGGCGGCGAAGATGGCGGGGCTGAGGGTGGTGCCGTGCATTATTGTTGAAATGGGAAACGAGAACTCGGCTGTGATGGCGATTGTTGAGAATTTGCAGAGGCAGGATCTTGACTATTTTGAGCAGGCTGAGGCTATAGGCAGGCTTATAAAGGAATTTGGCTGCACGCAGGACAAGATCGCGCTGCGTTTGGGTGTGGCGCAGTCGACGGTGGCGAACAAGCTGCGGCTTTTGAAGCTCTCGGACGAATGCAGGAGAGAGGTACAGAGGCTGGGTTTGACGGAGCGGCACGCGCGTGCGCTGCTGAAGCTTGACAACGACGAGCAGAGGCTTTTTATGCTGCAAAAGATAGAATCGGGCGGACTGAATGTTGAAAAGACGGAGCGAGTTATAGAGGCATACCTGGCAAAAGTGCGGCGCGAGGAGAGTGTACGGCGGCGCTCGGCGGTTTTGAAAGACGTGAAGCTGTTTATAAACACTGTGAACCGCGCGCTTGAAACGATGCGTCTTGCCGGCGTGGAGTGCGATGCGCAGGAGGTTCGCGGAGAGGGGTATTTAGAATACAAGGTGCGAATCGCGAAACCGTGGGGGGAGGAGTGAACGGGAAAGTTTACGGTCAAGCTCTTTTTTACAGTTGCTGCGCAACTGCCAAGGCTTGTGGGGTGTAGCGTTCGCAAGCGACCGCTGGCAGAGCCCCACAAAATACAACGTGCGCGCCGCTGCTAGAGGTTAGAAGTGAGAGGTTAGAGGTTAGAAACGGTTTTGCGGTTCTGGCGCGTGCTTTTCATTTTTGCGGTTTACCGTAGAAGCAAGAAGCAAGAAACGCGCTCAACAACCACAGCTGACCGCCATACTTTTCCATGTCCCATCGTCCACATAATTGAACTTTCCCCTCTCACGCAGCTGGAAGAATATGCTGTCAGCCATTTTTCTTTTTGACTGTTTGACTGCTTTGTGGAACGGGATATATTTTACTCCCGGAAAAATCGTATAATCCGCAGTACGAACAAATCCAAACTTCTTGCCCTATTAGAAGCTAGAGGTACGATGTTAGAAGTTAGAAACATTCTTCCCGACCTAGCACAAAATAACCATTCCTGCGGTCTACCCAGAAGCAAGAAGTTGTAACTTCTGCTTTTGTGTGTAATAATGTTGCTGCTTCCGCAGCGCAGGAGCGCACCACCGCCCCATGCTCCCAGACTCTCGCCACAGCCGTGCTCACTCCTCCATTTCCTCCACTTCCCCTAACGCAGCTGGAAGTATATTCTGCCGGCTTTTCTCCTCATATAGGGTGTCGAATCGAATTTTATTTTATAG
Source organism: uncultured Clostridia bacterium (assembly GCA_947624375.1). GTDB lineage: Bacteria > Bacillota > Clostridia > Oscillospirales > Ruminococcaceae > UBA7477. Next base: position 14,122 of record CANQKD010000024.1, on the reverse strand, counting down.
ATTTGTTTGTGAAAAGTTCATCAGCAATATTTATAACCGTTTTGCCCCGCCTGACAGCATATGCCATTGTGCTGTATGCACCGCCTTTTTGGCGTCCCACATAACAAACAACAAGGTCGGCAACCATATATCTGTTGCGTATCTGAATTGCTGATTTATAATGTGAATAGTATGATCTTTCGCATATTTCTACTTCGTCATAGTATTTCAGAAAATCTTCCTTGTTGTTTATGTATTCAGCTTTCATATACGGAAGAACAAGTACATGAGCGGTGTTTCCATAGCTTAGCCTCTTGGTTATTCGGCAGATAACAGATGAAACAAGTATGTCAAAATCTCCGTCACGCCCGACAAGAAACTCTACATATTCATTGCTTTTTACAAGGCTTTCAATAAGAATTTCAAGCCGCTTTTCAATATCTTCTGACTGATATATTACCCTGTGACCGAAAAAGCTTACGGTGCATGTGTTCATATATATCTCCTATTTACTTATAGTGATATATATTATACACCTAAAAATCCATATTTTCAAGCCCGAACGGACATTATTTTATTGCCCGAAAATGTATATAATAAAGTAAAGTACGCATTGAGGGGCAGAAAGTTATGGAAGTTGGAAAGAAGCTGAAAAAACTGAGAGAAGACAAGGGAATGTCGATGTATCGCCTTACGCAGATAACCGGCATATCGGGGCATCACATAAAGGGTATTGAAAACGGCACGCGCCAGCCGACCATTGAAACGCTGAACAGGCTGGTTTCGGCTCTCGGTTCTTCTTTGGCAGAAGTTTTTAACGATGATACGCAGTGTACCTATCTTAACGAAAAAGAACGCCGACTTATAGAGAATTTCCGCGTGATGTCAGATGAAAAGGCTGATGCTTTGCTTAGTTTAAGCGATGTACTTAAATAAAAAAGCCGCAAACAGCGGTTAAAGTAAGAACGGTTCTGCTTATTTGAGCAGAGCCGTTCGCTGTTAGAGGCAAGATAACGAGAAGCAAGAAGCAAGAAATTCTGCGGATTATACGATTTTTCCGGGAGTAAAATATATCCCGTTCCACAAAACAGTCAAAAAGAAAAATGGCTGACAGCATATTCTTCCAGCTGTGTGAGAGGGGAAACGTACAATTATGTGGGCGAGTGGACGTGGGAAAGTGTGGCGGTCAGCTGTAGTTGTTGAGCGCGTATCTTGCTTCTTGCTTCTGGGTAGACCGCAGGAACGGTGATTTTGTGCTAGGTCGGGAAGAATGTTTCTAACTTCTAACATCTTACCTCTAGCTTCTAATAGGGCAAGAAATTCGGATTTGTCCGTACTGCGGATTATACGATTTTAGAGAAATTATAATATACCCGACCCACAAACCGCCCCGTCAGAGAGATAGCTGGCAGAATATACTTCCAGTTCACAAAAAGCTAGAGAAAATTTTTTGGGAGAGCACGGCTGTGGTGAGAGGCTGGAGTGTTGGGCGGTGGTACGCTCCTGCGCTGCGGAAGCAGCAACATTATTACACACAAAAGCAGAAGTTACAACTTCTTGCTTCTTGCTTCTGGGTAGCCGCAGGAATGACAGTTTCGCGCAAACGTTTGAAAATCGTTTCTAACATCTAACTTCTCACTTCTAGCCTCTAGCGGCTGAATATACTTCCAGTTCACAAAAAGCTAGAGAAAATTTTTTGGGAGAGCACGGCTGTGGTGAGAGGCTGGAGTGTTGGGCGGTGGTGCGCTCCTGCGCTGCGAAAGCAGCAACATTATTACGCACAAAAGCAGAAGTTACAACTTCTTGCTTCTGGGTAGACCGCAGGAATGACAGTTTCGCGCAAACGTTTGAAAATCGTTTCTAACATCTAACTTCTCACACTTCTGGCCTCTAATAGAAAAAAGCCTCCCGAGAGAGGCTTTTAATATCAGGTCGTTTGCTATATCAGGTGGTTGCGGCACCTGCATGGAGATCACCGGCAGTATCATCGTCTGTGCTGTCTTCGCCATCGGTAGCGTCTTCGCCGAGGGCGCCGCCCATACTGCCCATGAGAGCTTCCTGATATGCGGCAAACTCTTCATCGGTCATCTCGGTCAGACCGTCAAGTGTAAACAGCGATTCATCTGCCTTTGCGGAGAGCAGGAACGGCATCTGCACGTCTTCTTGCTTTACAAGCACTACGTCCTCACCGTCAAACACATACTGCATTTCTGTGCCCAGCTCGGTATTCTTCCATGTTTCAAGCACATATGCTTTGCCGTCTATTTCACAGTCGGCGGTGGAAACATACTCCATACCCTCAAGGCTGCTCATTTCATCTACAAGAGACAGACCGAGCTCTTCGGTGTCGGCTTCCTCGCCGGCAGGAGCTTTATAATACTTCTTGGTTTCCTTGTCGATATAATAGCTGCCGTCGGGGCTTATGAACGCGGTCATCTTCATGCCGAGTACATCCATATCCATATAGACGTTATCTGCATCCATGGATATTACCGCTATCATGTTCATGCCTTCCTGAGAAAGTTCATAGTCCATTGTGCAGGTCTTGTTTGTGGTTATTTCATTAACAAGCTTTTCAAACAGTTTGTCTTCGGTCTGCTTTTCGGTGATGTTCTCGATCTTGGCATCTGCGGAAAGCTTAGCGGCAACGCTGCCACCGTTGTTTGCGGGCTCATCAGCCTTGGAAGAAGTATCGTCTTCGGAAGAAGCATCTGCCTCGGAAGAAGTATCATCTGCTGCGGAAGTGGTATCTGCAACAGAAGCGGTCGAAGAATCAGTATCCTTTGTGGAGCTGTCTTCATCGCCGCAGGAAGCGAGCATTGAACAGCTCAGCGCCATTGCGGCAAGTAATGCGAGTATCTTTTTCATGTTTATTTACCTCCATAATATACAGAAAAGCCGTATGCCTTTCTTACCATATAATATAATAACACATTTCGCTGAATATTTCAACGATGTATCTGACGAAAAATATAAGTGTTATTGACCTATGTTTAGTATAATTTACTAACAATTATGTGCCGAGCACCTGTTTTTCGTACTCCTCTTTTGTAACTAGTGTGAAGTCCTCGGGCAATATAAAATACGTTTCATCGGCATTTTCAGAAAGCTCGTTTACATCAATGCGCATTACTTTTTCGCTGTCTTCGTCATACACAGCTATAAAGCAGGGTGTGCCTTCTGCCATATAGAGATAGGTATTATCGGGGAATGTATAACGGGTATAATCCGTATCTTCTAAAGATACAGCAAAAACATCTGTAACTGCCGAAAGATCGCTTACTTTGCCGATATATTCTTCTACATCGGAGAGCATGGCGACTTCATCGGCGGTGGTATACATATCCTCCTGATAGTAAAGTTTATGCTCATCGTCGAGCTCGTAGTTTTTGCCCTGAGTACGCACCATTTTCACGCCGAGCAGCCCTGCTACGTTCATTTCCGCATAGGCGTTATCGCCGTCTTTTACGGCTATCATGGGCATCTGGTAGGTCTCGCCGTCGGCCTCGTAGTTAAGCAGGATATCTATAGTATAGCGATCTTTCTGCAATACTGTACTCAAAAGCTCCAGCGGCGCGGTATCTTTATCAAGCTTTTCGCCGACTGTTTCGCACAGTGGGGCGGTGGGCTTGGGGGCTTCGGCAGTAGTTATAGTGGTGGTAGTTTGGGTAGGTGGGGTAGTTGTGACAGTTGTAGTCTGAGATGTGGTGGTCGCCCCGGTAGTAGGGGTAGTTTCTGTTATACTGCTCTCGCTGCTGCCTTGTGAAGAACAGCCTGCAAGAAAACACAGGCAGGCGAGGGCTGCGGCATATGCTTTGGAAAGTTTCATAGTATTCACCGTTTGTTACTGATCTACATCATCATAATACTCGGCGGCGGTGGTTTGCGCAAAGCCATCGGGTATCTTGAAATACTGCTTATCGGCGGTATCTTCGATTCTGGTGAATGTTACGGTTATTGTTGTGCCGTCTTCTTCTGCTGCAAGCATTACGGGTTTGCCGTCGCTTGCATACATATAGAGCGGTATATCTTCGACCACAAACGCATATCTTGTATACTCTTTGCCGTCAACGGTGACGTTATTAACTTCTGTCTTTTTAGGGTCGTTGCCCTCGCTGAGCATTTCTGCAAGACCTGCAAAATCGGTATCGTAGATGACTTCTTCGACTGTGGCAGGCTCGGGGTCCTCAAAATACACTTTTAAGTCGTGGTCAATGGTGTAGGACTTGCCGTCTTTGCGCATATGAGCCAGAGTGCTTATTTCGCCCATGAAATCGTCGGTCTCTTCGGCATAGGCGTTATCGCCGTCAACGATCTCTACATAAGAATAAGTCAACGAAAAGTCTCCCATAGAAAAGGTCTGGTCGGCTGCCAACGTATACTGTTGGGCGTGGGTTATTTTGTCAAACATATCAAACGGGGCGGAGTCAAACTCTGCCTTATCGCCGACGGTTTCGTCAAGCGGAGTGGTAGAGGCAGGGGCTTCGGAACTGTCGTCGGGCTGAGAGCTGTCGGGAGCGGAAGATGTGTCAGGCTCGGAGCTGTCGGGGGCTGATGAACTGTCGGGAGCGGAACTATCGGGTGCCTTGTTGTCGGTTTCCGAAGATGTGTCTGCTGTAGAACTATCTGCTTCGGAACTGTCGGCTTCTGAAGAAGTATCAGCCTCGGAAGAGGTATCGGCAGTGGAGCTGTCGGCAGTTGATGAGCTGTCGGGCGTTGAGCTTGTGTCTTCGTCGCTGCACGCTGCGAACATGGTACAGCATACTGCGAGAGATGCCAGAAGTGCAAGTAGTTTTTTCATGTGTATTCCTCCAAAAAATATAATATATAAGAACAAGCGTGTAAATCACATTTACAATATAATGATAACATATCCGGGCGAAAAGAACAATCGGCTATTTGCATAAAATTTTGCGAAGAAAAATCAGAATTTTGTCTGCTATACCTACCTTGCTATTGGGGGAGACCCTTTTGGAAAAGGGTCTTCCCCCAAGCCCCCTCACTAAAACTTCCATATTTTTTGCGAGGGGTAATTATTGTCGGGAATAAAGCATAAGCTTGACTTTTTCTGTATCTTTTTTAACTGAATTACCCCTCGCAAAAAACAATATAAAAGTCTTTGGAAAGGGGTATGGGGAATAACCTTTCTTCAGAAAGGTTTTCCCCAAAAGAAAAACAGGCACAGCAGACAAATTTCGATTTATTTCTTATGCGAACGTTCTTTTATAGCTTCGCGGATCTCGGTGAGAATGTCGTTTTGCTTTTCCGTTTTCAACTGCGGGAAGGCTTTTATAAGGCGTTTATGCTGCGCACTGAGGCGCTCCACAAGGGCTGCGCGGCGCTCTTTTGCGGCTTCGATATTTTCCTGCCATTCCTGCTCCAGCCGAGCCCGTGCTTCTTCGAGCCTTTTCTGAAGTCCTGTGATAGCGACAACGGTAAGCGTTAGGTCGGTCACGAAAAATCCCACAACGAACGCGGCGGCTATCTCGGCAGCTGCTTCGGGTATCTTGTAAAACATACCCGAAACAAAGGGGTGTATAAATTTTATCAAAAGCACCGATAATACGCCGAAAACTATGGCGGCGGACAGGCATATCCGCCCGTTGAGGTTGAAGCGGTTATCGGAGTAATCCCACCAGCGCGCATGGAACAGCTTTTCCATTATGTAGGAAGTGAGGTACTCCAGTATACAAGAGACCATGACGGACGAGAAAAATAATGCAGGTATGCTTTTTAAATCGCCCATATCGCCGAACATCAGCACGACTGCCATTGCGCCGCAGCCGTATATAGGCAGGTACGGGCCGTTGAGAAATCCTCGGTTGACAAAGACTTTATCGCGGACGAGGTAGAGCGAAACTTCGTAGATCCAGCCTATGAAGCTATAGACCATAAAGCAGAGAAAATATACTGAAATATCGTGCAAATTTATCGCCTCAATTCTTCAGCGACTGCATGGGGGCAGGTATCTGACCGCCGCGGCTGATAAATTTTGAAGGCGATGATGTTTTCACGGGCATTACGGGGCCGCGACCGAACAGACCGCCCCAGTCGAGCTCCTCGCCGACCTGTTTGCCTATGGCAGGGATAATTCTTACCGCGGTAGTTTTTGAGTTGACCATGCCTATGGCTGCCTCGTCGGCGATAATTGCTGCAAGCACATCTGCGGTGGTATCGCCGGGGACTACTATCATATCAAGACCCACCGAGCAGACGGCTGTCATAGCCTCCAGCTTTTCGATACAGAGAGTACCGCTTTTTGCGGCGTCTATCATGCCGGCATCTTCGGAGACGGGTATAAAAGCGCCCGAAAGACCGCCTATTTTTGAACAAGCCATTACGCCGCCTTTTTTGACGGCATCGTTGAGCATGGCAAGTGTTGCAGTAGTACCGCACGCGCCGCACTGCTCCAAGCCTATTTCTTCGAGGATATGCGCAACGCTGTCGCCAACGGCAGGGGTAGGGGCAAGCGAGAGGTCAACGATACCGAAAGGCACGCCGAGGCGCTTTGATGCAAGCTGACCTACAAGCTGTCCTACGCGGGTTATTTTATATGAAGTTTTCTTTATAATATCTGCAATTTCGGTGATGTTGGCATCGGGGTATTTTGCCAGAGAGGCACGAACTACGCCGGGACCCGAAACGCCGACGTTTATCATGCAGTCGGGTTCGCCTATGCCGTGGAAAGCGCCTGCCATGAAGGGGTTATCCTCGACCGCGTTACAGAAAACTACTAGTTTTGCAGCGCCGAAGCAGGCTTTATCGATGGTTTTTTCGGCGCACTGACGGATTATGCCGCCCATAAGCTTGCAGGCATCTAAGTTTATGCCCGTTTTGGTAGAACCGACGTTGACGGAAGAGCATACTCTTTCGGTGCAGGCTAATGCTTCGGGGATAGAGTTTATCAGCTCGATATCGCCTGCGGAGAAACCTTTCTGCACGAGCGCGGAATAGCCGCCGATGAGGTTTACGCCGACCGCTTTGGCTGCTTCGTCCATAGCCTTTGCGAACGGCACGGGGGAGCATTTGCAGGCGGCAGAGACTATGGCGATAGGCGTAACTGAAATACGCTTATTTATAATAGGTATGCCGAGCTCTTTTTCAATGCCCTCGCCGACCTCGACGAGGTGAGCGGCTTTGGCAGTTATTTTGTCGTAGACCTTTTTGCAGGCGGTGTTTATGTCGCTGTCGATGCAGTCGAGCAGTGAGATACCCATGGTTATGGTGCGGATATCGAGGCACTCGTCGTCGATCATGCGAATGGTTTCTAAGATGTCATATGCGTTGATCAAAAAAATCAGCTCCTAACGGGAATTTTATTTATCTGAAGTTTTAAGTCTTGTCAAGGAAATAAAAGTTTTCGCTGCTAGAGGCTAGAAGTGAGAAGTTAGAGGTTAGAAACGTTTTTGCGGCTTTTGCGCGTGCTTGCTATTTCTGCGGTTCAGATAGAGGCAAGAGACAAGATGAGCATTTTGAAAAGTTTGCACAAAACTATAGAAAGCATTTTCTTGCTTCTTGCCTCTAGTTATCTTGCTTCTAATAGCTGAGCCTCTCCTTTGAGAAGACCTTATCTCTTTTACCGCGTTCCATAATGGAACGCCAAACAATTTGAAAAATCATATAAAACAAATTTATAGAATAACCCTCCCACTATCCGCCCTACAGAGAAACGGCTGGCAGAATATTCTTCCATCAGCGTGAGGGGTGGCGTGGAAATTGAGTGGTGGTAAGGTTTCAGGAAATTTGCAGCTATTGGGAAGCAGCACAAACCTATAACAAAGCAATTGCGCACGCAAGCGCGCGCAGGCAAGAGAGATATGGTTTCTCAAAGGAAAATCCCTCTCTTGCATGGGATTAGCGTTCCCAAAGGGAGCGCCCGAAGAATTATTTCGCCCCAAAAACCAAAAGCGAAATAATTCTTCTCGCGGTCGCTAGCGACCGCTGTCCTCATTGTGAAATAGTCCACCGGACTATTTCACAATTCACCTTTTTCGGAGCGCACGCTGTGTTTGTGGGGCTCTGCCCCACGCCCCGCAAGCCTTTTGAAAAAGGCTTGACCGAAAACTTTTCCGTTCTTGACAGGGTTTGAAACTTTTGCGTACTGTGGGGCGTTGAACGGCTCCGCAGGCTGCGCGTAAGCGCGAACAATACACGAAACATTAAAACAACACGCGAACGCTGCCTTTATCGCTTCTTGCATCAGCTACTAGAAGCAAGAGATTCAGAAGCAAGAGGCAAGAAATTGCTTTTTATAGTTTCGTGCAGTCTGTTCAAAACCAAACATCTTGCCTCTTGCCTCTAGTTATCTTGCCTCTAGATATGGTGCATACAGTTGAAAATATCTTCGTGCATGGTGTGGATCTTCAAGCCCTGCTGCTCGCCGAGCTGCTGCATGGCATCGCTGAGCTTGGCAAAATCGGCGCTGAGCTTCGATATGTCTACAAGCATTATCATGCAAAACAGATCCTGCATGATGGACTGCGTTACTTCGATGACGTTTGCGTTATATTCGGCACACTTTGACGAAACTTTCGCAAGTATGCCTATCGTGTCTTTTCCTATTACTGTTATTATCGCTCTCATAAATTTCTTCCTTTCAGAAAAAGTAAAGGCGGCAAACAAGCGCCGCCATACGTTTTTTAAAGCTATTTGCCCGGCTTGTATGTCTTATGAAAAACATGATCTACGCCGATGCTCTGACAGTAGTCGTTGAGCATTTTCAGAGTTTTGAAATTAGGCTCTACTTTGCCCGTTTCCCACCTGTTTATGGTAGTGAACGATACTCCTACCGCATCAGCAAGCGCCATCTGGCTGAGCTTTGCTTTTTTTCTGAAATTTTTAAGTTCTTCGGGAAATCCCATTTTACACTCACCCCTCTGCTATATATTATAGCATATCAAAAGCGCGTTTGCAAGTGTTTGCGGCGGAAAATAAAAAATTTAATATATTGCGATTGACAAGCGGCTTTTAATGTAGTATAATTCAAATGTAAACGTTTTTGCGATAGCGTTCGCATACGTTTAAAACATTAAAAAACACACATTTTGGAGGTAAAGACTATGCCACAGTTCTTTGAAAACATCGGCAAGATCCCTTACGAGGGAAAAAACAGCACAAACCCACTGGCGTTCAAATACTATGACCCCGACGAGGTCATAGCAGGAAAGCCTATGAGAGAGCACCTGAAATTTGCTCTTTCGTGGTGGCACACTATGGGCGGTGACGGCACTGATATGTTCGGCGTTGGCACGGCTGACAAATCATGGGGCGAGAGCGACCCCGAAAAGAGGGCTATGGCTAAGGTCGATGCCGCTTTTGAGATAATGGACAAACTTTCTATCGACTACTTCTGCTTCCACGACCGCGATCTTTCGCCGGAATACGGCACACTGGCGGAGACCAACGAGAAGTTTGAAAAGGTAGTTGACTACATTGCGCAGAAGATGAAGGCTGATCCTTCAAAGAAGCTGCTGTGGGGCACTGCTAAGTGCTTTGATCACCCGAGATATATGCACGGTGCAGGCACATCGCCTTCGGCTGATGTATTTGCTTACACTGCGGCGCAGATAAAGAAAGCTGTTGAAGCTACGGTAAAACTAGGCGGCATGGGCTATGTTTTCTGGGGCGGCAGAGAGGGTTATGAGACTCTGCTCAACACTGACATGGGTCTGGAGCTTGACAACATGGCGCGCCTTATGAAGATGACTGTTGATTACGCGCGCTCGATAGGCTACAAGGGTGACTTCTACATTGAGCCTAAGCCGAAGGAACCTACAAAGCATCAGTACGACTTTGACACCGCTACCGTTATAGGCTTTTTGAGAAAATACGGTCTTGACAAGGATTTCAAGATGAACATAGAGGCTAATCACGCGACGCTTGCGCAGCACACTTTCCAGCACGAGCTGAGAGTTGCGAGAATAAACGGTGTATTCGGCTCGATAGATGCCAACCAGGGCGACACGCTTCTCGGCTGGGACACCGACCAGTTCCCGACCAACATCTACGATGCGGCTATGTGCATGTACGAGGTACTGAAGGCAGGCGGCTTTACAAACGGCGGTCTGAACTTTGACTCCAAGGCACGCAGAGGCTCGTTCACGCCTGAGGACATTTTCCTGAGCTACATCGCAGGTATGGACACGTTCGCGCTCGGTCTGAGGATAGCTGTTAAGCTTATCGAGGACGGCAGACTTGACAAGTTTGTTGCTGACAGGTATGCTTCGTGGACTACCGGCATTGGCAAGGACATTATTGACGGCAAGGTAACAATGGCAGATCTTGAGAAGTACGCGCTTGAAAAGGGCGAGGTTACTGACTCACTGACGAGCGGCAGACAGGAGATGCTGGAGAGCATTATAAACAATGTGATGTTCTCGCTGTAAGCTGTTAGAGGCAAGATAACGAGAGGCAAGAGGCAAGAAAATGCATTTTATGTTTTGTGAAAACTTTTCAAAACGTTCATCTTGCCTCTTGTTTCTGATTGTAAATGGCTAAAACAGCGGCTTTGCGCGAGGTGTGGAGAAGCTTTTCTGATCTTTGGGTTTTAACTTTGTGTCCTTGATACTCTCCTACGGATAGCTGGAAGTATATTCTTCCAGCGGCGTGAGGGGGTAAGAGGCTTTTAGTTAGGGTGAGTGGAGGTTGCGCGGCACGGTCTTGCTTCTTGCTTCTTGCTTCTAGGTAAACGGCAGGCATGAAAAGCTGTAGCGAGAGGAGCAAAAAGCGGTTCTAACTTCTAACATCTCACTTCTAACCTCTGATAGCTGAATATTCTTCCAGCAATGTGAGGGGGCGGCTCTGCGGTGGGGCTGTGTGGTCTCGTGAGAGTGAGAGAACGGAGCGTGCAAAGGCACGGCGGCGCGGTGTAGTTGCTTAGCACGTTTCTTGCTTCTTGCTTCTAGGTAAACGGCAGGCATGAGGAGTTGCCGTGAGAGTTGTAAAGAGCGGTTCTAACATCTCACCTCTAACCTCTAATAGCGAAAACTTTTAGTTTCTTGACATGGGTTAAAAGTTTTGCGGTAAACGCACTCCCTGAAAAAATACAATTCAGATACGCACAAAGTTGGGCAGCACACACTTGACCTACTCTAGGCGGTCAACGTGTGCGCTCCTGCGCTGCGCGTAAGCGCAAATATTATATAATAAGGAGATGATCTTATGTCTTATCTGATAGGTGTTGACTGCGGTACGAGCGGCACGAAGACGGTGCTGTTTGACCAAGGCGGCGCTGTGATAGCGTCAAACACTATTGAATACCCGATGTATCAGCCCAAAAACGGTTACGCGGAACAAGACCCCACTGATTGGGCGAACGCGATGATAAACACGATAAAGGCTGTTATGTCTCAAAGCGGTGTTGACAAGCACGATGTGAAGGGCATTGGCATTTCGGGGCAGATGCACGGGCTTGTTATGCTTGACAAAAACGGTGAGCCGCTTCGCCGCTCGATAATCTGGTGCGACCAGAGGACGGCGGCACAAGTTGACAAGATGAACGATATTCTGGGTCGCGAAAAGCTTATTGAGATAACCGCGAACCCTGCTTTGACGGGCTGGACGGCTGCGAAGATTCTGTGGGTACGCGACAACGAGCCCGAGATCTACGAAAAATGCTGTCACATACTTTTGCCGAAAGATTACCTGAGATACGTACTTACGGGCGAATTTGCCACCGAGGTTTCCGATGCTTCGGGTATGCAGCTGCTGGACGTACCCAACCGCTGCTGGAGCGGCGAGGTATGCTCGGCTTTGGGTATTGACAAATCTTTGCTTGCTAAGGTTTACGAATCATGCGAGGTAACGGGAACAGTATCTGCAAAAATGGCTGAAGTTACGGGTCTGGCAGAGGGCACTATTGTAGTTGGCGGTGCCGGAGACAACGCTGCCGCGGCTGTTGGCACGGGTGTTGTTGAGGACGGCAAGGCATTCACTACTATAGGCACTTCGGGCGTGGTATTTGCTCACACGAGCTCGATCTCTATTGATCCCAAAGGCAGGGTACACACCTGCTGCGCTGCTGTACCCGGAAGCTGGCACGTTATGGGTGTTACGCAGGGTGCAGGGCTTTCTCTGAAATGGTTCAGGGACAATTTCTGCGCGAGTGAGAAAGAGACTGCGAGATACATGGGTGTTGATGAATACTATCTGATGGACAAAGAGGCTGCGACTGTGGAAGTCGGCTCGAACAGGCTGCTTTATCTGCCGTATCTTATGGGAGAGCGGACGCCCCATCTTGACCCTGATGCGAGGGGTGTATTCTTCGGTTTATCTGCCATGCACACGAAGAAAGAGATGCTTCGCGCGGTGCTTGAGGGTGTTTCGTACTCACTTCGCGACTGCGTGGAAGTATTCAGAGAGATGGACATAAAGGTATCAGACATGATGGCTTGCGGCGGAGGCGGAACTTCGGCTTTGTGGCGCTCTATGCTGGCTGACCTTTACTGCTGCCCTGTAAAGACGGTGACTTCAAAGCAAGGTCCTGCTTTGGGTGTTGCGCTTCTTGCGGCGGTGGGCGCAGGCATATACTCGAGCGTTCCGGAGGCTTGCAATGCGGTTATAAAGACTGACAAGATCCAGCAGCCAAACGAGGAAAACATTGCGGAGTATGAAAAATACTATCAGCTATACAGGGAGATATACCCTGCGCTGAAAGCTAGTTTTGCTAAACTTGCGGAGATGTAAGATAAACAGCAACGCACCTGACTTTCCCGTCAGGTGCTTTTAGCTGTTAGAAGTTAGAGGTAAGATGTTAGAAGTGAGAAACAGTTTTGCTATGTTTGAGCAAAGCCGTTTTTTGTAGGGTTTTGATAGAAGCAAGAGGCAAGAAGTTGTTAAGGCAGCTTTTGTCCGTAATAATGTTGCTGCTTCCGCAGCGCGCCGGAGCGCACACACCGCCCCACAATGCGCAAAGGCTTTAAATCTTGTCAAGAAACTAAAAGTTTTGTGTAAAGTAGGTCAGTGAACGAAAAAAGCCCGTCACACCGCAAGGTGTGCGCCGCCGACTGTTTTTGGCGTCGAGGGCTTTTTAGATACACGCTTTGTTGTTAAGCACGGAAGAAGCCTCGAAGAGGGTTCTTCTGCACTTGCAAGACTGTTTACAGTCTTGCAATGTGTGCGACAGCGCAAATAATACTCAAAAATAAAGACAACGCACAAACGTTGCCTTTACTACATCTTGCCTCTTGCCTCTTGTAAAACGCAGACATAAAAAATTGCTGCGAGAGCAGAAAAAATATTTCTAACTTCTAACATCTTACTTCTAGCCTCTAACAGGGCAAAAAGTTTGGATTTGTCTGTACTGCAAAGTATTCGATGTTAGGGGAATTATATTATACCCGACCCACATACCTCCCCGAAAGGGAAACAACTGGAAGAATATACTTCTAGCAGCGTGAGGAGGGGAAAGTTCAATTATGTGGACGAGGGGACGTGGAAAAGTGAGACGGTCAGCTGTGGTTGTTGAGCGCGTTTCTTGCTTCTTGCTTCTGGATAGACCGCAGGAATGGTGATTTTGTGCTAGGTCGGGAAGAATGTTTCTAACTTCTAACATCTTACTTCTAGCTTCTAATAGGGCAAGAGGCAAGAAAATGCTTTCTATAGCTTTGTGCGAACTTTTCAAAATGCTCATCTAACCTCCGACCCCATCCCACACGCCACTGGCGGAATATTCTTCCACGCGCTTTCCCTAGTGGATTCTCTGTTGGCAGGGTCGTATTATTATTTCTAAAATCGTATAATCCGCAGTACGGACAAACCCATTTCTTGCCTCTTGCTTCTTGTAAACCGCAGGTATGGTGATTTTGTGCTAGGTCGGGAAGAATGTTTCTAACTTCTAACATCGTACCTCTAGCTTCTAATAGGGCAAGAGGCAAGAAAATGTTTTCTATAGCTTTGTGCAAACTTTTAAAAATGCTCATCTAACCTCCGACCCCATCCCACACGCCACTGGCAGAATATTCTTCCGGGCTTTTCTGCCAGGTGGTTCGTGGGTGGGATATTTATAGGTATGTATTTATTAAGAATACAACTCCGTTTAGGCGTTGTGCCGCCGTTCCAAATGCACTTTGGTTTTGTCAATATCTGTCCAGTCTAAAAAACCCAAAATCTGAGATCAAGCAACATTCAGCTTGCTGTTTATGAA
>CANQKD010000023.1 GCA_947624375.1 uncultured Clostridia bacterium | reverse complement strand
GCAAGCGGAAATTACACCGCAAAGGCGCACTTTTCAATTATTCCTCGGCTTTGTATCAAACTCTGCAAGATTATATCGTACACAACTCCGCTGTATGGCTCTATCATTTCTGCAATCAGTTTTACTACGCAGGAAGTCGTGTAAAATTCGCCATCTTCTTTTTTGCCTGAAGCGGCATATGCACGCAGAAAGTATTCATAAACTCTGCCGATAAGATCCTCTTCCTGAAAACGTTCTTCGCTTATCTGATTTACATTGTCAATAAGGTCTTTTATCTTTGACTTGTCAGCACCTAGCGTGGCAAAAAGGTTTAACGGCAGCGTGCCTTTTAATGAGGGGTTGCTGCTTTCAATGTCAGCCATTGCCTGGTCAATGATGATCGCGATATCATTAGCCGAGGCGTTTTTAACAATATAAGACCAACGAGCAGTTTCTATCAGATAAAAAACATTTACAGCATTGTAGAATGATGCTTTTTCAAGAAATATAGGTATATCGCCATGTTCTTTGATAATTTCTTTCCGTCGATTTTCAAACTTATCGCCTGCAAATTTGAGAAATACCAATCCGATAACGGCATCTCTGTTCTTTTCTGTACTGCCTACCCCACGAAGCGCAACACGGCATTTCCAAAGTACGGTTTCGAGGGAGAGTTGGGTATCTTTTTTTGCTGCCTTTGCCATATGAAAAACCTCACTTATATTGACTAAATATATGCAGATATAAATATTATACAACATTTTCAGAATATTTTCAACCGTTTTGCAACAAAAAGTATCGAATTTTAGCAAATACATACACGCAAAAACGCCCCTGACAAAAGCCAAGGGCGCTTTCACCGAATAAATTCGGCTGGAGCTGGTAATCGGACTCGAACCGATGACCTGCGCATTACGAATGCGCTGCTCTACCAACTGAGCCATACCAGCGTATTAATTTTGTAAGACCGGCTGCGGCTGTGTCGCTTTATATGCAGCCCATGACCGCAGTTTTACGAACGCCGCGGCTGCACGGGGCAGGGGACAGCATTTCAACCGACTTAAATATTATAACACAAATTGCCGCCCACGTCAAGGGGTAATTTTGAAAATATTAAAAAGCCGCAGAATCGCTTCAAATTTGCGCTTACGCGCAGCCTGCGGAGCTGCTCACCGCTCCACAGTATTTAGTTGTCTTTTCATTTTGAGTACGCTGATACTTTCGCGCGTTATATTCCGGAATACCTGCTGTAATGGGATATCTTTCAGCGCACATTTTAACACCTACCCGAAAGCCTTTTCGTGCACTTCGCAGGCGGCAGGGATATCAGACCTGACGAGCAAGGGGCAGTCATCAAAAGCATTCTTATCTATCCGCCGCAGCGTGCTTGGAAAATTTATCTTTTTCAGATTTTCGCAGCCCGAAAAAGCGCCCATTTCAATTACCTCGATACCGCCGGGAAGCACTATCTCTTCCAAAGCTTTGCAATCGCAAAACGCCATTTCTTTGATGATCTTCAACGAAGCCGGAAGATGCACTCTCTTCAGAGCGATGTCATACATAAAAGCAATATCGCCGATCTCCGTCACCGCATCGGGAATAATTATTTCTTCCAGCTGCTCGCAGTCGCTCAAAAATCCCGTCGGCACGCGCAGCATCGAAGACGGCAGACTGACCTTTTTCAGCTTCGGGCAGCCGTCTGCAACGCCCTCATTCGTTTCGAGAAAGTCCATTCCTTCAGGGAAAATAATTTCCTCCAAAGCTTCGCTGAAATCAAACGCGTGACTTCCAATAGTGCGAACACTGCCAGGCAATATTATTTTAGTTACCCCTTTTGTGATGTCAAGAGCACAGTCGCAAATTGTGTGTACCGTGTTCGGAATGATCATCTCACCCGTGAACGGAATACTCTGCAAACCGGATATGATGCCGACGGGCAGACCGTCAATATACGTCGGTATTTCGGTGATTTTCGCCTTTTTGTGAAAGCCCGTTATTTTTATTTCTTCTCCGATGATCTGATACTTTAAGCCCTCCGGCGTTGAATAGTTGAGATCAAACGAATTGCGCAGTTTATCTTTAAATCCCATAACGCATTTCCTTTCTGAAATTGCAAAAATGCTAGTGTCTTTCCGTAAAATATTATACAGTATTTATTGAAAAGGTCAACAGCATAAAAAAGCAGGCATAATAGTGATAAATATAGTTTCACAAACGACAAAGCATGATATATTCTTCTTCGTTTTCATCTACGATTTCAAATCCCACTTTTTTATACATTCTTACGGCATAGTTTGTTTTTTGCACAGCAAGCGATGCTTGTTTATATCCTCTGTCTTTGAGAATACGGAGCATTTCTTTCATCAATGCAGTACCTATTCCCATTCCCCGATGTTCCTTATACAATGATATTGCAAATGAGGGAGTATCATCATCTATGTGTCCGTAATCGTTCATAATACGCACCCAAACAGCGCCGACAGGCTTATTGTCAATTTCCGCTATCAAACCAATATCATCTTTTTTCGTTCCAAATCCGTTTATATACACTTGCAGTTCAGGCTGATCAATAATTGATCTGGGCGGCGGAGAAATTCCGGGCGGCACAAAAATAGCTTCATATAAAAAGTCTTTTAGCAGGCTATATTCTCCCTCTGATATACTTCTGATCTTATACTCCATGACTATCTCCTTAAAATGTCGATTTATTTTACGAAAATACTTATATTTTTCTGTACTGTATTATACAATATCTTATTGAAAAGGTCAACAGCTTTGCGAAAAAAGCAGGCGTTTCAAAAAGCGAAATGCCTGCCGTAAATTTTCAGAAAAGTTTCAGAATCTCTTCAATGCTGTTTATGATGATATCCGGCTGCTGTCCAAACTTTGTAACACTTGCGAGACCGCAGAACCCTTGCCGCACCCACACCGTTCTCATGCCGAGTTTCGCGGCGGGCGCGATGTCGTTGTCCAGCCTGTCGCCCACCATGGCGGCTTCTTTGGGCGAACATTCAGCCAAAGCCAGCGCTCGGCGAAAGATCTCTTCATCGGGCTTCTTTACACCCTCTTCGGCAGATGATAAAACGATGTCAAAATACCGCAGCAAACCCCAATCTGATAGCCTCTCTTTCGTTCCTGCGCTTTGATTTGCAATAACGCCAAGCCTGTATCCCTTTGCCGTCAGATGCTCCAGAACCGCTTTTGCACAGGAGTATGGCTTCTCGGCTTCTTTGTGCCAAGGCGGAAGTTTCAGTCCAAAATATCGTACTGCTTCGTGGTCGCCTTTAAGACCTTGCTTTGCAAATTCTATGACCTTTTTCTCAAATTCATCTGCGCTTATCTGTGTACCTTCCACAGCTTCGCGAAAACGCATTTTGTAACATTCGCGCTCGTCTATAAGCGTAGAACCCAGGTCAAAGAACAAACATTTTACTGTCACTTTAATTATCCTCAATCAGGCGTGAGCCATACACCGCGTTTGCTGCCGTCAGTGTATGCATAGCCCTCAACTTCATCGTAACCGCCCTGCATATCAAACACCGCAAGAACTATCCTGCCATAGCTCGTCACATCGCCGTACTGCCTGTCAAGCGGAAATTCCTGCACAAAAACATAAGAATTCTTGAACCTGTCGGCGAGAAGCTCATGCAATTCATTATATGAATCCTGTGTAAGCTCGTTAAACATATCTTTCAATCCCTGAATTTCATCATCGGCAAATTCTATTCCATATTCTTCTTTGTATTCAGCCTTAGCACATTCAAGGTAAAGATCACTATTGGCAAGCTCCATGTACTTGTCTTTGTCGCCGTCCGCGGCGGCTTGCAGCTGTTCGTTTATCATGTCTTCAAAGTCGTAATACGCGTGCTCTATCTCGCCGTCAGGGGTGAGCGTGACCGCCCAGCTGCCGCCCTTGTCAAACGCCATAGCCTCCATGCAAACGTCGGTGCCTGAGCATTTTGCAATAAACAGCATACCGTAAATATCGCATATAAGCTCCTTGTCAGCCTCCGCTTTCAGCATATCGTTCACCTTTTCGCAGAAGACTATTTTTATCTCACCCGTAAAGCCGCCGAGGTATTCACTGCAATCTTCAAAATCGTCCGCAACTTCCTCATCAAAATCATCTATGTAGTCATAGGGGTACGCCTTTTTCAGATATTCAACGTCCGCAAGTTTCGTAAATTTGCTTGCATCTTTTGCAGCCGCGGCGTTCAGCATTTCTATCACTTTTTCGGTGATGTCCTCATTTGCATCTGTAACGCCCGAAGGGTCAATTACCGTGCCGCCCGAGGGCTTTGAAGAACTGTCATCTTTAGATGAGCTGTCATTTTTAGATGAACTGTCGTCTTTAGAAGAACTGTCATCTTTGGAAGAACTGTCGTCTTTTGAAGAACTGTCATCTTTAGAAGAACTATCATCTTTAGAAGAACTGTCGTCTTTTGAAGAACTGTCGTCTTTAGAAGAACTGTCGTCTTTGGAAGAACTGTCGTCTTTAGAAGAACTGTCGTCTTTTGCAGAACTGTCGTCTTTAGAAGAACTGTCGTCTTTTAAAGAACTATCGTCTTTTGAAGAACTATCCTCCTGCGAACTTGTATCATCAGATGAAGAAACACTGCTTGATATATCGCTCTTTGATGAATTGCCCTTTGAATCGTCCTTGTCACTGCACGCAGCAAGCGATAGCATAAACACCATTGCCGTAAGCAAACATATCAGTTTTTTCATAAAACTACCTCCGTAATGTTTTTATTTGTTGTAACTTTATTTGTACAGAATTTTAATTGCTTTCGCTGTAAACATAATACTCGCAGTCTTTCAGATCAAGAAATTGATCTGCGGCGCTTACATAGAGTTTAGTAGCGCAGAAAACGCCGTCCTCGGTCGAAAGAACCACTGCCGCAGTAAGATCGCTGTTTTCCCCGCCGCTAGTGTATGTCGTCAGGTTCACGCCGGGGGAGTCAAGCGGCACAACAGCCTGCACCTTAAACTGCTGTTTTATCCCTTCAAAAGTTGTTTTGCTGCACTGCGAAAGATCGTATTCTAAATACTCATCTTCGCCGTTATTCATCAGAAATCCTACTTTTCTGGTGCTGTAGCCGTAGTCGTCGCTGTAGTCAATAAGTATGGTGTCGCTCGTAATGTCGCCTCTGCCGAAAATGCCGCCGACCTGCTCGTCCTTATTGTACGGGATAGTCACATCGCAGTATTTCAGCATTCTTTGCGCCCGGTATTCTTCATCGTCATAAACGCTGAAGTCCGAGTCCTTCAGACCCAGAAATTCATATGCCCCGTCGCCGTCTTTGTCAAGCTTTTCCTTATAATATACGCCGTCGCGTGTTTCAAGCACCAGCGCCGCCGTCATATGCTTATAGCCTGCTTCACGCGTGTATGCGGTAAGCGTAATGCCGGGAGAGTCAAGCGGCACAACAGCCTGCACATCATACTGCTGTGCTATTCTTGTGATCGTATTATTCTCGCATTCTTCAAGCTCGTATTCTATATACTCATCATAATCGTTGTACATAAGAAAGCCTATCTTTTTCTTGTCGTAGTCAATAAGTATGCTGTCGTTGGTTATCTCCTCTATACCTAAAATGCCGTCGACTCTCTGATAGCTTTCGTTGTATGATATTACCTCATCACTTTTTTTCAGCATACTTTTTGCGCGATGTTTTTCTGCCATAGTTTCAATTTCGGGCGAGAAATAGATAAGCGCAATAACTGCGACTGCAACAGCGCATATGACCCCTACCGCTATGGCGAATTTTTTCTTGTTTATCCTTTTGAAAAAGCTGATTTGCCGCGCAAGGCAGGCAAGCTGGATTATCAGGCATACTACCAGAAGCGGCGAAAGATAAATGCTAAAAAACATAACGCCTAGAAAAAATCCGTCAAAGCCGTATGCTGTGCCCCAAAATTCAATGCCGTGTACAGCGCAGAACAAGCCGTACAAAAGAATGGCGGCATAGGGTATGAACGTCAGCAGGAGAGGGGAGAAGCGCTTTTTACCGCCCTCTTTTTCAAGCATATGCATAACGCCCGTTTCGCGCTGTATTATGCACTCAAAACGCTCGCTGCCTGCCTTTTCGCCGTGGTCGTGGCGCTCGTTTGCCTCTATCGCATCTTTCAGCGTAACAAATTCAAGTACAAACTGCTCCTCAGCCTCGTTATGCTCAAGCCTCTGCGGCTGAATTTCTTTCTCGGCATCGCAAAAATAATAGTAGTTGTCCTGAATGAACATATCGCTGTCAAAGCCCTTTTGTACGCGGTGAACTAAACCGTATTCACGTACCGATGAGGGGATGACCACAAGACCGCTTTCCTCCAGTACCTCGCGGCAAAGGGTAGCGGTGTGATCTTCTCCCTTTTCAGCGCCGCCGCCCGGAAACTTGTAGTAATCGTATTTAAGACTGTGGATAAGCGCGTATTTGCCGTCTTTTTGTATAATTCCGCGTACCGATGGCCGCACGAATGCAGTGCCGTTTTCGTTGTAGTCTTTTTTGTCAATAACGAACAGTGTGCGCATGACAAGACCTCCAAGCAAAAAAGCCCCGAAAGACAGATTTCGGAGCTTAAAATTCAAGTAACTGTTGGCTTTATAGTTTATAGAAAAATTCTCCCGGCTTGTGCTAAGGAAATTGGAGCGGATTACGAGGCTCGAACTCGCTACCTCCACCTTGGCAAGGTGGCGCTCTACCAGATGAGCTAAATCCGCATATGGTGCTTCCGGACGGAATCGAACCATCGACACGGGGATTTTCAGTCCCCTGCTCTACCTACTGAGCTACAGAAGCGGAAATAATGAATAGTGCTGCTAGAAGCAAGAAAACTAGAAGCAAGCGGCAAGATGATGTTCTAGCAAAGTTTGATAGCATGGAAAGCTTTGTGTGACTTCCAACAAACTGATAAACGTTGCGCTATGGGAAGTTTTATGGTTTCAAAAAAGAAAGACTATAGGATTTCTTTTTTGAAATTGCCGCCCCCATAATGGCGGCAAAATAAAACTTCAGGCGATAAAATCCAACGGATTTTTTCGCTGGCGACCCGGATGAGACTCGAACTCACGACCTCCGCCGTGACAGGGCGGCGTTCTAACCAACTGAACTACCGGGCCGTGCGAGAGTGAAACCACTCTCACTTGGTGGGAACAATAGGGCTCGAACCTATGACCCTCTGCTTGTAGGGCAGATGCTCTCCCAGCTGAGCTATGCTCCCGATTGCACAGGCAACGTTATAATTATATACTTTTTTGACCTCTTTGTCAAGGGGTTTGCCCGATTTTTTTATTTTTGTGATTTTTCACAAATTCTTTCTATGTACTCATGCCGCCAACAGAACTTTTGCACAAATTCTTCCGCAGCATTTGCACCGCGCCGACTTGTGTGCTATACTTAAAATAGAAAATAAAAGGGGAGAGGGATATGCAAATAAAGCCCGTCGCGCATATATTTACCGACTTTGACGACAAATTCGGCATACCGCGCCAAAGCGGCAGAGTGCCGCAGCTTTTTGGCAGGATAGTTTTCGAGAAAGAGTATAGCAGCGAGCAGGCTTTGCGCGGAATTGAGGGCTTTTCACACCTGTGGCTGATATTTGACTTCTCACTTTCCCACCGTAAGCAGCAGCCGCTCACCGTGCGACCACCCAGACTCGGCGGCAATAAGCGAATGGGCGTGTTTGCAACAAGATCTCCTTTCCGACCGAACAATTTGGGGCTTTCCTGCGTGAAGCTCGAAAGGGTAGAGGGCTGTGAGCTTGTGGTCTCCGGCGTTGATATTTTAAGCGGTACGCCCATTTATGACATAAAGCCCTACCTGCCTGCCGCCGACTGCATACCGCAGGCTACAGGCGGTTTTGCAGATGAGTTTGCAAATTACCGCCTTAATGTAGACTTTCCGCAAGATCTGCTGCAAATGCTTCCCGAGGATAAAAGAGAGGCCGCAATTGCCTGCATAGCAGACGACCCGCGCCCATCCTACCAAGATGATGATCAGCGCGTTTACGGTATGCGTTTTGCTAGGTGCGATATACGTTTCAAAGTCGCAGACGGCACGGCACAGGTAATAGAGGTCGTGAAAATATAAAAAAACGTTGGGTACTATAAAGCGCCCAACGTTTTTGTTGTTACAGAATATAGTCGGTCATGCAGTCATACCAGTGAACATAAGTTGCGCCGTTTACCGTCAGCCTGTCATTATCGGGCAAGAGCTCGCTCCACCTTTTTCCGCGGTGGTCGTCGCGCTCAAATCTTCGCCACAAAACAGTTCTTCCGTTTTTGTCAAGAAACTGCTCCGTTACCATGCCGCAATTGTATGTCTCAATGTCCATAACGCACACGGTGTCATAGCTTTTGCCGCCTATAGTAACCGTGTACCTGCCGACAATGTCCAGAAGAAAATCCTTTTCTGCACTTGTTATAACGCTGCCTGCTCTGCTGATGTCGCCTTTTGCCGAAAGATCGGTCTCGTTGCCGCAGTTGTTCTCGCCGAATCCCCAGTTGGGCATAAATTCATCGGCATCGAGAAATGTTATAAAATTGCGAACATCTCCGTCATTTCTCAGCGTTGCAAGATAGCGGCAGTGAGTGTCTGTCAGCTGGGCAATAAATGTGCGCTCGATAACACCGTTGTTGCCTTGGCATGATGTTTCTTTTGCATCTATCTCTACACCCTCTATCCCGTGGACTTTTGCTTTCCCCGTGACGCGCATATCAAAAACGCTGCTGCATCTGCGCGAGGGCATATCGTACAGCCCCCATGACAGCTTTTTGTCAAGTTTCGGCACCAGGAACCACCCCATAAGTTCCTCCCATTTTACCGAAAACGGAGCTTCGCTGCTTGCTTCTATCTTGTACTTTGGCATAAATTTGGGTAATTTTTTCATAGTATTCTCTCCTTTAGCTCTGCCGGTGTGATACGGATATTTTACTTTGAAATTCTGCCTTGCCGTGTGCAGTCTGCTTTTTACCGTACCCAAAGGTATATTCAGCCGTTTGGCTATCTCGGTCTGCGAGAGCTCTTTCCAGTAATAAAGATACAGTATCTGCTTGTCTTTGTCACCCAGCATGGTCACCGTTTCTTTTACCAAAGAGTCTGCCGAAACGCCGTGCCTGCCGTCTGCAAGTTCTCTTTCTGAAAGTTCGTCAATAGGTATCTCTTGGTTCTCAGCCTTTTTGCGAAAGTGATCGCTGCATTTGTTTTTCGCAATACTTATCAGCCACGCCTTGAATGAATCTTTGTTTTTCAGCTGGCTAAACTTTTGGCAGGCGGTAAGGTAGACTTCCTGCAAAACGTCGTCTGCATCTGCTTTTGTACTCAGCCTAAACCTGACATAGCGCTCTGCCGAGAGTCGCTCCTTTTCCAAAAGCTCTTCAAATTCGTCCATATCCTCACCTCTTTTTTGTGTACTTGAAAACCGGTCTCACTTATATAGACGGATATTCTGCGCGAAAGGTTCATTATTTTTTACATAATAAAAAAGAGCGAAACTTTAAAGCTTCGCCCTTTTATCTTTATGAGTTACTTTATCGGCTCAAAGTCAGCCGCGCCGTGTTTGCACAGCGGACAAATGAAATCATCGGGCAGCGTGTCGCCCTCGTAGATGTATCCGCATATCTTGCATACAAAGCCCTTTATGCCCTCGGTCTGCGGCTTTGGCTTAACGTTTGCGTGATAGTACGAATATGTCATAGTCTCCTTGTCGTTTATCGTGCGCGCCTCGGTAATGCTGCAAATGAACATTCCGTGCGAGCCAAGGTCAACATACTGCTCAACTTCGAGAGAAATAAACGCATTTATATATCTCGGCATAACGGCAAGTCCGTTTGCAGAGTGGTCGCACTGATAGTCGGCAAATTTGTCTGTGTTCCTGCCGCTTACAAAACCGAAGTCTTCAAACACCTTGAAAGGCGCGTCGGTGCTAAGGCAGTTCACGTTCATTTTTCCCGTCTGCTTTATAACGTGGTGAGAGTAGTTTTCTTTGTTGATAGTGACCGCTATTTTGTCGGGGCTGTTTGCCACCTGTGCAACAGTGTTCACAATAAGACCGTTGTCCTTGCTGCCGTCGTTGCAGGTAACTACATATAAGCCGTAGCCTATCTTGAACATAGCGGCAGGGTCGTTCTTCGGTGCCAAGTCAGAGCGTGCAATGTAGTCCTGGCAAAGCTCGTTAGCCATAGCTTCTATCTGCTCTTTGTTCTCACTCTTTACAGATGACATAATGCTTACCGTAGTGTCAAGCCACTCGATGTTCTTGCAGTTTTCAAACATCTTCTTCATCGTTTTAGCGGCAAGCGGCGCCCACGAGCCGTTCTCTATAAGACCAATAGTTCGGTTCTGATAATTTCTCTCTGTAAGAGCGTCGATAAACGTTCTCATAAACGGGAAAATATCAGCGTTGTAAGTCGTGGTAGCAAGCACGAGTTTTCCATACCTGAAAGCGTCTTCAACAGCCTCTGCCATGTCCTCGCGAGCAAGGTCGCATACTACCACCTTCGGGCAGCCTTTTTCTTTCAGCTTGTCAGCCAGCATATTTACAGCTTTTTTGGTATTGCCGTAAACCGAGGTGTATGCTATCATAATGCCCTCGCTCTCGGGCTGATATGAAGACCAGGTGTTATACAGACCAAGATAATAGCCGAGGTTTTCTTTGAGGATAGGTCCGTGCAGAGGGCAAATGGTCTGAATGTCAAGAGCCGCAGCCTTTTTCAAAAGCGCCTGCACCTGCGCGCCGTACTTGCCCACAATGCCGAAGTAGTATCTTCTCGCCTCGCAAGCCCAGTCCTCATCAACATCAAGCGCGCCGAACTTGCCAAAACCGTCAGCCGAGAAAAGCACCTTGTCGCAGCTGTCGTATGTTACCATAACTTCAGGCCAGTGGACCATCGGCGCAAATACAAAGTTCAGCGTGTGGTTGCCAAGCGGCAGAGTACCGCCGTTTTCAACAACGATCTTTTTGCTCTCGATGTCAAGCCCGTCAAAGAAGTTGCTCATCATGCCGAAAGTTTTTGCGTTTGCCACCACCTGCGCCGTGGGGTATGCGTTAAGAAAACTTACTATGTTTGCTGAGTGATCGGGCTCCATGTGCTGAACTACCAGATAGTCGGGCTTTCTGCCGCCCAGAGCATCGCGCAGATTATCCAGCCATTCATGTGTGAACTTTATGTCCACCGTGTCCATAACGGCAATTTTGTCGTCCATAATAACGTATGAATTGTAAGCCATGCCGTTGGGCACATCATACTGCCCCTCAAAAAGGTCTACCTTGTGGTCGTTCACTCCTACATAGAGTATGTCGTCTGTTACCTTAACCATTTCAAACTTCTCCTTTATGTTGATTTTTATCGTCTTTCACGGTGCATTTTGTTTTGTCGCAAGAGCCGCTGTAAGGGCAGCCCGAGCAGCCTTTTTTTCTGTCTTTCACCATTTTTATTATAGCGAAAACAAGCCATATCAGCAGCAGTGCGGCAACAATTATCGTGCCAATGTTATCGCTTATTATGCCGAGCATTTTTATCGCCCCTTGATAGTTTTGACATACACATCAAGCGTTATTCTCTGCTTTTTATTATGCCGTAAACTTCGTCTATTTTTGGTGGATACAGCGATATAGGGAAGTGCGATATAGCAGCCGCAGCCACCGCGCTTGCAAAGCTTACAAGGCGCTCGTCTTCCATGCCCTGCGCCAGCGCGTAAACGCACCCTGCTTTAAAGCTGTCGCCTGCGCCCAAAGTGCTCTGAACGTTTACTTTATACGGCGTAAAGAGCTTTATATCGCCGCCTTTTCTGCCGTAAATGAACTCACTGCCGCCGTTTGTTATAATAGTAAGACCGCCGCCGTTTTGCATATAGTTTTCTGTAAGCTCTTTGCGCGTGCTGCCTTTGCAGGTGCTTTCAAAGCTCTCGCCCGATATTACAGATACCGCAGAATTTTTGTGTATATAGCTGTCATACACACAATCGACGGTCACGTAAGGCACGCCGCATTTTACGCACAGCCTTGCCGCTTTTTCGGAAGCCTCAAAAAAGTATGGGTCAACAGCAGCAGCCGCGCAGTCGAGGATGTGTTCTTCTTTCGGCGTGTTCCACGGCTCTTTGCCGCTGCTTTTAGCGCTTTCGTAAAACTTTCCGTATGTGCCCAGAGGCGTTCTTATGTCGCCCGAGATTATGATGTAATCTTCCAGTGCCTCGCCGTTTTCGTCAAACGTCAGCGGAGATATATCCACTCCGAGCCTTGTGTAGAACTCTTTCACAGCCTTTACAGCAACGCCGCAGATGTGATTGCCGTCCATACAAACATCAGCGCCCAGCGATGACAGCACAGTCGCGCAAGTGCCCGTTTCACCGCCGGGAAAACAGTATTTCTGCTGCATTTCTCTGTAGGTGTCAGGTGTTAAAAACTCATCGCCTATAAGAAAACTGTGCGACAGGCATATCATGCCGTAAAGATATATTTTCTGCATCACAGACCGTTGGGGTTTTGCTGAATGAACTTCCAGCCGTCGCGGCACATATCGTCAACGTTGTACTGCGCCTGCCAGCCGAAAAGCTCCTTAGCTTTTGAGGCATCGGCATAGCACCACGCAATGTCGCCCGCACGCCTGTCGGTTATCTTATAGGGCAGCTGCTTTCCGCAAGCCTTTTCAAACGCGTGCAGAATGTCAAGAACGCTGGAGCCGTTGCCAGTGCCGAGGTTCACCGCCTCAACGCCCTTGTTTTCAAGAACATACTTCACCGCGCACAGATGACCTTTCGCCAGATCAACTACGTGAATATAGTCGCGCACGCCCGTGCCGTCGGGGGTGTCGTAGTCGTCACCGAAAACATTAAGATGCTCTCTTCTGCCTACCGCCACCTGCTGAATGTAAGGGAACAGATTATTCGGTATGCCGTTGGGATCCTCGCCGATAAGACCGCTTGAATGTGCGCCTATCGGGTTAAAATACCTCAGCAGAGAAATGCTCCACTCGTTGTCCGAAACATACACGTCTTTGAGTATCTGCTCTATCATGACTTTGGTGTAGCCGTAAGGATTTGTGGCAGTGTTTGTCGGCATAGTTTCAACATACGGCACAGGGTTGTCAACGCCGTATACCGTGGCAGAGGAAGAGAAAACTATCTTCTTTACCCCGTGCGCCCTCATCTCCTCTATAAGCATAAGCGTGCCGGTAATGTTGTTGTGGTAGTATTCCACCGGTTTTGCCACCGATTCGCCTACAGCCTTCAGCCCTGCAAAGTGTATAACAGCGCAAATGTCGCTGTGCTCGTCAAATACCTTGCCCAAAGCCTGCCTGTCAAGTATATCCACCTGATAGAAAGCAAAGTCCTTGCCGGTTATCTGTTTTATTCTTTTAAGAGCTTCGGGCTTTGAGTTTGAGAAGTTGTCAACAATAACTATCTCATATCCTGCCTCAAGGAGCTCAACGCAGGTGTGGCTGCCGATGTAGCCTGCACCGCCGGTTACCAATATCTTACTCATATAGAGTTCTCCTTTCATAGGTAATATATACCTAACAAACAGTATACCAAAGCAAAAGCGTTTTGTCAAGCAAATAACGCACAAAAAGAGAGCGCAAATACTCACGCTCTCTTAGTTGTATTGCTTATCGGTTTAGCCCTCCATAGCATCTATAGCCGCATTTACCTTTGCAAGCTCGTCGTCGGTGGTCTTTGAGTATGTAGAACGCACTTCCGACCATGTGTACTGCTGACCCTCGTTGTCGGTCTTTATAACGTTCTCGTAAAGCTGTCTTACCGTGCAGCCCGAGCCGTCAGTTACCGAGTTGTCATCCGAGAAGGAAGAAGAAATGCCGTAGCCGTAGTCAAACACCTGCTCGTATTCAGAAGAAGATGTTACCATAAGAACATCATACATCTCGTCTGTCCAGCCGGGGTTGTCTATCATGAACTTAGCCTTGCTGTCTTCCTTATACTGCTCATCGGTAGCCGCAATGTGCGCGCATTCGAGCCATGTCTTTACCGCCTTGTCTTTGGTAGAACCTGCTACCCACATATAAGCGGTCATGTCTGAAGTGGTTATCTTAGCGCCGGTGTTGGGGTCTGCCGGTATAGGCACTACCGACCAGTGCTGATCGTCATGCGGACCGTAATTTCCCGTCAGCGCCCAGGGACCCATCGAGAAGAACAGAACGTTGCCCATTGAAGCCAGTGCGGTGCTTGCATCGTTTACCCACTGCTCGTTGTATACAAGACCGTCTTTCTTCAGGTCGTATATAAAGCTCTCGGCGCGCTCTATATCTTCGTTCATTATGTTGCTTGTAAAGTGTGTGCCGTCATATGTTACCATTGTCTGACCGGTCTGCTGTATTATCTGCGGCGCATACCAGCCCGTGATGCCGTAGCGCGGTGTCTCGCCGTCACCGTTGGCAACGTAATCTTCCATTATCTCGCGGAATGTGTTCCAGTTCCACTCGCCCTCCATCCAAAGGGTGTAGGGGTCTGTCAGACCCTCGGTGTCAACTACGTCCTGATCGTACATCATAAGCACGCCCGTTGAGTAGCTTATAGGCGCAACGTAATGCTCACCTTTAAGAACAAACTTGTCAGCGCCGTTCTTTACATCGCTCCACAGGTCTGAATCAAAGTCAACTATAGAGTCAACAGGCTGATACATATTTATAAGCGTCTGGCAGGGGAACGCCATCCACTCATATTTGAAGATGTCGGGAGGGTCGTTAGCAGAAATAGCAGCCGCAAGCTTTTCAAATTTTGTAGAGTCGGCAACTCTCGTCCATTCGATAATGCCGCCCTTGTCGTTGAAAAGCTGGGTGTCAACTCTCGTCTCGTTGCCGTCAGCCTGGTTGAGGTCGAAAGTACCCATCCATTTCAAAGTTCTGTCAGCCTCTGAGAGCGTGCCGTCGTCAAGCGAATCCACCTTGCTGGTATCCTGAATAGATACCTGGTCAACGTGGCTTGAAGATGACGATGAGCTTGAAGAAGAATTTCCGCAGGCAGCCATCGAGATCGGCAGTGTTATAGCAGCCGTGACCGCCAGAGCCTTTTTAAGCAGTGTCATAAATATCATTCCTTTCATAAAATAAAAAAATTTGAATTACATTTTACAAACGTATATATTTTTGCTTCTTTATAAATATTGTAAAATATTAAATGCGGTTTGTCAATAGTTTTTGAAGATTTGCTTTATAGATATATGCACATCTGCCAAATAGTTTTTAAATTTATGTTCAATATAACGAAAAACGCCTGCTCCGCCGTATGAAAAGCCTATAGCCGAATTAAACCTTATGTAAAAATATTAGCCTTGCATTCTTACTTGTAAACCGCGAAGAATTGTGTTATACTATAATGTAGGGGGGAACATTTATGCAAGACCGCAGAGAAAAGAGATATTTATATGAAACACACTGCCATACCTCACCCGTGAGCGCGTGTGCAAGGTGGTCGCCCGAAGAGCTGGTAGACTGCTACATTCAGAAAGGCTACGACGGCGTTATGATCACCGACCACTTTTTCAACGGCAACTGCGGCATAGACCGCTCTCTGCCTTGGCAAGATAGGGTAGAGCAGTTCTGCAAAGGTTATGAAAGGGCAAAAGCGCATGGCGACAGACTTGGCTTTGCGGTGTTTTTCGGCTTTGAATACAACCGCCGCGGCGCTGAGTTTCTGATATACGGAGTTGACAAGTATTGGCTTTTGCAGCACGAGGACATTATGGAGATGAGCATACCGCAGCTGTATGCGACCGTTTGCGAGAGCGGCGGCGTTATGATACAGGCGCACCCTTTTCGCAGGGCATCTTATCTTGAAAATATCTGCCTCTACCCCGAATACTGCGACGGCATAGAAGCTGTAAACACCGCTAATATGCGCGAGTATAACGAAAATGCCATATGGTATGCAAAGAGGTTTGAGCTTTTCATGACCTGCGGCAGCGACTCGCACTGGAGTGGTCGGAAAAACCTAGGCGGCGTGTATCTTCCTCAGCGGCTTGACAGCATAGAAGAATATGTGCATATAATAAAGAGCAAAGAGCATATAGATATGTATATCGAAAGCGGCGAGGGGTACGCTCTGTAGAAAATTTAAAAAAATTTTTGAAAACCCCTTGACAAGAGAAAAAAAGGGTGGTATAATAGCCCTTGTAGTAAAGACTGTGATAAAGACGGCTTTGCAGGATATATTACAGAGAGTCCGCATCTGGTGCAAGCGGATATATAGTCTGCATATACGCCTATCTCTTTTGAGTCGGGTACCGAAAGCCTTTTGGCAAGTAGACTGCCCCGTAAAGACCGCGTTAAGGTCAAGGGCTTGTTGGAGCCTGAAAGCGGCGCGTATATGCGCAAGTTGAGTGGTACCGCGGGAAATTTCTCGTCTCAATGCAGCAATGTCTGCTTTGGGGCGTTTTTTTATTTTCGCCACCCCTCTTTCGCAGTCTTGTAAATACATTATATACAAAAGGAGAAAACGCTATGGAAAACACCATGGAAAAAAGGATCAAAGAGATCGCTCAGCGTGTAAGAGAGCTGAGAGAGGTAGCGGCTCTTTCAAAAGAAGAGCTTGCGGAAAGGATAGGTATATCGGTAGGTGAGTATGAACAGCTTGAAAGCGGCAAGACCGACTTTACTTTCACGTTTATTTATAAGCTTGCCAAAATATGCGGCGTTGACATCGTTGATATACTTAAAGGTTATTCGCCCAGCCTTACCTCATATCAGGTAAACAGAAAGGGCGAGGGTCTGCCTATAGCAAGACGTGCAGGCTTTGAGTATCTCAATATAGCATCGGGCTTCAAAAACCGCGTGTGCGAGCCGTTTCGAGTATTTATGCCGTATTCCGAGGAAGAGCAGGAAAAAGAGATACATACCAACACCCATAAGGGTCAGGAAATGGATATCGTCATCAGCGGTACTATGAGAGTAAGAGTGGAAGACCACTATGAAGACCTCGAAGCAGGCGACTCTATATACTATGATTCCTCACAGCCGCACGGCATGATAGCCACTTCTAAAGAGGGCTGCGCTATGTACTCTATCATACTTGAAAATACTCTTGAAGATATGGAGTATATGCAGGTAGAGCAGGTAAAACCCGAAAGACACGACTATGCAGGCATTGTTGCAGATAATTTTGTAGATACCACCGAGGACGAGAACGGCGTATTGCAGACCATCAAGTTCAAGAACGAAGATAAGTTCAACTTCGGCTTTGATGTTGTTGACGAGGTAGCAAGAAAGTACCCCGACAAGCTGGCAATGGTGCACGTCTCCAACGACAAGGAAGAAAGACGCTTTACGTTCTCAGACATCGCAAAATATTCCGCAAAGACAGCAAACTTCTTTGAAAGCCTCGGCATAACAAAAGGCGATAGGGTAATGCTCGTTCTGAAAAGGCATTATCAGTTCTGGTTCTCAATAGTAGCTCTGCACAAGATAGGCGCTATAGTTATACCTGCGACCAATCAGCTCGTTGACCACGATTTTGAGTACCGCTTCAATGCGGCAGGCGTTAAGGCTATAATCTGCACCGCGGACGGCGATACCGCTCATCAGGCAGACTTAGCCGCCGATAAATGCCCCGATCTTCAGATAAAGGTAATAGCCCACGGCAAGAGAGAGGGCTGGGTAAACTTTGATGAGGAGATAGAAAAGTTCAGCGACGTTTACGAGCGCAAGCCAGATACCCCCTGCGGAAAAGATCACAGCCTGATGTTCTTCACCTCCGGCACTACCGGCTACCCCAAGATAGCAGTTCACGACTTCAGATATCCGCTCGGTCACTATATCACAGCGCGTTTCTGGCATTATGTTGACCCCGAAGGTCTGCACTTCACAATATCCGATACCGGCTGGGGCAAGGCTCTCTGGGGCAAGCTTTACGGTCAGTGGCTGTGCGAGGGTGCAGTGTTCGTATACGACTTTGAGAGATTCCATTCGGAAGATATACTACCGATGTTCAAAAAGTACAACATCACTACATTCTGCGCTCCGCCGACTATGTACCGATTCTTTATAAAAGAAGATCTTTCCAAGTACGATCTGTCTACAATAAAGTATGCCAACACAGCAGGCGAGGCTCTCAACCCCGAAGTATTCTACCAGTTCAAGAAGGCAACGGGTCTTACCATAATGGAGGGCTTCGGTCAGACGGAGACCACCCTTACAATAGGCAACCTCTACGGCACTACTCCGAAAGTAGGTTCTATGGGTCGTCCGAGCCCTATGTATGATATAGATATAGTAAACTCCGACGGCGAACCCGTAAAGAACGGCGAGACCGGCGAGATAGTAGTCCGCACCGACAAGGGCGTTCCCTGCGGTCTGTTCTGCGGATATTACAGAGATCAGGAAAAGACCGATGCTGTATGGCATGACGGTATGTATCACACAGGCGATACCGCATGGCGCGACGAGGACGGCTACTTCTGGTATGTCGGCAGAGTCGATGACCTTATCAAGTCTTCCGGCTACCGTATAGGTCCGTTCGAGATAGAGAGCGTTGTAATGGAGCTTCCGTATGTCCTCGAATGTGCGGTAACAGGCGTTCCCGACCCGATAAGAGGTCAGGCGGTAAAGGCAACAATAGTGCTCACCAAAGGCACCGTTGGCACCGAGGGGCTGAAAAAGGAGATACAAAACTATGTAAAACAGCATACCGCTCCTTATAAGTACCCCAGAGTTGTAGAATTCCGCGACGAACTGCCCAAGACCATCAGCGGCAAGATACAGAGAAACAAGATAGACTAAGCTTCGGCATAATAAAAACTCCCCACAAAAAGGGGAGTTTTTTGTTGTATATTGCTTTAAGCTATAGTCAGCCAAGGAATGCAATTTCTCAGCACAAGATACAATGCTGTCGCGGTAAGAAGTACGGCTAAAAAGATATAGTTTCGCGGTATCAGCTTTTTTCGTATACCTGCGCTTGACAAAAACAGTTCGATATATCCTGCAACAGCAAGTATACACAATACAGGCGGTATCATGTTGTATTGCAAAGCCGTTATAAAGTGACCGTTCAGCATTGAAATTACACATCTTGTGTTTCCGCACGCAGGGCAGAGAAGCCCTGTTTGCGAACGAAATCTGCAATCCGGAAAATATGCGGAAAGAGAAAGCAATTTATTTCGCAAGCATATCAGCGCAAAAATAAAAACAAGCGGCAGAATGGCTAAAATAACAGACAAATGCTTTTTTATAACATTCATTCGGTGCCATATCCTTTCGGCTTGTTTTTATAAGACCTATGATTTTATCAGAAAAGTTCTGATGCTATAGCTCCGCCAAGCGCAATACCGATGAGTGCAGGAATAATTCCGATTATGCTGGTAACCAGACCTGCTATCGCCATTCCTTTTCCGCCCTTTTTGCCTTTAAGACTGACCGCGGCTAAGATCAAGCCAAGCAGTGAGCAAGGAAAAGCGAGATAGTAAAAGCAGCAGCCAAATACCAAAGACAGTATGCCAAGTACCATAGAGGCTACTGAAAGACCTACGCCATTTTTCTCTTCCATTAAAAACAACTCCTAACCTTTAATGAGATCTCATAATTTTAGTACCGTTTGATACTAACAATATGATTATATACATTTTTGACCGGAATGTCAATAGTACCAAACGGTTTTAGACAAATTTCTACTTATTCAACAAATATTTATTGTGCTTTTTATGATTTATTTATATATGATCTATGACCGTTTGGTTATATAGTGTGCATAACTATGCGCAAATGTGTTAAAGTTATAGTACCGATAGGTACTAGAAACATTTTGTCGGAATATGAAAAAATTGTGGGGCGATGTTGTGCAATTTCCACGCCTGAAAGATCTGCGCGAGGACAGGGACTTAAACCAAACGCAGATAGCCGAGCTTCTGTTTACAAGCCAAACGGTGTATTCGCGCTACGAAAGGGGAGTGCGTACTATCCCCGTTGAGCATTTGCTGATACTTGCCGATTTTTATGGCGTTACCACCGATTATATTCTGGGCAGAACAAACAACAAGAACGAAAAAAATTAAGCTTTCCTCGGCGCCTCACGCACCCCACGGGAAAGCTTTTTTGATACCTTGCCAAAAACCCTTGACAAATATTTTTTCATGGTGTATAATATAAATAGAAAAAGGAGTGCCGGCTATGTACGATAGCGGCTAGCTCCCAAAAGTTATCATTAAAAATAACCGTTTACTTGAGAGGTCAGCGGTTATTTCTTTTTGATATTTTTTATAATTTCGTTTATACAAACGAGAATTACTATGAATAATACTAATACAAGAATATCAATAATACTCACAAATATCACCTCCCGCTCCTATGTATTCAAACCGAAGTCTGGATTTAGGATAAAGAGGGAGCATAACCGCTACCGTTTCGTACCTTGCCGGCACAAATATATTATAACATATTTTGTCGGTAAATGTCAAGGCAGCCGGTTTTCCAAAACCACTTGACAAATATTTTTTCATGGTGTATAATATAAATAGAAAAAGGAGTGCCGGCTTAGTACGATAGCGGTTAGCTCCCAGACAAAGTTAAGTAAAAATAACCGTTGCTTTGCTAGGGCGTGCGGTTATTTTTTCATGTTCTTGATTATCTCGTTGATAAGATCACTATATTCATTCTTAGCGTACTAATCTAATACATTATCATCTATTATGCCTACGCCTGTAAAATAAATATCAGCAGCGTAGGTCTTTTTCTTTCGTCCTCCGACACCTTCGTAAACTTCAATTCTTTCAATGAGGTCATGCACCAGCTCATACGATAACTCTTTCGGTATTTCATCAATCTTGTTCAGCTTAGCAAAGAAGCTTTCTACTTTATTGCTGGACTTATTTATACTTATCAGCTCTTGGTTAAGATTTTCAAGCTTGCTTTTCAAGACTTTTTGCTTTTTAGCTATATCCTCAGAAAGCAATGTAAATACTTCTTGAGATATATTTTTTTGAATCTTATCCTTATATAGCTGACTAAGAGTATTCTGGTGTTCTTCAATCTGTAGTGATGTCATTGAATATTCACGTTCAAGCTCTGATGACTTCTGAGAATTACTGCATATTATTTGCTTGCTTATGGCAGCTTTGAACAAAGTCTGATCTTTATTATACTTTGAGAGCACTCGCTTCAGCTTCGCATACACTATTTCTATTAGTGTGTTTTCGGCTATGTAATGAGAAGTACACTTGTTAAGATACTTAGTATAGCCGCAGCACATATAACATTTGCGCAGCTCACCTTTATAACGATACCGCTTAACATACATTATTCTGCCGCAGTCATGGCAAAATATAATGTGTTCAAAGAGCGAACTTTCTGTATATCTTGTGCAGCGAATTTTTTGACTTCTCAATTCCGCTGCTTTAGCAAATGTTTCTCTGTCAATTATAGCTTCTTGTGTGTCATAGAATATCTTATACTCGTCAGGATTACGGCGAGTTATTTTTTTGCTTTTATAAAATTTTTTCTCGCTTTTGAAATTAACGGTATCGCCACAGTATTCTTGACGATCTAATATTTCTCCAACGGTGGCAGACAGCCATAGGTATGGATTTTCTTTTGCCATCGAATCTTTTCGTAACTTACGACCACAATGCACAGCTGGCGTTTCTACTTTTTTAGCAAAAAGATAGTTAGCTATATAGCTTACGCCTTTATGTTCTGAAACGAAAAGTCTGAATATCAGTTTCACTATCTCGGCAGCATCGGTATCGACGATCCATTGTTTGTTGTCATCTTTTATGTAGCCGTATGGCGGCATAGGACTTGTGCGTTTGCCAGAATTGCCCTTGCTCTGAATAACCGCTTTCTGTTTCTTGGAAATATCTCTTGCATACCAATCGTTCATAAGGTTATGGAATGGCATGAATTCGCTTCCTTGACCAGATAGCGTATCAATGTTATCAGAAATAGCTATAAAGCGGACATCATATTGATGAAACAATATTTCGGTGTAGTATCCTGACATAACATAATCTCTACCAAATCTGCTGAGGTCTTTAACGACAACTATGCAAACAAGACCATTTTTTATATCGGCAAGCATATTTTGAAATCCATTTCTTTCAAAAGTAGTGCCAGATACACCGTCATCTACATAGTATTTGCAATTAGTAAATCCATTCTTAGTTGCATATTCTGACAGAATAGATTTTTGATTGATTATACTGTTGCTGTCACCTTTTAACTCGTCATCCTGACTAAGTCGGCAGTATAATGCCGTAATCTTTTCTACTGCTTGCACTTGATTTTCCTCCTTTACTTTGTGCAAACAGACCCATGTATGACTGATATATATAGTATAGCATAGATATGCTGCACTTTCAAGCTTTAGTTTGTTAAATTCCCGTGCATGACAGTAAAAAAATAAATAACAGATGTTTCTCCATATTTGATTGTCAAGTTGCTTTGGTGGGTACTTTTCGCTTTAATAGAATAAGTCCCTCTATAAATATAAGCCAAAAATAAGAGGGTATTCGCAACCAAATCGGAAATTATTTTATATCTGAGAAAAAATTTTGTAGGATTGTACAAAGCCTAGCCTTTTAATTTGTGTAATTCAGCAAGCACTGACCTTTGTGGCACAAAGGTCCGAATTTCCAAAAATTCTTGCTTGTTAGGGTGTGCCCTAAGACCCCGATTTTATTTTTGAGAATTCAAAAAAAGAAACGCACATTTAGTAAGCAACTGTACGTTAAAAAAGTGAGAAAAATAATTATATTAAGAGATAATAAAATTATTTCGATTTTGTTAATGAAAGGAAGAAAAATAGAATGAGCAATACGAGAAATCATATTCTAAAATTCAGAGTAGACGATACCGAATATGAAATACTAAAGCAAAAAAATCAGCTTTCCAAATGCAAAAACATGAGCGATTTTTTACGAAGAATATCGCTCGGCGGACAGATACTTAATGTGGATATGAGCGAGTTAGAACAAATGAAAAAACTTATCAAAAATATAGCTGATAATATAAACCAAATAAGTCATTTAGCTAATATGCAAAAAAGCATATATAAAGATGATTTAGACGAAATCAAGGAGAAGATATCACAAATATGGCAACAACAAGTATACATTCGATCTCTGCTACACAAGTTAGAGCGCTCTCATATATAACGAACAATAAAAAGACTATGAACGGTAGTCTGATTGATTCTTATATGTGCTCCAAAAATGCTGATGAAGCAGCAAAAGATTTTGAGCGTGTTCAGCAGCAAATCGGCTCAGGCAGAAGTAAGGTTTTAGCGCAGCATATTATAATGAGTTTCAAGCCGCAGGAGATAACACCTCAAAAAGCTTTGGAGCTTGGTCAGGCTCTTTGTGACAGATTTCTTAAAGAACAGTACCAGTATGTTATTGCTGTCCATACGGACAAAAAACATATACACTGTCATATCGTTTTTAATAATACAAATTTTGAAAACGGTAAGACATTTGAAACCCTAGAAAACAAGGGACGGAATAATCAATCGTGGAAAAAATTACGAAATATCAGTGATGATATATGCAAAGAAAATGAGTTATCTGTTATTGTAGATCCTGAACAAAACAAGGGGAAAAGTTGGTGGGAATGGGACAAGAACAGACAGGGCATTTCGTGGAAAAGCAAATTAAAATATGAGCTGGACGATTGTGTTATGAACAGCGATAATTTTGATGACTTCTTACAAAAGGTTCGGTTAAAAAACATTCAGGTGGTCTACAATCCAGAGCATAAGATTGATTTGAAATTTCGCATGGGCGGACAAGAAAAATGGAGCAGAGCAAGAACGCTTGGCTGGTATTATGAAACACCTCAGATTAAAAAAAGAATAGAGCAGTACAAGATTTTTAGAACGGGCGAATACGGGCGCAGACAAAGAACGAAAATTATTGATACATCTACAGAAAAAATGCAGGCAAATAAAGGCTTGGAACTCTGGGCAAACATACAGAATATGAAAGAGGCTAGCAGGGTTATAAATATACTTACCCAATTAGGTGTTTCCAGCTCAGAACAAATTGAAGAAAAGTCTATCTTAGAATTTGCAGAGAGAATGAATCTCATTAAGCAGCTGAATGAAATACAAGGAAAAATTGATAGTGTTTCGCAAACTATTTCAAATGTGCGTATGTACAAAAAATATAAGCCTATATATGATGAATATAAAAAAACACGAAATGATAAATCACGAAAAAAATATGCCGAAAAATATGCTGCTGACATTGAAAAATACAAGAGTGCCAGCTCATATCTTAAAGAGCAATATCCAAGTGGAAAAGTGCCGTCCGAAGAAAAATTAACGGCATTAAGAAAGGAATTATCAGAACGGCGGTCAGAGCTGAACGAAAAATTCAAAATAGTATGTCAGCAAATTAAAGACCTTGACTATGCCAGACAAACGATTGAGGATTATCTGAAAAATGAAGAACAAACTCAGAACCGAAAAAAGGGCGAGCTTACATAAAAAAAGTGTGCGGCATAATGTCGCACACTTATATAACCGAGTTGATAGTAATCATTCTTTATGCTGAAACAGGTTTGAGTTGTTCCTTTACCTCTTTTACTTCGTCAACGGTAAGACCTGTCAACTCAGCAATATCTTCAATAGTGTCCTTGCCTCTTTGCAGCATTCTTGCGGCAATTCTTACTTTTTCGTCAACGATTCTATCTTCGATTCTATCTTCCATAGCCTTGCACATATACTTCACTCCTTCCGGTGTTTCTTTGAAAAATCGGGTGCGTTCTGCTAATGGCGATAGCAGCATATCATCTGCATTGCTGCACCTGAAATCATGTATCAGCTTGGCGAGATCTGAACTGTCGTTTTTGTTTTCATAAGCGCCGTTTATGTAGAGAATATGCTCTCCATCATTGAACGGTTCATTTGTTGCCAAATTTATGCGCTCTATCGGGTAAAGCGCTTGACCTTTTCCGAAGAAATCATTCTCTGTGATGAATATCACATAAGTGTTTGGCAGCTGCTCAAACTGCTGTTTTTCTTTCAGAACGTCAACGTCCATAGCGCTTGAATGGTATCTTGCTCTTTTAGGAGTTGCACCCTTGTCCTGCCGTTGAACTTCAATGTCGTACTGCTGATTATCATCATCAACGCCGAACACGTCCAAACATATAGAACGCTCTCCAAAAAGATGTTGCAAGTCATACTGCGTTTCTTGTTTTATTAGCCTGAGATCCGGCTTGCCTATGATGATGCGCAACACATATTGAGCCAGCTCTAAATTGTTGCGAAAAAGTTCACGCATGAAGTCATCATCAAGAGGTCTGTAGTTTGCAAGCTGTTCAAGATTTTTCTGATATTCTTCTTTTGACTCAAGCTGCATTTTTAATTTGACCAACGGTATGCACCTCCTATTTTATGCTCTTTCAACTATATTATACTATACTGATACAAAAAAATCAATAGCATTTTTTAATCGCTCTTTTGACTTTCATTTTCCAGTGTTTCAACAAGCAAATCTATTG
This sequence comes from uncultured Clostridia bacterium, assembly GCA_947624375.1. Lineage (GTDB taxonomy): Bacteria > Bacillota > Clostridia > Oscillospirales > Ruminococcaceae > UBA7477. Next base: position 3,783 of record CANQKD010000023.1, on the reverse strand, counting down.
CTTTATTTATAAATTCATTTAGGCTCATGCCCTTGTCGTAGGCGTATTGCTTCAGCTCCTCGCGGTAGCCCTTTGGTACATAAATTCTGACGTTGTCATAAGTCTTAGCTGAGTACCGAGTATTATTCCGAGAACGCATTATTTTCTTGCAGTCAGGGCATACACCGTTGCGATTAGCTTTGCTTTCATACTGCCTTCCACAATTCTTGCAAGATACAGTATACATTATTCTCCCTCTTTCTCCGTTGATATATAAAACAATGGTACTATTATTTTATCATTCTGCGGCGGACTTGTCAAGCACTTTTTAGCTGCAAATGTAAACATTTTATGAACAATTAAAAAGGGCTATTGACAGCTTAAAAAAAGTTTGGTATACTAATATCATAAAACAATGTACCCATTGTTTTAACAGATTAAATGTCAGCAACTTTTTCTCTTTGAGATAAAGTAAAATAAATTGAAAGGAATTGATGAAAATGCTGAATTACGTTATGATGCTTGGACGCCTTACGGCAGATCCGGAAATGAGGACAACAGAAAGTGGGGCAGAATTTACAGCCTTTTCTGTTGCAGTGCAAAGACCTAAGTCAAAAGATAAAGAAACGGAAACTGATTTCTTTGACTGTATAGCATGGGATAAGCGTGCTAAGGTCATTTGCGACTGGTATTCAAAAGGTAGTCTGATAATGATAGTGGGAGCGTTAAGAAACCGCCGCTATACAGACAAAAACGGTAACAACAGGGTAGCAAATCAGATAGTTGTGCGAGAAGTACATTTTACTAGCGGTAATCAGAAGAAAAATGATGACGAACTGCCGCCAACACCTGATGAGCTGAAAGATTTCACAGTGATCTCAGATGCTGACATTCCTGATCTTGACGAGGACGAAACACCATTTTAATTATGTAACGGAGGAGATAACAATGAGTATTATCGCAATAGCAAATCAGAAAGGCGGCGTTGGTAAGACCACTACCGCGATGAATCTCGGTGCAGCTCTTGCACTCAACTATGACAAAAAGGTATTGTTGGTTGACCTTGATCCGCAGGCTAATCTCAGTGAGTATCTCGGATATGAGGGAGATAGCAAGCCGACCATGACACAGCTTATAGGAGAAGTTGCTACCAAAAGCGTTATCAGTCCTGATATAGTCACGTCATGTGTTCGCTTTAACGAGCTTAACAAGGTTTACTATATACCTGCCGACATCAATCTTGCGAACGCAGAAACACTGATGTCAACGGCGCTTGCCAGAGAAACCATTGTAAAGCGAATTCTCACAGCGGACGTTATAAGCAGCTACGACTATGTGATAATTGACTGCCTGCCGTCTTTAGGGGTACTGCTTATAAACGCTCTTACGGTAGCTGATAAGCTGATAATACCTGTTCAGACACAGAAATTCAGCATGGACGGCTTGACAGCTCTGACTTCGCTATATTCACAGATACGGGCAACTATAAATCCAGCTCTCACCCTATCAGGAATTCTGCCGACACTATGCGATAACACAAATGTCAGCAAATCGGCATTAAGAAAGCTTGCGGAAAGCTATGAGGAGAAGATGTTTGCAACAATCATACATAAGTCAGTTGACGCTGCAAAGTCCCCGGAAAGCGGAAATGCACTTTGCAAAAGCAGCGGAAAACTCGGCAGAGAGTATATCGCGCTTGCTGACGAGATAGTAAAAAAGGTAGGATAAAATGTTTTGTGAGTACTGTATAAACAAAGACTTTTGTATTCCGAAAAAATCAGATGATGACCTTTGTATGTTTTTTGAATCGGAAACCGCTTCAGATGATGCAAGCAGCTTAAAGGAGAAAACAAAGATGACAGCAGCATTTGATCTTAGCGCGATGCTTGGCGCACCAACAATAGGCGACAGCCAGATAACGCAGATACCATGCGATATGCTTTTACCATATCACAACCACAAGTTTGAAATGTATACTGGCGAACGGCTTGATGATATGGTTGAAAGCATTAAGGAAAACGGCGTACTTGTTCCGATAATCGTTCAGACTGCGGAAAACGGCAAGTATGAAATACTTATCGGGCATAACCGTTGGAACGCTTCAAAACTTGCAGGACTTACATCTGTTCCTGCGGTAATAAAGAACGGTCTTTCGGAAGAAGAAGCCGAAATGTATGTTATAGAATCTAATCTCATGCAGCGAGGCTTTGACGATCTGAAAATATCCGAACAAGCAGCCGTAGTTGCTATGCGCCATAGTCAGATGTTTTCACAAGGGAAAAGGAATGATATTCTGAGAGAGCTTGCTTTGCTTGAAGATCCCGATGCTGAATCTGACACAGAAACTTTGTCGCCAGTGGATACAAAGTTAGATACAAACAAAAGTGTTGGTGAAGAATATGGACTTAGCAGAGCTACCGTAGCCAGACTTATACGCATTGACAAGCTAACAGACAGCTTAAAGCAGCTTATAGACAATGGGGTTATATCTGTCAGAGCAGGCGTAAATCTGTCATATTTGAGCACAGAGCAGCAAAACAAGCTATCAACATATGCACATGATTATAAGATAGACATAAATAAATCTCAAAGGCTGAGAACATACTCGCAATTGCTTATGCTTGATGATGCTGCAATCATGCAAATTCTTACTGGACAAGGCAATTCAGAAATGACCGTCAAAGCAAAGACTGTAAAAATAGGGGGTGAGATTTTTTCAAAATATTTTTCAGAGGGAGCAAAAAAAGAGGAAATATCCGAAACTATTGAAAAAGCGTTAGAATTTTACTTTGCCAACGCCGAAGATGCACCGTGATATTCATTGTTCCTTAAATATGTTATTGACGGGGTGATTTTGATATGCTACACTGTATATCAGATATACAAGCCTTGAAAAGAAAGGGGTGTGTCATGAATGTAAACATAAACTATATGAAATAAGGCGACAAGGCAGGCAAAAGAATACGGCATTGAAAAAAGGCGCTAGAAAGCGCTTTAGAAAAAACTTTTAGGAGGAAATAAAAATGGACTATTTTTACAAGGTGGAAATGACTATTGATGAAGAAAAGGCAATAAGTGACGGAGTAAAGCTCGCAGGACTGTATGCAGCTATAGATAGCTGTTTCAAAGAGGATAAGATATATAAAGAAGTCAGCGGCAAGCTCGTTACTTACTATACCGATGACAAGGAAAAGAACGGTATGATAAGCGCCTGCGTGCTGTCGCTTTATGACTCACCTATGCGCCCATATCTTACCTCTCTTGTATGGTATAACAAACTGCTGGACAACGTTGAAAATGTACTTGAGGTGCTGAAAGATGGCTAAGCATAAGTGGGAAATAGTTTTTGACCTTGACACTAAGCTTTTGCAGAAAAATTATCCTGGTGGTAACTGGAGAAAGGCTTATAAAGACATATCTGTGTTTATGAAGAATAACGGCTTTGAGCATAGGCAAGGGTCAGGGTATATATCAAAAGAACCGCTTCACGAATTGCAAGTCGACAAGAAAATAAAAGAGCTTGCTACATCGTGTAAGTGGCTTGATAAATGTGTAAAAGAGATTGATAAAACAATGGCAAACGAACGAGTTAGTTGTAAAGATATTATACACAAAACAGTTCAAGAACTGGATAATGAAAGTCAGTCTGTCCTTGCGGAGATAATGACAGGACAACATATTAACGATAAAAAAGAGAACGCAAAAGAAAAGCCAACCCAGAAATTTATGTATTCAAGAAAAAAGTTAAATCAAAAGGCACAGGAGATAGCTAAACAGCCGCAGCAGACGACTGATAAGGCAAAA
>CANQKD010000022.1 GCA_947624375.1 uncultured Clostridia bacterium | reverse complement strand
ATGGCGAAATCCCCTACAGCGTGCGCTCCGCTATTAGAGGTAAGATGTTAGAAGTTAGAGGTTAGAAATGCTTTTTAAAGCTTTGCGCAAACTTTTTCAAAACGCTCATCTTGCCTCTTGCTTCTCGTTATCTTGCTTCTAATAGCTGAGCCTCCCCTAGTTGTAGCGCAACGCTATCTTTCCGCGTTCCATTCCGGAACGCCGTACAATGTGAAAAATTCTTAACAGGAAAATGCGCAAAAGTGTAAGCTCGCTCAAAATGAGGAGATTACAAAATTAAAGTTGGGCGTTGAACAGCTCCGCAGGGTGCTGCGTAAGCAGCAATAAATAAAATAACCTCCTGCGGTTTATGCCGCAAGAGGCTCGTTTTGTATTGTATCATGTATGTTGTTATTTCGTATGATTTTTTCCGTAAAGTATCATCAGACCCTCAAGCAAAAGATCATCGTTTATTATGATATCTCTGCGGCAGAACGGCACAATGGTAGATGCAAGTCCGCCCGTTGCTATAACGGTTATCGGCTGCCCCATTTCCTGCTCTATCCTGTCGGCGATGCCGTCAAGGCTGGCGGCTGTGGAATAGAAAATTCCGCTTGTCATGCACTCAACAGTGTTGCCGCCTATCAGCTTTTTCGGGGCTTCAAGGCTTATCTTCGGCAGCTGCGATGTGCTGTTCGTGAGTGAGTTCAGCGAAACGTTCACGCCGGGCATTATCATTCCGCCTATGTAGGTGTTGTTTTCGTTTATGACTGCCGCTGTAGTTGCAGTACCGAGATCAAATATCACCATCGGCGCTTTGTACTTTGCAATTGCTGCCACCGCGCCTACAACCAGATCGCTGCCCAGCTGTTTGGGGTTCTCCATCTGTATGACCAAGCCCGTTTTTATCCCGGGGCCTACCACGAGCATATTCTTGCCGGTAAGCTTTGCGACCGCCTGCTTTATAGCCAGCGTGGCAGAGGGCACTACCGATGATATCATGCCGCCCTCGATATCTTTAGGGTCGATGCCGTAAAGCTCTAAAACGTTCTTGAAAGAGATAGCATATTCAAGCACCGTTGCGCTGTGGCTGGTGGAGAGACGTTCGGTGAAAAGCACCTTGTTTTCGTTGCTGTCGCAGCAGCCTATAACGATGTTGGTGTTGCCTACGTCTATTGCGAGTATCACGGCAATTACCCCCTTTTTTTACTTTTTGATCTTTACAAACCCTGCTTTTATAAGAGCGAAACCTACCGCGCCGGAAATTATCGTTGCGGCGATCATCTCAACTATGGCGTTCACGCCGACGAACGATACCACGAACGGCAGAAAGCTTTTGCCGTCCATTGTTTCTTTCATGTAGTCGGTATTGCCGAAAAGCAGCACAAGCGCGCTCATGAAAAACGCAGTGTTCAGAAACGCCGTAAGAAAGCCTGTTATACAGCAGGCGGCGTATTTGTTGCCGATCTTTGACAGCAGCATGAACAGCAGTCCCACCAGAAAGCCGTCAAGCAGGCGAGGGATAAACCTCTGAACGAACGCTAAGAACGGATTGATGTTGAAAAGTATCTCTCCCATAGCGCTTGGCACGCCTATGCCCACGCATTGCAGAAAGCTCATCAGACCGAAAACGCCGCCTATAACAGCGCCGCCAAACGGACCTACGGCTATCGCGGCAATGGCGATAGGTATAACGTTGAGTGTGATCACGAGCGGACCTATGGGTATAGAGCCGATCGGCGTGAATGAGAAAAGCATAACGATCGCCGTCAGCAGACCCAGCAAGGTCAGCGACTTGATGCTGAGCACCGAAGTCTTTTGGTTTTTGTTTGACATATCAAGTTCCTCCTTGTTATCATTCTTCGTGCGGCAGCCCCGAATGAAGCTGCCTGAAGATACAATACGATTGTATGATAACACATAACAGCTCAAATGTCAAGGGCAGGCAAAAATTTTTCAAAAGGCTTTTCTTTTAGAGATAAATGTGATATAATAGAAACACATGGTCGGGGCTTGGAAGAAAAAGATGTTTTGAAAGTTTGCGATATAAGAGGTTAGATGTTAGAAGTTAGAAATGGTCTTGCGGCGGTTGCGTGGGCTTGCCATTTCTGCGGTTCATATAGAAGCAAGATGAGCATTTGAAAAGTATGTGAAAAACTGTAAAGAGCAATTTCTTGCTTCTTGCCTCTTGTAAACCGCAGGCATGATAACTACGCACAAATGTCGGAAAATATTTCTAACATCTAACCTCTAACATCTAACTTCTAATAGGGGATGGTAACAGTATGAACACGTATACAGAAGGAAAACCGTACATATTTATCAGCTACAGCAGCGGCGACAAAGACATTGTGGTAAAAGGTGTTGAGCGGCTTCATGAACAGTACGGACTGAACATCTGGTATGATGAAAACATTACCGGCGGCACTAATTGGGAGAAAAATGTACGGCAGATCATCCGCGATGATAATTGCCGCGCGGTGCTGTTCTTTGCCGGCAAAAATGCACTGCTGAGCAGCTATGTAAAATTTGAATTAGATATAGCGCATAATTGGGGAAAATTTATTATTCCGATCAATTTTGAAGATAGACTGTTCAGCGATATCCTGAAAGAGATAAATACCGGATATAACAAGACCGCCCCGGAATTTGTGAATACTGCTGAATATATCATTGGAAATTTTTTGGAAGTGGACAGCGTACACTATATTGTGCTTGATGTAGATTCGGACAAGTTTTATAATGATATCATCAGCGCGCTGAAAGACAAAGCTCCCGAACTGCTGCCGGAAAGTGCCCGGATCCCCGAAACACAGGAGGCGGCTGCCGTGCCGGCGCAGGAAAGAAGATATAAATATTCCTATCTGGATACCGACACAAAGAAGTATATTGAGGAGCATGAAGAAGTACAAGAACGCGCGCATGTTTTGCTTGACAAGGCTGATGAGATAGGCAGCGCGCTTGACGAGGCCGGCTGTATGGTCATGCATAACGGTCAGCCTATTAAATGGGCGGTCTGCATTGAGCCGCAAGAGGATGGCAACGGCTACTGGCAGAAGATAGTCTTTAAAAATTACGGACACGGCGGCGAGAATCTTTACATCAATATAAAAAGCAGAGAGATGGGTGAGAATGTCACGTTCACCAAAGCTAAAGTTGCTTCCAAACCCGTTATAAGCGGTATACAAGTAGCCGATGTTGCAGACTCTGATCTGAGCGATGAAATGAAAAAAGTGGTAGCTTGTTTGTATGAGAAAGGGTACTTGAAGAAAGAGGCAAAATGAGGTAAAGGCAGCTTTTGCGCGTGCTGATTATTTGCGCTTACGCGCAGCGCAGGAGCGGTGAACAGCTCCGCAGGCTGCCGCGGAAGCGGCGAAACAAAATTAACAGGAGATAATTATGTGCCTGATATGCGAACGAATTGAAATGATCAAAAAAGGCGAGAACCCTTATTTCGTGAAAGAACTTAAAACGGGATATGTGGTGATAGGCGATTATCAGCATTTTTACGGCTACACGCTGTTTCTTTACAAGCACCACGGTGAAAAGACCGAGCTGTTTCATCTTGACCCTTTAGAAAGGGCTGAGTTTCTTGAAGAAATGACGATAGTTGCCGATGCTGTGTCAAGGGCTTTTGGTGCGGAGAAGATAAACTACGAGCTGCTCGGCATGGGCGATGCTCATCTTCACTGGCATTTGTTCCCGAGGGTCAGCGGCGACATCGAAAACTACGGGAATAACGGCAGAGGTCCTGTCTGGTGGTATCCTATGGAGAAAATGTATTCCGATGACAGCAGACCAAGCGAGCAGCAGCTTGCGGATATGAAACGAAAACTGCTTGATGAATTGGAGAAATTACTGTGAATTATGATCTGTTGAAAAGGAGAATTTATGTCGGGTGAGGAAGTAAAGCGCAATGATAAGATCGGGGTTTGCGCAGAATGTGGCAGCGAGTTTCTGAGATCAAAATCAAAAATGAAAGGGTTGTGCCCCGAGTGTGCTTACAGGTTATACGGATATGAAAATTGCAAGCATATTTTCAAAGACGGAAGATGCACAATATGTCTTTGGGACACAAGCAAGAGCGATTATGTAAAATCGCTGAAAAACGAGTTCTGACAGCACTTTTTATGTCGGGTGAGGAAGTAAAGTGCTGCGGCAGATATATATTCGAGGTGTAAACATGGCGTCAAGCAAGGAATACTTAGAGTTTATTTTGGAACAGCTTTCTGATTTGGAAGAAATTACTTATCGGGCTATGATGGGAGAATTTATTATTTATTATCGCGGCAAAGTAGCAGGCGGCATTTATGATGACAGATTGCTTGTTAAACCTGTAAGCTCGGCGATCGCTTATATGCCCACGGCTCGGTATGAACTGCCCTACGAGGGAGCAAAAGAGATGCTGTTGGTAGATGAAGTTGATAATAAGGAATTTCTGGCAGGCTTGTTTAATGCTATGTATGATGAGCTGCCGGCTCAAAAGCCAAAGAGGAAGAAATAAGAGCATAGACTTTTCATTTCTGCGGTTCAGATAGAAGCAAGATTTATTTTTGCTGCTGTCGCAGCTAACCTGCGGAGCTGTTCACCGCTTACAACAGGGGCATATACTTCTCAAAAAGACAATCTAACCAAACTTACCATATTCCAAATCCCCTTCGGAAGGCTGGAAGTATATTCTTCCAGCGGCTTTAGCTGGTTAGTGATGATTTTTGGGGGAGTATGTGTGGTGTGTATTGTGCTGAGAAGCTTAGATTTTACATTATATATCGAGGAAAATGAATGAGTGACCTTACATACGAATGGACGGACGGCAAAAACGAGGATTTCAAAAAATTCTATCTGCTGACGGAGGAATATTACAGTAAAATAGTCGGCGGAAAGAGAAACCGTTTGGGATTTGTGCCGTACAATCTTTCGGATAGCATAGGCGATGTGATAATAGCGTATGACGGCGGAAAAGCCGTGGCGTGCGCGGGGCTGAAAGAGTACTCGCGCGGCGATGCGGAGATAAAGCGCGTATGGGTTCAGCCCGAATACAGGGGCAACGGCATTGCGACAAAGCTGATGACGGCTGTTGAGGAAAAAGCTCGCTGCATGGGCTTTGAACGCGCCGTTTTGCAGACAAGAGAGATAATGACCGATGCGGTCGCGCTGTACGAAAAGCTTGGCTACATCAGGATAGAGAACTATCCGCCGTATGACAAACTTGACGGCGCGGTATGCTTTGCGAAAAGGTTGGCAAGAGGCAAGATTTGAGGACTTTTACATAGCTATTGCGCACGCAAGCGCGCGCAGGAAAGAGAGGTATGGCTTCTCAAAGGGGAGGCGCAGCTATTAGAAGCAAGAAAACGAGAAGCAAGAGGCAAGATGTTTGGTCTTGAAAAGACTGCACTAAACTATAAAAAGCAAATTCTTGTTTCTTGCTTCTTGGTAAACCGCAGGTATAAAAAACTGCCGCAAGAGTTGTAAAAAGCATTTCTAACTTCTAACCTCTGACTTCTTACCTCTAGCAGCGGAGCGCACGATGTAGAAGATTTCGCCGTCTGCGGACGGCGACGGGGGTTTCACCCCTCGACCTGACAAGCCTTTTGAAAAAGGCTTGACCGAAAACTTTCCCGTTCTTGACAAGACTTAAAACTTTTGCGTACTGTGGAACGTTGCACAGCTCCGCAGGGTGCTGCGTAAGCAGCAAAATTATTATAAGCAGGTGATAAAATGGAAAACATTCTGAAAGGCAAGACGGTGCTGCTTGGCGTTACGGGCAGCATAGCGGCGTACAAAAGCGCAAACCTGGCGCGTATGCTGGTAAAGCAGGGGTGCGCGGTGCACGTTCTGATGACCAGAAACGCCGCGAACTTTATAAACCCCATAACCTTTGAAACGCTGACGGGCAACAAGTGCCTCATTGACACCTTTGACCGCAATTTTCAGTACAGCGTAGAGCACGTTGCCCTTGCAAAGCAGGCGGACGCAGTGATGATAGCCCCTGCCTCTGCTAACGTTATCGGCAAGATAGCAAGCGGCATTGCGGACGATATGCTGACCACCACCGTTATGGCTTGCACCTGTGTGCGAATGATATCCCCGGCGATGAACCACAATATGTATCACGACCCTATTGTGCAAGACAACATTGAAAAGCTGATAAAATTCGGTTACAAGATAGTTGAGCCCGACCGAGGTATGCTTGCAAACGGCGACATAGGCGACGGCAGAATGCCCGACGAGGGCGAACTTCTGGAGCACATACTTTACGAGATAGCTTTTGAAAAGGATTTAGCAGGCAAGAAAGTGCTTGTAACGGCAGGCGCGACGAGAGAGGCAATTGACCCTGTGCGGTTTATATCTAACCATTCTTCGGGGAAGATGGGATTTGCACTCGCGAAAGCTGCGGCTATGAGGGGCGCGCAGGTAACTGTAGTTGCGGCGCACACCGATGTTATGCCGCCGATGTTTGTGCAGGTTGTGAACGTAACTTCGGCGGAGGATATGTTTAATGCGGTGAAAGAGCGTTATGAGGACTGCGACATTATCATAAAGGCGGCGGCGGTGGCAGACTACACCCCCGAAACGGTGGCGGAGAGCAAGATAAAGAAGTCGGGCAGCGAGATGAAGATAGACCTGAAACGCACGACCGACATACTGAAATACCTCGGCGAACACAAGGGCGGCAGACTGTTTTTGTGCGGATTTTCGATGGAGACCGATGATCTTATCGAGAACTCGAAGAAAAAGCTGGAGAGCAAAAACTGCGATATGATATGCTGCAACAGCCTGAAAACGGAGGGCGCGGGCTTCGGGACGGACACAAATGTGCTGACGGTGATAACGAAAGACGGCACGGCGCAGCTTGAGAAGATGTCAAAAGAACAGGCGGCGCACAGGATACTGGATATTATAAAAGAAAAAATCAAATAAAGGAGACATATTTATGGCGGACAATGTTGTTATACTGGCAGGCGGTCAGGGAAAGAGAATGAAGACCACCAAGCCCAAGGCTCTTCTGGAAGTGCTGGGTGACGCAATGCTTGAATGGGTCATATCGGCGTGCGAGGAGGCGCACCTTTCGCGCATTTGCATTGTAAAGGGGTATGAGGCACAGCAGATAGACGACTACCTCGGCGGCAGATACACGACAGTAATGCAGAGCGAGAGACTGGGCACGGGTCACGCGGTGATGCAGGCAAAACAGTTTCTTGAAGAAAATATAGACGGCTACACGCTTATTCTCAACGGTGATGCGCCGTTCATTGACTGCGGCACTATAAAAGGTGCGCTGGAGCTTCACAAGAGCAGCAAGGCAGCTGTTACGGTGGTGACTTCGGTGCTTGAAGACGCCACAGGCTACGGCAGGATAATACGCGGTGAAAACGGCGTTTCAGCGATAGTTGAGCACAAGGACTGCACCGAGGAGCAGCGCAAGATACGCGAGATAAACTCGGGCTGCTACTGGTTCAATACCAAAGAGCTTTTGTCTGTTTTAGATGAGATAAAGCCCGATAACGCGCAGGGCGAGTATTATCTGACAGACTGTTTGTCGCTGCTGCTGGCAAAGGGCAAGACCGCGCAGGCGTATATTTCGGAAAACCCGTATGTATCTCTCGGGGCGAACGACCGAGCACAGCTTCTGGAACTGAACACCCTTGCGCGCAGCAATATTATAAAAAAGCACCTTGAAAACGGTGTTGAGTTTTCATGCACGGACGGCGTTATAATAGGCAGAAATGTAAAGATAGGCTCAGGCACGCACATAAAGAGCGGCACGCAGCTTTTCGGCGATACCGTTATAGGCAGCGGCTGCGTTATAGGCTGCAATACTGTTCTTAAAAATGTGGCGGTGGGCGACTTTGTAACGCTGAACAATGTTCAAGCTGTGGATTCACGGGTGGAGGACTATTCGACAGTCGGACCTTGGGTACAGCTGCGACCCGGTACACACATCAAAAAGCACGTAAAGATAGGCGATTTTGTAGAGATAAAAAATTCTGTGATAGGCGACAGGGCTTCGATGGCGCATCTTTCGTATGTGGGTGACAGCGACGTAGGCGAGAATGTGAACATGGGCGGCGGCTGCATTACCTGCAACTTTGACGGTGAAAACAAGTACCGCACTGTTATAGGCGACAACGCTTTCATAGGCTGCAATACCAATCTTGTAGCGCCCGTAAAGGTGGGCGATGGCGCATACACGGCGGCAGGTTCTACCATAACTAAAGACGTTCCGGACGGCGCGCTGGCTATAGAACGCTCTCAGACGGCTGTAAAAGAGGGCTATGCGGACAAAAAACTTGCAAAGAGAAACGAAAAGTTTGCAAAGATGGCGCAGGAGCAGCAGGACGAAAGCGACAAAAAAGAGTCGTAAATACGGGTGTGTTGTGCAAGTTGCACATAAACGGGCAGAAAAAAATATGCAAAAATTTTTCAAATAGTTTGTCTGTAGCTATGGAAATTTGAGGCGTAATCTGTTATAATAGATGTAAGTCCGTATGCCGATCGTTTTTAGTGCGGTCGCGCGGAATTTAAAAATATTTGGAGGTAGATACCAATGGCAAAGAAATATTGTTACCTTTTCACTGAGGGTAATGCCAACATGAGAGAATTGCTCGGCGGTAAAGGCGCTAACCTTGCAGAAATGACAGGTCTGGGTCTTCCCGTTCCTCAGGGCTTCACGATCTCTACAGAGGCTTGTACTCAGTATTATGAGGACGGCAGAGAGATCAACCCGGAGATAATGGCTGAGATCAACGAGTACATCGTAAAGATGGAAGAGATCACAGGAAAGAAATTCGGCGACAAGGAAAATCCGCTGCTCGTTTCAGTCCGTTCGGGTGCGCGCGCTTCCATGCCGGGCATGATGGACACCATACTTAACCTCGGTCTTAACGAGGACGTTGTTAATGTTATCGCAGAGAAGTCAAACAACCCTCGTTGGGCATGGGACTGCTACAGAAGATTTATTCAGATGTATTCCGACGTTGTTATGGAAGTCGGCAAGAAATACTTTGAAGAGCTTATCGACGAGATGAAGGCCAAGAAGGGCGTTACACAGGACGTTGAGCTTACCGCTGATGACCTGAAAGAGCTGGCAAGCCAGTTCAAGGCTGAATACAAGGAGAAGATCGGTGTTGATTTCCCGACCGACCCCAAGGAGCAGCTGATGGGCGCTATCAAGGCAGTATTCCGTTCATGGGATAACCCGAGAGCCAACGTTTACAGAAGAGATAACGACATACCTTATTCATGGGGTACTGCCGTAAACGTACAGTCGATGGCGTTTGGTAACATGGGCGATGACTGCGGCACAGGCGTTGCGTTCACACGTGACCCTGCTACAGGCGAAAAGAAGCTGATGGGCGAATTCCTTACCAATGCACAGGGCGAAGACGTTGTTGCAGGCGTTCGTACTCCTATGCCTATAGCTCAGATGGCTGAGAAGTTCCCGCAGGCTTTTGCTGATTTCCAGAAAGTATGCGCTACTCTGGAAGATCACTACAGAGATATGCAGGATATGGAGTTCACCGTTGAGCACGGCAAACTTTATATGCTTCAGACAAGAAACGGCAAGAGAACAGCTAAGGCTGCCCTGAAGATCGCTTGCGACCTCGTTGACGAGGGCATGAGAACAGAAGAAGAAGCCGTTGCTATGATAGACCCGAGAAACCTCGATACTCTGCTGCACCCGCAGTTCGATGCTGCTGCTCTTAAGGCTGCAACACCTATGGGCAAGGGCCTTGGCGCTTCACCGGGCGCTGCCTGCGGTAAGATAGTATTCACCGCTGACGACGCCGAGGCTTGGGCTGCAAAGGGCGAAAAGGTAGTTCTGGTCCGTCTTGAAACTTCTCCCGAAGATATCACGGGCATGAAGTCTGCACAGGGCATACTTACCGTCAGAGGCGGTATGACATCTCACGCTGCCGTTGTTGCACGCGGTATGGGTACCTGCTGCGTATCAGGCTGCTCCGAGATAAAGATGGACGAAGCTAACAAGAAGTTTGAGCTGGCAGGAAAGACCTTCCACGAGGGCGACTACATTTCTATAGACGGCTCTACCGGTAACATCTATGACGGCATAATCCCGACCGTTGACGCTACTATAGCAGGCGAGTTCGGAAGAATTATGGCTTGGGCTGACAAGTACAGAAAACTTAAAGTAAGAACAAACGCCGATACTCCTGCCGACGCTAAGAAAGCAAGAGAACTGGGCGCTGAGGGCATTGGTCTTTGCCGTACAGAGCATATGTTCTTTGACCCCGAGAGGATCGCAGCATTCAGAGAGATGATATGCTCCGATACCGTTGAGGAGAGAGAGGCTGCTCTGGCTAAGATAGAGCCTATGCAGCAGAGCGACTTTGAGGCTCTTTATGAGGCTCTTGAAGGCTGCCCTGTTACTATCAGATTCCTCGATCCGCCTCTGCACGAATTTGTTCCTACAGAAGAGGCTGACATTGAGGCTCTCGCTAAGGCTCAGGGCAAGAGCGTTGAGACTATCAAGAACATCATTGCTTCACTGCATGAGTTCAACCCGATGATGGGTCACCGTGGCTGCCGTCTGGCTGTAACATACCCCGAGATAGCCAAGATGCAGACAAAGGCTGTTATCAAGGCTGCTATCAACGTTAAGAAAGCTCACCCCGACTGGGCAGTTGAGCCTGAGATAATGATTCCGCTGGTAGGCGACGTTAAGGAGCTCAAGTATGTTAAGAAGATCGTTGTTGATACCGCCGATGCAGTTATTGCCGAGGCAGGTTCTGACCTCAAGTATGAGGTAGGTACGATGATCGAGATACCCAGAGCTGCTCTTACCGCTGACGAGATAGCTAAGGAAGCTGACTTCTTCTGCTTCGGTACCAACGACCTCACTCAGATGACATTCGGCTTCTCAAGAGACGATGCAGGCAAGTTCCTCGGAGCTTACTATGATGCTAAGATCTATGAGAACGATCCGTTTGCTAAGCTCGATCAGACAGGCGTTGGCAAGCTGATGAAGATGGCTATCGACCTCGGCAAGCCGGTAAATCCGAAGCTCCACTGCGGTATCTGCGGCGAGCACGGCGGCGACCCGACTTCTGTTGAGTTCTGCCACAAGATAGGTCTTGACTATGTATCTTGCTCACCTTTCCGTGTGCCTATAGCAAGACTTGCTGCTGCTCAAGCTGCAATAGCTGACAAGAAGTAATTCGCTGTCACTTATAATAATTGTGCAAATGCTCCCCATACTTAAAGTGTGGGGAGTTTTGTTGTATCTTTGCTTGACAAACGCGGCGATGTGTGTTATAATACATTCTATAGAGGAAATATATTACAGAAGATGTGCAAAGAGGCTCACCGTAACAAGGTCAGTCTCTTTTTTGCAGATGGCAAGAGGCAACAAAAATGTATACAAAGGTGGTATATTTATGTGTGGTATAACAGGCTTTACAAACAGCATAAGCTCGCCCGAGACGGTGCTTGGCGAGATGATGGACAGGATAAAACACCGTGGACCGGACGCGCAGGGAAAGTATATAGACGACGGCATTGCGCTGGGGCACCGCAGGCTCAGCATTATCGATGTTGGCAATTCGGGCGACCAGCCCATATTCAATGAAGACAGATCGCTGGTGATAGTGTTCAACGGCGAGATATATAACTACAAAGAGATTCGTGAGAAGCTGCTGGCGGCAGGGCATATTTTTTCGACAAATACCGACACGGAGGTGCTTATCCACGGCTATGAGGAGTACGGCGAAAAGCTGCTTGACATGGTTCGCGGAATGTTCGCTTTTGTGATATGGGATAAAAACAAGCAGGAGCTTTTCGGGGCGCGCGATTTCTTCGGCATAAAGCCGCTTTACTACGCGCAGATGAACGGCTGCTTTATGTTCGGCTCGGAGATAAAGTGTTTTCTGCCGCACCCGTGCTTCAAAAAAGAGCTCAACACCGCGGCGCTGGAAAACTATCTCACGTTTCAGTATTCTGCTGCGGACGAGACGTTTTTCAAGGGCGTGTTCAAGCTGCCGCCTGCACACTGGTTTAAGTACAGCGGCGGCAAGCTTACTATAAAAAAATACTGGGATGTACACTTTGAAGCTGATACAGAGCCTACGCTGAAAGACTGGGTGTACAGCATATCGGACACGTTTCATGATTCTGTTGAGGCGCACAAGATAGCCGATGTTGAGGTAGGTTCGTTTTTGTCGAGCGGTGTGGATTCGAGCTATGTTGCAGCGATAGCGAACGTTGACAAGACGTTTACCGTAGGCTTTGGCAGCGATGAGAAATACAACGAGATAGGCTGGGCGAAGAATTTCTCAAAGGCTATAGGGAAAGAGAACACGAGCAAGGTGATAACTCCCGAGGAATACTGGGGAAGCCTTTCTATGATACAGTACCACATGGACGAACCGCTTGCAGACCCCTCGGCGGTGGCGCTTTACTTTGTGTGCAATATTGCATCGCAGAGGCTGAAGGTCGTGCTTTCGGGCGAGGGCGCTGACGAGATATTCGGCGGATACAACGTATACAGCGACCCGAACGGCACGGTTTATGACAGACTGCCGCGCTTTGTAAAGAGGGGTATAGGCAAGGCGGCAGAGAAGCTCCCTGCTAAAAGGGGTGTGAACTTCTTTGTGCGCAAGGGCAAGGACGTTGAGGAGCGATTTATAGGCAACGCGTATATGTTCACGCCGCAGCAGAGAAAGCAGATACTGAAAATAAATACCGATGCGCCCGACCCCACCGTGCTGACAAAGCCGTTTTACGATAACGTAAAGGGCAAGGACGACGTTACAAAAATGCAGTATCTTGACCTGCATATGTGGATGGCAGGGGACATACTTCTGAAAGCCGACAAAATGAGCATGGCAAATTCACTGGAGCTGCGCGTGCCGTTTTTAGATAAAGAGGTAATGGCGCTTGCAGAGAAGATACCGACACAATTCAGAGTAACGCGGCACAAAAAGACCGATGATGCAAAGTATATCACAAAGTACGCTATGCGCCTTGCAGCAAAGAAAGACACCCCCAAGCAGAGCGCTAAAACCGCAGAGAAGAAAAAGCTGGGCTTTCCCGTGCCTATAAGGGTGTGGCTGAAAGAAGACAAGTATTACGATATTGTGAAGAAAGAGTTTGAAAGCGACACAGCAAAGCAGTTTTTCAACACACAGCCGCTTGTGCAGCTTTTAGACGACCACCGCAGCGGCAAGGCTGACAACAGCCGCAAGATATGGACGGTGTTTACTTTCCTTGTGTGGTACAAGGTGTATTTTGTGAACGACGGAAAATATTAAGGAGCGAATATGGGCATACAGAAGATAGACAGTTTCAGAGATGAGTATTTCTTTCTGAGCAATTTTTACGAGACGGACGTAGAGTATGACGGCATTTTGTATCACAGCAGCGAGGCGGCTTTTCAGGCGCAGAAGTGTGCTGACAGGGCGCGCAGGGAGCAGTTTGCCGACCTTTCGCCGTCGCAGTCTAAGCACAGGGGCAGGGAAGTTTCATTGCGCCCTGACTGGGAGCAGGTAAAAGTGCGCGTTATGAAAGAGATAGTTTTTGCGAAGTTTTCCCAGAATGAGGAGCTTAAAGAAAAGCTGCTGGCAACGGGCGATGCGTATCTTGAAGAGGGCAACGACTGGGGCGACAGGATATGGGGCACGGTAGACGGCAAAGGGCAGAACCTTCTGGGTGGAATACTTATGGAAGTAAGAGAGCTGCTAGAGGCAAGAGGCAGAATTAGTGAATAGTGAATATTGAATAATGGATAGTGAATAGTTAAGGTGCGGCTTACGCCGCGTATCTTAAAATCCTGTCAAGAAACCAAAAGTTTTCGATTGACCCTTTTTCAAAAGGGTCACGGGGGTACGGGGGCAGAGCCCCCGAAACACGTAGTGCGCTCTGCTGCTAGAGGCTAGAGGTGAGAAGTTAGAGGTTAGAAATGGTTTTTACAACTCTTGCGGCAGATTTTCATACCTGCGGTTTAGATAGAGGCAAGAAGCAAGAGATTGCTTTTTATAGCTTTGCGCATACTTTTCAAAATGCTCATCTTGCCTCTTGCTTCTAGTCTTCTTGCTTCTAATAGCTGAGCCTCCCCTTGTTGTAGCGCAACGCTCTCTTTCCGCGTTCTCTCAGAGAACGCCGTGCTGTATTAAAAATTTATTGCGCTTATGTGCACATTTTAACAAAGCTATTGCGCACGCAAGCGCACGCTGGCAGAGTTCCCCGAAACACGTAGTGCGCTCTGCTGCTAGAGGCTAGAGGTGAGAAGTTAGAGGTTAGAAATGGTTTTTACAACTCTTGCGGCAGATTTTCATACCTGCGGTTTAGATAGAGGCAAGAAGCAAGAGATTGCTTTTTATAGCTTTGCGCATACTTTTCAAAATGCTCATCTTGCCTCTTGCTTCTAGTCTTCTTGCTTCTAATAGCTGAGCCTCCCCTTGTTGTAGCGCAACGCTCTCTTTCCGCGTTCCATTATGGAACGCTGTGCAATGTGAAAAGTCAACACAACTTGCCTCTTGCTTCTAGTACCCACATACCTCCCCAAAGAACTGCTGGCAGAATATTCTTCCGGTTACCTTTGAGATGAGTGTGGGTTTCTTTTTTGGAGTTATATATGGCTGTTGTATGGCGTTGAACAGCTCCGCAGGCTGCGCGTAAGCGCAAATATAAAGAACAAAGCGCCTCTAAGGCTTTTAACGCAGATTTAACATTAGCATGACTACAGATTTAACATTACGGTGATACAATAAAGCCATACGGAAATGAAAGACAGAGAATTTTCCCGTTTTAAAACGGAGAGGAAAATATAAATGGATTACATCTTCAATATCGTTACGTTGCTGGGCGGTCTGGCGTTCTTTCTCTACGGCATGGACAGAATGTCAAACTCGCTGGAGAAAATGGCAGGCGGCAGGCTGGAGGATATGCTCAAAAAAATGACCTCCAATCCGCTGAAAAGCATTGTTCTTGGCATGGGCATAACCGTTGCTATACAGTCGTCATCGGCGCTGACGGTAATGCTTGTGGGTCTGGTAAACTCGGGCATTATGCAGGTATCGCAGACGGTGTTTGTTATATTCGGCTCGAACATCGGCACGACCCTGACGGCGTGGATACTCTCACTGACGGGGCTTGAAAGCGACGTTTTCTGGCTGAAAATGCTCAAGCCCGAAAACTTTGCGCCTGCGTTCGCGTTTGTGGGCATTATACTTTTCATGCTTGCAAAAAGCAGCAAAAAGCGCAGTATTGGCTCAATTCTTGTAGGTTTTGCGATACTGATGTTCGGCATGACGCTTATGGCTGAATCGGTATCGCCGCTGGTTGAAACGCCTGCGTTCAGAGAGCTTTTGCTGATGTTTGACAACCCGATTGTTGCGGTGATCATATCTACAGCGTTCACGGGAATAATACAAAGCTCTGCGGCGGCGATAGGCATTGTGCAGGCCTTAGCGGTAACGGGCAACATAACCGTGGGTATGTCGATACCGCTGGTTCTGGGTCTTAACATCGGTACTTGCGCGACGGCTCTTATATCAAGTATAGGTGTAAGCAGAAAAGCGCGAAAGGTCGCTATAATCCACACGCTTATAAAAATAATAGGTATGCTGGTATTTATGATACCCATATACACCGCGAACGCTATTGTGCACTTCTCGTTCTTTTCAAAGCCGATAGATGCGGTGGGAATAGCTGCGATGCACACGGCTTTCAACATTATAAATACTATTATACTTTTCCCGTTCCCTAAAGCGCTTGAAAAGCTGGCGGACAAGATAATCAACGAAAACAAGGGTCACGACAAGCAGAGCTTTATAGACGAGCGACTTCTCAACACGCCGTCGGTAGCTATAAACGAATGTTTTGTAAAGACTGTTGAGATGGCTAAAATAGCGCGTTCCTCGCTGCTTACGGCGATAAAGCTCACGCAGAATTACGACACCAAACTGCGCGAACAGATACAGGCTAACGAGGAGCAGCTTGACAAATACGAGGACAAGCTGGGGACGTATCTTGTAAAGGTATCGAGCAAATCGCTGTCAGATCACGACTCGCACCAGGTTACTATGCAGCTGCACTCGATAAACGATTTTGAGAGGATAGGCGACCACGCTGTGAATCTTCTCAAATCTGCCGATGAGATGCACGAAAAGAAGATAGGTTTTTCAAGCATCGCAACGCGCGAGCTGCAAACGCTTACAGAGGCGATTGAAGAGATACTTGATATAACGACCGATGCATTTGACCATGAAGACATTGCGGCGGCAAAAAAGGTAGAGCCGCTGGAGCAGGTAATAGACAGGCTTATAATGGACATAAAGGCAAAGCACATAGCACGCCTGCAAAAGGGCAAATGTACTATAGAAATGGGCTTTGTGCTGAACGATATGCTCAACGATTTTGAGAGGGTGTCAGACCACTGCTCGAACGTTGCGGTGGCGATAATAGAGGTTCAGCGAAACAGCTTTGCAACGCACAAATATCTTGGCGGAATAAAGGTATCCAACGAAGATTTTATCGCGCAGTACGATGCGTTCATGAGCAAGTACGCGAGCCATATCGAGGATTGAGCTACTAGAGGCAAGAGATTTAGAGGCAAGAGGCAAGATGATGTTAAGGCGGCGTTTGCGCGTAGTTTCAAGTCTTGTCAAGAAACTAAAAGTTTTCGATTGACCCTTTTTCAAAAGGGTCATCAGGGTCAAGGGGCGGAAGCCCATTGTCGCCGTCCGCAGACGGCGAAATCCCCATACGGAGGCGCTCCGCAAAGGGTGAATTGAAAAACAATCCTGTGGATTGTTTTTCAAGAGGGAACGCCCTGCAAGAGAGGGCGTTCCCTAATGAGAAGCCATATTTCTCTTTCCGCGCTCCAGAATGGAACGCCGTGCTGTATGTGAAGTTATAGCTGGCTCATAAGCGCAAACTTTTAACAATGCTATTGCGCACGCAAGCGCGCGCAGGAAAAATAGTCTGGTCTTTTCATAGGAAAATCCCTCTCTTGCAGGGATTTTCCTCTTGTGAAATAGTCCACTGGACTATTTCACAATTCACCTTTTTCGGAGCGCACGCTGTGTTTGGGGGCTCTGCCCCCTTTCCCCCGCGACCCTTTTGAAAAAGGGTCGATCGAAAACTTTTCCTTTCTTGACAGGGTTTAAAACTTTTGCGCGTTGTGGCGGTCAACGTGTGCGCTCCTGCGCTGCGCGTAAGCGCGAACAAAAAAGAAGTAAAAAAGCAGTCGAAATTTCGGCTGCTTTTGTTATGACATTATCAGGTGAACAGCGGCAGGAAAGTTGTCATTTGCCACAAAACACCCAGCACAAGCGCGATTATCGCCATCCTCAAAGACGTTTTTGCAGAGCGGATCTGCGCATCTGACGCCTCGAGGCTCTTTGTATACGGCGCTGTAATTACTATGGTGATTATCGCTACAATGAACGTGGTGAACATGACCAGAGAGACAATGGCAAGTATGCGGCAGGCTTTAAGTTTGTTGTCTATCTCGTTTGACTTGTTCTGCGGTGCTATGCCTCGCCACTGGCGGTTGAGCTCATCAAACGTCGGTTGATGTTGCTGCTGTTGGGGGTAACCGGGCTGCTGCTGATATGTAACCTGCTGCTGGGGCGGTGTGTCATCTTGCAGCGGCGATCCGCAGTAAGCGCACATGGTGTCGCCGTGGTGTTCTATCGGTGCGCCGCAGTTCGGGCATTTTTTCATAAGTATCTCTCCTTTATTATATCTGACCGAGTATTGCGCCGTAAAATATCTGAAATATCGTGCCGGTGGCTATTAAACCTAGTACTATTATAATAGATGCCGCCGCTATTCTGAACGATGTTTTCGCGGAGCGTTTCTGCTCATCGCTTGCCGAGGGGTCGTTTATTATAGAACCTGCCGTTACCATGGCTATCGCGGCAACTATGAAGAACGCGAAAAACACCAGCGAGGCTATTGAAAGCGCTCTGCAAAAGCGTACTTTTTCATCAATTTCTTCGGCTTTGTTACGGTGTCGCGGCTGCGGCTGATATGTAGTCTGCTGCGGCGGTGTGTCGTTTTGCAGGGGCGAGCCGCAGTAGGCGCATCGGGTGTCGCCGCGGCGTTCAATAGGTGCGCCGCAGTTGGGGCAGCTTTTCATAAAATTCTCCTTGCAGTCATTACATTAACGCTGTCAGAACACTTGCAAAAACGTAAAACACTATGCCTATGAATATCGAGATCGAAGCGATGATCACAGATCTTTTAGCAGAGCGTTTTTGCTCATCTGCTGCGGCAGGATCTTTGATGACTGATGATGCCATTATTATAGCTATTACTGCCAGCACGAAAAAACTGCTGAATACAAGCGAAACTATGGAAAGTATTTTGCTCAGGTACACTTTGTTTGCTATCTCGGCGCTTTTGTTGACCTTCTGCATAAGCGGCGTCTGCTGAGGCACAGCCTGCCGCGGCTGGTATGTAACCTTCTGCTGAGGGGGAGCGTTTTCTTGAAGCTGTGCGCCGCAGTAGGCACACATCACATCGCCCGGGTGTTCTATTCGCGCACCGCAGTTGGGGCATCTTTTCATAGGGGCTCTCCTTTATCCTTTTTTTTGTCATACTTCGTTATTACGATATGACCATAATTATAAAAACTATCGAAACTATTATTGTTGAAGTCGCCACCGCCAGACCTGCGACAGTCGATGCCGCCGAGGCAAGAGCGTTGGCTTTTGAGTTGTCAGCTGCGCACCGGCTTTTTATTTTGTTTGCGGCGTTTATTATTACGAAAGACGGTATGAAAAGTGGGTCGAACACCATAGCTATAAATGCCGCGACAAGCAGACCTGCTGCCCTGCGAGCGGCTGTCTTGTCGTCTATAGAGTACATCTGAGAGCGGCTTACGAGCGCAGGCGCATCACTGCCGCAATAGGGGCAGGAACGAGCATCATTTTCAAGCACCGCGCGGCAGTCGGGGCATTTTTTCATCGGTAAACTCCTTTTACACTTTTATATACTTTTATTGTACCATGTTTACTGCCGTTTGTCAAGAAAACAGCCTCTTGACACAGCAAAAGGCTTTGGGTATAAAAATGATTTGTCATGGCTTTTTGAAAAGCTGCGCGGGTTGACAGAATGCGACGGAATATGTTATAATATATTTAAGGAATACCGGCGAAATACATAAACGGCAGCGGCTATGCTCCCTTATTCTCCTCTGTCAGAGGCAGAAGGGAGGTGGGTATTATGGATCATTTGACATTGATACTCATAATAATTATTCTGTATTACATAGATAATATCACGAATAATAGAAAATAACCGCTCACCCCAATACAGAACGGTTATTTAAGCGTATGTTTGGGAGATAGCCGCTATCGTATGCAGCCGGTGCTCCTTTTTCTATTTATATTATACACCAAAGAAATTTATTTGTCAAGGGCTTTTTGAAACGCTGCGAGAGTTGACAGAAGACGACAGAATATGTTATAATATATTTGCACCGGTGATGTACGAAAACGGTAGCGGCTATTTTCTCCCTTATAACCTTGTCCGGACTTATGTCTGAATACATAGGAGTAGGGGGTGATATTTATGGGTATAGCAAGTATTGCTCTGACCATAGTGCTTCTCGTTGTAATCAATGAGATCATTAAGAATATCAAGAAAAAATAACCGCACAGCTTCCAAATTGTTACGGCTATTTTTATAACTAAAACTATGGGAGATAGCCGCTATCGTACTAGCCGGTGCTCCTTTTTCTATTTATATTATACATCAAAGAAATTTATTTGTCAAGGGGTTTTTGAAACGCTGCGAGAGTTGACAGAATGCGACGGAATGTGTTATAATATATTTGCACCGGCGAAGTACGACATCGGTAGTGGTTATGCTCCCTTATTCTCCTCTGTCAGAGGCAGAAGGGAGGTGGGTATTATGGATCATTTGACTTTGATACTCATAATAATTATTCTGTATTACATAGATAATATCACGAATAATAGAAAATAACCGCTCGCGCTCAAACAAACGGTTATTTATGTAAATAACTTGTGGGAGCTGACCGCTATCGTATGCAGCCGGTGCTCCTTTTTCTATTTATATTATACACCAAAGAAATTTATTTGTCAAGGGCTTTTTGAAACGCTGCGAGAGTTGACAGAAGACGACAGAATATGTTATAATATATTTGCACCGGTGATGTACGAAAACGGTAGCGGCTATTTTCTCCCTTATAACCTTGTCCGGACTTATGTCTGAATACATAGGAGTAGGGGGGTGATATTTATGGGTATAGCAAGTATTGCTCTGACCATAGTGCTTCTCGTTGTAATCAATGAGATCATCAAAAATATCAGAAAAAAATAACCGCAAGCTCTCAAACAAGACGGTTATTTTTTAATTCGTCAATCGGGAGATAGCCGCTATCGTACTAGCCGGTGCTCCTTTTTTCTATATATTATACACCAAAGAAATTTATTTGTCAAGGGCTGATTTATTGACAAGCTGCAATAAAACGTGATATAATGAAATCATAAATGATTTCATTATAATTTTATGTCCTCGTTGATACGCAGACCAATGGTCTGCTCCCGACGTATCGGACAATTATATCATAACGCTCACGCTTTTATGATATAATGAAAAAACGTATTATACAAGGAGCTTATTATGAAAGACGGTTTTATAAAAGTGGCGGCGTGCACGCCGAAAATAAAGGTCGCGGACGTTGACTACAACGTATCTCAGATAAAAAAACAGATAAAAGACTGCGCCGCAAAGGGTGTGAAACTTTCGGTGTTCCCTGAGCTTTGCCTTACCGGCTACACCTGTCAGGACTTGTTCTTTCAGGACGCGCTGCTAAATAAGGCGCAGGAGGGTCTGGGCAAGCTAAAAAAAGTCTCAAAAGGGCTTGACATGATGATAGCCGTGGGGCTTCCCGTAAAGGCAAAAGGCAAGATATACAACTGCGCCGCCATTTTGCTTGACGGCAGGATAGAGGCGCTTATACCAAAAACGCATCTGCCTAATTATGGCGAGTTTTACGAGGCGCGCCACTTTGCTCCGTACATCGGCGACAACGAGTGGATAGACCTGCCGCTTGCAGGTGAAACAGACGTATTTTTAGGGCAGATGGTCTTTCAGTGCAAGCAGCTGCCGCAGCTGAAGATAGGCTTTGAGATATGCGAAGATCTGTGGGTGGCAGACCCTGTATCAAACTATCTTGCAAAGGCAAGCGCTACTGTGATATGCAATCTTTCGGCATCGAATGAAACGATAGGAAAGGAGCAGTACCGCAGGCAGCTTGTGGCGAATCAATCGGCGCGGCTGGCGGCAGGGTATATATATGCCTCGGCAGGGGATGGAGAAAGCACGCAGGACATGGTATTTTCGGGGCACAACATAATTGCCGAAAACGGCGTTATACTCGCTGAGAGCAGGCTTTTTGAAAACGGCATTACTGTCTCCGAGATAGACATAAACAAGCTGACTTTCGAGCGCAGCAGGCTTTCGACCTACGAAGCCGACAGCGTTGACGTTCAGCACATTTGCTTTTCTGTATTTGAGATGAAAGCTGCAAAGTGCGAGCTTACAAGAAACTTTGCGAAAACGCCTTTCATACCGCAGAACACGGCTGAGCGAAACGAGCGCTGTCACCTTATTTTGCAGATGCAGTCGCACGGGCTTATGAAGCGCATAGAACACACGGGTTCAAAGAGCGTTGTTATAGGCATTTCGGGCGGACTGGATTCTACTCTTGCTCTTCTGGTATGCGTTATGGCTATGGATCTTCTTAAAAGAAAGCACAGCGATATTGTAACGGTGACGATGCCGTGTTTCGGTACGACAAAGCGCACGCGCTCAAATGCCGAGATACTTTGCCGCGCACTGGGAACGGATTTTCGCGAGGTGGATATAACAAAGTCGGTGCGGCAGCATTTTGAAGATATAGGTCACGATGAAAGCGTTCACGATGTTGTGTATGAAAACGGTCAGGCGAGGGAGCGCACAAAGGTGCTTATGGATATTGCGAACCAGACCGCCGGCATGGTGATAGGCACGGGCGATCTGAGTGAATTGGCTCTCGGCTGGGCGACATACAACGGTGATCATATGTCTATGTACGGGGTAAATTCTTCCGTACCGAAAACGCTTGTGCGGCATATTGTAAAGTATTACGCGGACACCTGCACGAGCGAGGAGCTTTCGGCGGTGCTGAATGATATTCTGGCAACGCCTGTTTCTCCCGAGCTTTTGCCTACCGACGAGAGCGGCACGCAGATAACGCAGAAGACCGAAGATCTTGTAGGTCCTTACGAGCTGCACGACTTTTTCCTCTACTATGCCATACGCTGGGGATTTGAGCCCAAAAAAGTGTACAGAATTGCTTTGAGAGCATTTGATGGCGACTATGAAAATGATGTTATACTGAAATGGCTGAAAGTTTTCTACCGCAGATTTTTCTCGCAGCAGTTCAAGCGTTCCTGCCTGCCTGATGGCGCGAAGATAGGTTCTGTAACGCTTTCACCTCGCGGCGACTGGCGTATGCCCTCCGATGCGTGCGCAAAACTCTGGCTGGAGCAGCTTGACAAGATAGGCGAGGAATAAAATGAAGTCAAGAACACACTGCGAGATGATAAAAAAAGAAACGGCAATAAATTTTGCCGATCTTGAAATTGCTATTAAAACTTATGACAGAGAAGCCCTCGTGTGCGGCGCGCCTGCGTGGCGGTATGTTTATCACACGATACATTCCGCGGACAAGTGGTACATCGACCCGTTCGTATTTGAAGAGCCGCCGTTTCATGAGGACGGAATGGACGACCCCGACCAAGGCTGCGAAACTGTTCTGAGCGACGAGCAGCTTTTAGAGTATCTTTACAAGGTGCGTGAAAAGATATTTGCGTATCTTGACGAATTGGACGATGATATGCTTTATGACTGCCCCGAAAAATGCCCGTGGTCGAGGCTTCAGCTTATACTAAAACAGTTCAGGCACTTTTCGCTGCACGTGGGTATGCTGAACGGTCAGACCATTGAACGGACAGGGAAGTTTCCCAAAACGGTAGGACCTGACGGCGCATCTGACCCAAGCGGTAAGCTTTATGAAAACTAAAAATGCCTTTGCTCACGGTGGTGTGAGTAAGGGCGTTTTTCTTGACATCAGGTGACAAGATGTGCTATAATATTTACAGCACCGGCTTATATGACTACGGTAGCGGTTGTTTCCCTTATCCTGTAGGGCGAAAGCCAATAATACACAGGAGAAAGGGGTGGTGTTCATGCAAGTTGCTATATTAGCTCTTACATTATTGATATTAGTCGTAATTGACGAAATCATAAAGAACATAAAAAAATAACCGCAGCCTCTCAAAGCAATGCAGTTATTTTTTAACTGATTAACTAGGGAGACAACCGCTTAGTCAAAGCCGGTGCTCCTTTTTCTATTTATATTATACACCACAGAAAACTATTTGTCAAGACTTTTTTGCAAAGGGCGTGGGTTGACATAAAGCGACAAGATGTGCTATAATATTTACAGCACCGGCTTATATGACTACGGTAGCGGTTGTTTCCCTTATCCTGTAGGGCGAAAGCCAATAATACACAGGAGAAAGGGGTGGTGTTCATGCAAGTTGCTATATTAGCTCTTACATTATTGATATTAGTCGTAATTGACGAGATCATAAAGAACATAAAAAAATAACCGCAGCCGACCAAAGCATTGCGGTTATTTCTAATCGTGAAAGCTAGGGAAGCAACCGCTTAGTCAAAGCCGGTGCTCCTTTTTCTATTTATATTATACACCAAAGAAATTCATTTGTCAAGCACTTTTACTTACGTATTTTGCGCTCTTTCTTTTTGGCATTTCTGCCTGTTGCTGCGGTATCGGTATGGGGTCTGTTCCACAGCAGACCTACAAATATGAAGAAGAACGGTGTTACGGTAATTATGCTTATATTTACATTCGCTTGCAGACCATATCCGAGCACGGCTGCCAGAAGCGCGGCGGCTGTCCAGCTGTCCTCGCCGAGGAAAAACTTCTTAACGCAGCCAAGACCTTTCTTTATAGTCACAAAGCCCATTGACAAAAATACCAGCAGGCAGGGCAGACCACACGCCAGCGCGAGGTCAAAATACTCATTGAAAGATCGGTCTGTACTGAAGCCCAGATTGGGGTCATACAAAATAGTTGTACCGTAATACTTAAAGCCTATGCAGTCGGGACCGCCGCCGAGCACCCACGTGCTTTTGAACATATTGAGGCACTCTTTCCACAGTTTGGGATATATATGCCAGCCCTCTATATTCTGTCTTGTGGTTTCGGGGAATGAAGTACCGAGTCTGTAGGCGCTGTCTATCCAGATGATCTCGCTGTCATAGAGGTGTGCGCGGTCTGCAAGAGATACAACAGCAAATGCCAGAGCCGCGAGGGCTATACCGCACAGTGCAAACACCACGCCGAACTTATTTCCCTGCGACTTTTTGCGGAAAACTGTCGATCTTACTATTTCTATCACCAGAACCACCATCAGTGCGAACGGCACGCCGACATAGCCTGCTACCGTGCAGGTAAGAAAGCCTGCTGCCGCGCAAGCGCCGACACAAACGGCGCAGAAAAATTTTCTTGCCTTGCTTTTGTCATACACCAGACCTGCCGCTGCGACAGCGGTCGCCATAGTCATAAGCGCTGCGAGGGCATGGGGTGTATGCACAAGGCCATCTGCGACAAAATGCTCATATGAATCGGAGGAATTTCCGTTTATATAGAGCATATCATAAAAGAAATTCGGCAGTTTTTCAACAAGACCGGAGACCGTTTGCAGTATGCCGTAGACGGCGTTTATCAGCGATATCGTAAGGAAGATATCGAGGTATGTTTTTCTGCGGCTGCGTGAATTTATCTGCGAGGCGGCGACAAACAGACCTATATACGAAAACAGTGTGAGCATACCGTTATAGCGGTAGTCTTTGCCGAAGAACGCGCACTTTATATCATACGCCAGAAAGGTAGATACCAAAACAAACAGCAGGTATATCACGGGGAGCACAAACAGCTTGTTCTCTCCTGCCTTGAAATACTTTTTGGTAGCCGAGATTATAAGTATCAGAAAGCCTATAAAGCTTGCGGCGTAAAGGGCTATTTGCAGATAAGAGATATATTCTGCGTGAGTTGTTGAAATACGTGAAAAATCGACATATTTCATTGTCTGCAAAGTGTTTATTCCGGAAAAAGAGAACCTGATCGCCCCTTTGGAGACATAATAGGGGATGCTCATTACGAACAGCACAAGTGTAGTCAGCACAAGATAGATAAAGCCCAGCTTCTGATACTGCGGCTCTGTCATATTAACGATAAAGTCGCTTTTTTCGGTAGAATGGAAAAGGTGCTTTCTTTGTTCCTTTTCTTTATTTTCGCTGTTATCCATATACGTCATATCTCCCACATTCTAAGATTTTGCCGTACCGATATATACTTGCTAAAATGGGTGGCAGAGGCGACCTCATACCACCCGATCATTTACTTTATAACTCTATGTGATTATATAGTTATTTCGCGTACTCGATAGCTCTGCTCTCTCTGATGATGTGTACTTTTATCTGTCCGGGATATTCCATTTCGTTTTCTATGCGTTTTGCGATATCTCTTGCGACAAGTACCATTCTCTCATCGTTTATCTTTTCGGGCGAGACCATTATTCTTACTTCTCGTCCTGCCTGTATAGCGTATGATTTTTCTACTCCGTCATAAGATGAGCATATTTCTTCAAGCTTTTCAAGACGCTTGATATAGTTTTCGTAGTTCTCGCTTCTCGCTCCCGGTCTTGCTGCCGAGATAGCATCTGCTGCCTGAACGAGTGCGGCTACTACTGTTCTTGTTTCCACGTCGCCGTGGTGAGCCTCGATAGCGTGCAGCACATCGGGGTTTTCTTTATACTTTCTGCAAACGTCCACACCTATCTGAACGTGTGAACCCTCTATCTCATAGCTGAGCGCCTTGCCTATATCGTGCAGAAGTCCTGCTCTGCGTGCCAGCGCGGCGTCAACGCCGAGTTCCGATGCCATCATTCCTGCCAGATGTGCAACTTCTATAGAGTGGTCAAGCACATTCTGACGATAGCTTGTTCTGTAGTGAAGTCTTCCCAGAAGTTTTACAAGTTCGGGGTTTATGCCGTGGACATTCGTTTCCAGTATGGCTCTTTCGCCCTCTTTCTTGATCCTCTGCTCTACTTCACGTCTTGCCTTATCCACCATTTCTTCTATACGGGTCGGGTGTATACGGCCGTCGTTGATAAGTTTTTCAAGAGCTATCCTGGCTATCTCACGTCTTACCTGATCGAAGCACGAAATAGTGATAGCCTCGGGTGTATCGTCTATAATAAGCTCAACGCCTGTAAGTGTTTCAATAGCCTTGACGTTTCTGCCCTCTCGTCCGATTATTCTGCCCTTCATTTCATCATTAGGCAGAGATACGACCGACACAGCCGTTTCTGAGACCTGTTCGGACGACCACCTTGAAATTGCAAGGGATATATACTGCCTTGCCTTGCTCTCGCATTCCTCTTTGAGCTGTGCCTCATAGCTTTGTATCTTGACGGCTTTTTCATGCACGAGCTCTGATTCGAGAGAGTTGAGAAGATGTTCTTTTGCCTGTTCTTTGGTAAATTCGGAGATCTTTTCGAGCATATCCAGCTGACTTTTCTTTATCCTGTCCGCCTCGGCGAGTTTTTCATCTGCCGCCTTGTGCTTGGAACTCAGAGACTCCTCTTTCTTTTCGATCATGTCGATCTTTTTATCGAGAGTTTCCTCTTTCTGCTGGATGCGTCTTTCCTGCCGCGATATCTCTATGCGCCTTTCCTTGATCTCTTTTTCCGCTTCGCTGCGGTTTTTATGGATCTCGTCTTTCGCTTCGACCAGCGCGGACTTTTTAAGACTCTCCGCTTCCTTGCCTGCGTCCTTTACTATTCGCTGAGCTTCTTCTTCTGCCGAGCCTATTGCTGCCTCGGCGGTTTTCTTTCTGTATCTAATGCCCTGCCGAAAACAGATAAAGCCTGCTATGGCAGCGCCTGCTATACAGCAAATGACGCAGAGCAAGATAACTATAGGTATATCCATATAGTCAGTCCTCCTCTTAAAAATGTAATATGAAATTGTAAAGATACAAATACGCATATCAATGCATAATACTATTATATAATAATTCTTCTCCCGTGTCAAGAAATTTTTGAAAAAATAGCTCAAAACCTCTTGACAAGGGCGAAAATTCGTGATAATATATAGTTTATAGAAGTATTTAAAGCTATGAAAAGCTATGAACGGAGAAGACGCTCTTTAAAAAATGGCGCAAACAGAGAGCATTGCCACAGGCTGGAAGCAATGCGGCGGCACAAAAGTGCGTACACCGCTCCGCGAGCGCGCCCAACAAGCGACGTTTTGCCTGCGTTAAAGGCATTAAAGGCAGTAAATGCGGCAAATTTACTGTAAACACGGGTGGAACAGTGTTCTGCATGGCAGGATGCCCCGAAAGGAACGTTTTTACGCTCTTTTCGGGGATTTTTGATATATAAACATACAAAGGAGATGCTGAAAAATGGCAGACGTTATTCGCAGGATAGAGCAGTCGCAGCTGGGGGAGTGCTTAGAGGTCATTCACCGCAGTTTTGCGCCTGTGGCAGGTCAGTTTCACTTAACGCCGCTCAATTGCCCTACATACACGGCGTTCATAACGCTGGAG
Organism: uncultured Clostridia bacterium; assembly: GCA_947624375.1. GTDB lineage: Bacteria > Bacillota > Clostridia > Oscillospirales > Ruminococcaceae > UBA7477. The sequence continues at coordinate 4,428 of CANQKD010000022.1, read as the reverse complement.
AGGCTCATATTTGAATCGGGCAACGGTGTGGAGTTCTTCGGTATTTACGACGGCACGGAGCTTGTTGGCGTTGTAGGTCTTGACAGGCGCGAAAATGAAGTACAGATAAAGCATTTATGCGTTCTTCCCGAAAAGCAGAACCAAAGCTATGGCACGCGCCTTATGGAATACGCTGCGAGAGAGGCAGCAAAAATGGGCTACAGGCGGATAAGTGCAGGGATAATAGACGAAAATGAGCGGCTGAAGAAGTTCTACACGCGCCGCGGCTACACCGAGATAGAAAAGCGCAGTTTTACGCATCTGCCGTTCGTGGTGTGCTACATGATAAAGGAGTAAAAGGCGTATATGCGGAAGGTACTTAGCATATGCTGCGTCACGGTGAGCGTGATGATCGGCATCTTTCTGGATTACATAGCCTACAGGGTATCGCAGAACAGCACTGACTCAAAACTGGCGATACTGATATTCATACCGACATTTATTGTGATACTGTGGCTGGGAACATTCTACGACCAGTTATCTGTAAAAGACGGAAAAGCGGTACTGAAAAAACGGCTGAGGACAACTCTGCGAGTGGTATACACTATGAGCCTGCTGACCGTGTGCGCGATATGGCTGTGGGTGATATACAAGTATACATACTATTTTGGTGATATTATTGCCTCGATAAAGAGCGCATTTGACTGATCTGACTGATCAGGCTGACGGAGGGGTGTGCTATGGTGATCATACAGTCGCTGATGTGCTTTTTGTGCATAAACTGTCTGGGAATATCGGCGTTTTACGGCATAGGCGGCAGGGTGTCTACCGCCCTTTTGGCGGCAGCGATAGTGATATTCATAAGCGCAAAGCCGGTATTTAAAAAGCAGCCTGCAAAACGTCTTAAAATACTTGCAGGCGGAGTGAGGCTGCTGTGGATATTTCTGATAGCGCTGGCGCTTTCGATAGCCGCGGCGGTGTATATAATAGCCTTTGGTGAGCTGAAAGTTTCCGAGACAGTGTGGTACATAGTGTTTGCGGTGTTAATGCTGTGCCTGATATTCTGGGCAGGAATGCTCAGGTGCTATTTTACATCGGTACAGCTTGGTATAAAGCACAGGGCTGCCATGCTGATATGCGGATCTATTCCTCCGCTGAACGTTATTGTACTTATAAAAACACTGCGTATAATGGGGAAAGAGCTGAAGTTTGAAAACGAGAAGATAAAGATAGATAAGCAGCGCGAGGGCAGGCAGATTTGCAAAACAAAGTACCCGATACTTATGGTGCACGGGGTGTTCTTCCGCGACCTGAAATATTTTAACTACTGGGGCAGGATACCCGAGGAGCTGGAGAAAAACGGCGCTGTTGTATACTATGGTGAGCAGCAGTCGGCGGCGGCGGTATACGACAGCGGAAAAGAGCTGGCTCAGCGTATAACAGCGATAGTAGAGAAAACGGGCTGCGGCAAAGTGAACATCATAGCGCACTCAAAGGGCGGTTTGGATTCGCGCTGCGCTATAACTTTGCACGGCTGTGCTGATAAGGTGGCATCGCTGACGACGGTAAACACGCCTCACCGCGGCTGCAAGTTTGCTGATTACCTTATAGAAAAGGCTAGCGACGGGCTGTGCGACACGGTGTCTTCAAAATACAACGCGGCTATGAAGCTGCTGGGCGACTCAGACCCCGATTTTATGGCTGCGGTGAAAGACCTGACGGCAGAAAACTGCGCTGCGTTCAACGAAAAGTGCCCCGACAGCGAGGGCGTGTACTATCAGAGCGTGGGCTCGGTGAACAAGGGCGCGCTGGGCGGTCAGTTTCCGCTGAATATGTCGTATCTTTTCGTAAAGAGGTTTGACGGCAGAAACGACGGGCTTGTTTCGGAGGATTCGATGAAGTGGGGCGAGGACTTTACGTTTTTGCAGCCCGGCGGCAAGAGGGGGATATCGCACGCTGATGTGATCGACCTGAATCGCGAGAACATCGAGGGGTTTGACGTGCGCGAGTTTTACGTTGGACTTGTTGAGGGGCTGAAAGAGAGAGGACTGTAATGGTACGCGAGGCGGAAAAAGGCGATCTGCAAGGTATTTTAGAGTTATACACCCAGCTGCACGGCGAGAGTTTTTCAGATGTCGGCGAGGGGCTTTTGGCGGTCTGGGACAAGATACTGAATGACAAGGCGCACCATGTTATTGTGGCTGAGGCAGGCGGAGAAATCGTTTCTTCCTGCGTGTGCGTTATAATACCAAATCTTACGCACGGGCAGCGCTCTTACGCGGTTATAGAGAATGTTGTGACAGATGAAAAGCACCGCTGCAAGGGCTATGCGACAGCGTGCCTTGACTATGCAAGAGAGATAGCCTTAGCGGAGAGCTGTTACAAGATGATGCTGATGACGGGCTCGAAAAAGGAAAGCACTTTGCATTTTTACGAACAGGCAGGCTACAACCGCGCAGATAAAACGGCGTTCGTGCAGTGGCTGAGGGGATGACCATGAAGAAAAAGAGCAGATTACTCAGAGTAATTAAGTGGACAGCAATTATTATCTTGCTGCTTATTGTGATCTTCTTTTTAGTCAGAGCTATAGGAAAAGCTGTCTTGAATAAAACTCCCGACGGCGGTATCAATGAGTCGATGTACATTGACGTAAACGGCACAAAGCAGTGGATAAGTATTTATGGTGAGGACAAGGATAACCCCGTATTGTTATATTTACACGGTGGGCCGGGTTCTTCAACTAGTCATCTGGATTATGTTATTACAAGAAAATGGGCAGATGTATATACGGTAGTAACTTGGGATCAGCGCAATTGCGGAAAGAGCTATGATAAAGATCAAAACGATACCACCTTGACAAAAGAAATGCTTTTGACCGACGGAAAAGAAGTTACGGAATTTGTATTGAATTATCTGTCAAAAGATAAACTGACCGTTTTGGGTCATTCGTGGGGGAGCATTTACGGCGCAAATTTAGTGCTTGAATATCCCGAGTATTATGATTGCTTTATCGGCACGGGGCAGCTCGTAGACTGCTTGGATAATGAAGCTGCTTTCAAGCAGGAAGCCTATAAATGGGCACAGGGCGATGAAGAAATGCTGGATATGGTGAACAAGCTCACGCCGGAAAATGTTGATGCAAAGCATTATTCAATAAAAAACACCATTATGAATAAATACGGCTATGATATGATGGCAAACGGCGCTGATTACAGTCTGATACCGACGGTAATTTTCAATCCGTACTATTCTGTTGCCGATTGGGTCAGATTTCTGGGCGCCGATAACAGTTGCTATATGGATTTTATTTCATCAAAAGAATTTGCGGCTTTCTCACTTAAAGACAAACTTGACTATCAGGTGCCTTTTTATAACATAAACGGCGATAAGGATTATCAGACAAATTACAAACTGGCGCAGGAATATTTTGATAAAGTAAATGCGCCATATAAGCAGATGTTCATCATGGAAAATATGACACACGGGTTATTAGAATCTGATTCTGAGGGGTTTTCTGAAATACTGCACCAAATTGCAGAAACAGAAAGAGAGCGCGGATAGAGACCGGAAATTGTGACTTCAACTGTTGTTCGTAAAAATGTTGCTGCTTACGCAGCAAGCCTGCGGAGCTGCTTAACGCTTACACTTAGACGTTCTAAAAACACATACTTGATCCCCTCCCACATACCGCCCAAGGGGAAAGGCGACTGGCAGAATATTCTTCCAGCTGTGTATGGGGAGTGGGCTTAGGTAGTGGAATGTGAGAGAGTGAAATGTGCAAAGGCGTGGCGGCGAGTTCTTGCCCTATTAGAAGATAGAAGTTAGATGTTAGAGGTTAGAAATGGTTTTGCGAATTTTGCGCGTGCTTGCCATTTCTGCGGTTCAGAGCCAGAGGCAAGAAGCAAGAAATTTGGACTAGTCTGTACTGCGGATTATTCAATTTTAGAAAAATTATATTATACCCGACCCTCACACCGCCCAAAGAAAAGACAGCTGGCAGTATATTCTTTCGGTGTTTTTTGAGGGAGGTAGTGAGCAGGGGTGTTTTATAGATTTTTTAAAGATTTTTTCACATTGTACGGCGCTCTCTGAGAGAACGCGGAAAGAGAGCTAATGTCTTCTCAAAGGGGAGGCGCAGCTATTAGAAGCAAGAAAACTAGAAGCAAGAGGCAAGAAATTGCTTTTTATAGCTTTGCGCAGACTTTTCAAAATGCTCGTCTTGCCTCTTGCCTCTATCTAAACCGCAGGGGTGGAAAGTTTGTGCGAAGACATAAAAAGACTTTTCTGACTTCTAACATCTTACATCTTACCTCTAATAGCTGAATATTCTTCCAGCGACTATTGAGAGATAGTTGGTGGGGTTATATAGAGATTTTTCACATTGTACGGCGCTCTCTGAGAGAACGCGGAAAGAGAGCTAATGTCTTCTCAAAGGGGAGGCGCAGCTAT
>CANQKD010000021.1 GCA_947624375.1 uncultured Clostridia bacterium | reverse complement strand
TTTCCTTTCTGATTTTCTTTTTTTATTCTATCAGATCTTTGGGCTTTTGTCTACTGTATTTTTATTGTAGCATACCAAATTCTTCGGGCGTTCCCAAAGGGAACGCTGCGCCCATGCAAGAGAGGGCGTTCCCTTTGAAAATACCCGACTATTTTCCCTGCGCGCGCTTGCGTGCGCAATAGCTTTTGAAAAGTTTGCGTTTGCACCGCGTATTTTAAAAGTTTTATGTACCAACACAGATATTACGTGCAATAGATATTTTTATACCCACCATTGACCACCCAAGAGAGATGGCTGACAGATAATTCTTGCCTCTTGCTTCTATCTAAACCGCAGGAGCGGAAAGTTGGCGCAAAGCCTTAAAAAGCGTTTCTAACATCTAACTTCTCACATCTAGCCTCTAATAGGGCAGAATTTACTTCCAGCGGCGTGCGAGGGGAGCGGCGAGGTGCTTGGGGAGAAGTGGAGATGTGGAGTGGTGAGCTTTTAGAAGCAAGATAACGAGAAGCAAGAGGCAAGAAATTGCTTTTTATGGTTTAGCGAAATTTTTTCAAAACGCTCATCTTGCTTCTTGCATCTATCTAAACCGCAGGAGCGGAAAGTTGGCGCAAAGCCTTAAAAAGCGTTTCTAACCTCTAACTTCTCACCTCTAACCTCTAATAGGGCAGAATTTACTTCCAGCGGCGTGGGGTGAGTGCGTGAAGTTTTTGGGGAGAAGTGGAGATGTGGAGCGGTGAACGGCTCCGCAGGCTGCGCGTAAGCGCAAAAATTGTGGTATGCTACAATAAAAATACAGTAGACAAAAGCCCAAAGATCTGATAGAATAAAAAAAGAAAATCAGAAAGGAAAAAGGGCTATGAAGTACACCAAAGAATTCAAAGAAGAAGCGTTGCGGCTATCAGACGAGATCGGAGTGAAGAAGGCTGCGCAGCAGTTGGGACTGAAATACTACACTCTTGCCGACTGGCGCAAGGATCGCAGTGAACTCAGAAAAGATCCTCCGCCTATGCTGAGCGAATCGCAACTCAAAGAACGCAATCGTCAGCTCGAACGTGAGAACGCAGAACTTCGTCAGGCAAACGATATTTTGAAGGACGCTCTCGGTTTTTTCGTAAAAGACCGGAAGAGGTAAGTGCAGAGCTTCGTTATCAATATATCCTTGATAACAATAGCAGGTTTGCTGTAAAAGCTATGTGCGACAGTCTCGGTGTCAATGAGTCGGGTTATTACAAGTGGCTCAAAAGACGTAAAAAGCTTAGCAGCAGACAGCTTCTTCTGGTCAGAATAATGGAAATACTCTCAGAACATGAAGATAACGAGAACTACGGAGCAAGGCGAATGCAGCAAGCTCTTAAAAATCGCGGTATCAAACGAAGTTACGGAACTATTGTAGCTGTTATGCGTCAGGCAGGATTGCTTCACAAGCACAGAAAACCAAACGGTATAACAAAAGCAGATACAGAAACTCAGGAAAAAGAAAACCTGATAAAACGTGATTTCAGCGCAGACAGACCGCTTAAAAAACTGCTGACAGACATCACAGAGGCGCAGTGTTCAGATGGCAAGATTTACATTTCAGCAATACTTGACTGCTTCAACGGAGAGATCATCGCACTGGAAATGCGAAGAAATATGAAGAAAGAGCTCTGTATAGCCACAGTACGTCAGCTCAGAGAGCGTTATGGAAAGCTTGAAGGAACGCTGCTTCACAGCGACAGGGGCTGTCAGTACACGAGCTATGCATTTCGTGAACAGCTTGCAAAGCAAGGTATAATTCAGAGTCTCAGCGGCACAGGGCGCTGCTATGACAATGCGCGCATGGAGAGCTTTTTTGCCACGCTCAAGAAAGAGAAGCTTTACAAGATACCGACTCACAGAATGACTGTGGAAGAGGTGAAGACTGTGGTCTTTCGCTACGTATTCGGCTATTACAACACTCAGAGGATCAACAGCTTCAACCCCAACGGAATGCCGCCTGTTGCTTACCGTGAGTTCATAAACAGCAAGCTGAATGTTGCTTGATCTCAGATTTTGGGTTTTTTAGACTGGACAGATATTGACAAAACCAATATTTAGATGCAAGAGGCAAGAAATTGCTTTTTACAGTTTAGCACAAAATTTTCAAAACGCTCATCTTGCCTCTTGCCTCTATCTAAACCGCAGTCAAGGCAAGCACACGCAAACGCCATAAAACCATTTCTAACCTCTAACTTCTAACATCTAACCTCTAATAGCGGCGCGCCTTGCCGTAGGGGCTTTCGCCGTACTGCGGCAGCGTGCGCAAGCGAACGCAGGCGACGAGGGTTTCACCCGGCGTATGCTTGCATACGCTGCGACCTTGACGACCCTTGGCAGTTGCGAAGCAACTGTAAAAAAGAGGTCAATCGAAAACTTTTCCTTTCTTGACAAGAACTTAAAGTTTAGTCTGCTGTGGAGCATTAAACGCGCTCCGCAGGTTAGCTGCGACAGCAGCAAAAACAAATCTTGCCTCTTGCCTCTAACCCTAAACCGCAGGTATGGCAAGCACGCCCAAAAGCCACAAAACCATTTCTGACCTCTAACATCTAGCTTCTATCTTCTAATAGGGCAAGCACACGCAAACGCCGCAAAACCATTTCTAACCTCTAACATCTAACTTCTATCTTCTAATAGGGCAAGCACGCGCAAACGTCAAAAAATCATTTCTAACCTCTAACTTCTCACTTCTAACCTCTAACAGCGCACCCCTTGCGGTGTGACGGGCTTTTTCGCTCAACGCCCCAACTTCCTACTTCTCTCCCCTGTATCCCCTCTCCATCAAATCCTCGTCACCCTCTCTTGTGGCTGGAAGAATATTCTGCCAGCCGCTCTCCTTGGGGTGGCTAGTGGGAGGGTAGGTTTTATAGGTATATGATTTTTGGAATATGTAAATGTAAGCGTTGAGCGACTTTGCAGGCTTCGCGCAAGCCAGAACTTTTAACATAGCTATTGCGCACGCAAGCGCGCGCAGGCAAAAGAGCTATGCGCTACAACTAGGAGAGGCTCTCTCTTGCAGAGCCTCTCCTCTTATAAAACAGTCCACAGGACTGTTTTATAATTCACCTCTTGCAGAGCGCCTGCCGTATGGGGCTTTCGCCCTCTGCGGAGGGCGACGAGGGGCTCGCCCCTCGACCTGACAAGCCTTTTGAAAAAGGCTTGACCGAAAACTTTCCCTTTCTTGACATGAACTTAAAGTTTTGCGTACTATGTGACGATGAACTGTTCACGCCGTCCGCGCTCGGACTTTATCGCATTATTTGGCTTTAGAACTTCTTCCTCCAAACGCTCGGTGAAATAAGTATTACCAGCGGCAGACATTCCAGCCTGCCAAGCAGCATATCTACCGACAGCACACACTTTGAAAAATCCGAGTAAAACCCGAAGTTTGACATAGGCCCTACATTTCCAAGCCCAGGCCCTATGTTGTTCATGCAGGTTATAACAGATGTGCTCGCCGTCGTAAAATCGCCGTTGTTCGCAGCTATCAGAAGCATTGATACCAGCAGTATCCCAAGGTATATAACAAGGTAATTGAGCACCCCGTGTACCGTGTCGGTGTCCATAGCCTTGTCATCGCTCTTTATCAGCTTTACAGAGTTGGGGTGTACCGTCTTTTTAAGATACCGCGACGCGCTTTTATATGTTATCAGCACCCTCTGTACCTTGAATCCTCCGCCCGTCGAGCCTCCGCACGCGCCTATGAACATAAGTATTACCAGTATCATCTGCGAAAGCATAGGCCATGTGCAGAAGTCCGCCGTCGCAAACCCCGTAGATGTCATTATCGAAGCCACCTGAAACGCCGAGTACCGTATGCATTTGAGCACCGAGCCGTATACAGGGTATATGTTTATGCCTACCGCTATAGTAGCAATCACAAGTATCCCGATGTAAGCCCTCAGCTCAGAGTTTTTGAAAGCCTCTCTGAACCGCCGCACCAGTATGAAATAGTACAGCGAAAAATTCACACCAAACGCCACCATGCCGCCGGTAAGCACTGCCTCTAAATATGTCGAATCATAGTCTGCAATTCCGCCGTTTCGTACCGAGAAACCACCCGTGCCTGCCGTGCCCATCGCGTTGCATACGCTGTCAAACAGCGGCATACCCCCTGCCACCAGCATTATAACGAGAACCAGCGTCAGCGCCGCATACATTATATAAAGCACCGCCGCACTGTTTCTTCCTTTTGGTACTATCTTGCCTACCTGAGGGCCCGCACATTCAGCGCGCATAAGCGCCATAGCGTTTGATGATGACGGCAGTATAGCTATCAGCAGAACTAAAACGCCCATGCCGCCGACCCAGTGCGTAAAGCTTCTCCAGAAGAGAATACCCCTCGGCAGATTTTCCACCTGTGAAAGTATCGAAGAACCCGTCGTAGTAAATCCCGAAACGCTTTCAAAAACGCTGTCAACAAACGATGGTATCGCACCGCTGATATAGAAAGGCAAAGCCCCGAAAAGCGGGAATATCACCCACAAAAACGCCGCAATTACCAGCGCTTCGCGGTTGTACATCTTTTTGTTTTTGGGCTTTATCACAGCAAGCGGCGTTGAGATCATCGCTACCGCAGCCGCCACTATCAGAAAAGTGAGAACAATGTCTTTTTCGCGGTAATAAAGACTAACCAGAGCAGGCAGCAAAAACAGCGCCGAGCCGTAAAGAGTCGCTCTTGAAACATAATGAAAAACAATGCTTTTATTCATATATCTTTATGTCACCTTTGCCTAGTCAAGAATATCGCTCAGCGAGCGGAAATGATGATCTTTAGATACCACTACCACCGAATCTCCCGGCTCTATGGTGTTCGCGCCGCTGGGTATCATAATATTTCTTTTCCTGATTATCGAGCATATCAGTATGTCTTTTTTCAGCGTCATATCTTTCAGCGGTATGCCCACAAGCCCTTCTATGTTGTCGCGCACCTTGAATTCTATCGCCTCAACGTTGTCGCCCACAAGGTGGTAAAGAGCCTCAATGTCGCTGTTGCCTGTGTTCTGCAAAGACCTTACATAGCTCAGTATCCCTGCCGTAGTCACATATTTGGGCGATATTATGCTGTCAAGACCCAGCTGCGCAGTCAGGTCAACATAGCTCTCTCTGTTTATCTTAGTTACCACTTTTGCATTTGAGTTTTTCTTTGCGTACAAAGCGGTGATTATGTTCACTTCATCTATTCCCGTCAGTGATACGAACGCATCAGTATCTCTCAGACCCTCTTCCAGCAAAAGCTCCTGATCCGTTCCGTCACCGCATATTATAGATGCCTTGTCAAGTTCCTGCGCCAGCACATTGCACCTTTGCATATCGCTCTCTATTATCTTTACGTTCATACCTATGTGTATAAGCTGGCTTGTCAGATAGTAAGCTATCTTTCCGCCGCCCACTATCATAACATTGCGTATCTTCGTCCGGAACGTTCCCGCATTTCTGAAAAACCTTTCAAGCGAGCGGTGAGTAGAAGCAATGCTTATCATGTCGCCTGCCATAAGCTCAAAATTACCCGAGGGTATAAACGTCTGCGCCTGACCGCCAACATTTCTCTGTACCGCGCAAACCAGGCAGTTTAGCCTGAATGTGCCGTATATATCCATAAGCTTCTTGCCTACCAGAGGCGATGTTTCGGGCAGCTTGTATGCAACAAGTTCCACCCTGCCTTTCGCGAAAACTTCCACCCTCGAAGCCGCCGAGAACGCCAGAACTCTGAATATCTCATCAGCCGCCGTGCGCTCGGGGTTTATGACCATCGAAAGGCTCAGTTCATCGCGAATAAGATCCATCTGACTGTAGTATTCAGGCGCCCTCACTCGTGATACAGTCCTCTTTGCGCCCAGCTTTTTCGCAAACAGACAGCAAAGCATATTTATCTCGTCATTGGGCGTAGTAGCAATAAGCATATCGGTCTTGCCTACCCCTGCCGCTTTCTGCACCTCGACCGATGCCCCGTTGCCCTCAATGCAAAGCACATCGGCAGTGTTCTGTATTCTTTTAATGTTCGCAGGGTCGTTGTCAACTATAGTAACATCATGACCCTCTCTTACCAGCTGCTGTGCAAGATTGCTCCCCACCTTGCCGCCGCCTATAACAGCTATCTTCATTTTGCAATTACCTCGTCCGCATTTTTCTGCTGCTTCACCAAAAGCTCCCTGAACGCCGTTTCGCTCATCGGTCTGTAGTAGTAATAGCCCTGGACCGCATCGCAGTCGTTTTCTTTCAAAAAGTTTACCTGCTCGTCGGTCTCAACACCCTCCGATATTACCGAAAGCCCCAGCTTTTTCGCCAGCATAAGTATCGATTCTATTACCTTGCGTGTCTTGTCCGTCAGCTCGTTTTTCATAAAGAAGTTGCCGTCCAGTTTAAGTACATCTACCGGCAGAACGCTTATCAGGTTCAGCGTTGAATATCCCGTGCCGAAGTCGTCAACAGAAATTTTAAATCCTCTCGAGCGTATGTCGTTGAGTATCCCTACCAGCCTGTCAAAGTTCTTTACGAACGTGCTCTCGGTCATCTCAACTTCAACGTTGCTGTGCGGCAAACCGTAGTTGTCAACTATCCTTTCAAACTTTTCGGGGAATTTCGGGTCTCTCAGATGCAGCCGCGATACGTTTACAGAGATCACAGGCAGCTTTATGCCCTCCTCGCTCCACTGCCGCATATTTGAAAATACCCGCCTGTATACCCAGTGATCCATCTCCAGCACAAACTCGTTGTCCTCAAATATCGGCACGAACGTTCCCGGCTGCAATACAGTACCGTCGGGTTTGTTCCAGCGAATAAGAGCCTCCGCACCGTATACAAGCCCCGTGTGCAGGTCAACTTTCGGCTGATATACCGTCTCAAACTCACCGCCGCGCAGAGCGTTCACCATTTCGCTCTCTATCTTCTTGCGTTCCTCCAGTGCCTTGTTCAGCTCAAAGTCGTAGACCTCCACCGCGCTGTTCATCATGTATCTGCCTTTTGAAAGATTCTTTATAACAAGGTTCGCCTTGTCTATCGCCGCCGAAAGCTTGTAATTTTCCTTTTCTATAGGGTATAAGCCGCATACGAACGCAAAAGATAAAAGCGGATATTTCCTCGTTATGTCGTCCTCTACCACCTTGAAAAGATACTCAAGTTTAGCTTTCAGTATCCTTATATCGGTAAGCTTCAGCAGCGCCACAAAGCTCGAACCCGAAGACCTCGCAGCCCTCTCGTTCTCGCCCATGATAAGCATAAGCTTGTCAGCGGTCGCTTTCAGTATCTCATCGCCTATCGCGTAGCCGTATTCATCGTTTATATTCCTGAAATTGAATACCTTGAACAGCGCCAGGCAGCATTTGTCTTCAAACCCGTGAACTATCTTGTCCGTTTCTATCTCGAATCCCTCATAGGTAAGCAGACCCGTCAGCTTGTCTTTTGTCTTCGCGTTGTCCATAAGCTCCGAAATATCCGTCGAGCATATCAGAAACGCGTATTCGCCGTTGCTTCTCCTCGTGCATACTATCGCGGTAGACAGCCATTTTTGCAGCTGCTTTTCAAACGTGTCAAAGTGGAACACCCCACGGCTGTCGCAGTCTGTTTCCTCACCGCTCTTTATCCGCTCCAGTATCTCTCTTATCGGCTGAGGGCACTGCTCGCCCAGCTTCATTCCCTGCAATATTTTTTCCGCGTATGTGTTGTAATATACTATCCTGAAGCTCTCTGCATCTACCGTGTAGCACGCCGTTCTGTTTTCTTCCAGCGCCGCGCGCGAGTATAAAAGCTCGTCCTCTGTCGATATGTTCTTTATAATATTTACCTGATATACCGAAAACATCTTTGAAAGCGTAACAAGCTCAGTCACCAGCCTCTCGTCGGAAGCAATGCTTATCTTGAAATTCTCAAAACATACCGCGCCCACAAGAGCAAACCCCTGAAACAATCCCGCGCTTACCGTGCCGCCCTGTGCAAAGCATTTGCCCTCGCTGTAAAGTTTCGTCTTATCGGGTGTAAAAAGCTCTGCCCTCTGTGCCTGAGCCGCAGCATCTGTGTCGCGGCTGTTCCACTGTATCATGCCGTTAAGAGCCGCCGTGGCAGTAACTATGTATATCCTGTCCAGCTCGTAAAGCTGCCCCAAAAACGCCAGTACATCTTTTACCACAGCGCTGCTTTCCTCGCCCGAAGAAAACCTGTCAAACGAGTAGTCAAGCGCCTGCTGCATACGGCTTACACTCTTCTGCTCCTTGCCGGATGTGCCGCTTTCGCTTTCTTCCTCTCTTTCGTATATCGCAAACCCGTTGCCCGAGCTGTTTTCTTTTACCTTGAAAAGCGCCAGTTCCGCCGACTTGAAAAGCTCCGATACCGTCATCTTGTTCTCTAATACCGCCGCGCCTGCCTCCGCCGTAGGTCTCACACCGTCAGCAAAATCAGCAGCCCTTACCCTGTATACTATTTTAGAGATAAGCTTTTCAAGCTCTATCCTGTTTGCAAAGCCGCTCGTGAACACCGCGAACCTGTCCACGCCTGCAACGCCAACAATGTCTCTCTTTCCGCACGCGCCAACTATCACCCTCGCCACCAGCGCGAGAGCATCGCCCATCATGTCGTAGTAGTCCACACCGTCGGGCAGCTCCTCCTGCGAGGGCAGCGAAATGCCGCCTATGTCCACCAGTATAAGCGCGTGAGACATACCCTTGTTCTCCGCTATTCTCCTCGCCGCCGTTTCAATGACCGTCTTTGTGTCGGGCAGCCAACTGAGTTTATCGCCGTATATTTTCATATTTACATTATTTATACCTGTTATACCTGCTATACCTGCTATAGTATTTGTGCTGTTGCTTTCCATGTCGGCATTTACCTCTCTTCGGATAAATAATTACATTCCTTTTTATTTTATCACATTCCGCCCCTTTTGTAAAGTCGCAAACGCCCATTTTGCCGCCCACATCTTATTATTTGTACAATATGCTAAAATTTCGGCATTAAAAATGTTATTTAAGCCGAAACTTCCGTTTACATCTTTTAAATACCTACAATAATCGTCCTTTATTGCTTATACCCATGTTTTACGACATATTTTGACAAATCGCTTTGAATGTTTTATAATAGATATACGAAAGGTGTTGAATATATTTGAAATTAAGAATACACAAACTCGCAGCCGTTTTTACCGCCGTGCTGTGTGCCTTAACTCTGGCTTCCTGCGGCTCAAAGGGCAGCTCTTCAAAAGCAGATACCACCACAGCGCAGCAAACCACCACCGCTGTGACCACCACGACTACCACTACAACTACAACAACTACCCCTGCCGTGACCGAGCCCGTGACGACCACCACCGCCAAGGAAAAGCCTGCCCCCAAAGGGAACCTGAACAACCTCACAGGCGAATATACCCTGTCAGATGCCGCAGTAGGCAAACGCCCGATAGCGGTAATGGTAAACAACATAACCTTCTCGCTGCCTCAATACGGCATTGCCGCCGCTGATATGATAATCGAGTGTCCCGTTGAGGGCACAATAACGCGCCTTATGGCAGTATACGGCGATATGACTAAAATACCCGATGTCTGCTCAGTGCGCTCCTGCCGATATTATTACCCCATTTTAGCCCAGAGCTTCGATGCGGTCTATATGCACTGGGGCAAAGACGAAACAGTCGCGAAAGATACGCTGGAAAAGCTAAAGATAGACAGGCTCGACGGCTACAGCAATTCGTTTGTTTTCGGGCGCGATGAAGAAAGAATGAAAACTTTCGCATATGAGCACACAGGCTATTATAAAGGCTCGCTCACTGTAAAAGCCCTCGATCAGGCAGGCATACGAAAGGATCTTAAAAAAGAAAAAAACAAGCCCGTCTTCTCTTTCCGTGAAGAAGCCAAGGCTGTTTCCAAAACCAAGTGCACCAAGTGCAAAGCGGTGTTTTCAGCCGAATATTTCAGCGATTTTGCCTATAACGCCAAAGAAGATGTCTACTACAAAAGCCATAACGGTTCGCCGCATATCGACTCATCAAACGGCAAGCAGCTGGCGTTTGAAAATGTGTTCATACTGGGCACAACAACAAAGATAATAAACCAGAGCAACCTGCTTATCTCGCTTGACTGGCACGGCGGCGACGGCTACTACATCTCGCACGGCACTATAACGCCGATAAAGTGGTCAAAAGCCGATGAATTTGCCGATATAGTCATAACCGATAAAAACGGCAAAGAAATAAAAGTAAACCCCGGCAAGAGTTATCTCGGCTTCACCCCGCGCCTCAGCGATACCATCTACAGCTAAAATTTCACCCCGAACATCACATTCGGGGTGTATTTATGACTGCTTTACGAAGTTTCCTATTCCCAGCTACTCATTCCGCACGGCTTTAGTCAGGGTCAGCCAAATAGAAATCTCCTAATTTGAAAAAGCCGTCATCACATTCTATATCGATTTCAGATATACCGACGTGTTGTGCATTATCTGAATTAACGATATATTCATAATATCTGATCTTATAACTTTTTCCGGCAGATGTTTCAACGTCCTCGATATAAGGTGAAACATGAAGCTGCAATGTTTTGCCGTATTCGGCTTTTTCTTCACTTCCTATGGCTTTAAGGTCATATGAAGTAACTTCACCTTCAAAAAACTTGACAGCCTTTGAAAGTTCTTCATCAAAGTCATTGCTTTCCGAAACGATAGTACAGAACATATTTTTTATACTCTCTGTGTCGTCTTTGCTCAAATAGCCAAACAATTCTTTTACCGTCTCATTTACTTCTTTTTTTACATTTACACGGTCTGCTGTGTTCTTCTGAGTTTCTTCACTTATTGAAGTTTCCTTATAAGCTTTGCTTGTCGTGCTGCAACTGCTGTCATCGCTTAACACACTGTCCAAAGCATCAGACTCAGCCTGCGAATCTTTTGATACATTACTTGACGATGAAATATCTTTTTGGGGTGTGCTGTCAGTGCTGTCAGAACATCCGACTGCCGCAGCTGCTATCACAGCAATCAGCAGTATTGAAATTACGCGCTTTTTCACCATGCCACTCCTTTACTTTTTAAGTATCTCCCGTTGTTGCAGCCCAAAAAAGGCACCTCGGCTTTTTAGCTGAGATGCCTTTTATTGTTACATATCTATACCGCCCGAGGCAGCAGCAACGCCGCCTATCATCTCTTCAAGGTTCGGTCTGTTCGGCGAGTATTCAAGCGCATCAGCACGTGAGATCTTACCCGTCTGGAACAGCTTTCTCAGGCTGTCGTTCATCAGGCACATACCCGACTTCGAGTTCTGCATGAGCGAGGGCAGCTGGTGACCTTTTTCTGTTCTTATCATGTTTGATACCGCATCGCTTCCAAGCAGTATTTCCAGCGCCGCAACTCTTCCCTTGCCGTCACGCGTCGGCACAAGTATCTGAGATATAACAGCCTTCAGCAGCATAGAAAGCTGCGAGCGCACCTGACCTTGAGAGTTGGTCGGAAATACGTCTATTATTCTGTCTATCGTCTGCGGCGCGTTTGTCGTGTGCAGAGATGCTATTACAAGGTGACCCGTCTCAGCCGCAGTAATTGCCAGCGATATGGTCTCATAGTCTCTCATCTCACCTACGAGAATAACATCGGGGTCTTCACGAAGCGCGCTTCTCAGTGCTCCGTCAAACGTATCA
Organism: uncultured Clostridia bacterium; assembly: GCA_947624375.1. Lineage (GTDB taxonomy): Bacteria > Bacillota > Clostridia > Oscillospirales > Ruminococcaceae > UBA7477. The sequence goes on along the minus strand of CANQKD010000021.1, from coordinate 21,026 downwards.
ACGTCCGCGCCTATCTCTCTTTGGTGTATGGTAGCAATGCTCGGCGCGTATTTGTATTCCACAGGGTCTTCTATCGTCAGAATGTGAACAGGTCTTGTCTTGTTTATGTGGTTTACCATAGCCGCCATAGTTGTCGACTTACCGCTGCCCGTTGCGCCCGTTACGAGCACCAGACCTTTTTGCAGAGTACACAGGTCGCTCATCAGCTTTGTCGGCAGACCCAGCTCCGAGAACGACGGAACTTTTGAATTGAGCAAACGTATGCTTGCCGCTATCTTGCCCATCTGCCTGAACACATTTACTCTCTGGCGTGAGCCGTCGGAAGTCTCCATAGAAAAGTCAAGGTCCTGACCCGCCCTGAGCGCCTTTTCCTGATCGGCAGAAAGCATCGAAAGTATCGTGCGGCTAACTACCTCATCGTCAATATCCTCCAGCCGCTCCAGCTTGCCGTTTATCCTGAAAACGGTAGGCGCGCCTACTGTAAGGTGAATATCGGAAGCTTTCTGCTCCCTTGCGAACATTATAAGATCTTCAACCGTAAATGATGACATATCTTTTTCCTCCGATCATCTTATTCTGAACTGTATTCCGCTTGCAGAAAGATAAACTTCCTGCGCTATGTTTGCAATGCGCTGATTTACAAAGCCTATTATCTCGCGCTCTGTTGCCAGTGCCTTGTCCTCCGAGGGCAGCGAGAAGCCCGTCTCCACGGTAATTATCACCATGTCCCCGTGCACTTTCTCAACACAGGCTATCATAGACTGCACTTCGTCGATTATCTGCTTTTCGATGCGCTTCTTCTGCTCGTATTTAAGCTGAGAAGCATCTTCGCATTCGCGCTTGATCACTTGCCTTGTGTACGACACCAACCCGTCGAATATAAAGAACTTGTGGTCTTTAACAAGCTCCAGAGGCTCGTGTACGTCCTCTCTTATATCCCACATGACGTCGTTCTTGCTGTTATTGTACTCTATCCTGCGCTTTATATCCTCCGAAAGCTGCTTGTCGGTATGAATGTAAAGCACATTGTCGCAAGCGGCAAAATAGTTTATAGCCCAGCGTGTCTTGCCGCTTGAAGCTCCGCCTGTCACCACTGTTATCGTGGACATATGATCCCTCCCTGAATTTCAGCGTATCAGAATATTTTTCAACTATCACAAAAAATATTGATATATATTTAATTTAACATATTAACTTACGTTTGTCAAGCGGCATTAAACAGCATACAAAAACTTTATGACTTCATACAAATAATGCGCCCGTCTTTTGGCGAAAAATACATATACCGGCGGAAAGCCAAGCATATCAAGCATATAAAAAGGCGCGCCCCGATCTTTTCAAAGCGTGCCTTGTGTATTTTAAAGCGCTTTGGTGTAGCTGTCACCGTAGCACCATAAAGTAGTAAGCGTTCCCTTGCGGTTCACAGTCAGGTCAATGCGGCTTATCTCTCTGCCTTTAGCCTTAATGCCCTGCGCCGAAAAATTCACTTCCTGCCTCACATCTTCACCGCCGTAGCCGTTGTAGCATACATTTATATACTCCATACCGCGCGCGGCATAGTCAGCCCTGCTTTGCATCGCCTCGTCAGGGTCGCTCAGCCACTGCCTGTCAAATACTATATGCTTGTGGCGTATTATGTCCAGGTCAACAGCAGTCTGGTCTGTAAGATTGTAAGTGTTGTATGTGCCCTCAACATCTCTCATGTGGTAGTGCGATATCATGTGTGCCAGCCCCACACCTCGTGATACAGAAACTATGTCCTCTCCGGGAACGTCAAGAACAGGCAAAGTTTCATCTTTTGTTATCCTTACGGTGTTGTTTTTTGATATGTACGGATATTCTCCGCAGTATTTTCTCGCAAACGCGGCCGCCGCGCTCCACATCGTGTCGTTTTCTTTTATGTATACGTAATTTATCGGCTTGTCCATCTGCTCGTATTCAACGTGCGGCAGTGCTATGCTGCCCGTCATAAGTTCTTCAAACGTCGTGTTCGGATACATTCCCGGCGTGAGCTGGTTTTGCCCCAGCGCCGCCGAAAACCCCTTTGATGAAAAGCTCAGAATGCCGCAGCCGTTTTTGTATGTCCACTGTGCCTCATCAGGCAAGCCGTAATGCATAAGCGTGTTATCATCAAAAAGCGATACCGCCTTTATCATGTTTTCTGGCGGCAAAGGCACCATCGCCCTTCCCGATACCATCGTGTACGGTGTGTAGCGCTCTTTTGTATAGTGCAGATCTATTATGCCGGCAGTAAAAATACTCTCTGCATCCTTTACCGAAAATTCAAGAGAGAACATTCATATCCCCCTTTTCATACGTGAAATTTCATCGAATATTTTGCAAAGCCGTCTGCCGCCTCAGGCTCTATAACAAAACTGTCCAGCATAGCCGAGGTGAACGATACCCCGTCCACCGTCAGGTCGTCAGTCTTCGCCACCATCGGTTTAGCGGTATCCAGAAGCTGCCGGCACTCAAACGAGGGCAGCTTGCCGCTCACTTTTATATAGGTCGCAGCCTTGCCTACTTTCACCGTGCGTATGGTGCCGTTTATCAGCGCTATCTCTGTCAGCTTGTCCTCGGCTGTAACACTGTAGCCCGATATATTCAGCGTAATAGTGCCGTATGTAAAAGAAATTTTTCTTCCGTTCATATCATGCCTCCTGTGCCGCAGCGTATGCAGCAGTAACGTTTATCTCGCACTGTACCCTCTTGTGAAGCTCGTTTCTCTTGGGCGCGGTCACTTCAAAATGTATGTCGTAAAGCGTGTCGTCCGCCGTAAAACAAAGCTGCATTTTCTCCGCCATATTCAGAAGATCTTCCGTTCCCGGAGGCGATGCCGCCAGAGCCGTTGCTTTCAGCTTTTTGTTTATGCCTAAATAGTTTTTGCCCGAAAGCGCCAGCCACTGCTCCACCAGCTCGCTGCCCTCATCGCTTATGAATATCACAGGCGTGTCATAAAGCACGGCAGGGTCGTTGTCTACAAAGCTTTCTACCGCCTTGAAGCCTGCTTTCTCGGCAGCCGCTGTAATACATTCTTTAAGCGTAATAGTTATCTACCCCCTGAAAATAAAAGTCGTCAGCCGTCTCGTTTTCCTTTAGCATATCGCCCAGCCGCGCCAGAGCATCTTTTTTAAGCTTCTCAGCCTCCTCCGAGGTCGCATTGCTCTTGCCGTTTGCAGCGAATACCCCCGTTTCAGTTACCGTGGGTTCTAACGCCGCCGCACCCAAGCGCGCTAAATCGCACAGAGCTATGCAAGCCGCCGCATGGCAAACAGCAGTAGCCTCTTTCGGGTCTTCGGGCTCGCGAATAAGCTTTGAGCACAAATAACTCGCCGCACACTGGGCAAGTTCGGCAGCCTGTGCGCGCCTGCTGTGAGGCAAACGCGCGTATAAGCATACCATTTCAACTACCTTGTCATTGTCGATAACAAACATCACATCACCTGCTTATCAGCCGGCAGGCTTCATTACCGCTGCCGCATCGGTGGCTATCTTTGAAAATCCCACCATAACGCTGCAAGATATCTCCTCGCACTGGGTAGAGAGCAGTCTGTCACTGTCAATGCAAACATCTGTGGCAAATACAGCTTCAAGAGCATTTTTGCTGTCAATGCCCACCAACTGCTGCGTTTCCATGCCTGCGCACTTTATAATAGTAACTCCGTAAGGTGTCTTCACCTTTCCCGAGGTCATAAAGTCGCTTACGCAATACTTCATCTCATCAAGAGCCAGTATGTCAGCCATTATAGCAGGTGTGGTAACAATAGTCGTCATGTCGTAGCCGCTCAGCTTCGACCAGAACGCCGCCAGATCAGCATAAGTCACCTTTGCGCCTGCCATGCTGCTGCTTGCCGCACCCTTTGCAAGAGTGTTCACCGCTTCAAGGTCTACAGCCCTCGCAATGTCAGCACCCAGTGAGCGCAGTACCACTGCAAGCGCTTCGATCCTCTGCTTGCGGATTGCCTCATAGGTTACAGAAAGCTTTCTAGCATACTTTTTAGCAGCAGTTGCCTCGCCTGCCAGAGCCACCGAAGTAGCCGAAAGCTGCGCTCCCTGCTGTGTTTCCTCGCTGCCAGCCTTAGAAACAGTTATGCCTCTGAAGTCAATGCCGTCGGTGTAGCCCTTGGCAGCCGTTATGTCGTCAAGAATGCTGCACTCATCAAGCCCCTGTTTTATGCTCCTGCGAATAAACTCCGGGAAAAGCAGAGCCGACTGTGTGCTTACAAAAAACTTCTCCACCCTGTCGCAGTCCTTGCCGCTCACCTTGATGTCAAAGCGTTTCAGCTGCCTTTCAAATGCGTCCAGTCCCGCAAGCTCCGTCGAAGCGTAGTTCTCGTCGGGGTCAAGCTCTGTAAGCGCCTGTGTAAAGGTCTTTCCGTTCACGTTGTAAAGTGATTTTTCAAGTCTTATATCTTCGTACATATTTTTACCTCCGTATTTTATATTTTGTACTTGTTGTAACTGTTGCCGTCTTTCCTGTCCTCTTTTTTAATGCCCGTAATGCACGGCGAGTCGTCAAATACCGCGCTTTCATGCGCCCTGTCGGTATCCTGTTTTACTTTGTACAGCTTTTCTGTAGAAAGTGTAGTCAGATACTCCCTGAACCCCTTCAGCGATACCGTCGGGTCGCCCAGCCAGCTTTTGCGCATAATGTCGCTTATAAGCTGCTCTCTCACCAAAAGTTCTGCCGCCTTTTCGGTATTTTCTGTACTTTCTGTGCTGTCTGCCGCCTCCATGCGTATGCTCTTTGATACCCCTGCCCCGACCTGCGCCGGCACAGCTACAAAGCTCCATTCATATGCATCATCGGGGTCTTCAAGTATCGTGTGGCATATCCTGCCGCCGTATGTCTGCCCCTTGATGTGCCTGCATTTTACCGCACCGCATACCGAGCATTTCTTTCTCTTTACCGAGCAGCTCACGCTTACTTCCTTTTTTATGCCGCCGTCGATCTCAGCAATAAGGTCTGCGTTCCCTGCCGTTCTCACCATATAAGCTTTTGCAGTAAGACAGGTGTATACCTCTCCTGCTTTGGTGATGCGCTTTTCGTCCTGCATGACCGCCGTGTCGAATATGCGCGCGCTCTGGCTGCTGCCCTTAGCATCGTGGTCAAATATCCCCGTTTTGCCTATAAAAAGCTTTGCCAGTCTGCCAAGAGCCGCCACCGAGAATCTCTCTCCGTCACGGTCTATCTCGTTGTCACACAGAATAACAGGAAAACAGTATACCTCCTGTTCTGTCAGTTCTTTGCGGCTGAAAGAGTTTATCTTTTCAAGAAGCTGCTCGTTCAGGGCAAATTCAGTCGTCATAAGTCTTTTCACGCTCCTTTGTCTTTTGGTTGCGAAGCTCAATTTCCTCCGCCTGCGCGTTGTAAAGCCGCGCCTTTGCAAGCTCCGTTTCGTCCTGCAAGTTAATGTTCGCCCACTGCACCTCAATGTCGCTGTCACTTCCGCTGAGCGCCGCGAAGATCAAGCCTATGCGGCGTAAAACAGGCGTAACTTTCCGGCGGTATGATTCCAGCTCGCTGGTCAGAATATCCACCTGCTGCGTGCTCATGCGCTCTGTGCTGCTCCAGTTGAGTCCCAGCAAAAACGGCGGTATCGAAAGTTTTGAAAGAAGCTGTTCAAGCAGCTGCCGCACCGGTATCTCGGTATCGATTATCTGATTGTCCGCACCTATGACTTTAATGTCAACGTCGCCCACAGCAATAAAGTCTTTCACCCTGCCGTAGCGCGCGCTGTTCATGCCGTCAGCCCACTGGCGCGCTATCTGTTCGGCGTGTTCTTTCGCTGCCATAGCGTCGCAGCCGTCGGCAGAGGGCTTGTAAGTCACCGCGTACCTTACGTTGCCTACCCTCTCAAAGTTCTTGCCTATGCAGCCGTATATCTTCATCAGTGCCTGCGAAAAACACGGCAGCCCTCTCAGCATAGATACCCCCTGCGGATTTTTAGGGCTCTCAGAAAGCATCGTGCAGAATATCCTCTCGGGGTGCGCTATAGGTACTTCGCTTGCCCCATCAAAGAAAAAATACCTCGCCGTCAGCGGGTCTTTTCCGCTTCTTACCGTAAACAGTGTAGGGTCAGCGTTTGCAAGACCCATCACCTCACCGTTTTCGCTGTCTATAAGTATCTCTCCCAGCGCCTTTCCGTATGTGATAAGATCATCTAAATATACGTCTATAAACGTACCTATCGACTGCCCCGAGGTGTTCACCTTTACATTTTTGCAAAATGCGTCCAGCGCCGGCTGTAACCGCTCATCTGCGGCAACCAGCTTAAAGTCCCCCACAAGACGTACTATCTTGCCTATCGCCGCATCAATAAGCGGCACCTGAACTCTCAGCGCCTCATAAAGCGACATATCAAGATACCCCGAATTGTGCGCTATGCGAAACAAGCTGTGCTCTCCACTTCTCTCCGCCGAAGCCACTTCGCACAAAGCAGGTGTATCTTTGCGCTTTTTTCTGTTAAGACTGTTTATGAAAGCTATGTTGTCATGCCCCCCCTTTTTTAGTATTGTTAATACTGCTTTACGCCCTGTCGACCGATAGAGCGTAAAAGCCGCTTTTCTCACCCATGCACTCGACTGCAAAATACCGTATGTCGTCCATGGCGTGATCGTTTTCCTTGACGGGAACGTCCGACCTGCAATTGTCGTCCCAGCGGTATAGAGAAAACTCGCGCAGCGTGTCTTTGCACGAGCTGCTGAAATACAGCCGCCCGTCGCATAATAGGTCCGATACCCTGCGTATGCCGTATACAACATCATTTTTCGCCGCTTTTACAGAAAACTTCCCGTGCCTGCGTATGCACTCTATGAAAGAGCGTGCCGAAGGGTCGCATACCACAACATCAATGTCAAAACCTGCGCATAGCTTTTCAAGAGCCGCATAATGCTCCTCATCGGTGCGCTGCTGCCCTGTAATGCGCGATGCGTAGTAGTATTCTTTCAGCCTGTATGCCTTGCCCGTGTCGGTTATCCCCCATAAACCTATGCTTGTAGGATTGACAGTGCCGTAATCGCAGCTTGCCGCAAACTTAACGAATGATACATCGGCAGGTAAAGTATCAAATACGTGCTTCTTTTGCGAAAAGCCGGGATACACCGCCCCCGTGACTGCCGACCACTTTCCCAGTACGAAACGCTCGTAAAACGCTCCCGAATATAAAGTCTCATAACGCTCTATCATATCGGGCGAAAGTGATGGGTTGTCGGTCAGCAGAAAGTGCAGGTGCAGAATGTTCTTCTGCTCAGCCTTGTCTATCCATTCCAGCTTGAACCAGTGGCAGGGGTTGTCGGGGTTGCAGTTGAACCACAGCTTCGAGCCGCTCACCGAGCACCTCGCCACCGCCTGTTCAACAAACGAGCGCGGCATAAGCACAGCCTCATCAAGGTATACGCCGCATAGCGTAACGCCCTGTATAAGCGCCGCGCTGCCCTCGTCCTTTCCACCGAACAAATATAGCTTCATCGAACGCTGTCCAAGTGTGATGTCAACCGTGTTTTTCACGCGGTCGTCTTTTACCGCAAAGCCCAAGCGTGAAAGCTGCACTTTCAGCGGCTCTAAAACGTTGCGCCTTATAGAAACTATCGTCTTGCCGCACATTCCGAACCGCCCGTCTCTGAACGCCGTTATCCCCCACAGTATGAACGAAAGCGACATACACGTGCTCTTTCCCGATCTTACCGCCCCGTCGCATATTATGCCGTCATAACGCCGCAGCTTCGGGTCGTGCCACCAGCTGAGAAGTTTTAACTGCTTTGGCGAGAACCTGTAAAGGCTAGCTTTCATCTTCTCCGCCACCCTCGGCTTCAAAGTTTTTCTGCGTTACAGCCGCCAGAAATTCTTCCGCACCCGAGCAGGAGCTTTCCGCCTCGTCCAGCTGCATAAGCGTTTCAAGAGCGCGCTGGCGGTCAAAGAACTTCATGTCCACGCCGCCGTCCTTGTCGCGCTTAATAGCCGATATGCAGCTAAGATCAAGGTCTTCAATTTCCGCGCCCTCTTTGCCTGAAAACGCCAGCTTCACAGCATCGTTGCAGCGGTTGAAAGCTATCCTCTCCAAGCCGCTCCTCACCGTGCCGTACATCTCGCGCCTGTTTTGCAGATACCTGTTTACCTTGCGGCGAATAGCCTTTTTGTCCAGTATGTCACCGCACTCGCACGGCTGAAGACCGGTAAGCCTCGCCGCCAGAACAGGGTCTCCGCTCAGTGATAGGATATCGGCAAATTTCCGCCGCTTTTCGCGCATTTCTCTGCGCCTCTCCTTCTCGTCAAGCTCTGTTTCTTTTTGCATACGTTTCCTCCTTTTAGTGTTTTGCAGGTCTTGCCCCGTCATAATCAGCCGCCAAAACTCAATTGTTATACGTTTTCGTTTAACATTTCTTTATAAATTTTTTGTATTCTTATAAAATCGTTATAATGCACAAATTTTCATGCGTAAATTATAGCACTTTGCGCCGAAGCGGCAACTATCGCCGCCATAAAAAGGCTTTTTTGCCGCTTTCCACATCTTATATGTATAATAAATGTATGTTTTCACTCCCGAAAGTACATATCTTTTGATAAATAAATGAACTTATTCATAAAAAATTGTTGAATTGAATTGATTTAATATGTATAATAATATTATCTTTTTGCCTATAAACAAGCGGCAACCGCCCGTATTTCAGGGCTTTAACATAATTCTAGGAGGAAATATCATGGCACAGACCACCAAGTCAACATCAAAAACCATCACCAAAAAGGAGCTCAAAGAAAAATTTGAGGCCTATATGCACGACGAAATGCAGATGACCCCCAACGAAGCTTCCGATAAACAGATATATGAAGCTCTCGCAAGCGTGGTAGTAAAGCTTTTGAGAGATAAAAGGCACAAATTCACCATAAGGACCGAATCGGCAGGCAAGAAGAAAGTCTACTACCTCTCCATGGAATTTCTCATGGGCCGTTCGCTGAAAACCAGTCTCTATAACCTTGAAATGGTCAAAGAAGCGACCGATATGCTCAAAGATTACGGCATAAACATAAACAGCATCTACGAGCAGGAACCCGATGCAGGCCTTGGCAATGGCGGTCTGGGCAGACTTGCCGCCTGCTACCTCGATGCGCTCGCAGCTCAGGGCTTCCACGCAACAGGCTATTCTATCTGCTATGAGTACGGCATTTTCAAGCAGAAGATAGTTGACGGCTGGCAGACCGAGCTTCCCGATAACTGGCTGCCGGGCGGCAAAGCATGGCTGCTCCCCCACCCCGAAAGAGCCGTAGAAGTGCATTTTGACGGCGTTCTGAAAGAATACTGGGATAACCAGTACCACTGCGTAACACACGAAGACTATACCACAGTCCTCGCCGTTCCTTACGATATGATGGTTTCCGGCTATGACAGCAAAGCAGTTTCGTGTTTAAGACTGTGGAGAGCCGAGTGCCCGTCATTTGATATGAATATGTTCAACAAAGGCGACTACCAGAAAGCTCTCGGTCAGAATATAATCTCGCAGGCTATCACAAAGGTGCTTTACCCCAACGATAACCACGCCGAGGGCAAATCGCTCCGTCTTCGTCAGCAGTATTTCCTCTGCGCAGCATCTATAGGCGATATAGTTGACAGACATATGAGAGCATACGGCACGCTCGATAACCTCCACGAAAAAGTAGCTATCCATATAAACGATACCCACCCCACGCTCGCTATCCCAGAGCTTATGAGAATATTGCTCGATGACTGCGGCTATTCGTGGGATAAAGCATGGCATATCGTTACCAACACTTTTGCATATACTAACCATACCGTTATGCCCGAAGCCCTTGAAAGATGGGACTGCAACCTTCTAAAGAGCGTAACACCGAGAATATTCTCGATAATCGTTGAGATAAACGAGCGTTACTGCCGCTCCCTGTGTGAGAGATACGAGGATCAGGCAAAGGTAACAAGTATGTCTATCATAGAGAACAACCAGTGCAAAATGGCAACACTGTGCTGCCATGCCTGCCACTCTATCAACGGCGTTGCCAAGATCCACTCCGATATTATAAAGAAAGAAACTTTTGCCAACGAGTATGCAGATACTCCTACCAAGTTCAAGAACGTTACAAACGGCATAGCCTATAGGCGCTGGCTGTATCAGTCCAATGAGGGTCTTACAAAGCTGCTCACCGAGAAAATCGGCAAGGGCTTCTTGAAAGATGCCAGCGAGCTTTCAAAGCTTACAGTATTCAAAGATGACAAAGCAGTCCTTGAAAGCCTCTATAAGATAAAGCAGGATAACAAAGCAGCTTTCGCGAAATATGTCAAGAACCAGTACGGCGTGGTGCTCAATACCGAGTCTATATTTGATGTTCAGGTAAAGAGACTGCACGAGTATAAGCGCCAGCAGCTCAATGCCCTGCATATCATCTCGCAGTATAACTATCTGAAAGAGAACCCCGATGCGCCTTTCACACCGAAGACTTATATATTCGCCGCAAAGGCAGCCCCCGGCTACTATATGGCAAAGCAGATAATCAAACTTATCTGGAATATCTCAGAGGAGCTTAAAAAAGACAAGAAGCTTTCCGAAAAGCTGTCTGTAATTTTCCTTGAAGACTATTGCGTATCGCTGTCAGAGATACTCATGCCTGCCGCCGATATTTCAGAGCAGATATCACTTGCAGGAACCGAGGCAAGCGGCACCGGCAACATGAAGCTTATGATAAACGGCGCTGTTACACTCGGTACGCTTGACGGCGCGAATGTAGAGATACACGACGCGGTCGGCGATGATAACATTATCATCTTCGGTATGAATGTTGACGAGGTAAACGCGCTCAAGAGCAGCTATGACCCCCAGAGCTATTACAACAACGACCCCGTTATAAAGAAAGCAGTCGATACCCTCCAGTACGGCATAAACGGTCAGGAGTTCAACGAGATAGCTGCCATGCTGAAAACTTCCGACAGCTATATGACACTGGCTGACTTCCAGTCTTACGTAAACGCCCAGAGGTATGCATCCGAGTGTTACGAAGACAGAATGAAGTGGCAGAAGATGAGCCTTGCTAATATAGCAGGAGCAGGCATCTTCTCAGCCGACAGAGCCGTAACCGAGTACGCCCGCGACATCTGGGGACTTACCAAATAACAAGATCACACTATCAAGCAGGGTACGGGTAAAAAGCTCTACCCTGCTTTTTTGTGATATTAAGAATTATTTAAGACTTTCAGCAGTTGCAATTTAAGAAATGAGTGATACAATAGGTATAGTGAATTATTGTTGCGCTTACGCGCAGCGCAGGAGCGCACACGTTGCCCCACAGTACACAAAGGCTTCAAGTCTTGTCAAAAAAGGAAAAGTTTTCGGTCAAGCCTTTTTCAAAAGGCTTGCATGGGTCGTAGCGTTCGCAAGCGAACGCCGGCAGAGCCCCACAAAACACAACGTGCGCTCCGCTGCTAGAGGCTAGATGTTAGAAGTTAGAAGTTAGAAATGCTTTTCTGACGCTTGCGCTAAGCCGTCATTTCCGCGGTTCACAACTAGAAGCAAGAGGCAAGAAGTTTGGACTTGACTGTACTGCGAATATTCCGCAGCACATTGCAATTCATGTTCCCGCACTACTGACCTCCGTTGCCTTGCAAACAAAACCTATGCGTATTTCGCTATTTAGCCGTAATCTCAAAGGCACGAAGTTCCGAGCGAAGAGGTCGCGAAATACCACCAAGGCGCAGCGCGTGGTTGAGGGTGTGGATAAGGAATAGGGAGCTCGAGGGGAAAACCTTAGGGTAGGGGGTAAAGCGCGCGCCCTTCCTGACAGATTTACCCCCTATATCCTCTATGGCACACTTCGCGAAGCGAAGTGCAGAAGAATTGGGCTTTTATATATTGTTGCCCAATTCTTCACGCGGTCGCTTGCGACCGCTACCCCTCGAAAAGAGTTGCGCGAAAGTAATAGCACGCTCAAAATGAGAAGAAAGCCAAATTTCAGTGGGGCGGTGAACAGCTCCGCAGGCTTGCGCGTAAGCGCAAAATATAAAAAGAAGGAGATCAATCATATGACCCCAACCACCGAAAACGCCGTAATACTTGTCGTTGACGACGACAGAGATATAGTCAACGCCATTTGCAAACTGCTGGAGATCGAGGGCTTCAAAACCATAAAAGCCTACGACGGTATGCAGGCGCTCGACTGCCTCGCACAAAACGATATCCAGCTCATTTTAATGGACGTCATGATGCCCAAGCTCGACGGGCTCTCGGCTATGATGAAAATTCGCCAGAGCAGAAATATCCCCATAATCGTCCTCTCCGCCAAGTCGGAGGATACCGACAAAATTCTGGGGCTCTCCATCGGCGCTGACGACTACGTTACAAAACCCTATAACCCGATGGAGCTCGTCGCCAGAGTGCGCTCCAACCTCCGCAGGTATCTGAGTCTAGGCTCGGCAGGCGAAACTATGGGCAAAATGGATATAAAAAACGGCAGCCTCTCGGTCGATAAAGCCGCCAAGCAGCTGTATATAGACGGCGAACCCGTCCGCCTTACAGCAACAGAGTATAAAATAGTCGAGCTGCTTATGGAGAACGCAGGCAGGGTCTTTTCCGCAGAGGAGATCTACTCCAAGTGCTGGAAAGAAGAATCCTATGCCGTTGAAAATACCGTAATGGTGCATATCCGCCATATAAGAGAGAAGATCGAAATAAACCCCGCAGAACCTAAATACTTAAAGGTCGTGTGGGGAATAGGCTACAAAATAGAAAAATTCTGATCTATCGCACTTACAGCAAAGCAGGTGAATTTTATGAAAATCCTGAAAAAGAGAATATCACGCGCCGTGCTTATAGCAATAATATTCGCAATTGTCACCTCCACCGCGCTCGGCTTTCTCGATATCGCAGTGAACGCCCCCGAAAACGAAGAGCACTACGATAACTACCTCTACAGTTCCGACTATATGCGCGGCGTCGCCGACCTGTATACACAGCTTTGGGTCGCAACCAATATGTATCTTGCCAACACCGATGGCAGCGGCAACTATACCGTGAATGAATATCATCAGGCAGCTCTTGAAAAACTCTTTGATAACTGGGGCGTTATCGAAGACGGCGCAGTTGTTATAGATGATTTTGAAAACCTTGAATACCACGCAGTCTGCGGAAATATAGATCTTTCAAATACCGATAAAACGATAGACGATCTGCGCAATACCGGCTATGCCATTGAGGCAACGTATAACGGCACTTCCTATCCGCAAAAAGGAGACTATGTCAGTCTTCCCAATTGCTATATCTATACCACATCATACGGCCTTACGCAGTATGTTGTATACGGCACTGTCTATAACATCTATGATTTTGATACCACCGACCTTCCTTATTATTATGAAGATAATCTGAAGTATTACTATAAAACAGACGGCTCAACTCCCCTGCCATCAAGCGATGACCTCATACTTGACTGCACCCCCTATTTTATTTACGATACATCAGAACTTTCTACTGTCCTTGGCGATATAATGCAGAATAATATAGAAGATGCCCGTATTTTCCGCGTTGATGAGTATGACAATACCGTCGCCATTTATGACCTTGAAGCCCATAAATGGATAGAAGCCCGCGAAGAAGGCAATATGTTTACATCACCGGGAAACTACGGCATCGCGCGAAACGATATAAGAATATGTATCTCTCCCGCCGAATCAGCCATACGCGACTATGAGGCAAACGAAAATATCCTCGCAAATTATTATACCAAAGAAGCGCGCTATATTATAACCCTGTGCGCAATTCTGGCAGCGGCGTTCGTTATAGCCGTTGTCTACTGGGTCTTCTGCGGCTATGATGCAGAGCAAGGCCGCTACAGACTGTCATTCCTTGATAAAATGTATACCGAAATATACCTTGCAGCATTTGCATTTCTCGTCTTTATCGCGGTCGTGCTGATAGACGAATTTCTGGGCGGCATCGGTATGTACGGTTATTGGTACAGCTACACCGCCGAAGCCTTTGCAGACTCTCTGCTAAACGATATGTTCATACGCATCGCTGTCTCGGCAGGCGTGGGCGCAGCAACTATAACAGGCGTTCTCGTAACAGGCGCGATAGTCAATAAGTTTAAGACCAAGCATTTTATCAAAGATTCGCTTATTGTCAAAATTCTCAAACTCCTCTGGCGTATAACAAAAAAGGCGTGCAAAGTCGTCAGAAATGCATTTCTCTCTTTCGGCAGAGCCACCAATACCGCCTTTATGAAACGCTTCCTGCTAAGGCTGGGCATACTTGCTATACTAGCATTCTTTGTACTGCTTGTCACTATGGATCCCGAAGTGTTTATCTTTGCCTGTGTGCTGCTTGCGATAGTATATATGTTTTTTGAAATTGTAGATGCCGTCTCGGTAGCAAAGCTCACCAAGCGTATCGAAGATGTCCGCAACGGCGATTATTCCGTGACCGATGTCAAAGAATGGGACGTAAACTATAAAGCACAGCAGGATCTCAATAACATCTCCGAAAGCGTTACAAAAGTCGTCGATGAGCAGATAAAGTCCGAGCGTATGAAAATTGACCTCGTCACCAACGTGTCGCACGACCTCAAAACTCCGCTAACATCTATAACCAGTTATGTTGACCTGCTCTCAAAAGAAGACCTGCCCGACGAAGCGAAAGATTATGTAAATATCCTTATCAGAAAGACCGAACGTCTGAACGCCATGATAAGCGATCTGTTCGACCTTGCCAAAGCCACCAGCGAAACAGACATAAAGCTCGAAGAATTAGATGCTGTAATTTTGGTGCGTCAGGTGCTTGCCGATATGGAAGATAAAATAAACCGCTATGGCAGAGATGTGAGATCAGAGATATTGCCTCAGTCTGTAAAGGTCATCGGCGAGGGTAAAAAACTGTACAGAATAATACAGAACGTAGTAGATAACGCGCTTAAATATTCGCTGGAAAATACGCGTATATATCTCACGCTGACCGAGAGCGGGACCGAAGCGATCATCACCGTGAAGAATATCGCATCATATGAAATGGACTTTACGGGTGATGAAATTACAGAGCGGTTTGTCCGCGGCAGTAAGTCACGAACAGGCGAGGGCAACGGGCTCGGGCTTTCGATAGCGAAGAGCTTCACGCAAGCGTGCGGCGGCAGCTTCACCGTCACCCCCGACGGCGACGTCTTCACAGCAGAAATAAGGCTGAAGAAGGTTTAGTTATCCGCAAACTTTGAAATCCAAAAACGGAAAAGTTTTCGGTCAAGCCTTTTTCAAAAGGCTTGCGGGGTGTGGGGCGGAGCCCCACGAAGACACAGCGTGCGCTCCGCTGCTAGAGGTTAGAGGTGAGATGTTAGAAGTTAGAAAAGTCTTTTTCTGTATTTGTGCAAACTTGTCACTCCTGCGGTTTAGATAGAAGCAAGAAGAAGAAATTGCTTTTTATAGCTTTGCGCAAACTTTTCAAAATGCTCATCTAACCTCTTGCTTCTCGTAATCTTGCTTCTAATAGCTGAGCCTCCCCTTTGAGAAGACCCGACTATTTTTCCTGCGCGCGCTTGCGTGCGCAATAGCTTTATGTAAAATCTGCGCTTACGCGCCACCTGCGGAGCTGTTCACCAGCCAACAAAACACCTCAACTCCTTAAAATCATAAATACCCCACACGTCGCTGGAAGAATATTCTTCCAGCACCTTTCTTTTGGGCAGTTAGTGGGAGGGCGGATTTTATAGGTAAAGTAATGATAGTACACATTGACCAACTGCTTATGGCGGCGAGGGATTTTTAGGTGTGTGCTTTGTTGTTAAGCATGGAAGAAGCCTCGAAGAGGGTTCTTCTGCACTTGCAAGACTGTTTACAGTCTTGCAACGTGTGCGGCAGCGCAAATAATACTCAAAAATAAAGACAACGCACAAACGTTGCCTTTACTACATCTTGCCTCTTGCCTCTTGTAAAACGCAGGCATAAAAAATTGCCGCGAGAGCAGAAAAATATTTCTAACCTCTAACCTCTAACTTCTAACCTCTGATAGCTGATGCTATTCGCCTAAGTCTGTGCGCTTATTCATAATAACGATAAAGGCTGTCAAAGCGGCGATGACCAGAGAAACATTGAATGTTATGATAGCTACGATATAATCGGTCTTATGGTTTCCGCCCCAGCAGTTCATGACCTCGGTAGGCAGGAATGCCATGACAAACTGCGCTTTTTCAAAGCCTTCCTCGGTATAAGATGTAAACAGGTTGTAGGTTATTTTATCAATAAGCGAGCTGTACATATAAGTTATCATGAACGGCAGGCAGACTATAACATATCTGTTGCGTATAAAAGATGCGAAGAAGAACGCAGGAAGCGTTGACAGCGCGCCGCAGCAGAAGCTGCCCAGCAGGGTATAGAAGGCTATCTTTATACAGATAGTATTGGTAGGTATAGTCGCCAGACCCATCTGTACTAGCTCCATATCAACGGGATAGTTTTCGGGCATGGGGAAGAAAAGCGACGATATTGCACAGTAAAGTGCGCAGCCCAGCGAGACCGCCAGACCGCCGCCAATTATTGCGGACAGGAATTTTGAAAAGTAGTAGCGGTATTTGCCGGTGCGGAAGATGGTCATTCTGACAAGCCCCGAGTTGCGCTCGGAGCAGAAGTTTGGTATAAACGGGAACGCCGCCAGCATAGGCAGAAACATCGGCAGATAGCCCGTTGATGCTGCGCCTAATATATGCGAGAGTGAGTAGCTGTCTTCTTTGAGCATCTCGGCGCGGCTTTTATACAAAATGGCATCTAATACTGTTACAGAAATGCCCTTTTCTTCGTTGCTGTATGCAATGGCAGTAAAGCACAGCCCTGCGGTTATAAGTATACATACCAGAAAGCTATAGTTGCCTATGGTCTTTTTCAGGTCCTGCCTGAGTGTTGAAAAAAATTTCATTATATCGCCTCCGATTCAGATGATCATTTGCGAGAGCACCTCGCCGACTTTTTCGTGCAGCACCAGCGAACACTCGCTGTCCATAGGGGTAGGGTCGCGGTTGATGAGCACCAGATCATTTCCTCTGAAATACCTGACAAACCCTGCGGCAGGGTAGACGGTGAGAGAAGTGCCTGCAATTATAAGCGTGTCACAGTTTGCAATGGCGGTCACGGAATTTTCAATGGTTTTTTCGTCCAGCTGCTCGCCGTACAGCACGACATCGGGCTTTATTATGCCGCCGCACTCGCACTTGGGCACGCCCTGAGAGTTTATTATTTCGTCTAAAGAGTGGAACTTTCCGCATTTCATACAAAAGTTTCGGTGTACCGAGCCGTGGAGCTCGTAGACCGTTTTGCTGCCTGCTGCCTGGTGCAAACCGTCAATATTCTGTGTGATGACAGCGCGCAGTTTGCCCTTGCTCTCCATTTCGGCAAGCTTGATGTGCGCTTTGTTGGGCTGTGCGGCGGTGCATATCATTTTATCGCGGTAGAAGCGGAAGAAGTCTTCGGTGTGTGTCACAAAGTAACCGTGGCTGAGCATGGTCTCGGGCGGCACGGAATACTTTTGGTTATACAACCCGTCGGCTGAGCGGAAGTCTGGTATACCGCTTTCGGTCGACACCCCTGCGCCGCCGAAGAACACTATATTTTTCGCATTTGTTATGATCTGCTGCAAGGTTTTCATGGCTGTGCCTCTTTTCTTTGTCGCATTGTCGTAAAAATTTACATCTACTATAATTATAACACACTTTGTCTGAAATGTCTTGCAAAATTTGTGGGGAAAAGTGTAAAATTTCTGGCAATATTTTTATGCAGATTAGCCAACTAGAGATTAGAAGTGAGAAATTAGAGGTTAGAAGTATTTTTCTGAAGTTTGTGCGAAGCTTTCATACCTGCGGTTTACAAGAAGCAAGAGGCAAGAAATTGCTTTTTATAGTTTTGCACATACTTTTCAAAATGTTCATCTTGCCTCTTGCTTCTCGTTATCTTGCTTCTAGCAGCGCAAGAAATAGTAAAACAGCAATCGTTCGTTATTTTCTACTCTCGCAAGTTTTGATAATTTGTGTATTATTTGCGCTTACGCGCCGCGCAGGAGCGCACACGTTGACCGCCACAAGCGTCATTCAAGCACCGAAAAAAGCCGAAGATACAAAGCTTTTACGCTGTATCTTCGGCTTTAAAGTTATTTGAGATAATTTAAGTATCTGTTAAAACAGTGAAATGATTTAATGTGATTCTATATAATTATAAAATCCTGAATGTATACTTCTCAAGTATGGCAATAGATCTTCAAAAGTTGATGCATAGTTAAGCGATGCTCTTTTCGCTCGTATTATCTATTGCCATGATGCCGGCACTCCATAGTGAGGATCGTTATCAAGTCCTTCATGTAAAGAGCATCTTGCTCCTTCTTCGTCTACTTCATTCATACATCCTCCGTAGCTGCAATAATGTGTGCACCCGGAGAAAGAACACAGTATAATTGCCAAAAGCGCAAGTATTGCAAAAAATCTTTTCTTCATACTAACACCTCCCGTTTGCCGCTTTTACGATCTGATTAAAATCCAAAATCATAATCGTAGTCATTATATCCATAGTCGTAATATCCATGATCATATTCATCATAGTCATCTAACTTTTCGTCAAGATAATTGTTCCATTCATCTTCCCAGTCGTCTTCGTCAATATCATAGTCGTGATCATTATCACCGACTATGCCGTCGCTTTGGTCTCCTTCTATATTGTTGTTGTCAGGATCACAAGAATAGCAATACAGATCATACGGACTGGATGTCTTATTATTGCAGGTATCGTTTTTACCCATGCAGTAATATCCTTCACTCTCTGACTCATCATCATCGTAGCTGTATGTATAATCATAATTGTTATCATCACTTACCGAGATATCCGGTTCGACCGCAACATTATTATTTGAAGCTTCGGAATCTGTCTGAGCTCCTGTATCATAATCTTTTACATCAGTGCAAGATGAAAGCATAAGAGCTGCAATAAATACTGCGATAAAAATTGTTCTTTTCATGCTTTTACTCCCTTTCGGCTCTCACTTTTAAAGAGAAAAATTTAGTTTCAAAACCGATCTCCAACATAACTAGATGAAATTTTTTTAGCTTAAGTTTTTTCTGACCTTTTTCTGTTATATTGTAATTCAGATTTGTGTACAAAGGATATTTGTCTGTAAACTTTTTTATCAGACCCTCTTCTTCCATAGAAGTTATCACAGCGACAAAATTATCTCTTTTTATTTCTAAGAGCTTGTTGTCAACATAACCAAATTTGTCGCACATTTCAAGTATTGATCTTACTGCATACTCTGCGGTTATCTCATCTCCTTCTTTAGGTATCTTTATCAAGTAGTATTCCGGAAACACTAATTTCCCGTTATCAACAGAAATATCAGCAATCATATCATTTTCAAGCAGGCTGACCATTCTTTTGTCAGATATACCCCATTTTTTCTTTGCTTCTGAAATTGTCATACAGCACCCCCGGATATTTATTAGTTAAGTTGATACGACATAATTCGATATTTTTCAACTATATATGTTGATTATACAGAAAAAAAAAAAAAAAAAAAAAACTGTTAAATTTTTGTAAATATGGCTGCGACAGTATCAAATACTTTCACATAACAAAATGCCCCGCCTCCTTTAAGGTAAAATTGCCCCCCTCACGCCGCCAAGCTCATACTGTGCCCACTGCCTCCGCGCACCTCCACACCGCACCAACCCTCCCTGAAACAAAATGCTATTCCCTTATGCTTCACTGTAAGTATATTCTGCCAATCTCTTCTCTTTTAGACGGTATGTGGGTCGGCTGCTAGAAGCAAGATAACAAGAAGCAAGCAGCAAAAAACACTCTTAGCCACTATAGCTCACCACCGCACGTTCTCTGCCCTACCCCAGCGGTACTCCTCCCATTAGCTCTCGCCCATTCGCGTCGCTGGAAGAATATACTGCCCTGTTAGAGGCTAGAAGTAAGATGTTAGAAGTTAGAAATATTTTTTCTGCTCTCGCAGCAATTTTTTATGTCTGCGTTTTACAAGAGGCAAGAGGCAAGATGTAGTAAAGGCAACGTTTGTGCGTTGTCTTTATTTTTGAGTATTATTTGCGCTGTCGCACACATTGCAAGACTGTAAACAGTCTTGCAAGTGCAGAAGAACCCTCTTCGAGGCTTCTTCCGTGCTTAACAACAAAGCGTGTATCTAAAAAGCCCTCGACGCCAAAAACAGTCGGCGGCGCACACCTTGCGGTGTAACGGGCTTTTTTCCTTTGCTCCCCACAGTACGCAAAATTATTAAGCCCTGTCAAGAAAAGAAAAGTTTTCGGTCAAGCTCTTTTTTACAGTTGCTTCGCAACTGCCAAGGCTTGCGTGGGTGTAGCGTTCGCAAGCGACCGCTGGCAGAGCCCCACAAACACAACGTGCGCGCCGCTGCTAGAGGTTAGAAACGGTTTTTAAGACTTTGCGCCTGCTTTTCATACCTGCGGTTTACAAGAGGCAAGAAGCAAGCAGCAAAAAACACTCTTAGCCACTATAGCTCACCACCGCACGTTCTCTGCCCTACCCCAGCGGTACTCCTCCCATTAGCTCTCGCCCATTCGCGTCGCTGGAAGAATATACTGCCCTGTTAGAGGCTAGAAGTAAGATGTTAGAAGTTAGAAACATTCTTCCCGACCTAGCACAAAATCACCATTCCTGCGGTTTACAAGAAGCAAGAGGCAAGAAATGGGTTTGTCCGTACTGCGGATTATACGATTTTAGAAATAATAATACGACCCTGCCAACAGAGAATCCACTAGGGAAAGCGCGTGGAAGAATATTTTGCCGGCGGTGTGGGTGGGGAGAGTAACGAATTTAGGGGGTGGGCAGTCGGAATGTGAAGTGGTATGCTACAATAAAAATACAGTAGACAAAAGCCCAAAGATCTGATAGAATAAAAAAGAAAATCAGAAAGGAAAAAGGGCTATGAAGTACACCAAAGAATTCAAAGAAGAAGCGCTGCGGCTATCAGACGAGATCGGAGTGAAGAAGGCTGCGCAGCAGTTGGGACTGAAATACTACACTCTTGCCGACTGG
>CANQKD010000020.1 GCA_947624375.1 uncultured Clostridia bacterium | reverse complement strand
CCCTATCCGATACTTGTATTATA
This sequence comes from uncultured Clostridia bacterium, assembly GCA_947624375.1. Classification (GTDB taxonomy): domain Bacteria; phylum Bacillota; class Clostridia; order Oscillospirales; family Ruminococcaceae; genus UBA7477. The sequence continues at coordinate 32,973 of CANQKD010000020.1, read as the reverse complement.
TCCTATTTGTCTTTAAAAGGCAATTAGAATACATCTTTATTATACGAGGAGGTGTACATATGATCTATTTTGGTGAAAGACTGAAACAGTTAAGGATCGAGGCAGGCTATTCTCAGCTTGATCTGGCTCAGGTTCTGGGGCTTTCGCGCTCTGCGATATGCTACTATGAAAAATCAAAGAGAAACCCGTCTACCGAGATAATTGTAAAGATATCGGAATTTTTCGATATTCCCGTTGATTCTCTGCTGGAGATCGACAATAACAGAGTTACTCTTGATGTTACGGGTCTTACGGGCGAGGAGATAAAGTCCTTGCAGCGTACCATTGACAAGTACAGAAAAAATCACGAAAAAGAAAGTAAAGCTAAAAAAGCGCCTGTAAAATAACTGCACAGACGTAAAAAAGACCCGCTCGGGAAAGTACCGGACGGGTCTTATGTTTTGCTTGTGTGTCAGCTTATCAGCCAGCTGAGAATGTAGAAGTCATCTGCTTCGCCTTCTGGAACGGTGAGAGTTACCGTGTGCTTTTCGCTCTTGTCACCCTGGTAGATGGACTCTATCTCGGTGTAGTTGCCCCAGCCGCCGGGGAAGTCGCCGTCAATGGTCGCAACTTCTTCGCCGTCGACTGTAACGGTAGCTTTGCCGTTAAGACCGTTTGTAGTCTTGTAGTACGCGATACCTATATTCTGCGCGGTTATCTCCCATGTGCAGCTGCCGCCGCTGTAGGTAGCATAGTCGTTTACATAAGGCCACTGCTTTGCAGACTGCTCTGTGAAAGTGCCCTCGTCAACGCATTTTACTGCATCGCTGGTTCTCTTTCTGTCAATTCTGTCGGCGTTTACATACTTATCGCCGGTAAGGCTCTCGGTGGCAGGGTCAAACGGCGTTACCTCTGTGCCTATGGTGTCCATGTTGTCCATAGTATAAGTAACCAGACCCTCTATCATCTGTGCTACCATAGCGTGACCGGGGTCGTTGGGGTGAACGGTATCGTTTGAGATGTCTGTCCACGCGAACGCGCCTTTCTCTATCTCGGGCATTACGGCATCGTGATAAGAGATGAACGGTACGTTATAGTGCTTTGCAACTTCAAGGTGCTGATCCTGCGGCGAAGAGCCGTTGTCAACGGTGGGTTCGAGGATTATTACGGCAGGATTGCTGTCAAGCGAGAGAGCCATTCTTACAAGGCTGTCCATAGTTTCCTTGTAAAACTCGGTGTTCTCGTCGTTTATGTACTCGATTATGATTATCTGCGGAAGCTGAACGCCGTCAAGTGTAGGCAGGCAGTCAACCTCGGCAACATCGCCTTTAAAGCGGTGTACCGCAAGGTAAGAGTCGGTAGCGCCGATGCTCTGCTGCTGCACCTGAACGTTTATGCTGATGTTTTCAGACCACCACGCTTTGAACAGCTCGCCGTAAGACTTGCTGCCCTTTGAAGCGCCCGAACCTGCCGAAATGGAGTCGCCGAAATAGCAGATGTTAGTTGTGTTGTGAATGTCGTCCTGAGCTCTTTTTATTACCGCTGCAAGACGGCTGAGATCGCCGTTGAAAAGATACGCTCTTTCAAGCATTTCTTCTGTAGCGCCCTGTGTTACGTCTATGGGCGTGACTTCTTCAGCCTGAGAATCATCAGCTTCCGAGCTTTCCTCCGCGGTGCTCTCGGGAGCGCTCTCTGTGGCTGCTGTAGTTTCTGCCGCCGATGAACTGTCTGCCGGGGCAGCCGAAGATGAGCTGTCACCATTGCCGCATGAGGTCATGAACGCGGCGCAGGTACATACCGCCAGAACGCAGGCGAGAAGTCTTTTTAAAAGCTTATTGCCATGTTTCATTTTATACACTTTCCTTTCATTTTTTAGAGTAAAAAAATATACTGCTCAATATAAATATATCACGGCTTTTGGAAAAAATCAAGGGCTTTTACAAACATTTTAAAAGGTAAACGATTACTTTTCTTGACAAGTATAAAAAGAGCGGTTACAATAATATTAACAACAAAAAAGCAGGTGATTTTTTATGGAAAAAGCAAACTTTCTGGCGGCTGACGAAAAGCAGCTTTCCTACATGGGGCGCATAGACTTTGCGGATGCGAAAGCGCCGATATTTTACTACCCCGGTTCATCGGTGACGGTGCGTTTCAAGGGTACGTATATTAAAGCAAAAATTCGCAACCGCCGCATATACAACACGCAGGAAGTTGGCGCGGTGATAGACGGCAAGCAGCAAAAGTACACATTCTGCGAGGACAGCGCGTGGCAGGGGGAGTACACCATAACACTGGCGCAGGGGCTTGAAAACGCCGAGCATGAGGTGATATTCTTTAAAAGACAGGACGCATCGCACTATTTTGCGCTTCTGGGATTTGAAACTGACGGCGAAGTGCTGCCTGCAAAACCAAAGCCGCAAAGGCGCATTGAGTGCTATGGCGATTCGGTATCGGCAGGGGCGGTGGTTGAGGCTGTTGCAAACGTTGGCGCGCTTGACCCTGAAAACAATGATGGCATTTACGACAACGCCTGGTATTCGTATTCTATGATAACGGCGAGGAATTTAGGCGCGCAGCTGCACAATGTGGCGCAGGGAGGCATTGCGATATTTGACGACACGGGGTACTTCCACGCGCCCGATTGCGTTGGCATGGAGAGCGTTTATGACAAGCTGTGCTACATACCCGAGGGCGGCTGCACGCAGTGGGATTTTTCAAGATACACGCCGCAGGTGGTGCTGTTTGCGGTGGGTCAGAACGATCAGCACAACGAGGGCAGACCCGACAGCGATATAACTCAGCCCGAATACAGAAAAAAGTGGAAAGAGGGCTACAAGGGCATAATAAACTCTCTGCGCTCTCATTACCCCAGCGCCGTATTCATACTGCTGCTGACGGTGCTTTGCCATGACGAGCAGTGGGACAAGGCGGTCGAGGAGATAAAAAACGAACTCGGCGGCGAAGAAAGCGGCGTATACCATTTTATGTTCAAGAGAACGGGCAAGGCAACGCCGGGGCATCCGCGCATACCCGAGCAGTATGAAATGGCTGAGGAACTGACGGCTTTCATAAGCTCGATGGGTGACGGTATCTGGGAAAAACAGGCGGCACACTGAAAACGTTACCACAAAAGTAAAACGTTTTCACGGCGCTTTTGTTATGCAAAATCGCCAATATAGGGCGTAAATAGTATTGCAAACTGCCGATTGACGAAACGAATGAAATTGTGATATAATTATATTAAGCGGCATAGTGTTTTTGTCGCGTATGGATATGTATATGATATTTAAGATCACTATTATTTTAAGGAGGAAATCACAATGAGAAAAGCAAAAAGACTTCTTGCGCTTTCAATAGCTATGATCTCTGCCCTTTCTTTCGCATCTTGCGGCGAGAGTGACAGCTCAACTGCCGCACCGGCAGGCAAGGACCTGGCTTCCGAGCAGGTAGAGGCTATAAACAGCGCGGTAGATGATGTTGACTGGGGAAACACCGAGCTTGCCAACAAAGAGGTAAAGTGGCTTGCACACTATGACATCAACCCTGTTGACGGCAAGGTAGAAGACCCCGGCATCAGACTGTTCAAAGAAAAGTACGACGGACAGATAACATGGGTACAGACTGACTGGAACAGCAGATACACAAAGCTTGCATCGCTGGTATCTTCAAACGATTCACCCGATATGTTCCCGGCTTCCGATATGGATGCTTTCCCGGTAGGCGCTGTTCAGGGAATGTTCCAGCCCATTGACACCTACATAGATGTAAATTCCGAATACTGGAAAGACATAAAGCCCACGATGGATATATTCTCTTTGAAAGACAGCCACTATGTTGCTGTTATAGAGAACTCTCCTAACCTTATCTGCCTTTACAACAAGACTGTAATTGACGAGAACGGTTTTGAAGACCCTGCCGAGCTTTATGAAAAAGGCGAATGGACTTGGGATAAAATGCAGGAGATGGCTATAGACTTCACCGATGCCGATGCAGATAAGTTTGCATTTGACGGCTTCTGGTGGTGGGATGCCATCGAGCAGAGCACAGGTATCCCTCTGATAGGCATGGAGAACGGTAAAGTTGTAAGCCACCTTGAAGATGCAAACGTTGCTGAGGCTGAAACTCTTATCTACGACCTCACCAAGGCAGGCGTAGGATTCCCGAGACACCTGAACGACTGGAAAACCAGAGGCTCTAACGATGAGGGTACAGAGGGTCTTGGTCAGGGACTCACACTGTTTATACCTGTAGGTCCGTATGAAATAGAAGATACTCTGGCAAATACCGCTTGCTGCGGCGATGTAGCTGCGGGCGAAGTTATGTTCGTTCCTATGCCTTCAAAGGACGGCTCCGAGCCTTATATGCCTTCAAGAGTTGAGGGTTACTGCCTCTGCTCGGGCGCTAAGAACCCCGAAGGCTTTGCGGCATTCATGCTCTGCAAGAGAGTTGCAAACACTAAAGAAGATGTTAAGGCTATAGGTCTTGCAACACTTACCGAAGAATACGGCTGGACTCAGGAAATGGTAGATATGCGCGAGGAGTGCTACAGACTTGCAAACGAAAGACCTGTATTTGAGTTCTACAATGCAGTATCTGACGAAATGAAGACCGCATTCGGCACGATAGTTACCGCTACTTCGACCACCAACGGCGATGCTCAGACCTGGGCTGAAGTAGTAGCTGCAAACAAGAACGGCGTAAACTACTATGTTGATGAGGTAAACGGCAAGATAGACAACGTTGCCAAGTAATTATAAGCAATAACAAGGCGCTGTCGGCAGAGATGTCGGCGGCGCTATTTTTTTAAAAATACTTGACTTGTGGGGAAATATATCGTAAAATAAATAGTAGCATATCTGGAAAGGTGAATGAATATGGAAAATACGGAAAAATCAATGGACACAATTGTGAACCTGTGCAAGAACAGAGGTTTTATATTTCCCGGAAGCGAGATATACGGCGGACTTGCCAACACGTGGGACTACGGCCCTTTGGGCGCAAGGCTGAAAAACAACGTCAAAGATGCGTGGAGAAAAAGATTTATCCAGGAGCGCAAGAACAGCTATGAGGTGGACGCCGATATACTTATGAACCCGAGAGTGTGGGAGGCGAGCGGTCATGTGGCAAGTTTTTCAGACCCCTTGCTGGACTGCAAAGAGTGCAAGATGCGCCACCGCGCCGATAATCTTATAGATGACTTTGACCCCAACGCCCACGCTGACGGCATGACAAAGCAGGAGATGTTTGAGTATATAAAGGCGCACTCTATACCCTGCCCGCACTGCGGAAAGCACAACTTTACAGAGATACGCGAATTTAACCTGATGTTCCAGACGTTCAGGGGCGTTACCAACGATGCGAAGAGCGTTATATATCTCAGACCAGAAAACGCTCAGGGCGAGTATGTGAACTTTCTTAATGTGCAGAGGACGATGAGGGCAAAGATGCCGTTCTCGATAGGTCAGATAGGCAAGGCTTTCAGAAACGAGATAACCCCCGGCAATTTTACTTTCAGAACGATAGAGTTTGAGCAGATGGAGTTTCAGACATTCTGCAAAGAGGGCACGGACACAGAGCTTTATGACTATTTCAAAGAGTACGGAAAGAAGTTTTTTGAAGACTTAGGTCTGCCGGCTGAGCATCTGCGCTACCACGACCACGAAAAGCTGGCGCACTATGCAAAGGCTGCCTGCGATATTGAGTTTTTGTTCCCGTTTGGCTGGGGCGAGATAAACGGCACGCACAACCGCACGAATTTTGACCTTACACGCCACCAGGAATACAGCGGCACAAAGCAGGAATATTTAGACCCTGTGACCAACGAGAAGTTTATACCGTTCATAATAGAATCCACCTACGGGCTTGACAGAACGGTGCTTGCGCTGCTGTGCGAGGCTTATGATGAAGAAGTTATAGATGCCGAGAAAAACGATGTGAGAACGGTGCTCAGGCTGAGCCCTGCGATCGCGCCGCTTAAGGCTGCTGTTCTGCCGCTGACGAAAAAACTTTCACAGCAGGCGACAGAGCTTTATGAGAAGCTTTCAAAGAAGTTTATGGTGGACTATGACGAGGCAGGAACTATCGGCAAGAGATACCGCCGCGAGGACGAGATAGGCACGCCGTTTTGCATAACATACGACTTTGATACTCTTGAAGACGGCTGCGTTACCGTGCGCGACAGAGACACCATGGAGCAGCAGCGAGTTAAGATAGAAGAGCTGGAGAGCTTTATAGCGCAGAGAATAGAATTTTAAGGTAATATTTGCGCTTACGCGCGGCGCAGGAGCGCATACGTTGACCGCCTGCGAGCAGTCGGTCAAGTGCAGAAGAACCCTCTGCGAGGCTTCTTCCATGTTCCCACAGTACACAAAACTTTTAAACCCTGTCAAGAAAGGAAAAGTTTTCGATTGACCCTTTTTCAAAAGGGTCACGGGGTGTGGGGCAGCGCCCCACAAAACACAACGTGCGCGCCGTTATTAGAGGTTAGAGGTGAGATGTTAGAAGTTAGAAAAGTCTTTTTCTGTCTTTGAGCAAACTTGTCACTCCTGCGGTTCGGATAGAGGCAAGAGGCAAGACGAGCGTTTGGAAAAATTCGCGCTAAACTGTAAAAAGAAATTTCTCGCCTCTTGCTTCTCGTTATCTTGCTTCTAATAGCTGAGCCTCCCCTAGTTGTAGCGCATAGCTATTTTGCCGCGTTCCATTCTGGAACGCTGTACAAAGTGAAAAATTTATATAGAACAAACTATAAAGCACCCCACCCACTAGCCGCCCAAAGAGAGGCGCTGGCAGAATATTCTTCCAGCTGCGTGAGAAGTGGCGTGGATTTTTGGGAAAAGCGGAGAATGTGGAACGGTGAGCAGAGGTTGTGAGGCGAAGTCTTGCCTCTGATAAATCGCAGGAATGAAAAAATGGCGCAAAGCCTAAATAAACATTTCTAACATCTAACATCTTACCTCTAGCCTCTAACAGGGCAGAATATTCTTCCGGCGGCGTGAGAAGTGGCGTGGATTTTTGGGAAAAGCGGAGAATGTGGAACGGTGAGCAGAGGTTGTGAGGCGAAGTCTTGCCTCTGATAAATCGCAGGAATGAAAAAATGGCGCAAAGCCTAAATAAACATTTCTAACATCTAACATCTTATCTCTAGCCTCTAACAGGGCGGAATATTCTTCCAGCGGCGTGAGGGAGCGTGGTTTTTGTTTTTGGGGGAGTTGGTGTGGTGAGGCGGTTAGCTGTAGTTGTTGTGCGCATTCTTGCCTCTTGCTTCTCGTTCTAATAGCTGAGCCTCTCTTTGTTGTAGCGCAACGCTTTCTTTTCGCGTTCCATTCTGGAACGCTCTGCAATGTGAAACATTCTTACCAAGTAAAATGCGCAAACATATTATCGCACTTAAAATGAGAAGAAAACCGAACTACAGTGGAGCGTTGAACAGCTCCGCAGGGTGCGCGTAAGCGCAAACACTACACGCAACAAAATAACGCTCAAACGCTGCCTTAACATCATCTTGCCTCTTGCTTCTCGTTATCTTGCTTCTAATAGCTGAGCCTCTCTTTGTTGTAGCGCAACGCTTTCTTTCCGCGTTCCATTCTGGAACGCTCTGCGATGTGAAACATTCTTACCAAGTAAAATGCGCAAACATATTATCGCACTTAAAATGAGAAGAAAACCGAACTACAGTGGAGCGTTGAACAGCTCCGCAGGGTGCGCGTAAGCGCAAACACTACACGCAACAAAATAACGCTCAAACGCTGCCTTAACATCATCTTGCCTCTTGCTTCTCGTTATCTTGCTTCTAATAGCTGAGCCTCTCTTTGTTGTAGCGCAACGCTTTCTTTCCGCGTTCCATTCTGGAACGCTCTGCGATGTGAAACATTCTTACCAAGTAAAATGCGCAAACATATTATCGCACTTAAAATGAGAAGAAAACCGAACTACAGTGGAGCGTTGAACAGCTCCGCAGGGTGCGCGTAAGCGCAAACACTACACGCAACAAAATAACGCTCAAACGCTGCCTTAACATCATCTTGCCTCTTGCTTCTTAATTTCTTGCCTCTAATAGAAAAAGTCCGCTCTTTACGAACGGACTTTTATTTTGCTTAAAGCTGCGGCTTAGTCATCGCCCTCGCCTCTGATAAGAGCACGGTTAGCTATGGTAGCAAGTACAGCGCCGATAGCAGGTCCTACGATGAACACCCACAGCTGCTTTACTGAATCCCAGTCGGTCGCGCCGGCGGAGAAAATAGCAGGTGCAAGGCTTCTTGCAGGGTTTACAGATGTTCCGGTAAGGTTGATGCCGAGGATATGAACAAAGGTAAGTGCAACACCTATGAACACGCCTGCGGATTTCATCTTTCTATCGGTAACTGCAAAGATAACGAGTATAAATACAAAGGTGAGTATTATCTCGGTAAGCAGTGCGCCCAGCCAGTTGAGATTGCCAAAACCGTTAGCACCCATGTTTACATCGCCCAGATCCATATCGGCGGTCTTTACGAGTATTGCGATAACGCCCGAGCCTACGAACGCGCCTATGCACTGGAAGATGATGTAGTTGAGAAAATCAGCCATCGACATCTGTCCGTCAAGGAACATAGAGAGCGATACGGCAGGGTTTACATGGCAGCCCGATACCTTTCCGATAGTGTATGCCATTGTTACGATGGATAGACCGAACGCGAGAGCTGTTGCTACTAAGTTGCCGCCGGAAAATACCGCGGTGCCGCAGCCGAAAAGCACGAGCACACAGGTGCCTATCGCCTCGCATACGCCTTTTTTCAATGTTGAATTCATGGCTTGTCAGCCTCCTTAATTTAATTTCATATAAAAATTATACTTCATAAAAGGGGATTTGTCTATAAAAACTTTTGCAAAGCGGTTTATTTTGGCTGTTTTCACAAATTATCAAACTTAAATTTAGTGATTATGCAAACGGTTTAAAAGTATGCCGAAAAAGTCTGCGCGCACTCTTGACTTTTCGGGCGGAAAGAGGTATAATAATAGAGTATTTTATTGTAATTGTTTACGACAAAAAATTTTTATTCGGAGGAATCAATTATGGGCAGAGTTTATAATTTCAGCGCAGGTCCTGCGGTGCTTCCAGAAGAAGTTCTGAAAGAAGCAGCAGAGGAAATGCTCGACTATCAGGGAACAGGTATGTCGGTCATGGAGATGAGCCACCGTTCAAAGGCGTTTGACAAGATAATAAAGGACGCCGAGGCGGATATAAGAGAGCTTATGAACATTCCTGACAACTACAAGGTGCTTTTCCTTCAGGGCGGCGCATCACAGCAGTTTGCTGCTATACCTATGAACCTTATGAAGAACGGCAAGGCAGCATACATAATCACAGGTCAGTGGGCTAAGAAAGCTTATCAGGAAGCTCAGAAGTACGGCGAGGCTGTTGCGGTGGCTTCTTCGGCTGACAAGACTTTCTCTTACATACCCGACTGCTCGGATCTCGATATTCCCGAGGATGCCGATTATGTTTACATCTGTGAAAACAACACTATCTACGGCACAAAGTACTGGCAGCTGCCTAACACCAAGGGCAAAGACCTTGTAGCGGACGTTTCTTCCTGCTTTTTGTCTGAGCCTGTTGACGTTACCAAGTACGGCGTTATATACGGCGGCGTACAGAAGAACGTTGGCCCTGCCGGCGTTGTTATCGCTATAATCAGAGAAGACCTTATCAGAGATGACATTCCCGCCACAGTGCCCACCATGCTCAAGTGGAAGACTCAGGCTGACAATGATTCTCTTTACAACACTCCTCCCTGCTACGGCATATACATCTGCGGCAAGGTATTCAAGTGGATAAAGAAAATGGGCGGTCTTGAAGCTATGAAGGCTCACAACGAGAAGAAAGCAAAGATACTTTACGACTTCCTCGACCAGAGCAAGCTGTTCAAGGGTACTGTTGAAAAGAAAGACAGAAGCCTTATGAACGTACCGTTCGTTACCGGTGATGAGGAGCTTGACAAGAAGTTTGTTGCAGAGGCTAAGGCGGCTGGCTTTGAGAACCTCAAAGGTCACAGGACTGTTGGCGGCATGAGAGCTTCGATATACAACGCTATGCCTATCGAGGGCGTAGAGAAGCTTGTTGAATTCATGAAGAAGTTCGAGGCAGAAAATTCATGAGTTTTCAGCTTAGCGAAGAAACTAAAGAACGAATAAAAAGGCGAAACGGTATCAGAGGGAAGATAGCCGCCGTGTGCGGCATTCTCGCTGTACTGGGTATTATAATAGTACGTGTTATTACCTGATGCTGTGCAGTGTCAGACATGAAAGAGGTCATATAAATGTACAATATTCTTACTCTTAACAAAATAGCCGCTTGCGGCACAGATATTTTCGACAGGGCTTCATACGCTGTGGGTGATTCTATTGAGAACCCTACCGCTATAATGGTGCGCTCTGCAAAAATGCACGAGATGGAGTTTGGCAGCGAGCTGCTCGCTATTGCAAGAGCAGGCGCAGGCGTAAACAACATACCCGTTGACAGATGCGCGCAGGAGGGCATAGTTGTATTCAACACCCCCGGCGCTAACTCAAACGCCGTTAAAGAGCTTGCTATATGCGCTCTGCTGCTTTCTTCAAGAAAGATTACGGAGGCTGCCGCGTGGGCTGCTTCACTCAAAGGCACACCCGACGCCCCCAAGACTGTTGAGGGCGGCAAGGCTAAGTATGCAGGTCCTGAGATAATGGGCAAAACGCTCGGCGTTATAGGTCTGGGCGCTATAGGCGGAAAGATAGCCAACGCTGCTATATCGCTCGGCATGGACGTTATAGGCTACGACCCGTATCTTTCTGTAAATGCGGCTCTTAACCTGAAACCGCAGGTTAAAGTAGTTGCGGATATAAACGACATCTACAAAAACAGCGATTACATCACGCTGCACGTTCCTTACACCCCCGAGGGCAAGAACATGATAGATGAGGCTCAGATAGCTGCGATGAAAGACGGCGTTCGCATAATAAACCTTGCAAGAGGCGAGCTGGTGAACAGTGAAGCGGTCGTAAAGGCTATTGCAGACGGCAAGGTAGCTAAGTATGTTACAGACTTTGCAGACGATGTTGTTCTCGGCGTTGACGGCGTTATAGTTCTGCCGCACCTGGGCGCTTCTACTCCTGAATCGGAAGACAACTGCGCTGTTATGGCGGCTCACGAGCTTATCGACTACATCGAGAAGGGCACTATAAAGAATTCTGTAAACTTCCCGAACGCAGAGCTTGCAAAGACGGGCGATCACCTTGTATGCGTGCTGCACAAGAACATTCCCGCGCTGCTCACGCAGATAACAGGAACTGTTGCAGAAAAGGGCGCGAACATTGAAAACATGGTGAACAAGTCGAAGAAAGACTGGTCGTACACCATGCTTGACGTTGCCGGCAGCGTTGACGTTGAAGCCATAAAGGCTATCGACGGCGTTGTGGGCGTAAGAGTTTTATAATGGAAACAATGCTTTTATATGCAGGACTGCCGTTTGTTTTTACAGCGGCAGTCTGTGCTTTTTTGGGCGCATTTTTAAGGCGGCGTGCAAAGAAAAAGGAGCCCAAAGAGGGCGGCAGGCTGCGGCAATGGGCAAGGCGCAACAGGCTGTCGCTTTGCTTTGGCGGACTGTTTTTATTTTCTATGCTCGCGGCGGCAGTCATCATGGTGATATGCGTAAAGCTGGGGGTATCGGTCAAGGTATACTACGCTGTGTGCGGCGCGATAATAGGCGCGGCGGCAGGTGTGGTGCTGTCGGCTGTCAGAGGCTAGAGATTAGATGTTAGAGGTTAGAAACGGTTTTGCTCGTTTGAGCAGAGCCGTTTTTTCTGCGGTTCAGATAGAAGCAAGAGGCAAGACGAGCGTTTTGAAAATTACGCGCTAAGCTTGTAAAGTGCAATTTCTTGCTTCTTAATATCTTGCTTCTAATAGCTGAGCCTCTCCTTTGAGAAGCCATATCTCTCTTTCCTGCGCGCTTGCGTGCGCAATAGCATTGTTAAAAGTCCACACATCAAAATCACGCCCAACCTCTGCGCTACCGCGGAATATTCTTCCGGAAAGCAAGAAGGTGGTGGTGCGCTCCTGCGCCGCGCGCAGGAGCGCACACGTTGACCGCCTACAGTACACAAAAGTTTTAAACCCTGTCAAGAAAGGAAAAGTTTTCGATCAAGCCTTTTTCAAAAGGCTTGCAGGGGCACGGGGGCAGCGCCCTCGAAAACACGTCAGGCGCGCCGCTGCTAGAGGTAAGAAGTCAGAGGTTAGAAGTTAGAAATGCTTTTTACAACTCTTGCGGCAGTTTTTTATACCTGCGGTTTACAAGAGGCAAGAGGCAAGAATTTGCTTTTTACAGTTTTGCGCACACTTTTCAAAATGCTCATCTAACATCTTGCCTCTAGTTATCTTGCTTCTAGTCCCCGTCCACTAACCGTCCTCACAAAGCCGCAGACAGAATATTATTCCGACGGCGTGGGCAGTGCGATTGGAATCTGTGAAGCGCTCGTCTTACCTTTGTAATCTCCCCCCCGTCCAACTTTTCCCGACCACGCCACCCCCCTCTATCGTCGCTGGAAGAATATGCTTCCAACAGCATGGGCGGAGAGATCAGTGAGAGAGTGTGTGGTGCGAGGTACGGTCGGGGTTCGTCGAATTGCTGTGGGGCGGCGAGATAGCGAGAATGTTTGGTATATATTTTGTATGTTATACGTTTTTGTTTAACATTTGCTGTTTAGCCGCTGATAGTGAAAACATTTTCAAAATTATATTTACTATCAGGAGGTCAATATGTCACAGAAAAATTATCACACCGACAACAAATCGTTCATTATCTACAAAGAATGGGAGGAATGTGTGGACGAGCTAAGCAACGAAGATGCAGGAAAACTGTTCAAAGCGCTGTTTGATTTTGCTTCCCGAGGCGAAGAACTAAAATTAAAAGATTGCGTAAAATTTACTTTTATGTTTATGAAAAGTGCTCTCGAGCGCGACGGCAAAAAGTGGGAAGGCGTCTGCAAAGCGCGCAGTGATGCGGCAAAGGCGAAACGCGCAAAAGGAGAAGACTCTGCAAAAGCTGCAAAAGCTACAGATAAAGATAAAGAAAAAGAGAAAGAAAAAGAAAAAGATAATGTTTATGATAAAGAAAAAGAAAAAGAGCGCCACGCGCCCCACAACAGCAGCGCAAAGACGTTTGATATTGACGAGTTTGAAGAGTTCATGCGCGATTACAAACCAAAACTCAGCCACTAGAAGCAAGATAACGAGAAGCAAGAGGCAAGATGTTGGGGCTTGAAAAGACTGCGCAAAACTTTAAAAAGCAATCTCTTGCTTCTTGCCCTATTAGAAGTTAGAAATTAGAGGTTAGAAGTTAGAAATATTTTTCTTGACATTGCATTATATCACCATGCCTGCGGTCTACTAAGAAGCAAGAGGCAAGATGAGCATTTTGATAAGTTTGAGCAAAGCTATAAAAAGCAATTTCTTGCCTCTAGCAGCGAAAGCAACAAAAAAATCTCCGCCGAAGCGAAGATCCTTTTTTCATGTTCTTATCTGCCCGTTGCCGTTTATCAGCCACTTTATGGTGGTCAGCTCTTTCAGACCCATAGGCCCACGGGTGTGCAGCTTTTGCGTTGATATGCCTATCTCCGCGCCCAGCCCCATTTGCTCGCCGTCTGTAAACCTTGTTGAGCAGTTTACATACACGCAGGCGGCATCTATTCTGCGCTGAAATTCCTCTGCGGCATACAAACTCTCGGTAATTATACACTCGCTGTGCCCCGTTGAATACTTCTGTATATGCTCTATCGCCTGCGCAAAGTCGTCAACGACCCTTACGGCAAGAATATAATCGTCAAACTCGGTGGCATAGTCGTCCTCGGTAACGTCAACAACATCGCTGCCGAGGATCATTTTTGTCATTCTGTCGCCGCGTATCTCAACGCCGTGTTTATCGAGCCGCTTTTTCAGCATAAGCAGAAACCTCTCCGCGACCGCCCTGTGCACAAGGCAGGTCTCAATTGCGTTGCATACCGAGGGTCTTTGTGTTTTAGCGTTGTCGGTGACTTCTACAGCCATATCGAGGTCTGCGCTTTCGTCAATGTAGATATGGCAGTTGCCTTTGCCTGTCTCTATAACGGGCACGGTGGCATTTTGCACCACGGTATTTATCAGCCCTGCGCCGCCTCTGGGTATCAGCACATCAATATAACCGTTGGCTTTCATCATCATGGTGGCAACTTCGCGCGCGGTATTCTCGACAAGCTGTATTATATTCGGGTCGAACCCTGTGCGCTCAACAGCCGTGCGCATAAGGTCAACGAGGCATTTATTTGAATAGTAAGCCTCTTTGCCGCCCCTTAATATGACCGCATTGCCGCTTTTAAGGCACAAAGCCGCTGCATCTACCGTAACGTTCGGGCGCGCTTCGTATATCATTCCTATAGTACCCAGCGGTACGCGCGTTTTTACTATTCTTATGCCGTTGGGGCGTGTTCCGCCGCCGTCTACCATACCCACGGGGTCGTCAAGTTTGGTAAGGTTCTCGCAGGCGCAGGCTATTGCTTCTATACGGCTTTCGTTCAGCGCGAGCCTATCGAGCATTGCCTGAGACATACCGCGTTCTTTGGCGTTTTTTATATCTATCTGGTTTTGAGAGATTATTTTTTCGCTGCTTCTTCGCAGGATATGAGCTATCTCATTTAAGGCATCATTTTTCTGCGATGTCATAGCCGCGGCGAGTTCTGCCCTTGCTTTTTTGGCGTTCACGCCGAGCACTTCTATATAATTCAGATCGTTCATAACTATCCCTCCCATTATTTTTCTTTGGCTTTGAACAGTGTGCCTACCGGCCTACGCTCAAACACGTCGTACAGCACATCGGGGTCTCTGCCGTTTACAATCAGCATATCTATGCCGTTTTCTACAGCTATCTGAGCTGCATCTATCTTGGTCTTCATGCCGCCTTTGCCCAGAGCCGTACCTGCGCCGCCTGCAAGCTCTCTTACGTGGTCGTCAATATCGTAAACCGCCGAGATAAGCTTTGCATCGGGATTCTTTCTCGGGTCATCGTCGTAAAGACCGTCAATATCCGACATAATAACAAGCATATCGGCCTCGGCAAGCACTGCCACGGTTGCGGCAAGAGAATCATTCTCGCCCACTTCAAGTTCAAGCTCATCAATAGCCACGGTATCATTTTCGTTGACTATCGGAATAACGTTGAATTTCAGCAGCTCTTTCAGCGCGTTCTGCACGTTCTTTTTTCTGTCTTCAAGCAGAATATACTTTGTAAGCAGCATCTGCGCGACGTTGAGGTTGTAGTCTGAAAACAACTTGTCGTAAAAATACATAAGTTCGCACTGACCTACAGCAGCGCACGCCTGTTTGAGCGGTGTATCTTTCGGCTTTTCCATAAGCCCCAGCTTTGCCATGCCAAGACCTATCGCTCCGCTGGAGACAAGTATTATATCCCAGCCGCCGTTGTGCATATCGGCAAGGTTTTTAACTATGCGCTCAATGCGCCGTATGTTCAGCCTGCCTGTTTTATGGGTGAGGGTAGAAGTGCCCAGTTTTACTACCACTCTTTTCTTTACTTCATTCTCGCTTTGCATATCAAAACTCCCTTTGCGGTCAGATTATTATCCATGCGTCGATCTCCTCTTTCGAGGGCATCTCAAACATATTTTTGAATTTTTCTATAAGCTTGCCATCGATATAGTATTCTTTATCCTGATGCACCAAAGCAGAGGCGTTTCGCTTTTCTATAAACTTCTCCCAGTCCTCGTCGCGTATATCTATATAGTGCATATCGCACTGTATGCCGTGGCTTTTAAAAAACGCTTTTACTTTGTCACGGTTGTCCTTTGTCCAGAAGCCCCAGTCAAGCACGACATTAACGCCTGCTTTTACTATCTGCACGGCTTTTTCGCAGAGAAACTTATACAGCCTGTGCGCGTATATCTCATGCTTTTCGCCTGCATACTGACCAAACACCGCAAGCATTATCTCATCTACCGACAAGATCACCGCGCTGCGCTCTTCACAGAGGCGTCTGGCATATGTAGTTTTACCGCTGCACAGCTTGCCGCATATGCAGATAACTTTTTCGCTATACAATACATTCATCCTTTATTTTACGACATTGTTGCGAGGATCGCCACCCAGCCAGCAGCGAAGGTTCTCGGCGACTTCTTTCAAAAGCCTTACCCTCGTCTGATAGGGCGCCCAAGCGATATGCGGCGTTATAGTGCAGTTTTTTGCATACCGCAGAGGGCAGTTTTCTGTCATAGGCTCATTTGTAAGAACATCTAAACACGCGTGGGCTATCCTGCCGCTGCTTAAAGCATCTGCCAGCGCCTGCTCGTCTATAAGGCCTCCCCTTGCGGTGTTTATAAGTACCGCGGTGGGTTTCATCATCGAGAGAGCCTCACTGTTGATCATCTTTTCGTTGTCTTTGGTAAGTGGGCAGTGCAGCGACACCACATCTGCTTCCTGCAAAAGCTGCGGCAGGGTGCACACCCTTGTGCCGTCTGTCACCTTTTGCGGTGAGCGCGTACAGGTAATAACGTTCATGCCGAAAGCCCTTGCGATCTCGGCAACTTTTCTGCCTATCTCGCCATAGCCTATAATGCCCAGAGTAAGCCCTGCAAGCTCTGTGATAGGTATATAAAAGTATGAAAACAGCTTATAATTCACCCAGTCGCCGTTTGCAACAGTTTCGGCGTATTTGGCGGTCTTGTTGAAGTAATTTAAAAGAAAAGCGAATGTATGCTGCGCCACAGAATTTGTTGAATAGCTGGGCACATTGCACACCGCCGCGCCGTGCTTTTTAGCCGCCTGAATGTCAACATTGTTATAGCCCGTTGCAAAAAGACCTACATACTTCAAGCTTTTGCACTTTTCAAAAACATCTTCGGTGATAAGGCATTTGTTGCATATTACCGCATCGGCATCGCCTATCCTGTCGGCGACCTCATCATTTGGGGTATAGCCGTAAACTTTGCTGTCGCACAAAGCGGTCACTTCATCTAAAGAAACATCGCCTTTTGTTACCGTTTCACTGTCAAGAATAACAAGCTTTTTCATATGCTTCACTCGTCGTCGTCATCGTCAAACGCGTGATCGACAATGCCTTTCCCGAAATTTTTGTCTATATACTCCTGCTTTACAAAAAGCTTTTCCGATTGCAGCCGTTTCTCTCGCTCCATTCGGCGAAGGCGTGCCTCCTGCTTGCGCTTTTCTGCCAGCTCTTTGTCCTCTTTAGAGCTTTTATACGCCAGCACGCCTGCAACGATGAGCATTATAACTTCTGCAAAACCTACCGCGAATATGACCATCTCGTCCGTCCAGAACTGTGTCATCAGCGTAAGGTCAATGGCTATCATCAGCACAAGGTAGTGCCTTTTGCCGCGCCTGTTGAAAAGCACAGCATACAAAAGTGTTGCCAGTGCGCAGAAAACAAGGTGCGCCACAAACGGCAGCGGCGCGTACACGTTCTGCATACCGCTTTTGTCTGCAAACATAGTTATCATATATATATTACCACCTTTCGGGTATCTTAGCATAGTCATAACTACATAGATATATTTATTATATACCATATGCAAGAATTTTTCAAGAGCCGCAGGGCATTTTTTACACAAAAAGCGAAAGGCTTACCAGTCTACCACCTTGTTGACTATCTCACGCTGCTCGGTGGCGGTCTTTCGCAGGTATATGCGCGTGGTCTCAATGCTCTCATGCCCCATAAGGTCGGCAAGAAAAGCTATATCGTTGCAGCGCTCCAGAAAGCTTTTTGCGAACCTGTGGCGGAAAGAGTGCGGATATACCACGGCAGGGTCTATACCGTAGCGCTTGGCAAGGCGTTTTAGCTGCCCCGAAATGCCGCGCGTGGTAATGCGTTCGCCATATTTGTTGAGAAAAACAAAGCCGCTTTTTACGCCGCTTTCCGCAAGCCATTCAAGCGCCTCTTTTTGCAGGGCCGAGGGGAAATATATACGTCTCAGCTTGCCTCCTTTTGAGTAGAGATCGAGGTAGCCGAGCCGTATGTGTTCCGCTTTTATTTGGATAAGTTCGCTTACCCGCGCGCCGGTTGAGGCAAGAAAGCGTATGACGAAATACCAGAACATCTCGCCGTCCTCTTTCAGGCGGCTTTTGAAGTATTCGTAGTCAGCCTCGCTGATTACGTTTTCAAGAAACGTTTTGTTCTGGATCTTCACGACCGGCTGCTTCCACTTCTCCTTGCCTATGCTCTCCAGATAGCAGTTGATCGCCCTCAGCCGCAGGTTTACGGTCTTCGGTTTGTAGTTTTCGATCAGCCACGTTTTGTAGGAACGCAGGTTCTTCAGTGTTACAGTGCCGTAGTTTTCGTGAAACTGCCTTACCGCGAACAAGTATGACTCTACAGTGTTTTTTGACAGTTCCTGTTCTTTTAAATGTCTTTCAAAATTTTCAAACATAGCGAAAGACCTCCTTTCACTATAATTATACAATATTCGCGGTTTTTTAACAAGAAAAAAGAGCACACCGAGAGGGTGCGCTCTATGTTGTATGCGTTTGTTACTCGATACCCAGTACCTTGTATTCCTGAGCTTCGACAGCCTTTTTCAGCGTTTCGTTGTCTACATCTTTTGTAAGCAAAACTTTAGCTTCGCCCTTTTCGTGGCTAGCTTCAGCCTTTGAAACGCCGTCGATAGCTTCCAAAGCCTTCTGCACGTGCATTTCGCAGTGATGGCACATCATGCCTTCTATCTTTATAGTTTTTTCCATGGTATCTACCTCCTCTCTTGTTACTTGTATATCTGTTTTGGCATTGCCGTTTTTGCGCACCCTGCATTTGCGTATGTTGAACAAATTCAGCCTTAAAGCGTTGGTAACTACACAAAAGCTTGATAAGCTCATCGCGGCGGCGGCAAACATCGGGTTTAGCTGCCAGCCCAGCAGCGATATGAACACCCCTGCCGCAAGCGGTATGCCGAGCGTATTATATATAAATGCCCAGAACAGATTTTCATGAATGTTGCGCAGCGCGGCGCGGCTGAGCCTTATAGCGGCAGGAACATCTGCAAGGCGGCTGTTCATAAGCACTATGTCTGCCGCATCTATGGCAACGTCTGTTCCTGCGCCTATGGCTATGCCTACATCGGCTGCGGTAAGGGCAGGGGCATCGTTTATGCCGTCGCCGACCATTACCACCTTGCCTTGCTCTTTCAGGCGGCTTACAGCTCGTTCCTTGCCCTGCGGCATAACGCCTGCTATTACCTCGTCAACGCCTGCCTGACTGCCAATAGCCTTTGCGGTGCGCTCGTTATCGCCGGTAAGCATTACAACGCGCACACCCATATCCTGCAATTCTCTCACCGCCTGCGGGCTGTCTTCTTTTATGACGTCCGCAACAGCTATAACGCCGCACAGCTTATCACCCTTTGCAAAGAACAGCGGCGTTTTGCCATTTTCCGAAAGCTGCTCGGAACGCTCTTTTATATCGCTAGGTATCTCAGCGGCGGTCTTTATAAACTCATAGCTTCCGCCCGAAAGTTTTTCGCCGTCTGCAAAAGCTGTAAGACCGTTGCCTGCAAGCGCTTTGAAATCCTGTGTATCTGTAAAAGCTATATTATTTTTTTCTGCATACTCAGTCACTGCGCGCGCGAGAGGGTGCTCACTCTTTTTTTCAAGAGAATATGCAAGTGAAACAAGCTCTCTTTCCGAAAAGCCGCCGGAGGTAACAATGTCAGTCACCTGCGGCTGACCTAAAGTTATAGTACCCGTTTTATCGAGCACTGCTATTGTAGATCTGCCCAAGTTTTCAAGAGCAGAAGCAGTTTTGAAAAGTATGCCGTTTTTTGCGCCAACGCCGCTGCCGACCATTATCGCAACGGGAGTAGCAAGACCTAAAGCGCAGGGGCAGCTTATCACGAGCACCGAAATGCCCCTTGCAATAGCAAAACCGAAAGGCTTGCCCAGAATAAGCCATATAACAGTGGTGATAAAAGCAATGCTTATGACCGCAGGCACGAACACACCCGAGACCTTGTCTGCAACACGTGCTATGGGGGCTTTTGTGGCTGCGGCATCGCTGACCGTTTTAATTATCTGCGAAAGAGTGGTATCCTCTCCGACCCTTGTTGCGCGGCATTTTATATAGCCAGACTGATTTATTGTTCCTGCCGAAACGGGTGAGCCGACCGCCTTGTCGACCGGTATGCTCTCACCTGTCAGGGCGGATTCATCTACTGCGCTGCCGCCCTCGTCAACAACGCCGTCAACGGGTATGCTCTCGCCGGGTCGCACGGTGAAGATATCGCCCTTTGTCACCTGCTCAACGGGCACTGTAGTTTCAACGCCGTCTATGATAACATTCGCAGTCTTGGGTGACAGCTTCATAAGGCTTTTGAGGGCATCGGTGGTCTTGCCTTTTGAACGCGCTTCTAGCATTTTACCCAGCGTTATAAGCGCAAGTATCATAGCCGCCGATTCAAAATAAAACTCATGCATAAGGCTCATTACCTTGTCGCTGTCGCCTTTGATCTGCGCGTCCGTCATGACAAAAAGCGCGGCGGTGCTGTATATGAAAGCCGCGGCAGAACCCAGCGACACTAGCGCATCCATATTCGGCGAACGGTGCCAAAGGCTCTTAAAGCCGCTTATGAAGAACTTCTGGTTTATCACCATAATTATCGCGGTAAGCAAAAGCTGCGCCAGCCCCACCGCGACGTGGTTGCCCTCAAAAAAGCCCGGCAGCGGCCAGCCCCACATGGTGTGACCCATTGAGATATACATAAGCGCGGCAAGGAAAACAAGCGATGCCAGAAATCTTTTTAAAAGCAGCGGTGTATCGCGGTCTTTAAGCTGGTCTTCATCGGCGGTGTGAGAGGTCTTTTCTGCACCCTTTACGCTTGCGCCGTACCCTGCCGCCGTTACTGCCGCTATTACTTCATCGGGCGATGCTTTGCCCCCTACCGCCATAGAATTTGTAAGCAGGCTGACAGAGCAACTCTCTACCCCCTGCACCTTTGAGACAGCCTTTTCAACTCTGCTAACGCAGGCGGCGCAGGTCATGCCTGTAACTATATATTGCTTTGTGTTTTCCATGACTGCACCTCTATTTCATCAGCCGCTGCATAACGTCGGCAAGCTCGTCTATAACGTCCTCCTTGCCCTCTTTAAGGTCGCGGACGACACAGCTTTTTATATGCCGCGCGATAAGATCGCGGTTGAAAGCGTTCACAGCGGCGTTTACAGCGGCGCATTGTGTGAGAATGTCGGCACAGTAGGCATCTTTTTCCACCATGCCTTTTATGCCGCGTATCTGCCCCTCAATACGGCTTAGGCGGTTGAGCAGCTTTTTCTTTTCTTCAATACTTCGCTCTGTGGTCTTGTGACATTCACAGCAGCATTTTTTGATGTTTCCTTCCATTAAATATGCGCCTCCCTGATATACCCCCGTGGGGTATTTACAGATATATTATAACACTGTTATTTTTATTTGTCAAGATATTATTTGACGTATTGAAAAAATTATGATAAAATAGCAGGTGAGATACTATAAAAAGGGAATTTACTATGTTTTCTGAAAAGATAAAAAGAGCAATAAATTATTTTTCGCGCGGGGAAAAGGCGCTGTGGCTGTGTTCGGTCGCGCTCATTGCTGCGGCGTTTTTAGTGTTTGACAGGTCAAACTACATAGCGGCGGCAAACTCGCTTATCGGGGTAACATCGCTTATATTCGTTGCAAAGGGCAACCCTGTGGGGCAGGTGCTGGCAATAATCTTCAGTATGCTGTACGGCTATATTTCGTACACATACTCATACTTTGGCGAGATGATAACGTATCTTGGCATGACGATGCCTATGGCGTGCTTTTCGCTTGTTTCCTGGCTGAAAAACCCATACGGCAGCGGACATTCACAGGTGAAAGTAAACAGGCTGACGGGCAGAGAGTACGCTTTTCTTGCCTTGCTGACGGCGGCGGTTACGGCTGCGTTTTACTTTATTCTGCGCGCTTTTGGCACTGCTAACCTGCCGCTGAGCACGTTTTCGGTAACGACTAGCTTTGCGGCGGTATACCTCACTTTCAGGCGAAGTCCTTACTATGCTATTGCGTATTCTTTGAATGACATTGTGCTTATAATACTGTGGTCGCTGGCGACTTTTGACGATATTTCGTATCTTTCTGTAGTGATGTGCTTCGCGGCATTTTTAGCGAACGATATATACGGCTTTTGCTCGTGGCGGAAAATGCAGAGGCTGCAATCACAATAAAAAATCCGACTGTCAGACAGTCGGATATATTTTTGCAGTTTTTCAGTACGGGGCGTATTCTTCCATTATTTTCAGCGCGGTCTTTATGCCGTCAACTGCC
Source organism: uncultured Clostridia bacterium (assembly GCA_947624375.1). Classification (GTDB taxonomy): domain Bacteria; phylum Bacillota; class Clostridia; order Oscillospirales; family Ruminococcaceae; genus UBA7477. Next base: position 10,654 of record CANQKD010000020.1, on the reverse strand, counting down.
GATGAAGTTATGCCGCCTGCATAGCCTGCGCCCTCTCCGCAGGGGTAGAGGTTTTCAATGCCTACCGCCTTTGCGCTGTCGTCACGCAGTATCCTCACAGGAGAGGAAGTGCGCGTTTCGGGGGCGGTAAGAATGGCGGTATCGTCTTTGAAACATCTCATTCGCGTTGAGAAGACCCCCAGACCCTTTTTAAGCATATCTGTAACGCGGGTTGGCAGCATTGAAGATATATCATATGGCACAACGCCGCGCGCATATGTAGGTGAAATATTGCTGTTTAAATTGGGTACGCCCGACAAAAATCCGCCAACGGTGCAGGCAGGCGCATTGTAGTTTCCTGCCGATGTGTATGCCGCTTGCTCTATCTTCCGCGCAAATTCCATTCCTCCAAGAGGGGAATTACCAAAGTCGCTTTGGCTTACGGGCACGACCAGCGCGCTGTTGGCGTTCAAGCCTTTTCTTGCATACTCGCTCATGCCGTTTACCACAACGCCGCCGTGCTCGCTTGCGGCAGGCACTACCACGCCGCCGGGGCACATACAAAAAGTATAGCACGCCTGACCATCTTTTTGTGTGTAAGACATCTGATATTCGCCGACGGGCAGCAGGGGGTCATCGGCGTATCTGCCGTAGAGGCTCTCGTTGACTGCCTTTTGCGTATGCTCGATACGCACGCCCACCGCGAAAGGCTTTGACTGTATAACAGCGCCGCGGTTTTGCAGCATCTGCACGGTATCTCTCGCACTGTGACCTATTGCAGCCACCACGCAGCCGCTTTGTATATCGCCCGTTTCAGCGCCGCAGAATGAGACCGAAGTCACCCTGCCGCCTTCAAGCGTAATACCGTCAAGGCACGTATCGAACATTATCTCGCCGCCGCACCGCAAAACTTGCTCGCGCAGATTTTTCACCACATTCCGCAGCTTGTCCGTGCCTATATGCGGCTTTGCTTTGGTCAGCAGCTCTTTCGGCGCGCCCAGCTGTGTGAGCCTCTCCAGAACATATCTGCAAAGGGGGTCTTTGATGCGCGTGGTAAGTTTGCCGTCAGAAAAAGTGCCTGCGCCGCCCTCACCGAACTGCGCGTTTGTCTGCTCGTCTAGCTCGCCGCCGTGCCAGAAATGCGATACCTTTTCAACACGCCTGCCGACCTCGCTGCCGCGCTCCAGCACAAGCGGGCGGTAGCCGTTTTCTGCCAAGGTCAGGGCACAGAACATTCCTGCCGGGCCGAAGCCTGCTATAACTATCCTGCCGCCCAAAGGCTTTGAGCCCTTGCGCACCTGTATATCACCATACGGCGCATAGGTGAGATGTTTTTCATCTGCCGTTCGCTCTTCGGCGGTTTTATCTTTTAAAGAAACGCAAACGCTGTAGACAAACTGTATGCCCTTTTCGTCGCGGCGGCGCGCATCTACAGAGGTCTTATAAATATCTGCAAAGGCGATATCGCGGCTGTTTATGCCTGCTGCTCTGAGAGCCTTTTCTATAATTTCATCGCTTTTTTGTGTAAGCGTGCCTTTTATCTGCGGTATGATTATCGGCATAAAAATAACTCCTGTAATAACGCTCCGCTGCACGGGGGCACCCCGAACTGGTTCCCCCGTGGACCCCCTCTGGCATCGGCTCCGTTACCCTCACGCCAAAAATCACATAATGAAGTGATTTTTGGCTGCGCCGACAGCGGTGTAAGATCCGAGAAATGAATTCCCGGATCTTACTTTTTATTTAAAGATCAACGCTCCCCGTGAAAAGGGAGCGCATATTTTTATCTTTCGGGTCTTGAGGGCTTGGCGGTAGTGGTTGTGGTAGTGGTAGTCTTCTTTTCGGCTACCGTGAACATTATCTCATAGCTGCCGCAGCACCACACCGTGCTTACCTGCGGCGCATATATCTTCACACTGCGTGTGTAAGAGCCGTATTCAAGCACGGAAGACTGCATATCGAACTCGGCTATGATATCATCTGCCGAAAGGGTCTCCATAACGCTCTGCGGACCGTATATCTTAACGTTTGGAACAGCCTTTGTGGTAAGGCGGATATCCTGATTTGCAGGGGCGTTTATTATCTTGATATTGCTTTCGGGAATGGTAAATTCCTTGCAGACAAATCCCGAGGGGTCGAACGTTACGGTAACGGTATTTATGCCCGAAGTGCTCGTTACGCCGCTGTCAAGCAGCACATCAAAAGTAAAGGTCTTTTCAAGGTCGATGTCGCTGAGGTTTATATATCCCAGATGCAGATCATCCTGATTCAATATGCTGTCGTTGGCGGTCATAACGTCAATAGTGTCGTTGGAAAGCGTATATTTCAGTATCGAAGTATCAAAGTTTTCGGGCGCGCCCTGATAGTCAAACGTGAAATTCAGCGTCTTGAGGAAGTATACCGGGAACTTTACCGAAATGGGGTCGTTGCTTATCTCGAAAGACTTGTCGTCAATAAGCGTGCCGTCATCGGTATACAGATACACCTTGCCGTCCGAGGTATCGTAAGATTCGGTAAGCGTTTGTTTCTGATCTACAGCGAAAATGGCATATGAAATTTTATCTACAAGTTTCTGCTCGCCTTTTACCTGAATGGTCTCCGGCGTGATTATGGGGTCGCCCAGCGAATAGCCCTCTGCCGGGCTTATTGAGCTTGCCCTTACTCTAAGAGGTATATTGGCGGTCTTTATATAGTCCAGCTTTACTTTTACGGTAGAGGGCGTTATCGCCGTTACGTTCATAGAATCTGCCGAAGATGTGACCTTTACCGGCAGGCTGTATGTTCCCGCCTCGCTTATGCCGCTGGTATCCACTGTGGCGTGAAGATCTTTTGAGGTGAAAGAGCCTATCTCATATCTCATGCCGCTTATGCTTACTTCAACTTTTGTTTCATCGTTGAAATCTATAAGCTCCAGCCCCTGCGACCCGGCAGAAGTGCCTTCAACAGCAACAGTCACCGGTACTTCGGAGATGGTCATATAAACGGTAGGGAACAGCGTTATTGAAAGCGCGAACCATATTATAACGGCAAGCACTACCGCCAGCACCCTCAGCGCAAAATCTTTTTTGAGGACTTTTAAGAATCTTAACTTTCTTTTTTCCATTTTGCCCTCACTTTCTCTTTGAGCGTGGTCTTCTGAGAGGCGTTCTTCTCGGGCATCAGCCTGTCGGTGAGCAGCTTTTTAAGGCTGTCTCTCGTGTAGCCTCTGGTAAGTTCGCCGTCCTCCGCAACGGATATAGTGCCTGTTTCTTCCGAAACAACTATAACTATCGCATCGGAGTTCTCGCTCATTCCAATGGCGGCTCTGTGGCGCGAACCGAGCTGTTTGTTTATAAGTTCTTCCTTCTGCGGCTTTGGCAGAAAGCACCCTGCCGCAAGTATCATGCCGTCACGCATTATCACCGCGCCGTCGTGAAGCGGAGTGTTCGGGAAGAATATGTTGCCGAATACCGCCTCGCTCGGTGTGCAGTTGAGTATCGTGCCGGTATCTATCTGTTCGCCCAGCCTTGTCTGCCGCTCACACACTATAAGCGCGCCTGTAGCGGTGGCGGAAAGGCTTGCGGCTGCATCGCATATCGAGTTTATGGCTTTTCCCCACGCGCTTTCTATATCCTGCGGATCGGTAGAGTTAAACACGTTGAAATCCATTATCTTCGCTCTGCCTATCTTTTCAAGTATTCGCCTGAGCTCCGGCTGGAACATTATGATTATCGCAAGTATTCCCCACTGGAAGCACTTTGTCAGTATGAAAGACATTATCGTCAGCTCGAAAAAGTCTGCGATAAGGTAGGCGACTATCATTATGCATATGCCCTTTACCAGCTGCTGGGCTCTTGTTTCGCGCACGAGCTGCATGAATTTGAAAAGCAGATATGAAAGCAGTATCATATCGACAATATCCGGCAAAGATATTGACTCGCACACGCTTATAAATGCATTGAAAAAGTCTTTCATACCGCTTCACTTCCTTTCATACGGCTCTTAAAAAAGATATGACCGTATTTATTTTATCATATATTTTAAAAAATCACAAGACCTTTTTATAAATTTCCTTAAAAATTTGCTGATTTTTTTACTGCCAGAGCCAGAAGCGCGACTTGCTTTTCGCTATTGAACACCGAAGGCGAAAATCTTACCACGCCCTGATCGAGCGTTTTTAAGAAGTGATGAGTCACCGCGGCGCACTGGTAGCCGCCCCTCAGAGCAAAGCCGTTGTCGCTCAAAAACTGCGCTATATCGCCCGAATGTATATCACCCACATTGAAAGCGACTATAGGCGCGTAAGCCTCGTTGCCTCGGTATATTTTTATGCCCTTTACGTTTTTTATATAGCTTATGAAGATATCGCACAGCTTTTGCTCTTTTGCGTGGATATTTGCAAGCCCCTTTGAATTTACAAACTCGATGCCCTTGCCAAGCCCCACTATGCCGGGAACATTGACCGTGCCGCTCTCCAGCATTTCGGGCATTATATCGGGCTGGGCGGTCTCCAGCGAGGTAGTGCCCGTGCCGCCCTCTGTAAGCGGTAAAATGGGGTAGTTGCCGTTTGTTACAAGCAGCCCCGTGCCCGACGGACCGTAAAGACCCTTATGCCCCGCGGTGCAGATGATGTCTGCGCAGGTATTTACCGAGAGAGGCAGAACGCCTGCCGCCTGGGCAGCATCACAGATAAGGCAAACGCCTTTTTCTTTGCACAGGCTGTAAATGCGCTCTATAGGCAGGATCTTGCCGGTGACGTTTGAAACGGCGGTGCATATGACCGCTTTGGTATCTTTGCCTATGAGCTTTGAGAAGTTCTCCAGCGTTTCGTCGTCGTCCTCGCAAACGCGCGCTATAGAGCATTTAACGCCTTTTTCGCCAAGCGCATAAACGGGTCGGGAAACGCTGTTATGCTCTATTGAAGATATAACAACGTGAGAATCAGGCGGCACAACGCCTTTTATTGCGGTGTTCAGCGCGTGGGTGCAGTTTAGCGTGAACACGGTGTTTTCGCTTTTTGCGCCGAACATTTTCGCTGCCTGCTCTCTTACTTTATATACAGCCTGCGCGCTTTGCATAGCCATGGTGTGACCGCCTCTGCCGGGGTTGCCGCCCAGCTTTGCAACTGCGTTTGCCACCGCCTGCGCGACCGTGACGGGCTTTGGGTATGTGGTAGCGGAATTATCAAAATATATCAATTTATCGCCTCATCTCTTTTTAAATCACAGCTCTTTTGCTGCCTTTATCAATATGCCTGCCTGCGAGAGTAAAGATGCTGCTCCCTCGCGGCTGCCGATAACTTTTATACTGTAGCCGCAGCCTTTTGAAAGGTCTTTCGGCGTTCTTATGACCTCGCAGCCGTAGCCGTTTTGCCGCAGTATGCTCTGCGCTTTGGCGGCATAGGTTATAGAGGACATAGCAAATACAGTCTTTTCAAGGTTTCCTGTCATTAAAGCTGACCTCCTGTGTGTTTATAAAAAACAGGCAATAATATCTTTACATATCTTGCCTGTAATATATTATGAAGCTCGGCGGCATATTGCCATAGTATGCAAACATATAAATTGTACAGGTCTTAAAAGCGTGTACAAGAAAGGAGAAAGGCTATGCTTGAATATTTTGTGGAAGAAATAAAGGATGAGCAGGAAACATCTTTGGGGCTGCCCGAGGAGATTGCGCAAAGGCGATTGGAAGAGGACGGCAGGAACGTTTTAGGAGAGAAGAAAAAGAAAAGCGCGGCAGGCATATTTATAAACCAGTTTCGCGACATTATGGTGATGATACTGCTTGGCGCGACGGTGGTATCCGTATTTATGGGCGAATTTTACGATGCGGCAACGATACTTCTTGTTGTGCTGCTCGATGCGGCGCTGGGGTTCATTCAGGAATACCGCACAGAGAGAACGCTGGAAGCCTTGGAGAAGATGACCTCACCCACAGCGAAAGTATACCGTGACGGCAAGCTGAAAGTGCTGCCTGCAAGCGAGCTTGTGCGCGGCGATGTTGTTGAATTGGAGAGCGGTGACAGAGTTCCTGCGGACTGCTATATAATATCTTCGCAGAGCCTTATGTGCGATGAAGCGATACTTACCGGCGAAACGCAGGCGTGTGCAAAACGCTGCCGCAGCGGCGAAACTACTTTCAGCGCGCTGAATCTGCCATATATGGCATACATGGGCACGAACGTTGTTAAAGGCAAGGCGAGGTGCGAAGTTGCTGTTACGGGGCTTTCAACGCAGATAGGGCAGGTATCCGATATGCTTTCCGACATCGAGGAGGAGCAGACACCGCTGCAAAAACGCCTCGGTGAGCTTGGCAAGCGGCTTGCGATAATCTGCCTTGCGGTGTGCGTGGTGGTATTTCTGGCAGGCGTTATTCGCGGCGAACCTGTGTTTTCAATGCTTATGACGGGAATAACGGTGGCTATTGCAGCAATACCCGAGGGGCTGCCTGCTACGGTCACTATCGCTTTGGCGCTGGCGGTGCGCAGTATGCTTAAAAAGAACGCGTTTGTACACAAGCTGCACTCGGTAGAAACGCTGGGGTGCGCATCTGTTATATGCACCGACAAGACCGGTACTATCACGGAAAACAAAATGACTGTAACGCGAATATCGACCGCCGACTGCGATTTCAACGTTACCGGCAGCGGTACGCAGTGCGATGGTCAGATACTTTCTGACGGTGTGGCAGATCCGCCGGTTGAGGCTCTCAGAGAGCTGCTTATATGCGCGGTGGTGTGCAGCGATGCTGACATTACGCGAACAGTGACGAAAAAAGGCGTACACGAGTGGCAGACTTACGGAGACCCTACCGAAACTGCGCTGCTTATAGCCGCCGCGAAAGGCTCTGTTACCGCTGACAGGCTGGGGGCGGAGAGGCTCTCGGAAGTGCCGTTTGAGAGCGAGAGCAGGAAGATGTCTGTGACAGTAAAAATCGGCGGTAAGGTTATAACATACACCAAAGGAGCGGCTGATGTAATTCTTGATATGTGCGGATATGTGCAGCGCGAAAAAGAGACAGCCTTACTTGACGGCGGCGCTAAAAGGGCGCTTATGGGCAGGTGCGACGGCATGGCTGCAAAGGCTCTGAGGGTTTTAGCGTTTTGCGAAGAAACCGATGGTAAAACGGTATTTTTAGGCTTTGCAGGAATGATAGACCCTCCCAAAAAAGAGGCTAAAAACGCTGTTAAGCTGTGCTCAAAAGCGCACATAAAAACGGTGATGATAACGGGCGACCACGCGCTTACGGCGGTAGAGATAGCAAAGCAGGCAGGGATATTCCACAGCGGTGATATTGCGCTTACCGGTGCAGAGCTTGCGGCGATGACCGATGATGCGCTTGCGGAAATTATAGAAAAAGTGACAGTCTTCGCGCGCGTCAGCCCTGCCGACAAACTGCGGATCGTGAGGGCGTTCAAGGCAAAAGGGCACGTTGTTGCTATGACGGGTGACGGAGTGAACGATGCGCCTGCGGTAAAAGAGGCGGATATCGGCGTATCTATGGGTATAACGGGTACTGATGTAACGCGGTCGGCTGCTGATGTGGTCTTGCTTGACGACAACTTTGCTACCCTTGTGGGAGCGGTAGAGCAGGGGCGCACTATTTATGCTAACATACGCAAATTTGTAAGGTATCTTATCTCCTGCAACATAGGCGAGGTGGTTACTATGCTTTTCGGCATACTTATGGGGCTGCCGGTGGTGCTTTTGCCTACGCAGATACTGCTTGTAAATTTAGTGACAGACAGTCTGCCTGCGGTGGCGCTGGGGCTTGAGCCTACAGAAGAGAGTGTTATGAAGAAAAAGCCGCGCAGGCGTGATGAGAGCTTTTTCTCGGGAGGGCTGATGTCGCGCATTATTTTCCGCGGACTGCTTATAGGGCTTAGCACGCTGGCTTGCTTTGTAACGGTTATGCGGCTGACGGGCAGCGAACAGGCGGCGAGAACGGGCGCGCTTGTCACGCTGGTGGCTTCGCAGCTGCTGCACGTTTTTGAATGTAAGAGCGAGGAAAAAACGCTTTTCAATGTGCCGCTGTTTGATAATATCTTCATGCTGGCGGCGGTGGCGCTATCACTTATTGTGATACTGGCGGCTGTGTATCTGCCGTTTTTGCAGGGAGTATTCTCAACCGTGGCACTCAGCCCTTTGTGTATGGCTATAGCAGCTGCATACTCGTTTGCAGTGCCGCTGCTGTCGGCTGTGGTGTCTTCAAAAACGAAGATCTAGCTGAATTTTGAACAAAAAATTATCCTTGAATGTGAATAAATTGTAAACAATGCCGAAAGCCGTTGCAATCTATGTGGAAATGTTATATAATTAAGTCGTGCAGTTTAATTTTAATTAGGCATTTTTAATAAAGCAAGTAATTAACGGCTGCAAATCCACAAGACGGGAGATCATTAAGTTGAAAAATTACACAAGGTCGAATATCAAGAACATAGCGCTGGCAGGCCACGCAGGCTCGGGCAAAACATCGCTGGCTGAGGCTCTGCTTTACAGATGCGGCGCGACCGACAGGCTTGGCAAAGTGGCTGACGGCAACACCGTTTCAGACTATACCGCGGACGAGATAAAGAGAAAATGCTCGGTCTATACATCGCTTCTCAGCTTTGAGACCGCAGGCGCAAAACTGGGTCTTGAAGAATACAAGATAAATCTGCTGGACACCCCGGGTCTTTTTGACTATGCAAGCGGCATGACAGAAGGTATTGCTGCAAGCGACTGCACGATAATAACGGTTTCGGGCAGGTCGGGCGTTAAGGTGGGCACGCACAAGGCTTATGAGTGCGCCGAGGCTCTTGGCAAGCCTAAGATGTTTGTTGTTACAAAGCTTGATGACGACAACGCAAACTTCAACAACGTGCTTACGCAGCTCAAATCCGAGTTCGGACCTACCGTGTGCCCTGTTGTAGTTCCCGTTATCGCCGACAGAAAGATAGTTTCGTATGTAAATCTTATAGAAATGAAAGCATACAAATACGACGGCAAGGGTACGGCAGTTGAGACGGATATGCCGACCGCCGAGATAGCCGCTAATATGGAATACCGTATTGACGGACTTGTTGCGGCGGTATCGGAGGCTGTGGCAGAAACGGACGAAGAGCTTTTAGAGAAGTTCATACTCGGTGAGCCGTTCACGCAGAAAGAGCTTATAGACGGCATACACAAGGGAATGAAGTCGGGCGTTATAACACCTGTTACCTGCGTGTCTGCGGCGACTATGGAAGGCGTTGATATGCTTCTTAAAGAGCTTACGCTGCTTGTGCCCAATCAGAGTGATGAAGATACTGTAGAGGCTATCGCTAATGATGATATTATAGAGGTAAAGTGCAATGCATCTCAGCCGCTGTGCGCGTTTGTTTTCAAGACAGTTGCAGACCCGTTTGTGGGTAAGATGTCATTTATAAAAGTACTCAGCGGAAAGATGACCGCAGGTATGGACGTTGTGAACGCTACGACAGGAAGTACCGAAAAGGTCGGCAAGCTGATGACGCTTGTAGGCAAAAAGCAGATAGATGTGAGCGAGGCGGCGTCGGGCGATATTGTTGTTGCGGCGAAGATGAACGTAAACACCAACGACACTATCTGCGCGCCGGAAAAGGTGGCAGCTCTTGAAAAGGTTGAGTTCCCGAAGCCTTGCTACCAAATGGCAGTCAAAGCTAAAAAGCAGGGCGACGAGGCTAAGATAGCCTCCGCTATGGCAAGACTTTTAGAAGAAGACATGACTATAACATACTCGCTTGACAATGCCACGAATGAGATGATACTAAGCACGCTGGGAGGATTGCACCTTGACAGCATTGCAGGCAGGCTGAAAGACACGTTCGGCGTTGAGGTTGTAACTGCCGTGCCGAAGATCTCTTATCGCGAGACGATACGCAAGAAAGTCAAGGTCCAGGGCAGGCACAAAAAGCAGTCGGGCGGTCACGGTCAGTATGGTGATGTATGGATAGAATTTGAGCCGTGTGTATCTGACGACCTTGTGTTTGAAGAAAGGATATTCGGCGGCGCTGTACCGAAAAACTACTTCCCTGCCGTTGAAAAGGGCTTGCAGGAATGTGTAAAGAAAGGTCTGCTGGCAGGCTTCCCCGTGGTGGGTCTGAAAGCTATTCTGGTAGATGGTTCTTATCACCCTGTTGACTCCTCTGAAATGGCGTTCAAGATAGCTGCATCGCTGGCATTCAAAGAGGGCATACCGCAGGCAGACCCCGTGCTTTTAGAGCCGATAGGCGCGCTGAACGTATGCGTACCCGATGAGAACACGGGTGACATGATGGGCGAGCTTAACAAACGCCGCGGCAGAGTGCTTGGCATGAACCCTGCGGAGAAGAAAGGACTCACAGAGATAGTTGCCGAAGTGCCGATGAGCGAGATGACAGACTTTGTTCTGCTGCTGAGGCAGATGACACAGGGCAGGGGATACTTCACGTTTGAGAAACTGCGCTATGAGCAGCTGCCTTCGCACCTTGTGGCAGGGGTAATAGCCAGATACGCAGCGGAAAATAACGCGTAAAAATGTATTAAAATAGCCTCCTATTAGAGGCTGGAAGTGAGAAGTTAGATGTTAGAAACGGCTTTGCGACTTTTGCGTGAAGCCGTTCTTTCTGCGCTATTAGAGGCAAGAGGTTTAGAAGCAAGAAGCAAGAAATTGTAAGGCGGCGTTTGCGCATTGTTTTAATAGTGTGTTTATTATT
>CANQKD010000019.1 GCA_947624375.1 uncultured Clostridia bacterium | reverse complement strand
TGCCGTTTAGATAGATGCAAGAAGCAAGATGTTCGCCTCACAACTTCAGCTCGCCGCCGCGCCCTCCGCGCGCCCCCCCACATCTCACGCTACACCCTATCACGAGCTGGAAGTATATTCTTCCAGCGTCCTCTCTTCGGGTGGTTAGTGGGTGGGGGATAATTAGTTATAAATAACAACCTGCAAAATTACGCTGTGAGTTTGCTTTAAACCGTCCCATGAGCCGGAAGAATATTCTTCCAATGCTCTCTCTGTGCGCCTTGTGTCAGAATTTATTCATATAGAAGATAGAAAAGGAAAAAGCCCGTCAAACCGTAAGTTATGCGCCGCCGACCGAATTTTGTCCGCTAAATATTCTCCGCCAATCTCTCCATCGCCGCTTTAATATCCCTGCATTTGGAAACTTCTCTGACAAAACCCGAAATATTCAGATACAGAACACCGTCAGACGTCTTACAAGGCTTTCCACTGTACAAAACAGAAACCGTTTCCCTGCCGCCGTACTTATAGTCGATTATTTCGCGAAACTTTTCGTTCGTAAGATCTTTGTACTGCTCACTGCTTGCCTCGGCCGCAAGCGTTATTTCAAAAGCATAATATGAATTAGCCGTTTTGTCGTAAATAAGCATATCATATCCGCCCGGCGTTTTATTACGGTCTGTGTCTCTGAACGATATTTTATATACGCTGTATTTTTCAGAAGGAAGCGCACCGGACACCTCAGATACAACTGCCTGCTTTACCATATCTTCTTTTATTTTCGGCTTTTCTTTTTCTGATGCCCTTTTCATATGATAATATTTTATCGCAGGCTGCGTAAGATAATATTCTCTGCCAACCGGCAGGCTTTTCCAGCCAACACTCTCGCTGTAGTCAATTTCCTGACACTTTATCGCGGAAACAAAACCAATGTCAACCAGCGCATTTTCAAGCCGCGTGAGCATATCCTCGGTAAATTTATGTACTATTTTTGTATCAGCATTTATCTCATCTGCAAGTTTTCTGACTGTCGGCGTTGTATCACCGCAGTATCTTTTGACCATTATTTCAACAGCCGTTTTCATCTCATCTTCGGAAACATCAAAAAGCTCTGTATGATTAGAATACTTTGCAAGACTGCGCAGACTCCGTGAAATATTGCCCGATACAGCCTTATCAAGGTATCTGCAAGCACTATCGTAGTCGGATATGAAACGATCAATCACTCCGCCATAGCTGATATAATCGTCAATATCCTTTGCGCCGAGCACCCTGCAATGCTCTTCAAATGAAATATAAGTGGTGCTGACGGTTTTTGTCCTACCAAATAAGCTGCTCTTCTCAGCAAATACAAAGCTTAAAGAATCATCTCCCGAAAGAACTATCCGCAAGCCTTCCTTTGCATATATATCAGCAAGATAAGCCGAATTTTCGATAAAATCAGACACCTTGGTTATTTCATCAATGAATATGCCGCGCACTTTTTTCTTCACAGCCTCATCAAGATAAGCATATATATCTTTCATTGTATCTTCGCTTTCGGGCTCTAAAAACATAAAAGAATATCTATCGGCGTTTTCCGCCATTATTTGCCGCATTATTGTCGTTTTGCCCGTTCTGTGAAGACCATAAATAATACAAACCTCACCGTCATAGCAGCGATCGCTTTCAATAAAATCAAGAACAGCATTATAAGCATTTTTCTTTTCTTTTTTATTTATATCAATATCCGATAACTTTAATTCTTTCATGTAATAACCTTTCTGATATTTTCTCCGTCTCTTGCCTCTTGCTTCTCGTTATCTTGCCCCTAGTTGTACTCATTCATCGCCTTGTCGACCTCGCCTTTTACAATAAGCTCCGCCGCAGCACACGCCTTGTCAGCAGCCTCCTGCATTAGCTTCAGCTCCTGCTGAGAGAACTTTGAAAGCACCCAGTCCGCCAGGTCATATTCCGGCGAGGGCTTCGCTCCCACACCCAGCCTTATGCGCGGTATGTCTGCGCTGCCCACCAGCTGAATTATGCTCTTCATGCCGTTGTGACCCCCGTCACTGCCCTTGCGCCTTATCCTTAAGCGCGAGGGCTCCAGCGTTATGTCGTCAAATATCACCACAATGTTCTCGGGCGAAAGCTTGTAAAAATCAGCCCACTGCGCCACAGCCTCGCCGCTGTTGTTCATGTAAGTCATCGGCTTTATGATAACGCACCTCTCGCCGCCTATCATCGCCTCGCAGTACATCGACTTGTATTTCGCCCTCACGCAGGCAACACCCAGCTTTTCGCACAGCCTGTCAACAGCTATGAACCCCGCGTTGTGCCGCGTCTGCTCGTATACCACACCGGGATTTCCCAGCCCCACTATCAAGTGACTTACCTTTCCCGTCACCCTATCCTGCGAGCCTGCCTCCGCCTTTTTTCTGAAAAAACCCATTAAGCTTTCTCCCCGTCAATAAACCTCTTCGCCTTCAGAAGCGCTATCTGAGTCTTCGCATCGGGTATCTCATCGCGCATCACCATTTCGCACGCCTCGTCCAGCGGTATCTTCTCCACTTCAATAAATTCGTCATCGTCAAGATCCTGCTCGCCAAAACTCAGCCCACGCGCCAGAAACATATAAATTATCTCCGTGTCGTAAGCCACCGTCGGGTACAGCCGCCCCAGAGGCATAAACTCCTTCGCCTGCGCGCCGCACTCCTCTTTAAGTTCCCTGATGCCGCATTCTATCGGTTCTTCACCCTTTTCTTTCTTTCCTGCCGGCACTTCCAGCAGCACTTCCTTGAACGGGTATCTAAACTGCCGCACCATAAGCACCTCGTTTTTGTCCGTCAGCGCAGCCACGCAAACGCCGCCCGAGTGATGCACGACCTCCCTGTAAGCCTCGCTGCCGTTTTCAAGCAAAGCCTTTTCGCGTGTCAGTTCCAGTATCTTTCCGTCATATATCTTTTCAACTTCCAAAGTCTTTTCTGCCAGATGCATATTCTCACTCTCCACCGTTTTCATTGTTTTCTGTATCTTCCGTATTTTCGGTATTTTCTGTACTTTCGGCACTCTCTGTATCTTCGTTATCATCTTCAAATTCGTACATCTGTGCCGCCTGCTCGTTGGTGATGTCGCTCAGTGATGTGTAATCATATTCATCAAACCGCTGATATACCACCTGTTTTTTCTTGTCTCTTACCCTGCCTATGATCATGTACGCCGCAAATATTATTATGCCGGCAATCGAGAGAATAGTTCCCTCTTTCAGACCCTTTGTCTCATATTCAAAGCGGATCTCATTGTCGCCCTGCGGCACCCTTATCGCCATAAGACCGTCAAAAACGTTGTCTATCTCTACCTGCTTGCCGTTCACAAAAGCGGTAAATCCATCATCATAAGGCACGCTGAAAAATACTAAACTCTCTTTTTCAAGATCTATCTTCGCATCAAAGCCGTCATCGCGCTCTTTGAAGTAATAGCACGCGCTCTGTGCTTTCTGCCTGCAAATCTCCTCCAGCTGTTCGCGTGATTTTCCCTCATACTTGCCGTCATTGCCCTCGTATTCTCGCATTATGTCAGAGTATTTTTCTATCTGCTCATCTGTAAGAAATACCGCTTCCATAATAAGGTTGGACTTCTGCGCCGCCGTAAGCTTTTTAGCATTGTCAAGACTTATATATGTGTCGTATACAAACCCCATAGGAATGTAATTTTTGTTTTTGTATATCAGAAAATCGTTTTGCTTGTCAATATATTCAAATCCTATAGGCTCCTCGTCTTTGTCGTCCCAGCTGCCTGCCTCGTAAACATAATACTGTACCGACATAACATTTCTTATGCCCCAGTATTGCGGCTCTATCCTCGTCGCAACGTTTCTTGTATGCCCCATGGTGTCCTGATAGAACGTCATTATCGAAGGCGAAACCGTGCTCTGAAAACACCTCATCGAGGAGTACCCCCAGAACATCGGCCAGTTGTCAACGTCCTGGCTCGTGTCTATACGGAAGAACTTGTTGTCGCCCTCGGGCGCTTCAAGGTCTATCTTGCCCTCTATCGCGTGCTCTATAAAGTAATCATTGTGCGGTCCCTGCGCTACACCATACCATATCATGCAAGCCGCGCAAATAAAGCAGAAAACCGCCGTCAATGTCCGCATGGTCTTCAGTACTTTTTTTCTGTTGGGCAAAAAGTACAGCACAAACACCAGCGCCATAAACGGTATTATAGTACCCAGTATCTGTATCACGCCAAAATCAGGGTACTGCGCCAGATCTCCAATATTTACCGTGTCAGTCTTTTTGTCGTATGTCGGCAATATGAATATAACGCTTACAGCCGCCAGCACCACCGTTACAAGCTTTATGCCGCTCTTTATGTCCGTTTCCGTGTCGTCCACCGCGTATGCCGTCATCATCGCCATTATAAGCACCGGCATAAAGAACCACCTCGCATAGTACGTTCCGTTAAAAAGCTGGAATGCACTGTTGAAAAGCGGCACACACGCGCATATAAGCGAAGCAACAGCCATTTTGTTCGCCCAGTGACCCTTTTTCTTTTTCATAAACGCTATAACGCCCGCCATCGAGAACATCGGCAGATACGCAGCAATAGAAGCCCACCGCGCCGTGTCCGAGCGGAAGATGTTAGAACGCGCAGGCATATCGGGCAGCATGAACAAGCTCTGCAATATCCTGTAAAGCCGCCTCGGGTCGCTGTATACCACCATGTCTAAGCCGTAAAGAGATTCTGACAGCCTCGGGTTGCCAAGCACCGCCAGAGCCGCAGGCATGAACATCAAAGCCGCCATTATAACGCCCAGCACCGCCTCAAATGCCAGCAGCCCGAACTTTTTCAGATCTATCTTAAAGTTTTTAGAAGTGCATCTTATAAAGAAGTATAGCAGTACAAATATCACTTCAGCCGCAAAGAAGTAGTAGTTTATAAACGCGCACAACGCCACCGCCAGAGCAAAAACACCGCGCCTGTTGTCTTGAACGCGCATCTCAAACGCCAGCAGCAACAAAGGAAAAAACGCCGTAACATCGTGAAAATGGTTGAAGAATACGTTGTATATCTGCGCCCCCGAGAATGCGTATAACATAGCGCCTATCGCAGCCGCGTTGGGCGTCTTTACAAACCGCCTTATATATGCGTATGAAGTCAGCGCCGCCACAGCCGTTTTAAGGCATAAAAGCCACGGTATCATGTAAAGTACCGCCCTTGACGGAAAAAGCGTCGTGAACCAGAAAAACGGGCTGCCGGTAAGATAGAACGAGTATGCTCCTATAATGTCCGAGCCCAGGTCTGTCCCCCAGTCCCAGCCAAAGCCGTTTTCTCTTATAAAATCATGGCAGTGCTGATAAAACATCAGCTGCTGCGAGTTGAAATCGCCGTAGTAAAGAAAATAGCCTTTGTTGTATATCACCAGCGGCAGAACTATCGCAGCAAATATCACAAATGAAGCCACGAACACAAAAAGATATTTTTCTTTCTGCCTGCTTTGTCCGTTCAGACTGTCCGTTTTAATACCCATTTTCTCACTCCTTGTCAGACCGTTATGTCAGCCGTCTTGTATTTCAGTACCTTTTTCAGCTCCTGCGGCGTTATCTCTATATGATACCCTATCTTCCCCGCGCTGAATACCACACTGCCGTGCTCCTCAAATGTCGGGTGCATCACCGTCACGAACTGCTTTTTCATGCCGATCGGCGAGCAGCCCCCGTGAACGTAGCCCGTCACCGCCAGCAGCTGAGAGGACTTTATCATCTCAATATTTTTCTCTCCCACCGCCGCAGCCGCCTTTTTAAGGTCGAGCTCTTTCGCCACAGGTATCACAAAAACATAGTTTTTGCCCGTCTTGCCCACAGTCACAAGAGTTTTGAACACCCTGTTTTCTTCAATGCCAATCCGCCGCGCCGCCTCAATGCCCGTAACAGCGCTGTCGGTCTCAAAACTGTGCGGCACATAAGATAAGCCTGCCTTGTCAAGTATTCTCATAACGTTTGTTTTGTATTCAGATCTCATAACAACTTTCTCCAACAACACTAGCCTGCCCCCGTTCACCACGAAGGCAAGCATTTTTGTTTATTTATATATTCGCGCTTACGCGCCACCTGCGGAGCTGTTCAACGCCCCACTTTACGCAAAACTTTTAGTTCCTGTCAAGAAACCAAAAGTTTTCGATCGACCCTTTTTCAAAAGGGTCGTGGGGGTACGGGGGCGACGCCCCCGAAAACACGTCAAGCGCTCCGAAAAAGGTGAATTGAAAAACAGTTCGGTGAACTGTTTTTCAAGAGGAAAATCCCTGCAAGAGAGGGATTTTCCTTTGAGAAGACCTTAGCTTTCTTCCCTGCGTGCGCTTGCGTGCGCAATAGCTTTGTTAAAGTTTGCGCTTACACGCCACCTGCGGAGCTGTTTAACGCCCCACTATATTTGGTTTTCTTCTCATTTTGAGTGTATCAACACTTTCGCGCATTTCTTGTTATGGATTTTTCACTTAGCTCGGCGTTCCAGAATGGAACGCAACAAAAAAGTTAAGGTCTATTCAAAGGAGAGGCTCAGCTATTAGAAGCAAGATGACTAGAAGCAAGAGGCAAGATGTTTAGCTTTGAAAAGACTGCGCAAAGCTTTAAAAAGCAATCTCTTGCCTCTTGCCTCTTTCTAAACCGCAGGTATGAAAATCTGCCGCAAGAGTTGTAAAAAGCTTTTCTAACATCTAACTTCTAACCTCTAGCAGCGGCGCGCACGCTGTATGGGGATTTCGCCGTACTGCGGCAGCGTGCGCAAGCGAACGCAGGCGACGAGGGTTTCACCGGCGTATGCTTGCATACGCTGCGACCTTGACGACCCTTGGCAGTTGCGAAGCAACTGTAAAAAAGAGGTCGATCGAAAACTTTCCCTTTCTTGACAAGAAATTAAAGTTTCGCGTGCTGTTTAACGGTGAGCTTTTTCTCACCGCCTCACTCAATAAATCCCTTTATCCTTCCTCGTTTTCATCTTCGGGCTCTGTATCGGGCTCGGTGACCTCATTCGCCTCTTCCGTGGCAGCCTGAGCTTCCTGTGCCGCAGCCTCCTCGTCAGAAAGCTGTTCCACGCTCTCAACTTCCGCCTCGTCATCATGCTCCGCCCTCGTGAACGTCACAACTCTGCCGTCGCCTGTCAGCCTCATCAGCCTAACGCCGGTAGCGTATCTGCCCATAACGCGAATGTCAGCCGCCCTCAGCCTTATTATTATACCGTCAGAAGATATCATTATAATATCGTCTTCCTCGTCGATCACCTTTATGCCGCAAACATAGCCTTTCTCGTCCGAGACTTTGTAATTCTTCCTGCCAAAGCCGCCCCTGTTCTGCAAAGCGTATGCATCAAGAGCCGTCCGCCTGCCCAGTCCCTTGTCGGAGACCGTCAGCACTGTCGCTCCCTCTCTCACTCTCGCCATCGAGACAACATTGTCACCGCCGCGCAGCTTTATAGCCCTCACGCCGTGCGCCGTCCTCGACATCGCCCTCAGCTTTTCAACTGCAATTCTGATAGCCATGCCGTTTCTCGTCGCAACAATAAGCTCGCTGTCCTCCTGGGTCATTCTAACGCCTGCGATCTCGTCGCCCTCGTCAAGACCTATCGCAATAAGTCCGTTCTTTCGTACATTTTTATATGCCGACAACGCCGTTTTCTTTATCTTGCCGTTCTTTGTCACCATAACAATGAACTTGCCGTCGTCAAAGTCGCTCGTCTTTATCATCGCCGCAAGCTTTTCATCTTCCGAGAGCTTGAGCAGATTAACAACGTGCGTTCCCTTTGAAGTCTTCGACCCCTCGGGTATCTCAAAGCACTTCATTCTGTACATAATGCCCTTGTTTGTTATAAACAGCAAATAATCGTGCGTAGAGCATACAGCCATTTCTTCAACAAAGTCGTCCTCGCGCTGTTTCATGCCCGTAACGCCCTTGCCGCCTCTGTTCTGCGCCTTGTATGCAGAAACCGGCATACGTTTCATGTAACCGCCGTGTGTGTAGCATACCACCATTTCTTCAACGGGTATCAGGTCTTCAATATCCACTTCGCCGCTTACATCTTGTATTTCTGTACGCCTGTCATCGCCGTACTTTTTCTTCATCTCCGCCAGATCGTCGCGAATTATACCGCATACTCTCTCCCTGTGCGCCAGTATGTCAAGAAAATCGGCGATCTGCGCTTCTATTTCTGCCAGTTCATCGTGTATCTTCTGCCGCTCTAAGCCCGTCAGCTGTATGATACGCATCTGCGCTATCGCATTAGCCTGTATTTCGGTCAGAGAAAATCTGTCCATCAGCCTCTGCTTTGCCTCCTGCTGCGTGTGAGAGGATCGCACAATGTTTATGACCTCGTCAATGTTATCAACAGCAATGACCAAGCCTTCCAGAATGTGAGCCCTCGCCCTCGCCTTTTCCAGATCATAGCGCGTGCGCCTCTCAATAACATCTATCTGAAAGTCTATGTAATGCTGCAATATCTCTTTCAGAGACAAACACTTCGGCTCATTGTTGACTACCGCCAGCATTATAACTCCCACAGTGTCCTGCAATTGCGTAAGCGAGAACAGCTTGTTGAGAATTACCTCTTTGTTCGCATCTTTTTTAAGATCTATAACAATTCTTACCTGTTCGGTCTTGTCCGATTCATCGTTGACATCATAAATACCCTCTATCCTCTTGTCTTTCACAAGGTCGGCAATGCTCTTTACAAGTTCCGCCTTGTTCACCATGTATGGTATTTCGTTTACAACTATCCTCGTTCTTCCTGCGTGTTCTTCAAAACTCGTCTTTGAGCGCAGTATGAGCTTGCCCTTGCCCGTAGCGTATGCAGCCCTTATGCCGCTCCTGCCCATAATAATTCCGCCCGTAGGGAAGTCAGGACCTTTAATGCACTCCATAAGGTCATATAAAGATGCATCGGGGTTTTCCATAAGCAGATCTATCGCATCTACAACTTCCGAAAGATTGTGCGGCGGAATGTTCGTTGCCATACCAACTGCAATACCAACAGAACCGTTGCACAAAAGCTGCGGAAACCTTGACGGCAGCACCACAGGTTCTTTCAGACGGTCGTCATAGTTGGGCATAAAATCAACGGTCTCTTTGTCTATGTCCGCCAGCATCTCTAAAGATAGCTTTGACATTCTCGACTCCGTGTAACGGTATGCAGCAGGCGGATCTCTGTCCAGCGATCCAAAGTTACCGTGACCGTCAACAAGCGGGTATCTCAAAGAGAAATCCTGCGCCAGTCTTACCATAGCATCATAAACCGATGCGTCACCGTGGGGGTGATATCTACCCAGCACAGAACCTACCGTGTCAGCGCACTTTCTGTAAGGCGTGTTCGGCAGCAGCTTGTTTTCATACATAGTGTAAAGTATCCTGCGGTGAACAGGTTTCAGCCCGTCGCGCACATCAGGCAGCGCGCGCGAGATTATTACCGACATCGAGTATTGCAGGAACGAATTTTTCATTTCCTTTTCAATATCGGTCTCCACTATATTTTCTACAAACGGCTCGTCCGAAATATGATGTTCATTGTTTTTTGCACTCAAATTTATCACTACTCCTGTCGCTGTGATCTTTATTTATATCACAGCTTTTTTATATCTTTGAATTTCTTTTCAAATATCTCTTTTACCGTATCTTTCTGACTCTCTGTCAGCGCCCTTTTCGGCAATACGTGAAAGGTCTCTTTCGTCACAAAGACCATATAAAGCTCATCGTTTTCAACAAGCCTTAACCCGTCCTGATGGAAAGTATACCTGCTCGGCGGCGGCTTCAGCCTGCCCATAACTTCTTCATCGCCGCCCTCGTCGCCGTTTATTTCTCGCGCCGTCTGAACGTCCTCCTGCGGTATAATGGTCTCTATCTCAAAACCCTTTTCGTATATACTGAGAATATACCTGTCGTCTTTCAGCACTTCAAGAGCCGTAAGCAGCATTTTTCGTATGCGGTATTGATTGAGCCATACCACCGCCGCAAAGGCTATGCATACCACCATAAGCCCCCAGGCTATGCTGTCACCCTTGCCGCTGATTATCTGTATCGCGAATGACAACGCCACCAGCCCAAACAGCGAAGACGTAATTATGTTTCTTTTCAGCGTGTACAGCCTTTGAAATATCCTGAAAGCCCTGTCTTCTTCTTCAAGCGTTATGTCGTATTCTATACGCTCTGAAAGCTCTCCAAGATCTTCTCCCTGCACCGCGTTTTCTTTTATCTCAATGTTTTCCATACTGTTTTATATGTCAAGATTTTCAGCAAATCTCGCGTTTTTCTCAATGAACTCTCTCCTCGGCTGCACCTTGTCCCCCATAAGTATCGTGAATATCTCGTCCGCCTTTACGGCATCTTCCATAGTCACTTTCAGCATTATCCTCGTTTCGGGGTTCATGGTCGTGTCCCACAGCTGCTGCGAATCCATCTCACCAAGACCTTTGTATCTCTGCACATCAACTTTTACACTAGGGTCTCCGCCGTTCAGCTGTGCAATATACTTGTCTCTTTCCGCCTCGTTGAACGCATAGTGCTTTTCCCTGCCGCGCTTGCATTCAAACAGCGGCGGCTGCGCTATAAATACGTGCCCTTCTTCAATAAGCGGTCTCATGTATCTGAAGAAGAACGTCAGCAAAAGCGTTCTTATGTGAGAGCCGTCAACATCGGCATCAGCCATTATAATAACTTTCGCGTACCTCAGTTTTGTTATGTCAAAGTCCTCGCCAATGCCCGTGCCGAGAGCCAGCACTACCGGCGCAAGCTTGTCATTGTTGTATACCTTGTCAATGCGCGATTTTTCAACGTTGAGCATCTTGCCCCACAGCGGCAGTATCGCCTGAAAACGCCTGTCTCTGCCGCCCTTAGCCGAGCCGCCCGCCGAGTCTCCCTCAACGATATATATCTCTGTTCTGTCAGTGCCCTTTTCAGAGCAGTCCGAAAGTTTGCCGGGCAGTGAGTTTGAACTCAGCGGTGTTTTGCGCCTTGCTTCTTCTCTCGCTTTTTTGGCTGCCTCTCTCGCCCTCTGTGCCTGCAATGCCTTGTCGAATATTATCCTCGAAGCCTCCGGGTTTTCCTGCAAAAAGTCCATCAGCTTGTCCATTACCAGCTTTTCAACAAAAGGTCTTACCTCCGGGTTGCCAAGCCTGCCCTTTGTCTGACCCTCAAATTCGCAGTTTGTAAGCTTTACAGAAACAATAGCAGTCAGTCCCTCGCAAACGTCCTTTTCCTCCAGCTTGGGCGCGCCCTCTTTGAGAATATCGAACCTCCTGCCGTAGTCGTTCAGCGTTTTTACAAGACCCTTTCTGAAGCCGTTCTCATGCGTGCCGCCGTCGGGCGTGTGAATGTTGTTTGCAAACGACATTATTATTTCGTTGTAAGAATCATTGTATTGCAGCGCAATTTCAGCATACATATCTCCCTTTATCCCGTTGAGATATATAACGTTTTCCGTCAGCGCCTCATAGCCTCTTGTGTTGTGAATGTGCGTTACAAATTCTCTTATGCCGCCCTCATAGTGCAGCGTTTCACCCTGGATATTTTCCTTGTCTCGCAGATCTGAAAATACTATCTTTATGCCTGCGTTCAAAAAAGCCTGTTCTCTCAGCCTTTTGAGAAGTATGTCATATTCATATACGGTGGTTTCCTGAAAGATCTCCGGGTCAGCCTTGAACATAACGGTAGTGCCCGTCTTGTCCGTCTCGCCGATGATCTTCATTTCCTCGCTGTACTTGCCGCGCTCAAATCTCTGAAAATGCACATTCTTTCCATCATATACCGTAAGCTCCAGCCACTCAGAGAGCGCATTGACAACAGAAGCTCCCACACCGTGCAGTCCTCCTGCCACCTTGTATCCGCCGCCGCCGAACTTTCCGCCTGCGTGCAAAACGGTGTATACCACAGTAGCAGCCGAAATGCCCTCAGTCGGGTGTATTCCCGTCGGTATGCCTCTGCCGTTGTCTGAAACTCTTATTATATCTCCCTCGAGTATATCAACGGTTATCTCGCTGCAATATCCTGCCAACGCCTCATCTATCGAGTTGTCAACAATCTCATATACCAGATGATGCAGACCCCGAGGACCTGTAGAGCCGATGTACATACCCGGTCTTATCCTTACAGCTTCCAGCCCCTCAAGCACCTGTATCTGGCTTTCGTCATAAACATTGCTCTCATCAACTGTAGATATTTTTCCCTCCGTCTCGTTTATCTGCTGCTCGTTCAGCTCTTTCAGGATCTCTACAGCATCTACACTTTCTAAGTTTTCTCCGTTTTTCTTGTCCGCTAACATGACCTACGCTCCTTAATTCTTCTTAATACTTTTAATACTTTTAATACTTCTTTACTTATAACTTATATGCTATTTTTATCTATATAAGCAGCACTTTCAGCCGCATTGTTTCTTATTCGCTTCATTCTCTTGTACAGTGTCGCACACGCCATCTGTGAAATATATACCCTCTCCGTCAGCTGCTCATCAAAGCATACAATAAAACTCTTCGGCAGCTCCAAAGTTGTGTATATAACTCTTTTCAGCTTCTCAGCGTTTGCAAGATATTCTTTCGTGCTTTTAGATACCGAAGTATTTTCAATATCGAATATCCCGACTATCTCGCTCATCCTCACACTGTACCCGTTTCCTATATGAAGATACATAATAATTTCTACCCTGCCGCTTTCTTTACCTTTCCGTTTTCAATGCAGTATACCTTTCCGCCCGAGAGCATAGAAGACCTCTCGCAGCAGGTTATAAATATCTGCATCTTCTTTATTTTAGATATAACATATTCCTGCCTGCTCCTGTCAAGCTCGCTTAAAATATCGTCCAGCAGTATCACAGGCGGATCGTCCGTCTCTTTTGTAAGAATATAACCCTGCGCCAGTTTCAGTATCAGAGCAATGCTCCTGTGCTGCCCCTGCGATGCAAAATTCCTCGCGTACAGCCCGTTGAGCCGCGCAATAAGGTCGTCCCTGTGGACTCCCACCTGCGTAAAACCGCTTTTTATGTCAATGTCCAGATTTTTGCGGACCGCATCGTAATATTCCTTTGCCATTTTGTCCGCGTAATCTGTCCTGCCCTCTAAGTTTTCAAACACTGTCGACTGATATTGCAGCGTGAGCTTTTCTTTTCCTTTTGAGATCTCATCATATAAAGGCGCGGCGAATTGCTGCAACTCCTTTACATAATTATATCTCAGCATAGAGATATACGCCCCCAGCCGCGCAAGCTGCGTATCAAAAATATCCAGCATATCAACGCTCGCGCCGCCGAAAGCTATGTTTTTCAGCAGCGCATTTCTCTGCTGCAATACATTTTCATACTTCGCCACAACCGAAGAATACGAAAGCTTCACCTGCGATACCGAAAGATCCATAAAATTGCGCCTTATATCGGGCGAACCTTTTGAAAGTTCCAGATCCTCCGGCGTGAACACCACGCATTTAAGCCTGCCGAACAGCTGCGCCATATTCTTAACTTTTACGCCGTTTATCGTAATTTTCTTGTCTTTGTAATTTTGCTTCAGCGCCCCTGCGTAAATTATCTGCTCTCTCTCTCCGTCGTGGTAACTTAGCTCTATCGAAAACTTTTCCTTGTCAAACCCTATAATATCTCTGTCTTTGGTGCTGCGAAAGCTCCTCACGCCGCTGCATATCCATATCGCCTCGATAAGATTAGTCTTCCCCTGCGCGTTTTCACCATAGAATATGTTTGTCTTTTCGTCGGGTCTTATCTCAACATTTTCAAGATTTTTATATCCGTCTATCTTCAGCGACGTTATCCTCATTTCACCACTACCAGCTCGGTATCAATTTCCGGTATATATACCCTGTTTTCTTCTCTTATCTTTTTGCCCCTCATAAGGCACACTTCACCGTCTACCTGTATTCTTCCCTGCGCTATTATCTCTTTCGCATCAGCGCCCGAAAGCGCCAGCCCGGAGAATTTCAGCAGCTGATCCAGCTTTATGTATTCGGTAGTTATCTTTATCTGAGCAGTTTTCATAATATCAGCCCTGCAATCTCATCGGCAAAACAAGATAAGTATACTTTTCGCTGTCATCAGCAGGCACCATTTTCAGCGGCAGCTGGCTTCCGTTGAACAGCATCTTCACCTTCTCGTCTCCGGCCGCTTTCAGGGTATCGAGCATATATCTGCAATTAAAGCCTATTTTCAGCATAGGTCCCGTTATATCCGCATCAATGGTATCATTTATATTTCCAATAGATGTCGAGCAGGAAATATCTATCTTGCCGTTTTCAAACAAAAATTTTACAGGGCTGTTCATTCTCTCATTTATTAAAAGCATCGCCCTGTCAAGAGATTCAATAAGCTTTTTGGTATCTGCTATAACAGTTATCGCGCTCTCTGTCGGTATAGCCTTTTTGTATGGATGGAATTCTCCCTCCAATATCCTTGAATACACCGTGTAGCCGGAGAACTCAAAAATAATATGCTTTCTTGCAATTTTTATCTCGCAGACGTTTCCGTCCTCATCTTTCAAAAGTTTTGCAATTTCTGTAAGCGTTTTTGCAGGCACAACGAACTTGTATTCCTTATCCGTCTTCATAGGCTCAGTCCTTACCGCCAGCTTGTGACCGTCCAGCGCCACCAGATCAAAAATACCGTCCTTTATGTCAAACAGCTCACCTTTGAGTATAGGCTTCATATCCGTCTGAGCGGCAGCAAAGCAGGTCATGTTTATCATGCTTTTCAGTATCGACTGCTGCACAGAAACGCTCTCGCACTCACTGGCAGAGGGCAATTCGGGGTATTCGCTTGCAGAGATTGCAGCAATATGGTATTCTGTACTTCCGCCTAAGATCTTCACTTGCAGATTATCGTATACCTCAATATCGACCGTATCGCAGCCCATTCTCTTTATAATATCGGCAAACAGGCGCGAATTGAGCACAAAGCTTCCCATATCGTCAGATCTTGCTTCTATCTGCGTTTCAATGCCCATCTCTAAGTCATAGCCGGTAAGAGTAAGCACATTTCCTTTAAGATCCAGCTTTATACCTTCCAGACACGCAATAGTAGATTTTTCAGCCACCGCTTTTGAAACATTGGTTATCGCCTCATACAGCGTACCTTTATCACAAATAAACCTCATAACCTTTAACATCCTTTCACAATATAATTCGTAATTACAGATACATTTATCAATTTAAACCGTGAAAATTTTTACTTTCTTGCTTTCTTACTTTCTTACCTTACAAAAAAATTTTTCTCTTTCCATCAAACAAATTATAAATTAAAATATATTAATAGTAATATGCCTCACTCATATCACTCAAAACTCCCGCTTTTCCGCTCCCCAAGGGGCTTTATCGCCTCACATTTTTCAAACACTTACCCAACCTATCCAACACTTCGCATTTCTCTCCCCTCTCAAAAAGTTGAAACCGCATTCAACATACTCAAACAAGTTGTTGATTTCGTTGAAAATTATTTTTTCTCTCAATTTTTTCAACTTGCTTTGTTGAAGAGATAAAATTTTTACATACGAATTCAAAACTACATCTTGTTATTAAATGCGTTTCAGCGCACAAAATAGGGCAACATAATTAAAATCATGTTGATCAAAGTGTTGAAAACTTTGTTGAAAGTGTTGAAAGACAGCTAAAAATTTTATATTGACAAATAATTTTTTCTGTGCTTAAAAACAAAAATATTTTTGTTCATCAAATATCCAACTTTTGTAATTCAGCTCATTTTCAGGTTTTTTATGATATCCCTCACCGTGTCGTTCAGATCGTTGTTCTTCTTCATCATCGCAACAACGTCTTTGAAGCCCGTGGTCATCGTCGAGTGATCTCTGTTCAGCTCGCTCCCTATCTCTAAGAATGTCATACCCTTTACTTCCCTGAGAATGTAAATAGTCACTTTCCTTGCAAGAGAAATAGGTGCGCTGCGGTTTTTAGACCTTATATCCTCGGGCGATACCCCGAACGCCACCGATATCTCACTTATTATCCTGTCAACTGTTATCTCCGCCGGGTGATTGTCTATCTGGATCTCCTTTACTACCCTCTGCGCCATCGAGATAGACGGGCTCTCGCTTGTAAACACTGTCAGAGCCTTTATCTTCTTTACCGCGCCCTCCAGCTGCCGAATGTTGGTTTTCAGCTTCTCCGCTATTATCCTCGTTACCGGTTCGCTCAGCGTCATTCCCAGATCCTGTGCCTTTTTATTGAGTATCGCTATCCTCGTTTCAAAGTCGGGCGGCTGAATATCCACCTGCATACCCGTCACAAAACGCGAGTGCAGCCTGTCCATCAGCTTTGTTATCTTAGAGGGCGGTATGTCAGAGGTCAGCACTATCTGCTTTCCCCTGTTGTATATCTCGTTGAACGTGTAGAAAAACTCTTCCTGAGTCGAGTCTTTTCCCGCAATGAACTGCACATCGTCCATAAGCAGAAAGTCCGCATTCCTGAACTTGTCATGAAAAGCAGCCGTCTCTTTGTTAGTAACAGCCTTTATATATTCGTTGGTGAACTGCTCACCCGTTATATATATCAGATTCACATCTGGGTAAAGCTTGTGTACCTTGTTTTCAATAGCCTTTATCAGGTGCGTTTTTCCCAGTCCCGAATTTCCGTAAATGAAAAGCGGATTGAAAACGTCCTTGTTCTCGTTGTTGTCAAGATCCGATACCGCCGTGCAGAACGCATACGCCAGCTCGTTAGATTTACCCTTTACAAAGTTGTCAAACGTCAGCTCTTTGCCGCCGCTCTCGTTCATTATCCTTTCTTCGGCAGCCGTTATCTCTTTGTTTTTAGCTTCCGATTCTTCGCCGGGCTTTACAAGAATTTTCACATCAACAGCAAAACCCAGTATCTCTTCAAAGGCAATTTTCAGTATGTCGCCGTACTGTGAATAAGCCGTCTTCGCGCTGAAGTCCGAGTCCGCGTACATGATCGCCGTGCCATCCTCCAGCTTGTAAGGCTGCAAAGTTTTTATCCACATATCATATCCCACACTGCTTATGCCCGGGTCGCTTTTGCAATAATCTTTTACCTTTTCGACCACATTGGAAAACGAGTTCATATATTTTTCCTTTCCTTGTGTGAAGTACGTAAACCTTAAAAACATCGGTCAAAACGATATAAAAACAGATAAAAACAGATACTTTCACACAATTATAAATACAAATATCAATACACATATAATTATAACATATTTTTTTATAAATTACAAGCGTTGAAATACAAAAAAATCCCCTGCGGCGCATATTTAACAAATTTTTTAACATTTCTGTTTTAAAAGTTTCACCACAATATGTAGTATGTGATGGCATTTTCGTGCGGCAAAAGTTGTCCGTCATAAAAATAACAGCTGATTTTTTGCAAAATTTAGTTAAATGTGCAGATAAAAAAGTTTAAAAAATGCTTGACAAAGGGTACTGAAATGAGTTATAATAGTTTATTGTCAGGGTCTGACAGCCGCTGATTGCGGTTATAAGTATAGATATGGATACGTATTTTTTGTAAGATACGGTTTTATATATCCGAAAGGGGGATAATACAAGTGAAAAGAACATACCAGCCCAAGAAGCTCCAGAGGAAAAGAGAGCACGGTTTCAGAAAAAGAATGGCTACCAGGAACGGACGCAAGATCCTTTCCAGAAGAAGAGCAAAGGGTAGAGCAAGTCTGACCTACTAAAAAAGCTGACCACCCTATACCAAGCTAAGATATTTGGTATGGTGGTCTTTTTGTTAATTGCTGTCTTTTTTGCAAAGGATAGGTTTTTTAAATTATGCTTTTTACAGACGTTTTAAAAGAAAGCAAGGTATTTTCCTCTTGCTATAAGGCAAAATATGTGTCATGCTCTTTTGCGGTATGCTATTTTAAAAGGAACAAAACAGCCTACAACAGGTTCGGCATAACCGCAGGCAAAAAGATAGGCGGCGCAGTGCAGCGCAACAGAGCTAAGAGAATAATTCGTGCCGCCTACAGAAAGTGCGAAAAATATATTCCCATAGGCTATGATATGGTCTTTGTCGCAAGAAAAGAGATACTTGAAAAAAAGTCGGGCGATGTCGAGTGGTTCATCATGAAAAGAGTGATACCCTTGGTAAACACCGCCGCAAATGCGGATAATAAAAAATAAAAAATAACGATGCTAAGAAAACTATTTCAGCTGCCGGTGCGGTTTTACAGAAAATTTATAAGCCCCTTGAAAATGAAGCCCTGCTGCAAATACTACCCCACCTGCTCTGCCTATGCATTGCAGGCTTATGAAAAGCACGGCGTAATAAAGGGCACTGTTCTTTCAATGTGGAGACTTTTAAGATGTAACCCTTGGTCAAAGGGCGGCTACGATCCCGTGCCCGAAGAATATAAACTTTTCGGCAGCTTTTTTACAAAATTCAGGAGAAGATAATAATGTTCAGATTGATAGCTATCCCTCTGGGATTACTTATGGAGCTTTGCTATAAGCTGATAAGAGACTACGGTATTGCGTTGCTTGCGTTTACCGTTCTTATAAAGATAATACTTCTGCCGCTTCAGATAAAGCAGCAGAAGAGCACCGCAAAAATGCAAAGATACCAGCCCGAGATCGAGAAGATCAAGAAAAAGTACGGCAAGAATAACGAGCAGCTCCAGCAAAAACTCGCCGAGTTTTATGCCAAAGAGGGCGTGAGCCCTGCCGGCAGCTGCCTGCCTATGATAATATCGATGCTCGTGCTGTTCTCTCTTATAAACGTTGTCTATCAGCCTATATACTATGTTCTCAACGATATAGACAACGGCAAGATAGACAGAGCCTCCAGCGTGGTCTCTTCGCTGTATACCGTGTGCTATGATATCAAAGATAACGAGATAGACTTTGAAAAGCTCGTCGCTATGTATGATGCAGATCAAAACGGCGAACTTTCCGATGAAGAAAAAGGTACGATGATCACCGCCCTTAACGAGAATAAAGTCACCGATAAGGACGGCAAGGAGTATAACTTCAAAGAAACTTCTTCTATAAAAGAAGCAGAGATAGACGACAAGAAGTATTCCTCAAAAGAGCAGATAACAAGCGCCGTAGAAGCCCTTATGATGTACAGAGGAGAAACAGAGGAGGATAATCTCTATCTGTTTATGATAGACGACAGCAAGGTTTCAAAGCAGCTTCGCGCCAGACCCGAGCTTGTTGTAATAAATATCATAAAAGATGGCTTTACTCTGCCTTTTGAGAAGATAGACAGCAAACTTGTCAGCGAGATTCAGGACTTTAACTATACGCTTTTAGGCTTTGGTCTCGGCGTTTACCCCAGCACTAAGAATTTAACTGTTTTAATACCTATAATATCCTTTGTAACGCAGCTGGTGTGCACTTTCGTTTCAAACTACTTTACAAAGAAAAACAATCCCTCGGTGCAGATGGGCGGCGGCATGAAGATGATGATGTACGTAATGCCCCTGTTCTCGCTGTTCATAGCGTTCGGCTTCCCTGCGGGCTTAGGTATTTACTGGATATATTCGGGAATACTTTCTCTCGTGCAGATAATAGTCCTTAACCTCGTCTATACGCCCGAAAGAATAGGCAGAATGGTAGACAAGGATATGGCTAAAAATAAAAAGAGGCGCAAGACCATGATGCAGAAGATGCTCGAGATGCAAAATGCCGACGGCACTTCCGCAGAGGTCGCAAAACGTCTCAGCTTCTATAACGAAGACGACGACGATGACGATGATGATGAACATAAAGAGAAAAAAGAGCTTTCAAAAGCAGAGCTGAAAGAGCTTCAGAGAAAGAAACTCAACGAGGCAAGAAAGCGTATGGCAGAAAAGTACGGCGATGAATACTACGAAGACTGATGAATAGCCGTTAAAATAAGAAAAGGAGTGTAAAGAGTTATGGTAACAAAGGAATTTACCGCAAAAACAGTTGAAGAAGCCAGGCAAATGGCAGCCGAGGAGTTCGGCGTATCGCAGGATCGTATCACGGTCGAAGTGATCGAAGAACCCAAAAAAGGTCTGTTCGGCAAAACAAAAGGCGATGCCAGAATAAAGGCAGGATATGAGGAGACCAAGACAGACATAGCAAAAGGCTATATTATGGCAATTATCCGCGATATGGGCGTTGAAAATGCAGCTATCGAAACAGATGAGAGCGAAGAGGGCGTTAAGTTTGAAATAGTCGCCGACGGCTTTGAAGAGCTTATCGGCAAAAAAGGTGAGCTTTTAGATGCCTTGCAGTATCTTTCTTCCCTCGCCTGCAATAAGATAAATAAGGAATACTACAGAATTTCTATCGACAGCTGCGGCTTCAGAGAGAAAAGAAAGCAGTACCTTATAGACCTTACCAAGAAAATAGCCGAGGGCGTCAAGAAAAACGGCAGAACTTCCGCTTTAGAGCCTATGAACCCTTACGAAAGAAGAATAGTGCACGCCACAGTCTCGGAGATAGAGGGCGTTACATCCAAGAGCGTCGGCGAAGAACCCTATAGAAAGGTGCTCATAAGCTCTACCGAGAGAAGAGATAGAAGAGGCGATGACCGCAGAGGCGGCAGAAGAAACGGCGGCAGACGTCAAAGACCCGTAAAGAGCCTCGATATTTCTACATCTTTTGAGAAAGACTATAAAAAGCCCAAGCCCGAAGATACTATGGAACTCGGCAGCGGACTGTATTCTAAGATAGAGTTTTAACTAAAGCTTATATCGCAGCCGGAGAGCTATTCTCCGGCTCGTTTTATAATTTTATGCATATTATGTCACTGTACTATTATAGTATATAGTAATATGTGGCAAAGCGTATTACAGAAATTTCACTTTGTGTACCTCCGCTCTTGACTATTTGACTAAAATGTAGTATAATAAAATGTAATATTGTTTTGGAAAGAGGTGTGGCAGTTGGGCAGAGTGATCGCCGTTTCAAACCAGAAAGGCGGCGTTGGCAAGACCACCACCGTAGTAAATCTCGCGGCAGCACTGGGTCTTAAAGGCAAAAAAGTGCTTATTATCGACCTCGATCCGCAGGGAAATACCACCACCAGCCTCGGCGTTTCCAAAAAAAGTATACGCTATACCTCTTATGACGTTCTGGTAGAGCAGTGCAAAGCGTTTGAGGGAGTAGTTTCAACACAGTTTCGCGGTATAAGTATCATTCCTGCCACAAAAGATCTGGCAGGCGCAGCGGTAGAGCTTATAGATGAAAAAGACAGAGCAAATTTTCTTAAAAAGCAGATCGCCGATGTGCGCGATGACTACGACTTTGTGCTTGTAGACTGTGCCCCCTCGCTGGATATTCTTACAATAAACGCTTTAACAGCCGCAGATTCCGCTCTGATACCTATACAGTGTGAGTTTTTGTCGCTGGAGGGTCTCGCGGAACTTATGGATACCATAAAAAGAATACGCAAAAGCAGCAACCCGGAACTTAAAGTCGAGGGCATACTGTATACAATGTATGTCGGCAGATATAAGCTTACCGAGCAGGTGGCAGCGGAAGTAGATAAATATTTCAAAAAAGATGTCTTCAATACTGTAATACCGCGAAGTGTAGCCATTTCCGAAGCGCCCAGTTTCGGTATGCCTATAATGTATTACGATAAAAAGTCAAAGGGCGCAAAAGCCTATGAAGAACTCGCAAAAGAGATACTTAAACGGGAAAAGGTAAGGTGAGAGATCTACGCATGAAAAAGAAGAAACTGGGAAAAGGATACGACACCCTGTTTGAACTTTACGACGATACCGAAGAAACAACAGACAATAAAAATACCGAAAACAGTGAGAGCGGCGTAATAATGCTGAGAACCTCGTCTGTTGAGCCCGACAGAAAACAGCCCAGAACAAAGTTTGACGAAGATGCAATAGAGCAGCTGGCGCAGTCATTGCAGCAGCACGGAATGCTGCAGCCGATACTGGTAAGAAAGAGCGGCGAGAGCTATAAAATAGTCGCAGGCGAGCGGCGGTGGCGAGCGGCAATGAAAGCCGGGATAAAGGAAGTCCCTGCAATAGTCAAGGAGCTTGACGACCTGCAAGCCGCCCAGATCGCGCTGATCGAGAACCTGCAAAGAGAGAGCCTTGACCCCGTGGAAGAAGCCGCCGGCTATAAACGTCTGTCGGAAGAATTTTCCATGACACAGGAGCAGATAGCCGAAAAGGTGTCAAAACCGCGCTCGGTCGTCGCAAATTCGCTCAGGCTGCTGGAGCTGCCCGAGAGCGTGCAAAAAATGCTGTCAAGCGGCGATATTTCGGTAGGTCACGCAAAGGTGCTCGCCGGGGTCGCGGATAAAGAAAAGTGTGCCGCACTGGCGCAGAGAGCCAAAGAAGAAAAGCTCACCGTCCGCGCGCTGGAGGCAATGCTGGCAGCCGAGGGCAAAGAGACGAAAAAGCCGCAGGCAAAAGGATTTGTCAGCAAAGACCCGTATGTCAGCGAGCTGGAGATAGCCATGAAGAAGCTGACGGGCGCAGCGGTAAAGGTAAGGCAGCAAAAGGGCGGCGCCCAAAGGCTGGAGATAGAGTTCAAAAGCATGGAAGAGCTTAAAAGTTTCGCCTCACGGCTTGCAGTGAGTACGGAAGTTGAGTAATAATAATGCTGCTTACGCAGCGCGCAGGAGCGTACACATTGCCAGACTGTGAACAGTCTGGCAAGTGCCGAAGAACCCTCTTCGAGGCTTCTTCCCGTTCTCAAAAAACTTTGTGCGTATATAAAATGTAATTTTTCAGCGAGTGCGTTTAATCGCATAAGTTGTAATCCCTGTCAAGAAATTAAAAGTTTTCGGTCAAGCCTTTTTCAAAAGGCTTGCAGGGGTACGGGGGCAGAGCCCCCGAAAACACAACGTGCGCTCCGCAAAGGGTGAATTGAAAAACAGTCCTGTGGACTGTTTTTCAAGAGGGAACGCCCTGCAAGAGAGGGCGTTCCCTAGGTGTAGCGCATAGCTATTATGCCGCGTTCCATTCTGGAACGCCAAACAGTGTGAGAAATTCATAACAAATAAAATGCGCAAAAATACTGATGTACTAAAAATGTGAGATAACCAAACAGAAGTGTAGCGGTGAACGAAAAAAGCCCGTCACACCGCAAGGTGTGCGCCGCCGACCGTTTTTGGCGGCGAGGGATTTTTTCTGCACTTGACCGACACTTATGGCGGTCAATGTGTGAGCTCCAGCAGGCTGCGCGTAAGCGCAAACTTTTAACATAGCTATTGTGCACGCAAGCGCGCGCAGGAGAAATAGTCGGGTCTTTCCAAAGGAAAATCCCTCTCTTGCAGGGATTTTCCTCTTGAAAAACAGTCCACCGGACTGTTTTTCAATTCACCTTTTTCGGAGCGCACGCTGTGTCTTTGTGGGGCGCCGCCCCACACCCTGCAAGCCTTTTGAAAAAGGCTTGATCGAAAACTTTCCCATTTTGGATTTTATAAAATAGCGAAAATTTAAGAAAGGCGATGTAAAAATGCTTGACATCAAATTTTTAAGAAACAACCCCGATGTAGTAAAAGAAAACATCAGGAAAAAATTTCAGGACGAAAAACTCCCCATGGTCGACGAGGTGATAAAGCTCGACAGTGAGTACCGCGCCGCCAAAACACGCTGCGATGAACTTAGAAACCAGCGCAACGTCCTCAGCAAACAGATAGGCGGTCTTATGGCAAAAGGTCAGAAAGACGAGGCTGAAAACGTAAAAGCGCAGGTTAAAGCCGCCGCAGAAGAGCTTGCTTCTCTCGAAGAAAAAGAAGTGCAGCTTGAGGCTGACATCCGCAAAATAATGCTCGTTTTGCCTAATATCATAGACAGCAGCGTTCCCATAGGCAAGGACGACAGCGAAAACGTAGAGCGCGAACGCTTCGGCGAACCCAAAGTGCCCGACTTTGAAGTCCCCTACCACGTCGATATAATGGAGAACCTGAATGGTATCGACCTCGATGCCGCCAGAAAAACCAGCGGCAACGGCTTCTATTACCTTATGGGCGACATCGCACGCCTGCACTCCGCAATTCTTTCGTATGCGAGAGATTTCATGATAGACCGCGGCTTTACCTATTTCATACCGCCTTATATGATCCGCAGCGAGGTCGTTACCGGCGTTATGAGTTTTGCCGAAATGGAAAATATGATGTATAAGATAGAGGGCGAAGACCTTTATCTCATCGGCACGTCCGAGCACTCCATGATAGGCAGATTTATCGACAGCATACTTGACGAAAGCAAACTGCCCTACTGCCTCACAAGCTATTCGCCCTGCTTCAGAAAAGAAGTCGGCGCGCACGGCATAGAGGAACGCGGCGTCTACCGCATACACCAGTTTGAAAAACAGGAAATGATAGTTGTCTGCAAGCCCGAGGACAGCATGATGTGGTTCGATAAGCTGTGGCAGAATACCGTAGATTTCTTCCGCACGCTCGATATACCCGTAAGAACGCTTGAATGCTGCTCCGGCGACCTTGCCGACCTTAAAGTAAAGAGCTGCGACGTCGAAGCGTGGTCGCCAAGGCAGAAGAAGTATTTTGAAGTCGGCTCCTGCTCCAACCTCGGCGATGCCCAGGCAAGAAGACTCGGCATACGCGTAAGGGGCGAAAACGGCGAAAAATATCTCGCCCACACCCTCAACAATACAGTTGTCGCTCCGCCGAGAATGTTGATAGCTTTCCTTGAAAACAACCTCAACGCCGACGGAAGCGTGAATATCCCCGAGCCGCTGAGAATGTATATGGGCGGCAAGGACAAAATAACAAAATGAGCATCTTTAAAATGACCTTGCTTGCAAGCAGTTGGTCTGCGCTGGGAGCGTTCGCAGTAAAGGCTGTTGTGGTAATGGCTCTGATAGCTTTGGCGGCAGTAGCAACACCGTATATCGCAAAATTTGTGGACAAGCACCGCAAACCCGGAAAGGCTAAAGAAGATGACGGCGTTCACAGCGCACAAAATGTGCGCGGCATTTTCGATGCAAGCAAGGAAGATGACTTTGACCCCAACTATAAGATATATAATACAGACATTTACGGAGTTGATAAAAAGCATGGCAAAAAACAACGGTAAAATGGTAGAGGCTATCACCTCTATGGACGATGATTTCGCGCAGTGGTATACCGATATTTGCAAAAAAGCAGAGCTCGTAGAGTATACCAGCGTAAAGGGCTGTATGGTCATTCGCCCCTACGGCTACGCGATCTGGGAAAATATTCAGAAAATTCTTGACGGTATGTTCAAAGATACAGGTCACGAGAACGTGTGTATGCCTATGTTCATACCCGAAAGCCTCTTGCAGAAAGAGAAAGACCATGTAGAAGGCTTCGCGCCCGAAGTTGCATGGGTAACGCACGGCGGCAGCGAAAAGTTGGAAGAAAGACTTTGTGTCCGCCCCACTTCCGAGACACTTTTCTGTGAGCATTACGCAAATATCGTTCATTCCTACCGCGATCTCCCCAAGCTGTATAACCAGTGGGTAAGCGTTGTAAGGTGGGAAAAAACTACACGTCCTTTCCTGCGCTCGAGAGAGTTTTTGTGGCAGGAGGGTCATACTATCCACGCCACCGCGGAAGAGGCAATTGCAGAAACAGAAAAAATGCTCGATGTCTATGCCGAGTTTTGCGAAAAGCACCTGTGTATGCCCGTAGTTAAAGGCAGAAAGACCGAGAGCGATAAGTTCGCAGGGGCGGTCGCTACCTACGCTATAGAAGCCCTTATGCACGACGGCAAGGCGTTGCAGGCAGGCACTTCTCACTATTTCGGCGACGGCTTTGCTAAGGCTTTTAATATCCAGTATACCGATAAAGATAATACCCTTAAATACCCCCATCAGACCTCCTGGGGCATGACTACCAGACTTATAGGCGCGGTCATCATGACTCACGGCGATAACAGCGGTCTTGTCCTGCCGCCCGATGTCGCACCTACGCAGGTGGTCATAGTGCCCGTAGCACAGCATAAAGAGGGCGTTTTAGAAAAGGCGAATGAGCTTTTGCAGATACTTAAAGCACAGGGTCTTCGCGTAAAGCTTGACGACAGCGAAAACTCGCCCGGCTGGAAGTTTGCAGAGTATGAGATGAAAGGCGTTCCGCTGCGTGTTGAGATAGGACCCAAGGATATAGAGAATGACAGGTGTGTCTGCGCCGTAAGATACAGCGGCGAAAAGAGAGATGTAGCTCTTGCAGATCTTGCCGATACCGTTGAAGATCTTCTGAAAAACGAGATACCGCAGGGTATGTATAAAAAGGCGGAAGAAAACCGCGAGAGAAGAACATATAAATGCACCAGCACGGACGAGATGAAGAAGGTGCTTGAAGAGAATGGCGACGGCTTTATCAAGGCTATGTGGTGCGGCAGCGAGGAGTGCGAAGATAAGGTAAAAGAGCTTACCGGCGCTGGTTCGCGCTGCATACCCAACGAGCAGGAGCATATAGCCGACATCTGCGTGTGCTGCGGCAAGAAAGCGGATAAAATGGTTCTATGGGGGAAAGCCTACTAGAGGCAAGAAGATTAGAAACAAGAGGCAAGAAGTTGTAACTTCAACTTTTGTGCGTTGCTTAATAATTGCGCTTACGCGCAAGCCTGCGGAGCTCACACGGTGACCGCCTGCAAGCAGTCGGTCAAGTGCAGAAAAAATCCCTCGCCGCCAAAACGGTCGGCGGCGCACACCTTACGGTGTGACGGGCTTTTTTCGTTCACCGCTCCACAGTACGCAAAGGTTATAACCCCTGTCAAGAAACTAAAAGTTTTCGATCGACCCTTTTTCAAAAGGGTCGCAGGGGTACGGGGACAGAGTCCCCGAAACACAACGTGCGCTCAGAAAAAGGTGAATTGTGAAATAGTCCAGTGGACTATTTCACAATGAGGACAGCGGTCGCTAGCGACCGCGGGAAGAATTATTTCGCTTTTAGTTTTTGGGGCGAAATAATTCTTCAAGCGTTCCCAACGGGAACGCTAATCCCATGCAAGAGAGGGATTTTCCTGTGAAAAGACCTTAGCTCTTTTGCCGCGTTCTCTTAGAGAACGCCGAACCGAGTGAAAAGACCTACCCTCTTGCCCTATTAGAGGTTAGAAGTAAGAAGTTAGAGGTTAGAAAAGTTTTTTCAACGTTCGCGCTAACTTGCCATTCCTGCGGTTTACAATCAGAAGCAAGAGGCAAGAAATTGTAACTTCAACTTTCGCGCTAATGATAAAATCTTGTCAAGAAACTAAAAGTTTTCGATCAAGCCTTTTTCAAAAGGCTTGTGGGGTGTGGGGCGAAACCCCACAAAAATAAAACTATCAAAAAAGGAGTATAAAACTTATGACCGAATTAAACAGCAACCAGCAGTTAAAAGTCGATAATGATGCGCTTGTAGCTGCAATACAGGATCTCAAACAGGACAGATCCGACGAAAAGTTCAATCTGGTGGCAAAGCTCATTCAGACGGGTAACTTTGTTTGCCCTGCCAGAATGATCGAAAACACCGAGGCAGTCGAAAAAGAAGACGGCAAAGTCGCCCTTGAAAACAAAAGGAGCTTTAATATGCACGTCCTCAAAAACAGCGACGGCAAAAAGTACGTGGCAGTCTTCACCTCCCCCAAGGAGATAGAAAACGAGAAGAACACCGGCATCATAAATACCGACAGCTATATTGTAATGAACGTGGTAATGCTCATGTCAGCATTTACCGATCCCGACAACGGTCTTGAAGGCATAGTTATCGACCCGTTCACCAACAATTTTGCCGTGCCGAGAACTATCCTCTCAAAAATGGCAGATTCAGAAGTGTATACCCCCAAGCCCAACGAGCAGGTAAAAGTCACTATTCCGGGAAGATACCCCGACGGCTTTATAGATACCATAAGAGAAAAGCTCGACGAGTATGGCAGAGTAGACCAGCTGTTTGTGTTCATACTTGAAAGAAAAAATCAGGCAAAAAGCCTTATGTTCATAATAGACAGCCAGGACGACAAAGACACCATGAGAGAAACTTTCCAGAAGGTAGCAGAAATAGCCGCCCCCTTTGCACGCGGAATGCACCTTATGTTCGTGCCCCTTTCCGACGGCTTTGCTCAGAACGTTTCGGCAAATAAACTGCCGGTATACAGAAAGTAAGAATAGTTAAGATAGTAATTTATAATAAGGAGTGTTTGATATGCCCGAAAATAAAAAGCTGTTCACCAAAGAAGCCTATCAGGATCTCGTAGACGATCTTGAATATTTAAAGACCGTCAGATCACGCGAGGTGGCAGAAAAACTTAAAGAAGCCCGTTCTTTCGGCGACCTTTCCGAAAACGCCGAGTACGATGCCGCCAAAGATGAGCAGGCAGCCCTCGAAAGCGAGATAAAAGAAAAAGAATATCAGCTCAGTATCGCTGTAATAGTCAACGAGAGCGATATAAACGAAAATGAAGTCAATCTGGGCTCTCGCGTAGTCCTTAAAGACCGCAGCGACGGCTCACTTGAAACGTATATAATAGATTCATCGTCCAAATCCGACCCCGAAAACGGCATAATATCCGATGAATCCCCCGTGGGCAAAGCCGCCATGCACTCCAAAGTAGGAGATGTGTTTGACGTAAATACCCCGATGGGAATAGTAGAATTTGAAGTTATGGAAGTTTCGAGAGAAACGAAAGGAAGGAAATAAATGAGTGACATCAGCGAGCAGATCCTCCCCGAAGAGGAAGAGCTTACCGCCGAGGAATTAAATACCTATAAGAAGATAAGAATGGATAAGCTGAGCGACCTTAAAGCCGCAGGCAAAGACCCGTTCGCAGTTACAAAGTACGACGTTACTACAAATACCGCCGCAGCTAAGGCAGAGTATGAAACGCTTGAAGCGCGCGTGAAAGAGCAGTGCGGCGAAGATGAGCAGCTTTTGAAAGAAAAGCTCGAAGCCGAAAGAACTACCCATCGCTTAGCAGGTAGAATTATGTCGCGCCGCGATATGGGCAAGGCGAATTTTATAGACCTTTTAGATGCCAAGGGCAGGATTCAGGTCTATGTCCGCCTCAATGAAATAGGCGAAGAAAATTTTGCCGACTTCAAAAAGTGGGATATAGGCGATATCGCAGGCGTTGAAGGCTTTGTTTTCCGCACGAGAAGAGGCGAAATATCCCTCCACGCCACAGGCATAACACTGCTTTCAAAATCGCTTGCCCCTCTTCCGGAAAAGTGGCACGGTCTTAAAAATCAGGATATGCGCTACCGCCAGAGATATACAGACCTTATCTGTAATCCGCAGGTGCGCGATACTTTCGTGAAGCGCTCTAAAATTATCGCTTCTATCCGCAGATTTTTAGACGGCAGAGGCTTTATGGAAGTCGAAACGCCCATGCTCGTTTCAAACGCAGGCGGTGCGGCTGCCAGACCCTTCGATACCCACTATAACGCTTTGAATGAGGATATAAAGCTGCGTATTTCTCTCGAGCTATATCTTAAAAGACTTATAGTCGGCGGTCTTGAAAGAGTTTATGAAATAGGCAGAGTTTTCCGCAACGAGGGCGTAGATGCGCGCCATAACCCCGAGTTTACCCTTATGGAACTCTATCAGGCGTATACAGACTACCACGGCATGATGGAGCTTACCGAAAGTATGTTCAGATATTTGGCGAGAGAAGTCTGCGGCAGCGATATAGTCAAGTACGGTGAGCTTGAAATAGACTTCGGCAAGCCGTTTGAAAGACTCACCATGACCGAGGCTGTCAAGAAATATTCCGGCGTAGATTTTGATGAGATAGAAACTTTAGAGCAGGCAAGAAAGGTAGCCGACGAGCACCATGTAGAGTACGAGCAGCGGCATAAAAAGGGCGATATTCTGAATTTGTTTTTTGAAGAATTTGCCGAGGAACACCTCTTGCAGCCAACGTTTATTATGGATCACCCGATAGAAATATCACCGCTTACCAAGAAAAAGCCCGATGACCCCGAAAAGGTCGAAAGATTTGAGCTTTATATAAACGGCTGGGAAATGTGCAACGCCTATTCCGAACTCAACGACCCCGTTGACCAACGAGAAAGATTTGTAGAGCAGGAAAAACTGCTCTCGCAGGGCGACGAGGAAGCCAACCGCATAGATGAGGATTTCCTCCACGCGCTGGAGATAGGTATGCCCCCCACAGGCGGCATTGGCTACGGCATCGATAGACTCGTTATGCTCCTCACTAACTCCCCCGCTATCCGCGACGTCCTCCTCTTCCCTACCATGAAATCTTTAGACTGATAAACCGAGAGTTATCTTATGTACCTGTTTTTCTTTTGGGGAAAACCTTTCTGAAGAAAGGTTATTCCCCATACCCCTTTCCAAAGACTTTTCCATTGTTTTTGGCGAGGGGTAATTTATCTTTATAAAGCAGCAATAAACTATAAAATTCAAGTAAATTAGACAGTATAATTACCCCTCGCCAAAAATATAGAAGTTTTAGTGAGGGGGTTTGGGGGAAGACCCTTTTCCAAAAGGGTCTCCCCCAATAGTAAGGCAGGCATAATAGATAACCCACGATTTTCGGTACAAAAAATCACGCTGATCTCTTAAATGAGACCAGCGTTTTTATTGCGTTTAAAATATATAAAGTATGCCGCTGTGTATGTCGCCGCGCCCAGCACGCCCGAGACTATGTCACCCATCGTGTTTGTGTTGCTGCCCTGCATATCAATGTGCAGAAGATTGTCGGCGGTAAATTCGTATATCTCCCAGAAGCCTGCGCACGCCGCCGAGAAGAAAAACGCGAACATCAGCATCACCGTGATGTCGTTTTTCATACTGCGCTTTTTGAAAATGCGGCTTATCAGTATAAACCCTGCTTCCGCCAGAACTATGCCGCTCAGGAAGTGTACTATCCTGTCATAACAGCCCAGATATTTGTACAGATTTATCACCGAACCCAGCGGCGCGGCAAAGAAGTGAAATATAAGTGCGAAGATGTAAAACCGCAGCGGAAAAAACCATGCTGCCGCGCTCACTATCACGACCGACGCAAACGAGCCTGCTATCTTCACCGCGGTAGTTTCTATCGGCGAGAGCAAAGCTATCACAGTGCATATCCCCACCAGTAAAAGCTCGCATACCGAGAGTAAAATTTTCAGTCTGTTTTCGCTATTTTTCATGTTTGTCCGTCCTTATATGTTACAGCAAGCCCGTGGTACTGTTCTTTGGCGTCTTCAAAAACACGAAGTATCTTTTTTGCATAGCCGCCGTCGATCTCATCAGCGTGAAGAAAAACTATCTCGCCTTTAACGCCGCTCAGGCAGTCGTAAAGCGCATCAAGGTTTCTGCCGTAATATCCGGGCAAAGCCAGCTTTTTAGCAAGGTAGTCGTGCGCCTCGCCTCGCTCAAAAAACATACGGCAGTCAAGCACAATGCGGTTATTTACCATATCACATCACCGTCTTTCGTAACAGTCACTTCCGAGAACGTCTCATAGTGGTCGGCAGTGTAAAAATACAAACCGTCGTTTGAGAAGACCAGCCTGCGCGAACCCCTCGAAGGGTAGCCGTCGGTGTCAATGTCGCACTCGGTGTATTTTCTGCCGTCAGCCTCGGGCAAAAGCCCCTCGTAGTTGCCAAAGCGGTCGCCGCCTATCGCCGCACCGTCCTTGTAGTCCTCCACCGAACCGCCGACCCAGCCCAGCTCCTCCGCCTCTTTTTTGGTAATGTAGTTGGGCGGCAGCTCGCCGTATTCTTCAAGGTATAGAACCACGTTTTCCACATCGTAATAGTATTGGTCATGCGCAGGAGCGTTTCCAATCTCATCGGCTTGCGATGTAATGTCAGTCTGTGTTTCTTTTGCAGCCTCTGTGGTTTTTGGCGTGGTCGCCGCAGTGCCGGACGTGCTTGCCGCAGTTACAGTTGTTACCGAAGCTTTAGAAGTTACATTTGCAGAATTTGCAGTATTGCCGCTGTTGCCGCAGCCCGAGAACATCACCGCCGCCAGCAGCATTAAAGCGGCAATAATGCGCATTTTTATGTTGTTCATATTTTCTCCCCCAAAAACGAGTATATAAATAGTATAACATATTTTTCGCCGCATTACAAGCAGTAGACATTTGCGCGGTTTTGTATTATAATAGTACTAACACAACAAAGCACAAATTGTCATGAAACCGCCGCGTTTTTATGGTACAATATAACTGCACTGAAAGGATGGCGAAAAATGGGACTTGCGGAGGGTATTCAGAAGGCTATAGACTACATTGAAGAAAATATAACGCAGGAGCTTGACCTCGGGCAGATCGCACGGCAGGCGGCTCTTTCTCCATACTATTTTCAGAAGATGTTTTATATTCTTTGCGGTATTACAGTAGGCGAATACATTCGCAATCGGCGGCTGACCCTTGCAGGAGACGAGCTTGCTAAAACAGGCACAAAGGTCATTGATGTGGCTTTGAAATACGGCTTTGCCTCGCCCGAAAGCTTTACAAGGGCGTTCACGCGTTTTCACGGTGTTGCGCCGTCGCAGGCAAAGAGAAGTAATGCCCGACTGCGGTCGTTTTCCCGCCTTAAAGTGCAGATCATATTGAAAGGCGGTAATTCTATGAATTACGAAATTGTTGTAAAAGAATCATTCACGGTACTGGAAAAGGTCGAGCGGCAGCAGGTCGCGGACGAGCAAAACACTATCCCGGAGTTCTGGGATAAATCGCTGCGTGACGGGACTATTGAAACTCTGCTTCAATACGCTCTTGACAGGACATACGTTTTCGGCATTTGCTATGGAAACGGTCATAGCGATAACGAGCATTTTGATTACGCCATTGCGGTTCAGTGTTCTCCCGACACCGCCGCGCCGGAGGGCTTTCGTGTAAGCGTTATACCCAAAAGAACTTGGCTGAAATTTGAATGCACGGGCGCGATGCCGAAAGCAATACAAGATCTGTGGCACGAGATCTCGGCGGAATTTTTGCCCGTTTCGGATCATCAGCCGACCTATGAAATGGACATAGAGGCATACCCGAGCGGCGACATGACGGCGGAGGATTACAAAAGTCAGATATGGCTGCCGATAGTTGACAAGTAAAAAAGGAGATGTTTAGATGAACATAGAAGTCATGCGTGCGCAGGAGGAGTGGCAGCGCGCTGGGGCGTACTCGGTGAGGGTGCAGGGCATGAACCGACAGTGCGGCATATCATTGCGCGAGGAGTTTGACGAGCACGACTGCGACGGCACAAAATATATAGTCCTGCTCGACGGCGGCTACCCCGTCGCCACCTGCCGTTTTTACGAGGTGGGCGAAAACGCCGTAACGCTGGGCAGGGTGGTAGTTCTGCCCGAATACCGCGGCAAGGGGCTTGGCAAAATGGCAGTGCGGCAGGCGGAGGAGTGGATAGCCTTGCTGGGGTACAAAAAGATAGTTATAGACAGCCGCGTTGAGGCGGTGGGCTTCTATGAAAAGCTGGGGTACGCGCGCACAGGCGAGGGCGCAAAGCAAAACGGGGTATTCCAATGCGTGGGAATGGAGAAGGTGCTGTTTTAAAAAGTAATATTCGCGCTTACGCGCAGCGCAGGAGCGCACACGTTGCCAGACTGTGAACAGTCTGGCAACGTGTCGAAGAACCCTCTGCGAGGCTTCTTCCATGCTTAACAACAAAGCGCGCATCTAAAAGCCCTCGCCGCCATAAACGGTCGGCGGCGCACACCTTGCGGTGTGACGGGCTTTTTTCCTTTATTATCCACAGTACGCAAAAGTATTAAATCCTGTCAAGAAACCAAAAGTTTTCGGTCAAGCTCTTTTTTACAGTTGCTTCGCAACTGCCAAGGCTTGCAGGGGTGTAGCGTTCGCAAGCGAACGCTGGCAGAGCTCCCCGAAACACAACGTGCGCGCCGCTGCTAGAGGTTAGAAG
This sequence comes from uncultured Clostridia bacterium, assembly GCA_947624375.1. Lineage (GTDB taxonomy): Bacteria > Bacillota > Clostridia > Oscillospirales > Ruminococcaceae > UBA7477. The sequence goes on along the minus strand of CANQKD010000019.1, from coordinate 5,164 downwards.
TAAGATGTTAGAGGTTAGAAAAAACTTTTTCTGTCTTCGCGCAAACTCTCCATTCCTGCGGTTTAGAAAGAGGCAAGAGGCAAGATGAGCGTTTTGAAAAAATTGCGCTAAACCGTAAAAAGCAATTTCTTGCCTCTTGCTTCTCGTTATCTTGCCTCTAATAGCTGAGCCTCTCCTAGTTGTAGCGCATCGCTTTCTTTCCGCGTTCCATTATGGAACGCCGTACAAAGTGAAAATCTCCCACATCCTGTCTCTGTATCTCTTGCTTTTAGTAGTCCACCCACTAGCCACCTAACTGAGAAATTGCTGGTAGAATATTCTTCCGGCAATTTCTCTAAGAATATTATGTTGGTGGGGTATTAAAGGCAAAATAGTCAGGGTAAAGAATAAGGTTTTCGCAAAGCTATTGCGCACGCAAGCGCGCGCAGGAACAAGGGCTAAGGTCTTCCCAAAGGGAAATCCCTCTCTTGCATGGGATTAGCGTTCCCAAAGGGAACGCCCGAAGAATTATTTCGCTTTTAAATTTTTGGGCGAAATAATTCTTCTCGCGGTCGTTTACGACCGCTGTCCTCATTGTGAAATAGTCCACCGGACTATTTCACAATTCACCTTTTTCGGAGCGCCTGACGTATGGGGCTTTCGCCGTCTGCGGACGGCGACGGGGGCTCTGTCCCACGCCCCGTGACCCTTTTGAAAAAGGGTCAATCGAAAACTTTTGCTTTCTTGACAAGACTTAAAACTTTTGCGCATTGTGGTGGTCAATGTGTGCGCTCCAGCGCGCTGCGAAAGCAGCAACGATATATACCCACACAAAAAAGAAGCCCCTTAACGGCTTCTTTTCCATTTATGAGTATAAGCTTATTATCTCCTCTGCAACTGCTTTTTTCGTAATGCTCCTGTCCATCGCCTGCTTTTCAATGTACCTGTGCGCATCGGGTTCTTCCATCTTCAGCTCTGTCATAAGCAGCCATTTTGCGCGGTTTACAAGCCTTATCTCGCTCATTTTTTCTTCAATGGTCTGCGTTTTCTTCTCAAACTTGCGCAGCCTCTCGCGCAAAGCGCACATCCAACCGAGCGATACCGTGAACATCGACCGCGATATAGGCTTTTGCAGCGTGAATATCCCGTGCGCCGTCGCCCTCTCGTAAATGTCGGGCAGGTGTTCGCCTTTAACGATTATCATCGGCACCGAAGACGATGTTCCCCCTGCATCTATAGCAAAGCGTATGCCTACATCATCCGGCAGCGGAGAGTTTACTATAACAAGATCATACGAGCGCTCGGCAAGTTCGCGTTTTGCAGCGCTTATGCTGCCCGTTATCGTCACCGGGTAAAAACGCTCGGTCGGCAAAAGCTCCGGGAGAGCATCGTTGAATGAGCTGACCGCCGATACCACCAGCACGCTGTAAGACCGCACGACTATGCCCATATATGCTCCCCTCCTTTGGTAGATGTTATATATAGAGAAAAATGTTGATTATTTGCCGCAGTAAATGTCAAGAATGTTTTCGGGAATGTGCTGTTTTATAAACTCGCTGCCGCACGCCAGCTTTCTCGCCGCCGCAAGACTCTCGGGCAACCGTCTGTATTTTTCCAGAGTCTCTTTGTCAGCCTTGTATAGATTGAAGTCCGCCACCATAGGCAGCTCGAGCCTGTTCTGTATGCCGTAAAGACCTGCGTATATTATCAGCGCGTATGCCAAATACGGGTTCGCAGTCGAATCGGGCGAGCGCAGTTCAGCACGGCGGTATTCACCCATCGCCGCAGGTATGCGTACCAGCTGTGAGCGGTTCTCGCTCGACCACGAAACGTATTCGGGAGCTTTGTTGCTGCCAAAACGCCTGTATGAATTTTCGGTGGGGTTCATGAAAAGCGTCATGTCGCATATCTTGTCAAGTACGCCTGCTATCATGTAGCAAAGGTCATCACTGCCGTCATCCGAGCGTACCGACATATTTATGTGAAAACCATTGCCCGAGCAGTCGTCAAGCGGCTTCGCACTGAAATCCGCGCAAAGACCGTACCTGCGCGCTACAGTGTTTACTACCGTGCGGAAAGTCATCGCATCATCAGCAGCCGTAAGAGCATCAGAGTAGCGGAAGGCTATCTCGTTCTGCCCCGGGCCTTCCTCGTGGTGAGAGCTTTCGGGGCGTATGCCCATCTGCTCCAGCATAAGGCATATCTCGCGCCGAACGTTTTCGCCCTTGTCCTCGGGGGCAATGTCCATGTAGCTTGCGTTGTCGTAGGGTATCTTCGTGGGCTCGCCGTTCTCGTCCAGCTTGAACAAGTAGAACTTCTGCTCCGAGCCGAACGCAAAGCGCTTTCCTGCCGCACGTGCTTCTTCGATCGCCTTTATCAGCAGGCTGCGCGTGTCACACTCAAATACCTTGCCGTTGGGGTAAGAGATCGTCGCGTGCATACGAACCACCTTGCCGTGCTCCGGCCGCCATGGCAGCTGAGCTATCGTAGAGCAGTCGGGGTGCAAAAGCAGATCGGAGTGAACGTCGCTGCCGAAGCCTGCCACAGATGAGCCGTCAATAGCAATGCCGTACTCCAGCGCGCGCGGCAGCTCATCGGGCATGATAGAGATATTTTTGCGCTTGCCGAAAACGTCGCAGAACGCAAGCCTGATGAACTTGACGTCCTCCTCTCTGACATATTGCAGTATCTCGTCGTTTGAATACTTCATTTGTTTTCCCCCTTTAGAATAAGAGAAGCGGTTTATAGTAAATTAGAAACAATTTTTTCACAAGTAATAAAAGGCGCAGTTAGCGATAAGAAGTTAGATGTTAGAAGTTAGAAACGGTTTTGCTATGTTTGAGCAAAGCCGCTATTTGTGCGGTTTTGAGATAGAAGCAAGAGGCAAGAAGTTGTAATTTCAACTTATGTTCGTAATAATGTTGCTGCTTTCGCAGCGCGCTGGAGCGCATACGTTGACCGCCTGCGAGCAGTCGGTCAAGTGCCGAAAAAATCCCTCGCCGCCAAAAACGGTCGGCGGCGCACACCTTGCGGTGTGACGGACTTTTTTCGTTCACCGCCCAACTTTAATTTGGTTATCTTTTCATTTTGAGTATGCTAATACGTTTGCGCATTTCTTTTCGAGGGGTAGCGGTCGCTTGCGACCGCTGTACCCGACACCTACGACCACGCGCTGAGCCTTGGTGAAAAGCCGCGACCTCTTCGCTCGGAACTTCGTGCCTTTGTGGTAGAGGCTAAATAGCGAAATACGCATAGGTTTTGTTTGTAAGGCAACGGAGGTCAGTAGTGCAGAAATTAGACTTGAAATGTACTGCGGAAAAATTTACTTTTCATATCAACTGCACCTACATACCACCACCCCTCAACCACGGCTCACTCCTCACGCCGTCGGAAGAATATTCTGCCAGCGATTTCTCTTTCGGGTGGCTAGTGGGAGGGTGGAGTTTAGTGGCATATAATTGTTGGAATATGTAAATGTGGGCGTTTAACAGCTCCGCAGGCTTGCTGCGAAAGCAGCACAAATAATTCTTGCATCTTGCTTCTAACGGTAAACCGCAGAAATGGTGAGCACGCGCTAAAGCCGCAAAACCATTTCTAACCTCTAACCTCTCACTTCTAACCTCTAATAGGGCAAGAACACGCCATCATGCCTTTGCACGTTTCTCCCCCACGCCGTCGGAAGAATATTCTGCCAGCGATTTCTCTTTCGGGTGGCTAGTGGGAGGGTGGAGTTTAGTGGCATATAATTGTTGGAATATGTAAATGTGGGCGTTTAACAGCTCCGCAGGCTTGCTGCGAAAGCAGCACAAATAATTCTTGCATCTTGCTTCTAACGGTAAACCGCAGAAATGGTGAGCACGCGCTAAAGCCGCAAAACCATTTCTAACCTCTAACCTCTCACTTCTAACCTCTAATAGGGCAAGAACACGCCATCATGCCTTTGCACGTTTCTCCCCCACGCCGTCGGAAGAATATTCTGCCAGCGGTCTCTCTTTTGGGTGGCTAGTGGGAGGGTGGAGTTTAGTGGCATATAATTGTTGGAATATGTAAATGTGGGCGTTAACCAGCTCCGCAGGCTTGCGCGTAAGCGCAAAGTTTTAACAATGCTATTGCGCACGCAAGCGCGCACAGGGGGAAAAGCTAAGGTCTTTCCATAGGGGAGGCTCTCTCTTGCAGGAGCAGCGTTCCCGTTGGGAACGCCCGAAGAATTATTTCGCCCCCAAAATTTAAAAGCGAAATAATTCTTCCCGCGACTGCTATGCAGTCGCTGCCCTCTTCCAGAAACAGTCCACCGGACTGTTTCTGAATTCACCCCTCTCAGAGCGCCTGCCGTTATGGGATTTCGCCGTACTGCGGCAGCGTGCGCAAGCGAACGCAGGCGACAATGGGCTTCCCGCCCGGCGTATGCTTGCATACGCTACGACCCATGATGACCCTTTTGAAAAAGGGTCAATCGAAAACTTTTCCATTTTGGCGAGGCAACTTTGGTGGGGCGTTAACCAGCTCCGCAGGCTTGCGCGTAAGCGCAAAGTTTTAACAATGCTATTGCGCACGCAAGCGCGCACAGGGGGAAAAGCTAAGGTCTTTCCATAGGGGAGGCTCTCTCTTGCAGGAGCAGCGTTCCCGTTGGGAACGCCCGAAGAATTATTTCGCCCCCAAAATTTAAAAGCGAAATAATTCTTCCCGCGACTGCTATGCAGTCGCTGCCCTCTTCCAGAAACAGTCCACCGGACTGTTTCTGAATTCACCCCTCTCAGAGCGCCTGCCGTTATGGGATTTCGCCGTACTGCGGCAGCGTGCGCAAGCGAACGCAGGCGACAATGGGCTTCCCGCCCGGCGTATGCTTGCATACGCTACGACCCATGATGACCCTTTTGAAAAAGGGTCAATCGAAAACTTTTCCATTTTGGCGAGGCAACTTTGGTGGGGCGTTAACCAGCTCCGCAGGCTTGCGCGTAAGCGCAAATAATACACACAATATTAAAACAACGTGCGAACACTGCCTTGCCAACTTCTTGCCTCTTGCCTCAGCTACTAGAAGCAAGAGATCCAGAAGCAAGAAGCAAGACGAGCGTTTTGAAAAGTATGCGCAAAACTATAAAAAGCATCTTCTTGCCTCTTGCCTCAGCTACTAGAAGCAAGAGATCCAGAAGCAAGAAGCAAGACGAGCGTTTTGAAAAGTATG
>CANQKD010000018.1 GCA_947624375.1 uncultured Clostridia bacterium | reverse complement strand
TATCGAATCGTCACTGCTGTCACTTTTTTTCTGGCAATCCATATATTCAATCTCATAGTAGCCCCAGAACTGCACACGTCGTATCATGGTCGGTAAAAACAGATCGCAAAATTCTTTTGTGCGTTCTTCAAAGCTGTATGCACCGCCGGACATATCCCAGCAAAGCATTTCGCCGTAGATCACATCTACCAATGCGTTTGCAAGCGCGTCTACAGGTGTATCGCCCGTCAGTTCACCCCGTTCAATTCCCTTTTCGATCATACCCTTCATGGAATCAATATCCATATAGAGTTTGTTTTTGTTGTATGGAGTTTCCACGAGATCAGGGTCTACGGTGTTTCGCACCCATTCCTGACAGAGCTTCAGCCCGTCACGTTCAATGTGTCCGGAGAAATTTACCATGTAAAATATAAGTCGTTCCATAAAGGGACCGTCATGTGCCTGTGCTTCCTCATAAATTCCCTGATACATCTCCCGACTCAACTCAAAAACCACATCTTCCTTGCGTTTGAAATAGGTATAGAATGTGCCGTTTGAAACGCCGCAGGCTTTTGTTATCTCCTCGATCGATGTGTTAATCAGCCCTTTTTCGCGTATTATATTTTTTGCCGCTTCAAGAAGCTTTTTTCTGGTTTCCATAGCGGCAAGCTGTCTGTTAGTCACATTATCACCCCTCATTTTGCAATTTTATTATATCACGTTCATTGAATATAAGTCAATGACTTTCAATCATTTTTGTGGATACAAACATATTTTGCCACTAATAATTGTTAAAAACAAACAAAAGATCTGCGGACTGTGTGACCGCATATGGTTTTGGACTTTATTCCGTGGCTTTCGCAATATGATAATGTCGCTTTGCTTGAAAATGCAGTAGGACTTGATACTTTTGAATGTTTATGTATTCATTTTTTTACTAAAAACAACCTTTCAGAAATTTCGCCAAGTGTACTTATAAGAAACTGTTCGGGGCAATTCCTGTTTTCATTGAAAGCATAATAGCCGCCGTAAACGCTGTATGTCAGCATTATTTTAAATTTTTCATCTGCGAGTTCAGAGTATACTTCGTTTATCCGTTCCATTGTCACATTGAGTATCTTTTTAGGCAATTCCTGCGTTCTGCTCCCTGAAAAAATTGTTGAGATAAGCGATCGCTTTGAAGTATAGAGGACAGCAAGCTGTTTGGGCAGATTTTCAGGTCTGTTTATTAAGTCGGTAACGTTGATTTCATTCATTATCTGTGCGGTTATCTCATTTTCGATCTTGTCAGACAGGTCGTAAATATCAAGATAATGCGCGTAGAATGTGGACTTGTTAATGTTAGCAAGTTCACAAAGTTCCTTTACGCTGATACGCTCTAACGGTTTCTTAGACCGCAGCTCAATGAAAGCATTGAATATTCCGTTTTTCGTTTTTTCTATTCTCTTATCCATAATTACCCCACTATTTTCTAAATCGGTCGGTTTTCCAACAGTTATAACAAAATGACGGTTGAGTTTTTCTTCATTTTCTATTATACTATGATCAGTAGAAAAAAGGCAACTGCCGTTGGATAACTTTTGAGGTGAAAATATGGATTTTTACAATTTCTATATGGGCAGCGAGTTTGAGGCATATCGTTTTCTTGGCGCGCATTTTGATAATGGCGTTACTACTTTTCGCACCTTTGCACCGAACGCGAAAAAGATCTCCGTAATAGGCGAATTTAACAGCTGGACGGAAACGCCGATGAACAAAATATATGACGGCAACTTTTGGGAGTGTGTTATTTCAAACACATCAGAGTGGCAGATGTATAAGTACCGTATTTACAAAAAAGACGGCTCATATATTGACCATTGCGATCCATATGCTTTTTATTCGGAACTTCGTCCGGGGAATGCCTCGCGCATAGCAAAATTGAATACATCATTATTCCGTGATAAGAAATGGCTGAACAGCAGAGGAAAACATTTTGAAAAACCCGTCAACATTTACGAGATACATTTCGGCTCCTGGAAAAGAAAAGATAACGGAGAACTGTACTCCTATGCCGAACTTGCAGATGTGCTGATACCCTATATCAAAGAAAACGGCTACAATTATGTGGAACTTATGCCCCTTAACGAATATCCGTCTGACGCGTCTTGGGGTTATCAGGCAACGGGGTTATTTTCACCTACATCTCGATACGGTAAGCCTGATGAACTAAGAACTTTTGTTAATAAATGCCACAAAAATAATATCGGTGTTATTATAGATTTTGTACCTGTCCACTTTGCCGTTGATGATTATGCGCTGTGGAACTATGACGGGACAGCTTTGTATGAATATCCTTACTCCGATGTTGGGTACAGCGAATGGGGAAGCTGCAATTTTATGCACTCCCGCGGTGAAGTGTGCAGTTTTCTTCAATCCGCAGCTTGCTATTGGCTTAGTGAATTTCATTTTGACGGGCTGCGATTTGAAGCAGTAAGTAATTTACTTTACTGGCAAGGTAATAAAGAACGCGGTGAAAATCGGTCTGCTATTAAATTTATCAAAAATCTGAACAGCGGTCTGAAAGAAAGATTTCCTGATGTAATGCTTATCGCAGAGGACTCGTCGGCTTACCCTAACGTAACTGGTGCGGTAAATGAAGGCGGTCTTGGATTTGACTATAAGTGGGATATGGGGTGGATGAATGATACTCTTGATTATTTTCGCCTTGCTCCATATGACAGGGCAGCGCAGTACCACAAACTTACTTTCAGTATGATGTACTTTCAAAGCGAAAGATTTATACTGCCGTTTTCTCACGATGAGAATGTTCACGGTAAAGCGACGATAATTCAGAAAATGAACGGGGATTATGAACAGAAATTTCCACAAGCAAGAGCCTTGTATCTATATATGACGGCACACCCCGGAAAGAAATTGAACTTTATGGGAGGAGAGTTTGCTCAATTCCGTGAATGGAATGAAAACAGAGGTCAAGATTTTGATATGCTTCATTATCCTATTCACGACGCCTTTTACAAATATATCAGAGAACTTAATCACATATACCTAAACAATCCTGCACTTTGGGACGATTACGATGAGGACAGCTTTAAGTGGATCGACTGTCATCTTGAAAAGAAATGTGTTTACTCTTTTCTGCGCAAAAGCAAGGAACAGACATTGATCGCAGTATTTAACTTTTCCGATAAAATTGCCGATTATGAAATGGAAATTGAGGACGCTCAAGAACTTGTCACTTTGCTTGATACAGATGAACAAAAATATGGCGGAAACTCAATTCTGTCAAAATCTGTAACAGGTAAAAAAGGGAAGTTTATATTATCTATTCCGTCATTTTCGGGAAGATTGTACGAAAAATCACGTGCTAAATAGGTTGTATTATCAGCTTAAAATAAGTTACATTCGCAAACATTTAAAAGCACTCGAAATTTCTTCCGAGTGCTGCCTTTGCCTTATTCTGTTACGCCTTTATTTCCGTTCCGTCCTTGAAAGTAAAGCGAATATCGTCCTTTTTGCAGACTGTCAGATAGTAGAAGATTCTCATCCTTTTGCAGGTGTTGCGATTTCTATAGGCAACAACAGTACCTATTTACAGTAGATACAGAGACTATTATGAACAGATATCGCAAAAGTTGTGATAGGCGTTCGATGCGAATGTGCCTGTGTTCCTCAAAAGCGCATAAAAATAGCCGCAGAATGATCTGCGGCTTTCTCTTTGCTGATATATAAAAATATTAACGGGCAAACACACTACCCTGCCCGGTGTAACGACAGTGGAAGTTTTTAAGAAAATATTTCGCTTACTCCTAAACTCTTTTATCATTATAACATAAAAAGCGAAACAATGATATTTTTACTCTGTTGCTTTACTCAATTTCCTCCGTTCGGTAAATGAAGCGTACCTGACCGCTCATACCGCTTTCTATGCCGGAGAAGTTATTATAGTTTTGCGACACGCTGACGGTCGCTTTCAGCCGCTCTATCAATCCGCCGAGGTCGCCGTCAAGGGCGCTGACTATCTTTTGTATGCCCTCGCTGTTGAACTGTTTCAGCCCGTCGCTCAGCTGCTGTGCGCCGTCACGAAGCTGCGTTACGCCCTCGGTAAGTGCAGGCACTGACTCTTTAAGCGTAAGCACGCCGTTATTAAGCTCCTGCGCGCCGCTGCACAGCTTTTGCGCACCTTCTTTCAGGTCGCTGCTGCCGCTTTCAAGAGCTGCCGCCCCTGCCGCCGCGTCCGAAACGCCTTTGGTATACGTTTGCAGACCCAGATAGAACGTATTGTAGCTGTCAAGCGACTTTTTCAGCTCCGCCAGCGACTTTGCGCCCTCTGCGGCGGCTGCAAGTTTGCTTTGCACCTCATCGGATGCCATATTATCAGAGACGGCTTTCTTCACCTGCGCTTCAACGTTGTCTGCAATAGTTTTCTTTACCGCGGCGGTTTTCATCTGCGCATCGGTGTTGGCGGCTATAGTATCTTGAATTTCCTGCGACTTCATCTGCGCGGTGATGTTTGCCTGTATCTGCTGCTGTACATCTTTGCTTTTCATCTGCTGATCTACGGCGGCATTTATCTGCGCGGCGGTGGCTGTGTCAATAATTCCTGCCGCGACCGCCTTTTCATAGTCTTCTGTAGTCATATTCAAAACATTTTGCAATACAGCGGCTCTTACAGTTTCTCTTACCGCGGCGGTAACTTTTTCGCTTACCTGCTGATTAACTGCTGCCGTTACCTGCTCTGTTACCTGCTGCTTTACTGCCGCTGTCACCTGCTGTGTTATATAGCCGCGCTTTTCTTCTACCGCCTTTGTAACGGTATCTAAAGCCTGCTGATACACAGTGTTTTTGTCTAAAGAAGCAATAGTTTCATCAAGCACTTTTGCATAGTTTTCAATAGTGAGCTTTGCCACTTTAAGCCCTGCGGCGGCTATCTGAGTATCGGCAGCAGAGAGCAGCGTTTCAAACACCTGCTTTGCGCCGCCGTTCAGAGTATCGTTATTTGCAGAAAGAGTATTCAGCCCGTCGCTGAGCTGCTGTGCGCCGCTTTGAAGTGTGCCTGCGCCGCTATTTAAGGTATCACAGCCGTTTTTAAGCTCCTGAGAGCCTGCCGCAAGCTTATCTACACCCTCAGAAAGCTCCCCTGCCTTTTCAAGAAGAGTTTCCAGACCGTCATAAAGCTGCGCCGAACCGTCAAGAAGCGCATTCATTGCATCGGTCATTTCCTGCATAGAGCTGTCAAGGTCTGATGTATCGCTCAGGGTATCAATATCAAGCTTGCTGAACGGCTCGTTTGTAGCGACCGTTATAGTCATACCGAAAGCAAAGTTATTTGCATCGGCAGTTATCTCTATAAATTCGGGTATTTCAACCTGCTCTTTGTCAATCGCAAGATTTTCTTGCAGCGACGGAAAAGCCATGCCGACCACCACGCTGCGGTCGCCGTCGTTTATAAGTTTGCCGTTTGTAACCTCAATATTTCTGAACACCTCGTTATCGAGCATCATGCCCGTAAGCATAACGAACGGCACATAAATTTTCTCCTGCTTGCCGCCTATCTCAACAGTTTCATAGCTGTTGTTTGTGTAATCAAAACGGATAGTTACCTTGCCGCTCTTGCCCAAAAGCTCCTGCGGCGAAACTTCCTTGCCGTCAAGCTTGTATGTAACTTTCATACTAACAGGTAGATCTTTGTTACTGTTGCCCTGATAATAAATATCATTGCCTTGCGCTTCCCAGTTGCCCGAGGCAAAGCTTTCGTCGCCTTTTACGTTCTCAACATCGGTAAGTGTGGTGCTGTCACTAAGCTGCTGCGCGCCGAGAGTATTTTTCAGCCAGTCGCTTACTATTATCTTCTGCACGCTGCCGTCTGCACCTGCAAGAACGTAAACAGTCTCGTCTTTGACTGCACCTGTATCTTCAGAAGCTGCCGCGACCGTTGTTTCTTTAGTAACTTTTTCGGTATCTTCCTGCTTTTCGGGAGATAGGGCATATGCACCGCCTGCCGCCAAAGCCGCGCATACCGAGACCGCAAGAGTTTTCAATAACGCATTTTTGATATGTATCATAATAATTACCTCCGTGTGAATGAATTTATCTGCCGTGTATGCCGCATACCCATAGTTGTAACGCACACCAGTTTATCGCAAAGCATCAAAAGCGCAGGCAGAACGAATATTACAGCCACCATGCTTATCACAGCGCCGCGCGCAAGCAGCATACAGATAGAACCTATCATATCTATGTCCGAATAGAGTGCCACGCCGAATGTTGCCGCAAACAGTCCCATACCAGATACGATTATTGACGGTATGGACGTTGCCAACGCGGTCTGCACTGCCTCTCTCTTGCTTTGACCGTTTATGCGCTCAGTCTTGTATCTTGTTGTCATAAGTATCGCGTAATCGACCGTTGCGCCAAGCTGTATCGTGCTTATGCATATAGGCGCTATGAACGGCAGACTCTGACCGAGATAATGCGGCAAACCCAGGTTTACAAATATTGCCGACTCTATTACAGCTATCAGTATGAACGGCAGAGATATGCTCTTTTCAACCAGCGCGATGATCACAAAAATTGCGATTATCGATATAAAGTTCACTACCTGAAAATCTCGCGAGGTAACGTCTATAAGATCTTTCGTGCAAGGCGCTTCTCCTATGAGCATACCGCCGCTGTCGTACTTTTTCAAAATGGCGTTCAGCTCATCTATCTGCTTGCCTACCTCTTCACCTGCGACTTTGTACCGCGAATTTATCAAAAGTAGCTCCCATTTATCGCTCTTTAACACGCTGAGTACTGACTGCGGTATCATCTCCTGCGGCACTCGCGAGCCTATTACAGACTCCAGCCCCAGCACATACTTAACGCCGTCTACCTTTTCCATTTCATCGGTCATATTTTTGACCGCTTTCGGCGAAAGGTCTGCGCTTACCAAAACCATATGAGTAGAGGCAATGTCAAAATCCTCCGACAGCTTGCTGTTCGCTATCATGTACGCCATATCTTCGGGCAGGCTGTCTGCCAGGTTATAGTAAACTTCGTCGTTGGTCTTGCTGTAGCCGTAGCAGGCAGGTGGTATTATCAGCGCAAAGGCTATCAAAAACACAGGGAATATTCTCACCGCGCCTTTTGCAAAGCCGTGCATATCCGGTATGAGCGAGCGATGTTTTGTTTTCTGCAAAGGCTTATCAAGCACCAGAAGCATTGCGGGCAGCACCGTAACGCAGCCAAGAACGCCAAGTATTACGCCCTTTGCCATTACAATGCCCAGATCTTTGCCCATGGTGAACGACATAAAGCACAGCGCTATAAAGCCTGCTACCGTTGTTATCGAACTGCCGACTACCGAAGTGAGCGTTTCTTTTATAGCAGCAGCCATAGCCTCTTTGTTGTCGCTGAATTTTGTTTGCTGCTCGTTGTAGCTGTGCCACAAAAATATTGAGTAGTCCATTGTTACCGCAAGCTGCAGCACCGCCGACAGCGCCTTTGTTATGTACGAAATTTCGCCCATAAAGTAGTTTGTGCCAAGGTTAAGTATTATCATCATCGCGATACTTGCAAGGAACACGAACGGCACCAGCCAGCTATCCAGAAACAGCAGCATTACAACGCAGGCAAGCACAACCGCAATGCCTACATATATCGGTTCTTCCCTCTCGCACAGGTCTTTAAGGTCTGTTACCATTGCCGAAAGCCCCGAAACAAAGCACTGCTCCCCTGCCGCCTTGCGTATATCGCGTATGGCTTGCATTGTAAGGTCGGAAGATGTGGAGGTATCAAAGAAAACAGCGATCATTGTTGAGTTTTCGCTGTTGAACTCGTCGTATATGCTGTCGGGCAAAAGCTCCATAGGAACCGTTATATCTGCAAGAGAGTCATACCACAGCGCGGTATCAACATGGTCTATGCCCTCGATCTTTTCTTTCAGCGCGGCAACATCTTTCGGTTTCATATCTTCAACAATTATGAACGAAAACGCGCCCTTGCCGAAGTCCTCCATAAGCTCGCCCTGACCTGCTACAGTTTCCATATCCTCGGGCAGATAGGTGAGCATATCGTAATTTATGCGCGTGCCTATAATGCCGAAAACAGACGGTATCATCAAAAGTACCGCGGCTATCAGAATAGGAACACGCCATTTTACCACAGTTTTTGCAAATCGCATTTATGCGTCACTCTCCAATTCACAGCGTTTTTTGTTCTCATTACACAGTATATTCCGCCGGCACAAATTTTTACAGAGGCAAAAACAGCCCCGTGCCCAAAAAACAGGCACAAGGCTGCAAATGACTAAATTTCAGACATTCTGATTTGTTTGTCTGCATTATTTTTTCTCGTTACGCAAAAGTTTGAAGTCTTGTCAAGAAACCAAAAGTTTTCGATCGACCCTTTTTCAAAAGGGTCGCAGGGGTACGGGGACAGAGTCCCCGAAACACAACGTGCGCTCTGCAAGAGGTGAATTTCTAAACAGCCCTGTGGACTGTTTAGAAAGAGGGCAGCGGTCGCAAGCGACCGTGGGAAGAATTATTTCGCCCCCCAAATTTAAAGCGAAATAATTCTTCTGGCGTTCCCTACGGGAACGCTGTGCTCTTGCAAGAGAGAGCCTCTCCTAGTTGTAGCACAACGCTCTTTTTCCGCGTTCCATTCTGGAACGCCATACCATATAAAAAGTTCTTAACAAGAAAATGCGCAAACCTGTTGACACATTCAAAATGAGAAGATAACCAAAATAAAGTGTAGCGGTGAACAGCTCCGCAGGTTGCGCGTAAGCGCGATACTTATTCACTGCGATAGCAGCTGCTCAACCATTTCTTTTTTAAGAACAGTAAGCCGCGCGAACATATCACGGATATCATCTGACATATCGTTTTTCAGCCAGTTTGAAACTATGCCGAATGCAAGGCTTGAAAGAAACGATTCTATGACCTTTCTGTCGCTTTCGTCTATCACGCGCTCACCAAGAACGGACGTAACATAGGCATGAATAACATGGTCGCACACGCGCCACATATATAGCTCAAATATCTCGCGGCTGGAAGAATGATAGATGTGCAGCACCGCGCGCTTATTCTTCAGTCCCCTGTCTATCACCGTTTCAAGGCAGTCCTCAAACTTTTCCACCGTTGGGTAAGCCTGAATTATAAGCTGCGCCTCCGCCTCCACCATGTTCTCGATAAGCTCGGGGATATCCTCAAAATAATAATAAAAGGTATTGCGGTTTATGCCGCAGTCTGCCACGAGGTCTTTCACCGTTATTTTTGAAAGCGGCCTTTCTTCAAGAAGCTTTACAAAAGACTCCTCTATTGCTTTTTTAGTGAAATTCGCCATTCCGTCCTCCTAAAAACCTCAAATTTCTTTAATGCGCCTTGCAATTTGCAGCACGCCGGAGCTTGCATCATGCGCTATGTTTATATTATATCACATATTTTAATATTTTTCAAGCCTTTTGTGTACAAATAATTACGCTTGATCGGCATTTTTGAGTTCTGAGGGCAAAATTGGGCAACAAAAGCAAATTGGTTTATTGGCAAAGAAGAGAAAACCAGTTTATTCCGCCTTTTGCAGATAATGCTATTTCTATTGAGCGACAACAGTACCTGGTCACAGTAGATACGATTACTATTGTGAATAGATACCGCAAAAGTGATGATGTGAGATCATTGGACAAAGCCAAATTATAAAGTTCCATAATATATAGCTCTCAGTTTACAAATAATTTACAATTTGTTCACTGTTTTTTTTTTTTTTTTTTTTTTGAGGTATATTGGAAATGTACATACTGTTGAATTAAAGTGAGGAAGTATAAATTATGTCAAATAATGTGGGCTACAAAAATTACATTGACAAAATAGATAAAGAAAAAGCATTTGACGAATTAGCAAAGCTTTTTTATGATCGCAACTTCGGGTCTGCATCAAAATCCGACATTGAACTTCTTATGTTCAAATTTCTCATTGGATCGATGCAGGCAAATAATTCAAGTGCCACTGGAAATACCATAGATCAATACATTGAATGTTCCGATTACAAAATAAGCAAGATACTGGGTATTACGCAGCAGCGGGTACGAAACCTGAAAGTTAAGAAAGAACTTGTCTACCATGACGATGATTTTGATTGGCACAAGTCTTTTGCCGATCTACTTGCAAACAGCAGATACACCACTTTTGAAAATAACCGTGTGATCATAAATATTCCTGATCCGAATCTACAAATGGAGATACAGAATTTCATTGAGGAAAACGGAGGATTTGTAGACTATCATCTTAACAGAAAGCTGCTGGATACAAGGATCGAATTTCTTCTTGATTTTGCTGTTTTATTTGAAAAAGAAAGCGCTGACGAAGTATACAAAAAGGCAAAAGCAGAGCTCAAGAATTTAAATATCAAAGCAAAAATAGAAGATTTTAAAAGTTTAGGAAAAACTGTTTTAGATTGCGGTATGAGCATTTTAGAATTAAAAAATGTTTTTTCATCCGGCAACTGCATTATAAAACTGCTTAAAAAACAGCTCACCTAAGGAGGGAAATATTTTGGACTGGTTTTGTGATACATTTCATGCTTGGATAATAGTGATCGCTATAATGTCAATCGCTTTTATATTTTGTCTTATCAAGCTGAGTAAAAAATGTCAGGATACAGATACGACAAATATATATGGCGTAACAAAAGATACCGCAGCCGATAAAACATTTAAAAAGTGCTCAAAGATCATGTTGATATCGGGAATAATCTCTTTAATAGTATTTTGTGCGATGTCATTTGGCGATGTGTATTACGCAGCCAAAATTAACTATGATTATTATTCAAGTCATGAAGCTTATATGCGCTATCGTGATCTAGATAGTAAATATGGTTCGTGGTATTATGAACTAACTGATGAATATAAATATGGCGATCGTACCGAGTATTATGAGTATCTGGATTATTACTATAATGTTGATGCTGCACTAGACGGTGATTTTGAACATTTTTTAAACAGCGCGTTCAGCAGGCAGGATAGATATATGTTTCAATATATTTGCTCATTTTTTATTATTATTGTGTATGGATTTTTATTCAGACTATTTATGTACCCAACAAAAGTAGCACGAAGAAACGTGCATGAGCAGACAATTGCGATAACATGGATAAACGCATTGTTTGGCGAAACCGTGATAGTCTGGATAGCTATGCTTATTTGGGCAGACGCAAAAAAATCGCCCAAAGCGGCATTGACCGCGCAGCCTGCGGAAGCTGTTCAGACTGTTGGAGAGAAAATGAAAGAATTAAAAGAACTTTCAGATCAGGGCATTATTTCGCAGGAAGAGTTTGAGAATAAAAAACAGGAACTGCTATCTAAAATGTAAAAGTTGCATCTGTACTTTTTATGGTACAGATGCTTTTTGCTTGTGAATATAAATCGGGTGCTTGTGAAGCGTGTCGGTGCTTCTCAAAAGTGCATAAGAACAGCCGCAGAATGATCTGCGGCTTTGTTTTTGCGATAATGTAAAAATATTAAAATGCAAACGCACTACCCTGCCCGATGTAACTAGAAAATTGTGTGACAAACAAAGCCAAAACGAGCCCCGCAGCGCAGTGAAGCCGTCGTGAGCACGCTTGCAAGCGAACAGGCGAAGCAAGCGTGACTCGTTTTGGAAAGGAGGAG
Organism: uncultured Clostridia bacterium; assembly: GCA_947624375.1. GTDB lineage: Bacteria > Bacillota > Clostridia > Oscillospirales > Ruminococcaceae > UBA7477. The sequence goes on along the minus strand of CANQKD010000018.1, from coordinate 30,921 downwards.
CGATATGAAGTATGCAGAATAGGCAAGGAGAAAGTTATGCCAATCTATATTCACGGGGACAAAAATCGGGAAACATCACTCTGTTCCCCGAAAAAATGTGCAGCGTTACGCTGCTGTGACTACTTAACGTAAAAGATGAAAATTTCTTTAAGCCGAATTTATTCGGCTGGTGCAGGTGAAGGGACTTGAACCCACACGATCTTGCGATCACTAGCACCTGATGGCAGCGCAACGACAGTGGAGATATTTAAACCGAAATTACTTGTATCATTTCAAAGATCAAATCTCAGCATAAAACAAGGCGCAAGCTGTCTAAGTATCGATACATATTAAACAAATGTCCTGTTGACATAGTGCCATAATTATTAAGACCTTTTACTGTATGGTTTTTCAGTTTGTCTTTATGTCCGTCCAGCCGTCAACATTGGTCTGACCAAAATCAGGTAAGTGATAATCTGATGCATCGGAAGGGATTCCCGTTGATACTACCGTGCCGTCCGATTTTACACCCAATGTCCAGTTATCGCCTGCTGCTATTGCTACAATGTCTGTCCAGTCGTCAACATCAATAGCTTTCTGTTCATAGCCTTCAAAATAGCCTAACTTTTCATCAAGATATGAAACAGCCACCACAGTACCGTCTGAGCGCAGTCCTACTGTGCGAAACGTACCGGCAGCTACCGCTACAATGTCCGTCCAATCCTGTACATCACATTGCCGACAATCGTTATTACCGACCGCTACAACAGTACCGTCCGAGCGCAAGCCTACTGTGTGATATGTACTAGCGGCTATCGCAATAATATCAGTCCAGTTAGAAACATCGCATTGTCCGCTTGAATTCTCTCCAACCGCAACCACAGTACCGTCCGAGCGCAGTCCTACTGTATGAGATGTACCGACGGCTATTGCTACAATGTCAAACCAGTTATCTACATTACATTCCCCATAATAGTCGCCTCCGGCTGTTACAACAGTGCCGTCTGAGCGCAGTCCTACTGCGTGAAATGAACCAGCATCTATCGCTACAATGTCAGTCCAATCACCAACATCGTATTGTCCAAATGCATTATGTTCACCAGCTGCAACTACAGTGCCATTGGAGCGCAGACCTACTGTATGAAAACTGTCAGCAACTATTGAAACAATATCTGTCCAATCACTGACATCGCACTGACCATATTCGTTATTTCCGGTCGCGACCACAGTACCATCCGACCGCAGACCCACAGAGTGTGTCCAACCGCCTGCAACAACATTAGCGCCTACATCATCAACTGTAAGATCAAGATCTCCTTGCGGAAAATCAATATAGTTGTTGTCATCTTCATAGTTACTGCTGTCATCTTCATAGTTACTGCTGTCGTCTTCATAGTCACTGCTGTCGTCATCATAGTTACTGCTGTCATCTTCATAGTCACTGCTGTTGTCTTCATAGTAGTTGTCATCATCAAATTTATCGCTTCCTATGCCGTAATCTAACGGCACATCAGGTTCTTCGGTGATCGTATTGTTTACAACGATCTCGCCGTCAACTATAGAGAACACATTCCAGAAACGTCCGTCACCCAGATTTGTAGGTACATTGAACGTCTTCAGCAACTCACTGTCCTTGTACACTTTTACCTGCGCTCCCGAAGAGGACAGATCACCATATTCACTGAATCTGTGAACAAAATAGTAGTAAGCATCTTTTGTAGTCGGACACAGCGTCACTGTTTCCGGTCCGAAACTGTCGGTATCGTCCACATCAAGTACGCAAAGGGTATCATCGCCATCGTTTTGTAACATATATTCATAGCTGACGTGGAAAGGATCGCCCGAGCTGAGCGTACCGCAGACATGAGAATCAAGGTCGCTGGGCTCCTCTCCCCATGTAAGCACTATTCTGTAAGCGCCGTTTTCGGTAACGGGTGTCATTGTGCCGTTTTGCTCTGTCTGATAGTCCTCACTCTGTACAACTATATTGAAAGATGTCGGAACATAACCGTTTTTAGATGCTGAAACAGTATAGTTTCCTATAGGAAGATCAAGAGTATAGTAGCCTGAGCTGTCTGTTTCTGTATTTGCTGCAACATCGCCTTCTTCCGTATTGTTCCAACCGCTGCGGATCGATAATTCAACGCCTTCAAGCGTAGAACCTGTAAGTGCATCATAAATATAGCCGTTTGCTATGCCTTCATCTCCGGGAGTGCCCTCGACCATAAGGAATGTTTCCATATAAGCGGTCTCACCTTCAGGAACATTGATATATCCCGAAAAATCAATATAACCCGCAGCCTGAACATCTACCGTGTAATCTCCTGCCGGCAGATCTAAAGCATAATTCCCCGAGAAATTTGACATTGCGGACATAGTAAGTTCGTCATTGCCGCGTATTGTGATATTTGCCTGACTTATCGGTGTAGTTCTGTCAGATGCCATACATACTTTGCCTAGCAGATTTCCGCTAAGTTCTTCATCAGGAATATTCTGATCATACGGCGTACCAGTGCTGACCACTAACTCTACCACCGAGTTTCTCTCGGCTTTTTTATTTGCTTTCGGTGTCTGCTCTATGACCGTGCCTGCCGCTACATTTTCGCTTTCTTCATAGCTGACACTGACTTCAAATCCATAAGATTCCAGAAGCTGACGCGCCCGATTTTCCTTTCTGTATGTTACATCGGGCACTGTTACCGGCGCATCGCCGTCAGAAATAACAACTTCAACCACCTGCTGGCCGTCATCTGTCGTCCAGTCGGAAACATACTGATCTATTATCTCGTTCTCTTTGTATTCACTGCTCGGTATTCTTTGCGATACCTCAACAACAAAGTCCTGCTCAGCAGCATCTTCAACAAGTGCATCGTATGTTTTTCCGACATAGTTGTCTATCTGCACATTACCGATGTTTTCATTCTGGACTTCGGGATAAGTACCCTTTGAAACAGCCAGATATACTCGGCTGCCTTCATTTACTTTTTCGCCGCTTTTTTTACTTTGAGAGACTATATACCCCGGGGCAACAGTATTGCTGAATTCTTCGACTGTTTTTACCTCCATGCCAAGACCCTTTATGATTTTTACGGCAGCTTCCTTTTCCATGCCCTCAACGGGCTGAATTATCTGTTCTGATATACCCGCACTGACGACCACGCCGACTACGCTTTCTTTTTTAACTACGCTTCCTGCATCTACAAACTGCCTCAGAAGCTTATCGGGATCTGTTTCCTCTGAAGGCTGTTTGTCTTCTATGCGCATATGCAGTTCTGCTTTTCTCAGCTTTTTATCGCCATCTTTGACCGTATTGTTTACCACCGACGGCACTCTTGTATATCCTTCTGGTATATCTATATCATCTTTCTCATTTGCATTGAAACCTATAACACCTGTTCCAAACAATATACCGAATATAACAAGTGCTGCCGCAAGGATAGCAACGGTTATTTTGAGCCACAGCGGCCACTTGAGCTTATCTGTGCGCTTGATCGTTGTACCCTTTCGCTTTGCGGGTGTTTCGCTCATAAGCTCGGCACTAAGTTCCGCCATAGTCTGAGTACGGTCTTCGGCGCGGATATTCAGAGCATTCATAACAGCAATATTGCAGCTGTCGCTTATATCCTTTACATAATGAGAAACTGCCGGCAGAATATCTTTTTTTGTGTTTTCGTATGCCGCGCGCCTCTCCAGTGCGTTTGGCGGTACCACGCCCGTAAGAGCTTTATACAGTGTAGCACCGACAGCATACACATCGGTGTATGTTCCCTGCTCGCTTCTGCTTTGATACTGCTCCTCGGGTGAATAGCCGCTTTTTATCATGACCGTTCTGCTCTCATCGGTAGGAGTTACAGCAAAACGCGCAGCGCCGAAATCTATCAGCTTTACCTGTCCATCTTTGGTTATGAATATGTTGTCGGGAGCAATATCTCTGTGCAATATGCCGTCTTTGTGAACGACCTCCAAAGAATTTATCACAGGGAGCATTATTTCAAGCGCTTCTTTTTCTGAAAGCTTTCCTTCCCTCTTCAGCTTTGATTCCAGAGTTTCACCATCAAGGTATTCCATTATTATGTAGGCTGTATTGTTACATTCAATGCAGTCTGTTACATTAACTATTCCCTTGCAGCTGCTGAATTTGGCAAGTCTTCTGGCTTCGTCAAGAAATTTTGCTTTGCCTTTATTGAAAAGCTCTCCCTTTCCTCCGCTAAATACAGACACTTCGGTCTGACCTGCTGCTCTGGTAGAAAACTCGCTTGGCATATACTCTTTTATAGCCAGTTTTGTTTCCAGCAGTGCGTCCCAGCCAAGATAGGTCACACCAAATCCGCCATAGCCAAGCACCTTGCCGATGATATATCTCTCAGCAAGAATGTTGCCTGCTTCCATATGCTGTGCTTTTTCCGGTTTTGTACCCTCAACATATCCACAGTGCGGACAGACAGTCAGTTCAGAGTTATATTTCCTCATACAGCCCATACATATTTTCATTTCTATTCCTCCCATAGATCTATCAGCCTTAACGTTTTGCAGATATACCGAGCCATATCTATATCGGCAGGATCATTTATTTCCTCCGATATTTCACATACTTCTTGACATTGGATATTTGTCCGCCGGCCGATACTTCTGAAGTTGATTCAAGATTACTTACTTTCTGATACAAATAAGTCTTCTTATAATCGGTATACGATTGTTCTATTACCGCCATACCGCCAAGCCACCAATACGAATAAGTGCTGTGTCCGGGTATGTAAAATGCCTCTGCATTGTTATCCCACTCTACCCAGTTGTCACGCTCAAAAGCCTCAAACTTGTTAGTATAACCGCACCAAGGAATATACTCTCCTTTATAGCCGCCGATTATACGGTTACTCTCGCTATGATTTCCTGCTATTTCATATACCCAGTGATAATACAAATATTTTACTGTTCTTTGCGAATTAACTACCCGTTTGAAATCAGAGCTCTCGCTGTTTGAATAAGCGCCGATATTATATAATTTGTAATAATAATTGTCAGGATCAAATACTATATTATTTGCATTAGACGGGAATGAAGCATATGTATGTGTTCCCGAAGAAGTCTGATCCCAACGAGTGCCGGTCAATGTCCAGCCGCTCTCGCTTGCATTGGATGATTCCTTTTTCTCTGTTTTGGTATAAGTCCATTTCTGTTCAACTATCTGTGCTCCCGATGGTACATCGGCAGCAAGTGTCCATTCTGAAACAGTATTATACGACCAGTGGGCATACAAAGTCACGTCTTGTGAACCCATCTTTGTTGAAGATGATACCTGTGTGCCGCCGCTTGACGCAGTATACCAACCATCAAAATGATAATAATCTTTTTGCGGCGAGGGGAGTTCACCATAATTTGAACCATACGCAAGAGTTTTGTCAGATGATGACATTGAGCCGCCTGCTGCATCAAATTTCAACTTATAATTATTTGCCTGCCAATGAGCATATAATGTATGCGAGTTTGCAGACGATATCTTTGTTTCTGATGTTACAGCCTGACCGCCGTTTGCCGCAGTATACCAGCCATTAAACGAATATCCTGTTCGTGTTGGTGTTGGCAGGGTGCCATATGGCTCTCCGTATACCAGCTTGTCACTTGTCTTGCTGACAGTGCCGCCATTTGCATCAAAATTAACAGTTACCTGCGTTTTGCCCGTTGTTGCTGCCGATGTAGTAACAACAGGAGCCCGTGTTGTTGTAACAGCAGGTTTTACGGTTGTGGCAGAGGCAGAAGTTGTGGCAGCCGCCGGTTTTGAAGTTGTGACAGCCGCGGTCCCGGCAGTTGTGGTAACCGCAGGTCTGGCAGTCACCGACGTTTTTTTAGAAGTAGTGCTATGAGTTTCAGGCTTTTTCTCTTCTTCGCTTTTGCCAAGGCTTACATTTATGGTCACTATATTGCCTTCAAAAGAACCTATGCCTGCATCAGGTGTCTGAGAAATAACACGACCTTTTTCGACCGTATCGCTGTTTACGGTAACAATATTTGCTTTTAATCCAAGATCTTTTATTGTCTTCTCGGCATCCTTTTGTGTTTTTCCTACAACGTAAGGTATCTCGACTACTTTATCGTGTGTACATACGGTTATAACAATGCTGTCACCGCGCTTCACATCGCTGCCCGGCTGCACACTTTGAGTCATAACAGTTCCTTCACTTTTATTGTTATCCTTTTTATAATCTACCGTTACAGACAAACTATTGGCTTTTAGTGTATCAACAGCATCTTCTTCTTTCATGCCTGTCACATCGGGCATTTCAAAGGCTGCCGCACCGGTGCTTATCACAAGCTTTACAGTAGAATCAGGATCTATCTGCGTTCCCGCATCAGGTGTCTGCGAAATAACAAGTCCTGCTGCTACTGTTTCATCGCTTGCGTATGTTATATCAACTGTCAGTCCGTATCCGCTCAACTGAGCCTTCGCCTGTTCCTCCTTCATAAACGTAACATCGGGTACTTCCACTTTGGCATAGCCCAATGATACCACCAGTGATACCACTTCTGAAGATGATATCTCAGTGCCTGCTTTCGGAGACTGTTCAATTATCTGTCCTTCCTCATATTCTTTACTGTATCTTTGGCTGCTGACCTTTACCGCAAAGCCCATTTCTTTTGCTAATGCCAAAGAATCCTCAAACTGCATACCTGTAAGATCGGGTATTTCTGTTTTTGTATCTTCTGTAATATTTTCAGAATCTTTTCCAAGGGATATGACAAGCAATATCTCACTGCCGCTTCTTACACTGCTTTTAGCCTCAAGACTCTGGCTGCACACATATCCTTCGGCTATCGTATCATCATATTTTTCTTCGGTTTTTACCACAAAGCCCATGCTCTCCAGTTTGCTCAGGGCTTCCTCGCCGTCTGTGCCTACAACGTCAGGCACGCTCTGCATGATGACACCCGCGCTGACTGTTACACCTACTATAGTGTTTTCTGCCACTATAGATCCGCTGTTGACATCTTGCGTCAAAACCAGGTCTTCGGGTATATTTTCCGATTCTTCTTTTCCCTTTATTTCCATGAGCAGACCGGCTTCATTTATTCTTACCTCGCCCTGAGCATATTCATCGCTCACGACCGACGGCACTCTGGTCTGACCCTCCGGTATGACTATATCTGTTTTCAGGTCGGCATCAAATCCTATTACACCTGTTGCAAACAACACCACGAACACTATCAGCATAACAGAAACAGCCGGGACGGTGATCTTTGCCCACAGCGGCCATTTAAGAAGATCTGTTTTCTTTATCCTGCCTGCTACTCGCTTTACAGGTTCATCGCTTGTCAGTTCCTCCTTTAATTTCTCCATGTCAGGAGTCCTGTCTTCAATGCGTACATTCAGTGCGTTAAGTATCGCCGTTTCGTGGTTTTCGCTTATGCTGCCAATGTATTTTGAGAGCGGTTCAAGTATATCTTTTTTCTTATTTTCAAAGAACGCTCTTCTCTCCAAAGCATCAGGCGGTGTTTTGCCGGTTATCATTTTATACAATACCGCGCCGACAGCATACACATCTGTATGACTGCCCTGGTCTCCCCTGCTTCTGTACTGTTCTTCCGGCGAATAACCCGGCTTTATTATTACGGTAAGACTGCGGCTGTGTGTTGTTGTTGCATAACGAGCAGCGCCAAAGTCAATAAGCTTGACCTCGCCGCTGTTAGTAACAAATATATTATCGGGCGATATATCCCTGTGTATTATTCCCTGCGAGTGTACAACGCTTAATGACTCTATAATAGGCAGCATCATTTCTACTGCCTTTTCTTCGGCGATAGTTCCTTCCCGTTTCAGCTTTTCAGCCAGCGTCTCGCCCTCAAGCAGTTCCATGATAAGATATGCCGTATCGTTGCACTCAAAGCTGTCGAACACTTTGACTATACCGCCGCACGAATGAAATTTTGCCAGATTTCTGGATTCTTCTATAAACTTTTTCTTTCCGTCTTCAAACTGTTCATGCTTGTCACCGCTGTATATCGTAACTTCGCACTTGCCTGCCATTCTTGTTGAAAACTCACTGGGCAGATACTCTTTTATAGCTATCTTCTTCTCAAGAAGGGCATCCCAGCCTATGTATGTTACACCAAAGCCTCCGTATCCAAGCACTTTTCCGACAATATACCTTTCAGCAAGCACGCTGCCGGCCTCCATATGCTGTGCACTCTCCGGCTTGCTTCCCTCCAAATATCCGCAATAAGGACAAATATGCTCTGTATCATCATATTTCTCCATACATCCCATACAGATCTTCATGTAAATCATTCCTTAACAAAAACATAGTTACTTTTATTATCAAAAAAGCCGGTAAAATCATCATATACCGAAACATACACATCAAGCACAGCATCATTTATCGGCAAGGTTTGGCTGATGTTCTTTACGTGCAGCTCATCCTGAGCGTTATTGTTCAGCATAAATTCCAAAAGTCTCAGCGAAGCTTTATTTTCATCTTTATCAAGATCGCAAGCTTTCCATATATTCGTATACTGACAAAGCACCGTATCTGTATTGCAGAAAAGCATTTTATACCTTGCAGGCAGCTTTTCTCTTACTGACAGATATTCTGTAGTATATGCAGCATAGACCGCAGCATTTTCAGAGAAAAACTGCTCAGCTCCGTTTACGTCGTAATGTGCAGACATATCGCCGAAAATATCTGAAAACTTTTCGCTGTCTGTTACTATTTTGCTGCTGCCGGAAACAGCATCCTGCATATCTTCTATTCCGGAAATACTGCTTTTTTCATATTCTGACAATGTAGTATTGATAAACACAACCGGCGCTGCAAAGCCGAGCGGCAGCTGATCATATTTTTTGTCAAAGCATTTCGGGGCATCTTTCAGCAGCGAACACTGTTTTGCCGTATCAGAATTATATATACTTTTAAGCGACAGTGTTTTTGCATCGGCTGTTTCATCGGTATACTCATACAAGTTTGGCTGCCCGGAGCTGTTTTTCAACTTCTCGGAATACTCATTTTCATCAAAGCCCTCAATATTTACCTTCACATTCGGAAAGCTGGCATTGAAGTCTTCAACTATATCTGTATATGCTGCAAGCTCGGCATCGTCCAGCTGCTGATCGCCGCTTTTGCAATACCATAATGTAAGTTCACAATCGGGCAAGGTCTCTGCTTCCTTCTCCCTGTTCCACATATATGTTCCTGCAAAAATACCGCCTACCAGCACAAGAGCTGCCACGCCTATGCCGGCTGTACGTTTGCGTTTTTTTCTTTTTTTCTCAACCGCAACAGGCAGAACTTTTTTATTTTGTTTCAGCGCTTCCAAAAGGTCTTTAACATTGTCAAATCTCAGGTGAAGATCTATTGCCATAGCTTTCATTACCGTGTTGCTGAGATTTTCCGGAATATCCGCTTTTATTTCATGCGGATAAGGCAGGTCATCGCATATCTTGCGATTTGTTGACTCCTGCGGCTTAACACCTGTAAGAATATAATACAGTGTTGCCCCCAGCGCATATATATCTGTCCACGGACCTTGCTTATTGACCTTCTCATACTGCTCCGGCGGAGCAAACCCGGGTTTAAGTATAATAGTCATCTTCCTGTTCTCGTCCTGAGAAAATCTTGCAGCGCCGAAATCTATCAGCTTTACATCGCCGTTCAGGCAGAGAAATATATTGTCAGGGCTTATATCACGATGTACTATCCCTTCGGAATGTATTTTTATCAGGGCATTGCAGATGATCTCGCTCACCTGTATAGCCGTATCAACATCTGTAGAGCCGCCGTTGTCACGAATAAATTTAGACAGTGTTATACCGTCAAGAAATTCCATTACGATATATGCGGTATTGTTTTCCTCAAAATACTCAAGCACATTTATAATGTCAGGCTCGGAACTGAACTTCGCCATGTTCTTGGCTTCGTCAAGGAATCTCTCTTTTCCGTGGAGGTACTCTTCTTTTCGCGCCTTATTGTATATGTTTACACTCGTCTCTCTCGGCTCGCGTGAGACTATGCCGCTTGGATAATACTCTTTTACAGCTACTATTATCTCAAGCTTTGTATCCCACGCCTTATAGGTTATACCAAATCCGCCGAAGCCCAGGACCTCACCTATTATGTATCTGTTATACAGCTGCGTTCCCGGATATAAATGATACAGCTCCTTAGGCGCATCTCCCTGCTTATATCCGCAAGACGGACAAACATCAAAAGCAGTTTCAGACTTACTGAAACAATTACAACATAAAAACATTACTATTCCTCTTTATTTCTGATCTTCCCACGAGAACTTGTCTGAGCAGAACGGTATAAAAACAAGCTCTGTCTCGCCTATTGTTATCCTGTCATAAGCATTTATTTGTATATAATTCATAAGCAGATCATCATTATGATAAACCAACGTGCTTCCATTTGCAGACTGCAACAAAAACTGACGTTTCTTGGGCTCGTATATGATAACAGCCTGTACGCCTCTGGAAACAGTAACATCTTTGTCAAGATCCACATCGACGATATTTCCTGCTCCCGATCTTCCTATATTGTTTTTACCTACTTTAAGAGAAAAGCTCTTTCCCTTTGCCGCAGAATTTATTGCTACCAACCAACCGACTACAGGCTCTTGCTCCTGCCCGAAATCGTAGTATGCCATAGTCTTGATCTCTTCTACATTTCCGGATGCCGAAGAATCTGCGATCTGCTTGCTAAGCGAATTATCGCTGTCTTCCAAAGATACCGTCTCTTTATCGGTATTGTCTGAAGGCATATCGTCAAACAGGCTTATCGTAACATCGGATGCGATCTTTTGGGGCATATTGTTTTTCTTCTCACGCTCTTTCTGACAATGTGGACAGCTTTCATATTTTTCGGCATCATAATAATGGCTGCCGTTTACCTCACATCTTACAAGTTTCATTTCTTTATCCTCCTATATTTTTATAAGAATAAATGACGTATTATCTATTGAAGACATATTGCTCGTCCTCACCTGATCCAAAAAAGAATCAGCGCATACACAAAGATCGCCGTGATGCAGTGCAAGCAGTTTTTCTATATCAGCATCTCCCAGCGATTTATACAGCCCGTCGGAAGTAAGCAGCACAATATCGCCGTCAAGAAGTGCAAGCGGTCTTATACTTATATCTGCAAGTTCAAAACCGTTCATTCCTAAAAAGCTTATCAAAGCTTCTCCTCTCGTTCCGGCTGTTTTGTATTCTTCTTTGTTTATCTCGTTGTTTTCAAGCTTTCTGTTCAGCAGATAAAAATAATTATGATCCTTGGTGACCTGCCGCAGTCTGCCGGATCTGAAAACATACAGCCTGCTGTCCCCTACCGACACCCACATAAGTTTCTTGTCGGCATCTATAAAAGTACATATTACCGTACAGCCGCTTTTATCTTCTATGCCTGTTGCAATATAGCGATCAGCTCTTTCGGCAGTCGTCAGCAAAAATTTCGGGTCTACATCTATATTTCTGCGCATATAAGATGCCGAAAAGATGTCGACCGCGCTCTGTGCCGCCAAAGAACCGTTTTTTCGTCCTCCCATGCCGTCGCACAGCACTGCAAATAAGCCTTTTTGATCCTGTATTACATTGTAATGATCCTGCTGCTCTGCGCGGCTGCCTATAAACGATCTGCTTTCAAACTCCATATCATTGATCATGCCCTTTCATAAAGGCACGCCTCCTGTGCCGTTATCAAATATATAAATGATTCGCGCACCTTGTTGTATCAGGATAACATCACCGCAACAGCTGTAAAGTTATCCATATCCTTATCTTTGCCGTTTGCCATTACTGTTTGTGCCATAGCACCGACCCAGCTGTCAACATCGGCCGATCTTTTCAAAGTTTTTATCATTTCCTTTTCTACTATCAGCTCCCAGAAGCCGTCTGAACAAAGCAGAAACCTCTCATTGCCTTTCAGCTGCTCTGCCTGCGATATCTCATACTTATTTGTTTCCCACTCTATTCCCATCACTCTTAAAAGGCGGTTCCGATCAGGGTGATGCCTTATCTGCTTTTCCTTTATTTCTCCTGCCATACACAGCATTTGCGGCACACTGTGATCCATTGTTCTCTTCAATATCTTTTTTTCGTTCATTATATACAGTCTTGAATCGCCTATATACCCGTAACGATATCTGTCGTTATATATCAGCAGCACTACCGCCGTCGTTTTCATTTCCATAACAGTTCCCTGTTTTTTCTGTTCATCCATAAGGCGCTTCTGAGCATTTTCAAATGCATACGGCAAAAAATTATCGGGATCGGTACATACGGCAAAGTCGCTTTTTATACTTTCTACTACAATATAAGAAGCTACCTCGCCTTTTCCGTGACCTCCGAGCCCGTCGCACAATACAAAGCATACTCCTGCATCGCTTACTGCAACGCCGGCATTATCTTCGTTTACATCACGGCCGCCTTTATCTGTAAATATCTTATATGTTATCATCTAACGTCACCGTCCTGATACTGTCTATTGTTTCTGCACTTTCGGTATACATTATCTCTCTTACTATTCTGAAACCGGAATACTCTTTACTGTCATCTGTTGCGGATATACTGCTTATATCATCGTCGGGCTTTTGCTCTTGTGATGATAAGACTTCATCGCTTTTTTGCATCACACGTCTGACAGCATCTGCTATCCTTGCTTTGTTGGTCACCGCATCATATGCGTTATCTGCATTTTTCTGTTTTCTTATGCTATGTGATATGACAACGGCTGCCAGCACTATGAAAAAAACTGCCAAAGCGCCAATTACAAGATATTTCATAACTTTGTCCTCAATATGTCTTTATCGCAGCGACAGTTATATTGTCCTGCTCGTTTCTTTCTTTATTGACATTTATAAGATGATCGAGATTATTTTTCATTATCTCTTCGCTTTCAAGCACGGAAGGGCTAAGATATGTCATCATCTCATCATTTGATATTTCATGCCGAAATCCGTCGCTGCACAGCATATACACCACATTCTTTTCCGCCTCTCCGATAAAAATATCGGCTATAAGCGGATCACAAGCGCCTATACACTGCAAAAGCTGATTCCTTCTTGGGTCATGCTCAGCCTCTTCCTCAGTCAGATTCCCCATAGATACTTCTCTTGCCACCACCGAATGATCATAAGTAAGCCTTGCCACCTCATCCGATATTTTATATGCCCTTGTATCGCCGACATTTATTATATAATATTTTGTTTCGGTCAGCAAAACAGCAGTAAGCGTAGTGCCGAGCATTATATTTTGAGATCTTCCGTATCGGCGTATCAGTTCATTGCTTTTTTTGACCAGCAGATCCCATTCTTCTCTTATCCTGTTATCTGTCAGACCTTCTTCACACAGATACGGAAAAACACTAATGAACCAATCACGAAAAGAACGTATCACAGCAGCGCTGGCAAGTTCTCCTTTTGAAAATCCGCCCATGCCGTCACACACGACCGCAGCTATGGCTCTTCCTATGCTTGTCTCCATTTCAATAAGCAGACTGCTGTCCTGATTTGTACTTTTAACTATGCCTGCATCTGTAGAGACCGCTGCCATATATCTCAATGCTGCCCACCTGCCGTTTCATACAAATATCAGATGATCCTGAAATCAAACTCCTCGTTTGCAAAAACTATCTTGTCGCCGTTGTTCAGCATATGCTCCACTCCGGGAACTATCATTGTTCCGTTGACAAAAGTATGATTTCTTGAATTGAGGTCTTTGACATAATACTTATCGTCTTTTTTGATTATGCTTGCGTGCTTGTGCCCTACCGCAGGGTTGTCATTTATACAATAGTCCTGATCTTCACTGGCACGTCCTACAGAGAACACAGGCTTGTCTATTTTTATTTTTGCCTGATCGCGGTGTCTTACCAGATACGCCATAGCGGCATCGGTGTCAACGCTGTTTGCTGCCTCAGCTGATGAAGAGCTTTCTTTATTTTCATCATAAACCATTATAGTGCCGAGAAAGCTTCTGTCCTGAACCGGCTGCTGAATGGACTGCTGTATTGGATGCTGCATGGGTTGCTGTATCGGCTGCTGCACGGGCTGTTGAATCTGCTGCCTTTGCGATGAAGCAGCAGAAGTATCTCCGTTTTTATACTTTCCAATGCCGCCCTGAAAGCCATCGCCCGAACTTTTCTTCTTTCCTCCGCTCTTAAAGAGCTTGCCGAACAATCCCTTATTACCCTGCTCAGCCGGCTTGGGCTCTTCTTCCATCATAACAGGCACGGCAGACTGCGCCCTGCTTTTTACAGTCACAGTATCATTTTCTTTTATCATTCTGTCTGCGGGCGCACCGCTGCTATTATTTTCGGGCGCTTCAGAGTTTTCTCCTGTATTGCCCTGCACCTGATGCTGCGAAAGCTCTATTGCCTTTTTCATATTCTGCAAAGAAAAGCCGTTTTTATTTTTAACAACATTATATACAGCATTAAAATAGCTTACTCTGTTGTCATTTCCCGAAACGTCAACAAAACTGGCATCTACAACTATAGATTTAAAAAACTCATAAAGCTCACCTATAGAATTCTCAGCTTTTGTAGGTATACAGATAAACGATACGGTATTGTCAACTTCATTTATAAAAACACTGTTGATATCCAGCACTACCTGTTTTACATCTATCATATACTCATCAAAATTCTCCATCGTATCTATAAGGTGCAGAAGCATTTGTTTAAAAGCTTCCTGTGATACCCGCTTTGTAAGATATTCGCTCAGCGTGACCTTTCCGGTAACATCAAAATATATCTTCTCAAACCTGCCGTTCAGTTCATCTAAGCGTATGGGAGCTAGCCCGATAGCTTTGTTCTGATTACTGTTTATCATAAGCATACTGGTCTCGTCTATCTCATCCATAGTTCCGCTTACATCAAGCTCTGCAAATACACTGCTGCCTCTTTGTACTCTTGTTAGCATATCTTACCCACCTATTCATATATTTTAACTATTACAAATTCTCTGACGCCGTCTTTTTCCGCTAACGCATAACCGTTTTCGGCAAAAGCCTGCATTTCGTCAAATACCGCTTCTATGACCAAATTGTTATCCCTGTCGATACAGCCCCACTTATTGCCTGTTTTGACCGGTGCATACCCCACACAGAAAGAATCCGCATCATCGTAAGCAGGTTCTATAACCATTTCGCCCTTGAGAGATATATAACCCCATTTGCCGTTTTTCTTGACTGCCGCAGGTTGTTTTGACACGAATATTTTTGCATCTTCAAGATCCTCAGACAGCTTTTTTCCCTCAATATTATACAAAGCGTAGCTGCCGTCTTTTTGAGCAAAGAACACATTCTGACCGGCACAGAAACCGTAATCGTCCATTTTCACGTCATCAAACACATAGCCTGTTACATCTTTTAGCTGCTCATTTATTATCTTCCATTTACCGTCTTTTTTCACCGCAGCGATACCGTTGCTGAAGCAGCCGGCGTATTCGTATTCAAAATTATATTCCCTCATCTGCTTATCTATGTAGCCATACACACCGTTTATTTTCGCAGGTGCATAGTTTCCGCTGAAGGTACCGAGATATTCGGCAGGCTCATCCGGAACGAGCTTTCTGTTGCCATTTCCGTCTATATAATAATACTCCCCGTCTTTCTTTATAGGGATCACATAATTCATAAACAGACCAATATCCTCATATTCGCATTTATAAGCGATCTTGTTTTCAATGTTTACCAGCCCATAAAGTCCTTCTTTAGAGATCTTAGCATAGCCTGAGCCGCTTCCCACCATATGCCACGGCAGATACGTTTCATAACTTATTGCCGCTTCATTATACTGACTCAGCACAAACAGCAGCCGCTCAGAAAAATCATCATTTTTGCCTATAGCTTTTTCGCCCTGTTTCAAAATTGAATACGCCTCATAATAGTTCGTATTTTCAATATAATAGTCCGATATCAGCAAATAAGGCTCCAGCTTGCTTTTGTCTATATTGATAGCTTCGCGGCAGGCATTGACATATCCGCTTTTGTCTTCCTGCTTCAGATAAAGGTCAGCTATCTTCATCTGAATATCATAATCAGGTTTTATTTTCTGAGCTGCCTTGTACTCAGAGATAGCATCAACATAGATCTCCTTGCTCTCCATTTTTTCCGCTGCCGCAATATGTTTATCGTATTCCTGCGTTATCTTATCGTTATAACTCAGAACATTTTGCCACGAGATCACCAACATTATCAACAGAACAGATAAAATAAGTATCGGCATTGACTTGTTCATAATATCACCCCGGATTTATATAAGAATGTAATATATACTAACGCCCGCAAATATAAACGGCGCCATAGCCAGCGTTGACTTCATTTTTGCCTTTTTGGATATCAGCATTATCAGACTGACTATTGCAGCTATAAACAAGGAGAACATCATGCTCTGCAATACTCCTGTCAGACCAAGAAACGCTCCTATTACAGCATACAGCTTCATGTCACCTGCGCCAACTCCTCCGCCTGAAAGAAGCATAGCGACCAGCGGTATCAGACCGCCTATCACAATTCCCAGCAGAGAAAAAAGCAAAGAGTTTGTCAATGATATGTCATATCGTATCACTTCTGCCAATATTCCTGCCGCCCTTACAATAAGCAGAAATAAAAGCACTTTGTTCGGTATCTTTTTTATCTGGCGGTCTATCACGGCCAACATCACCAGAGTATCCCACAGTATAAGCTTCTGAGCCATAGAAAAGTAGCTCATTTCTTTTTTTCTGTAGAAAACAAGAGCAAGAACTGCTGTGATCATAAATGCTGCCGCAAAGAACACTGTCTGTTTTTTCTGCTTTTTCAGTATCTCGACAAAAGGCAGTTTTTCTCTGCCCATATACGACCAACGAAACAATACAGCTGCTGCCGTCAATACTACAGACAACAATATTATCGCCGAACACTTAACTATGGTCATCTTCCGTCACCGCTGCCCTCTGTAGTATTTTCGCCGCTGTCCTCTGTTGTGCTCTGTTTGCCGCTTTCGGCATCATTTTCAACAAGCTTCGGTTTTATTTCTGCAAGACTTTTTACGGTTTTGCCATTAGGTTTTACCCACGCCGCTGTTGTTACTACCTGTTTGAATGTCAGCTTAGAATCTATCATTCCCAGAGTCAGCGCCTTTGTGCTGATGGTGTATGTCGCCACCAGTTTGATCGAACGCCCGTCAGCCAAAAGCTGTGACTTTGAAAAATCCATATTTTCTATGCCCATTTTTTCGTAATAATCGTTTATATCTCCCGATGTAAGATATTTTGGCACAAGGCTTTTGCATACCATACCGCCTATCAGACAAGAAAACGATCTGTTTATCAGCGACCGCCCGAACACAGACAGCACTGCCCTGAACTGCTCCATCGGGTTATGAGAACTCAGCGCCTCCAGAGATGTACCGATCTGTTGTGCCTCGGCACGCAGCTGTTCAAAATTAGTCATTTCTTTAAGCTGCTCCAAGTCGGTTATATCAGCTGAAAGATCGATGTTGTTTACGGTATCTGCCGCATCACCGGAGAACTCAATAACATAGCCTATGGTGTTATTAAGATCTTTTAACTGAGCATCGTTTGATGAAGAATCGCCCGACAATATCGAGGTAAGACCTACTTTGTCAAGAAGATAATAGTAGCCTGATATCTCTTTGGCAGTCTGCCCCAAAGCATATTGTACCGATGCCTGAACGCGTATGATAAGCGTCATAAACATCAGTGCAAGTATAGCCAACATAAAGATCGTCAGTCCTAATACCGCCTCTATAGCCAAAGCACCTTTTTCATGTTGATTTCTGTTCTTCATATTATTCCTCATTTTATTTTAATATCCAAACAATCCGTTGTAATGTATAGTAACGCTGTTATCGCCCAAATGAGAGAAGTCCAGTTTAAGATCCGAATCACCCGTAGTCTCATTTTCTTCGCCGGATACTGTCCAAGGCATAAGAGTGCCAAGCTTTACATCTGCCGATACCGATACCATGGTGTTTGCATTTATCAGTTGAAAATCAGGATTTGCACCGTTTACGGCGTGCCGTACATTCGCCTGCATAAGTACACCGGCTCTTTGAAGCATTTCTGTTTCGTTACCGACAAGATTTATCAGAATAAATATTTTGCAATACTCTTTATAATTAAGAGTAAATCTGTTTGATGCGGAACCGGTATCCAGCTGCTTTGAAACACTGTCTGAAATTGTATCGCTTATCTTACCGCTGATATCGTCTGCAAAATCATCCATCGTTTCGTGCAAGAAATTTTTCAGATCTCCTATCGGCTTGTCACCGGCATCTCTTACCTTTTGCATAATGCTGTTTTTGTATTCATCCATTTTCGCATTTATAGTACCTTGAAACTCTCCGATCTTATCGTCTATAACTTTGATTATTTCCTTACGCAGTGTTTCTGAATCGGCACCGGAGCTTACTTTTGACAAAAATTCTTGTATCTTGCCGACCAGTTGTGACTTGATCTCATCTTTAAATCGTTCATAAAACTGTAGTATAAGTTCTTTTGTAGGTCCGTCATTTATAGCGTTTATATTCTCTTCAATTGATTTGAATGTGGTTTCAACAGCCTCATTTACAAGATCATTTGCATTGCTTGCGCCAGTCTGCACTTTAGCCAGCAAAGGTGTGACACTGTTTATTACCGGTGTAACGAATTGCTGCTCTATTGCCGACTTGACACCTTCTGCCTGCTTATCAACAAAATCGTTCACATACCCCGTTATGTCGTCCATAGCATCGCCGATGGTCTCGTATGCTTTGTTGGCTATTTTATCGATCTCTTCGTCTACCTTTTCGCCGACATATTGTGCCACCTCTTTCACAGCTTGGTTGGCAACATTCTGCAAAACTCCGCCCGGTGAACACTGGAAAGTTGAACTGTTTTTATATATTGGAACATCTTGTCCGTCTTTCAAAGCCTGTAGGTCAAGCGCGCTCTCAGCCAGGGCAATACCAATGGTTATACAAGCCTGAACTATCGGCACGCCAACGACCGTCCAGCCGACAAGCGCCGATGCAGCCTGAAAAGCAAATGTCTGAATATCCGATGCCGTGAATGCATATACGGCGTTCAACGCAAAACGTATAGTGAAAATTAGTGTTTCGGTATTTTTTCTGTCTTTAGACAGATCAGGATCGCCCCAAAGTATATACTCGATCTCGCTGCCGTACCATTCAGTATTTTTATTTATAATTCTGTTGCCTTCATCTGCGTTTGTATAACCGCTGAGCAGTATCAATTCATCGGCGTCGGGATTTGTGTCAGTCTGGCAGGTGAACATCTCGGTAAAATATTCTTCAAGATACACCTTGTCTCTTACGGTAGTGCCGATGTTAGAAAGCTTGCTGAGCAGACTTGAAGCAGTCTTCAGTGAGTTGCTTGGGCTTCCATCTACTTTTCCGTTGTCGTCCATTTTCGGAGTAGAAACTTTATATTCGCCATTCACCCCATCGCCCGGCTGCTCCTCTATTGCAGTTGTAGGATACTCCGTTATTTTTTTCAATATATCACCAAAATTTTCCGAAGTCTTTGTCTGCTGTTCTCCCTGTCCTGAGCTTCCAGATGATGTCGGCGGCGTTGAGTCTTCTGTTTTTTGGGTAGGTAATCCTTCATCGTCTACTTTGGAAAACTCCTTTGTATTATTATAATTAGTCTGATCGGCTTCACTAAGCTGCTGACCCTGTTCAGGTTCGCAAATGCTCTTCAAGATCGGGAAAAATCTCTCCTCGTCGCTAATTTCGCCGTTTGATTTTTTACCATCAATCAGTTCGATCGCTGCAAAATCACTTTCAGTTACTCCGTTGACAAAGTATCGCGATATCATTAAATCTGCCTGATCGGCAGCATGACCTGCTGTGTTTCCCGAATCTGACTTGTCACTAAAAATATACTGATCATAATATGAGCTGCTTAAATAGTTATTATGATAAGACGATGTGCTAACGACCGATATATCAAGATACTTTACGCTTTCAAGCTGGGATATGAGCGATTCCACCTTTGTAAGCAGTTCACTTGCCACGCCCTGCAATGCGGCAACGTCATCCTTGTTAAAGCTTTCGGTGGTAGAATCAAGGTCGCTTTGCATACTTGCGCTTGTTGAACTTTTAGAGCCCAGACTATCTATACAGTCCTGCCACTCTC
Source organism: uncultured Clostridia bacterium (assembly GCA_947624375.1). Taxonomy (GTDB): domain Bacteria; phylum Bacillota; class Clostridia; order Oscillospirales; family Ruminococcaceae; genus UBA7477. The sequence continues at coordinate 10,812 of CANQKD010000018.1, read as the reverse complement.
CTTTTGTCTTATTCATTTCCACAAGAGTGTTCTGCACCTCTTCAAGTGCGCTCTGAAGAGCTTTCAGCTTATCTCTGGCTTTAACAAGAGTAGAGTAATAACTATTCAAAGCATTTTTAGCATTATTACAATAACTACCGGCACGATTAAAATATACGTTACAGTCATTCAGTTTTGACAGAAAACTAGTAAAATAGCCGGAATAGTTTTTGCTCACTATCGCTTCAGCAACAGCATCTATCATCTTTTTATTATTAAGACGATCGATATACTCGTCCTTATATGTTTTATTGGCATCATCCTCAAAAAATGTTTTCAGTTTATCGTTTATTTCATCATCAGAATAATCATCAACATTGTATATGTCAACTTTCTCTTTCAAAAACTCCTTTTTGTATGCTGCAAACACCTTATCATACAAATTGCGGAGTTCCTGTGTCTGCTTGTACCACTTGGCAAAATCTTCCAGCTTATCAAGATTTGCAGCCCTTTTCTGCTGAAAATCATATCTAACTTTCAAATCATCAATGCTTGAAGTGGTATTAAGCGTTTTTATCCAACTGCCGTCGCTGCCAATGTTTGCAAGCGAAGGATATTCATTCGCCGAATTTTGTATTATAGTGGCGGTATATGTATAATCAAGTTCACTTTCGTCCTGACCAAGTACATTTCTATTTATATCGACCGTGTCAATATTAGTACTGAAATTTCCTCCGATTAAGTTGTGGTCAAGAGCAACAAGATCATTATATGACAAAGAAATATCTGAAAGCAAATTTTTTAATCCGTCAATATCCTCCTCGTCAAGCTTAGTTTCAGGGTCGTAAACACTATCTATGTCAGCCTGTCCGCCGGAAGCGTTCCACAGACTATCTAAACTAAGCTTATTAGCGCTGACACTGAAATAGCTGTTTTTATACATAAGGTCGCATTCTGACATAAGCGTTAAATTTGACCTGACACTTGCAAGAACTGCTGATATTGAAGTAGTACTGCCTCTTATTAAAGTATTGTAATAACTTGCTTGACTGTTATAACCATCTCTCGCGGGACCTCCATTAACGAGATCTCCTATTATTGCATTATAAGCCTTGGTGCACGGGTCGTTAAGCGAATTGAGCTTTTCTGTATATTCTACCTTTTTGGCGACTACATCTGTCTGCTTTGAAGAATCTTTAAGAAAATCAAGCTTCGGCATAAGGGTTGAGACTACCGAAACAGGTCCTTTATATTTCATATAGTCTATTATCTGCCTCTTCATAATGGCAGGGTTTGCCACCGCTGTGCCGGCAACAGGCTCGTAGGTAAAATCTCCCAGCTTCATTTCCAGAAAGTTATCATAATCGAAGCCGTCTTCGCTGAATATCATTTCCACTACCTCATCGACCAACTGCTGCACATATTCATCTTCTGCCTCAGAACCGATAAGCGAGGACTCTATCGTCTGCTTATAGTATGCCTTCAGAGAATCTTTCAGCTGATTTTCGTTCTGCGCAACAGCAAAAATGCCGTACATATCCTCCAGCACCTGCTCATATTCCGATAATGCGGCGTTCATGGTAAGATCGCCGGCAGTTGCAACTGCAACACGGGCAGACTGCAAACGGCTGGCATCTATAATAAGCGTGGCATATGTTACCATAGGCAATAATATCAGGCACAAAAATATTGAAATAGAGCCTTTGCATTTTCTCATAAGTCTCATAAGTTTCATATCGCAAACTACCTCTCAAACTTTGTCATAATCCTAAAAATTCTTTTGCCTCTTTGAATTTTTGCTTTATGTTATCGGTATCTATGCCAAGCTTTTTAGCAATGGCTCTTATGGCGTCTACCGCGAAATCTACGTTGCGCACCAATTCGTCGGTATCGTTGACAGATGCCTGCACGGTGGCTGATACCGTCGGCTGCTCAATACCGAAAGCATCAAGCACCGGAAAACTTGCAAGAGGCTGTGAAACACTTACCTTTACATACTGTGTGACAAAATAGTTTTCAGCCTCCACCGTAGCTTTAACATCTCCGCCGGCGCCTATTATCGAATTTTTTTTGACCATTTCTTTCAGTATGTTCACCAGTACAGTCTTGCTTTCGCTGCTCAGCGGATCGCCCCAGTAGCGATAAGCGTTTACCTGCGCTTTTTTGGGGTCAAAGTTCAGTGTTACCTTGCCGCTGAACGAATTTATAGTATTGCCGTCTGCATCAGTGCCCAGATCGGCTTCTACAGCAGAGGTAGTATAAACATCTTTACTCACAAGATTGATATACCCGGGGTAAGCCACCTCTCTGGAAGCAAGCAGCGCCACCTTCTGCGCATATGCAGAAACGCTCATATATTGCAGTATGAACAGACCTACATATATCAGAAAAAATATCGCCAGAAAAACTATAGGATATATGAAAACAGCCTCTATAAGCATAACAGCGCCGTTTTCATCTTTTAAACGTTTTCGCAGCCGTCTCATTATTTCACCTCTTAATATAATGCTTTTTACAGCTTTCAAAACAGCAGAAGTCTCCCTCCGCCGCTTTGAGAGCTGTCATTCATTGCATAAAACAACGAATGACAGATGATCCTTTCTGCGCACTAAGCAAATAGATCGTTGACAGAGGTCTTGATCTTATCAAATAAAAACTGAAGCAAACCTCCTGTTGTGCCGTCAGAAAGTTCAAAACCGTCTTTTGTCAAAAAGTTAATTATAAGTCCGGCTATAATTACGGCAACAGCAATAAGTATAACTACTTCAAGTGTTTCCATACCTGATTCTTCCTTAGCAAGCCTCATAAGTCTGATCTTTACATTTGAATATGCACAATAAAGAGCTACAGATAGTCTATCCAACATAACATTTCACCACCTTTCTCCGTTATTTAAAAGCTTCCCATCATAGAAGCTATCATTGGCACAACAACTACTACCATAATGCCCAGAAACATTATCAAATTCGGCACAAGCAGTTTCTGAGAGGCTATTTCGCCCTGCTGCTTTGAAAGCTGCCTTTTCTGTTCCCATGCATCATCAGCCATGGCTTTCATAGAAGCTATCGATTCCGATGCGCCCCTGTTTACAGCCTGCACATATATCGAAGCAAATTTTCTGATTTCTTTAAGACCGCATCTGTCAGCAAAAGATGCCATTGCTTCTTCTATCGACATTCCCTCTTGTATATCCTTTGAGGTGTTTCTCATTTCCTGGTATAAAGCAAGCTCATGATTTGACTGCGCGACCTCATCCCACGCTCTTCTTACGAGCATTCCTGCATTAACAAGTAGCGTAAGTTTTGACACCATTTTAGGAAATTCGCTGAGTATAGATTCTTTTTTGTTTCTGATAGCCGCATTTATACTTGACTGAACGCCGCTTATCATAGCGAACGGCAGCAGAATGCCTACCAGCACCCCTGCTACAGACTGCATCAGGCACACGATCATAAGCCCCAGCGGCACAAAAGTAAGCACGAGAGATATTGTTGCCGCAGCGCTTATATAATAGTAAAGCTCGGCGTTTGGTCTGCCGAACACTTCGGCAAGGTTTTTCATCTTCTCAACAGCCTTTGCGCTGGCTGTTATCTTGTCCCTTTTTGTATGTTCATATATTTCTATTGCGCCCAGACCTAGAAAGTACAGCTGCTTGAGCGTAAATATCTTTGAATCCACGCCGTCAAGAATACCTGCATACTGCTTTTTGAATTTAAGATACAAAAACAGCCATATCACCAACATTATCGTTGCCAGAAAGGCGCATACCAGCATAAGTTCATACATTGTCACACACCTCCGTCAGACCTTGATATCCACTATACGCGTGCCCAGCCAGTAGGCAAATACAAACAGCAGCAGCGCGATAGTTTTGACTATTATCGAAAGCAGCCCACCGGTGCCGCTGCTGAAAGATCTTGTGAGCAGCGACATTACAAGCGGCATTATGGCAAGGATATTCAGCTGGTTTTTCTGCCCTGCCACCATAGTTTGTATTTCCATTTCAGTCTCAATTTTGTCGCCTATTATATCTCTCGTCTCGCGTATTACTTTTGCTACGTTACCGCCAAGGTCGGTAGAAACGTCAAAAACGCTTGCAAAACTATTCACGTCGTCCAGACCGCTTCTCTGCGCAAAATCGTTGACCATATCACGTATTTCAATACCCTGATTATCATGCGCCTTGCATATCAGTTCCAGTTCCAGCGCGATATACGAGTTTTTGCCATGCTCCACCACCATATCGCTGTATGCTGTGTGGAAAGCCCTGTTTGCTGTCATACCAACGGTATACGAGTTGCTGAGAGATTCCAGCATATCACGAAATTGCAGTCTCAGCGCCTTTGAGCGCTTGTCCTGCTTCATATTCCTGTATATCGATATAGCCTTGTAAGCAACTATAAGCCCTACGATAAATCCCAATATCTTGCTTCCGTAGTATATATAGCTTGCGGCAAATCCTATAGCAAAGCCGCACAGCATTGCAAACAGCTTCTGTGAAAAAGTCAGTATGTACATGGTATAATCGGTGCCCGCGCCTGTTATGCCCTTATTCTCGACCAACTTCTTTTTCTTGCTTGTTTTTTCCTTTTTGATCTTTTCCTTCTTCTTTTTCATATATACGACCTCATATCAAAAATCATCAGAAATACCAGCCAGCTGTAACTTTTCCTTGTTGTGCATGGGGTTTTCTGTTCTTACCAGTTTGCCTGAAACGTGCTCCAGCGTAGATTTTTCGTCCTCTTTAAAAACATACAGAGGATTCAGGATTATCTCACCTTTTTCATATCCGAGCACCTCGGTTATCTCGACTACCTTACGCGAGTGATCTCTCATTCTTGAAAGATGCACTATCATATCCAGTGCAGAACCTATCTGCCTGCGCACCGCATCAAGCGGCAGCCCCGATGCCCCCTGAAGTACCATGGTCTCCAGTCTTGTCAGCATATCCTTCGCAGAGTTTGCGTGACCTGTTGACAGTGAGCCGTCATGACCTGTGTTCATCGCCTGCAACATATCCAGCGCTTCTTCACCGCGCACCTCACCTACAACTATTCTTTCGGGTCTCATTCTCAGCGAGGACTTTATAAGGTCTTTTATTGTTATAGCTCCCTTGCCCTCGGCGTTTGCCTGCTTTGTTTCCAGACTTACAAGGTTATCTATGCCCGTTATCTGCAATTCTGCCGAGTCCTCTATCGTTATAACACGCTCATCAAACGGAATATAATTTGAAAGCGCATTCAGAAACGTTGTCTTGCCGCTGCCCGTACCGCCGCTTATAAATATATTGTATTTTGCGGCAACCAGCTTTTTCAGCTTCATGGCGATCTCGTTTGTTATAGAACCGTATGATATGAGCTTTTCAATACTCATAGGTTTTTTTGAAAATTTACGTATTGTTACGGTGTCGCCCTTCATGGCGATAGGCTGCAAAACGATATTTACACGTGAACCGTCTTTAAGTCTTGCGTCAACTATCGGGCTTGACTCATTTACCTCTCTTCCGCAGATATCAACTATGCGGTGGATTATTTTTCTCAGCTGCACCGCGCCTTCCTCGGTAGTGCCGCCAAAACGCTGATCCAGCCGCATTACACGGCCTTGCTTTTCAACGAAGATATTGTCTGGACCGTTTATCATGATCTCGGTTATCTCTTCGTCCATAAGTATCGGGTCTAAAAGTCCCAGTCCGCGGAAAACACCAAACACCTGTTCAACTATAAGGGCTTTATCGTCTGGGCTTATATATACCGTCTCACCGTTTGAAGCATTATAATCGCTGTTCTCACTGAGAAGTGAGTTAAGCATATCCCATATGTACCGACGATATGTCTCATCATCAGCTTCGCGGTATTTCTGAACACCGTCAGCCCTGCTTCTTGCCGCTTCAAAGCCTTGAATACTATCGTCATACGCTTCACCGCCGACGATCTCGCCGCTGTCTATCATATGACATATCTTTTTAACTATCTCATCTATTACTTCGTGCTTATTTATCTTTTGCATATATCTGACCTCTGCACAAGAATTTTTTGGCTAATTTTCCTGCATGACCGGCTTTGCCCTGAGCCGCGCGAATACATCTTTCTTTGTTACCTCATCAATTATCTGCTGAGTGGTTATGCGTGTCTTATCATCGGTGCGGTATCTTCCCAGACGTGCAATAACTTCCATATCACGCACTATGCTCTGCTCGCTGTCAATACCGTAATACTGATTAAACAGCATAAATTTCTGAGGCATTTCCTTTTCCGCTTCCCTTGAAAGCACATCAAGATACCTGTGTATGCCGTCCAGCTTCAGGTTTGATATATCCGAACCCGAAGATACAAATATCAGCTTATCCGAAGACATTATCTCAGCGTTTAGCAGCGGACCTACTATAAGATCGGTATCTATTATCACATACCTGAAATTGAATTTGTTTCTTATAACTTCTATCAGCGTTGAAAGGCACTGCGGGGTCATCGAGGCGCTTTCCATAATGTTGGTAAAACCTTTTATATATGAAACTTTGCCAAAACTCTGTTTCCGATCTTTTTGTATAACCTCGCTGAGCAGCTTATACAATGCGGCATCAGAATATTTGGTCTTCATAAGTGCAACGATATCTGTAATGCCTTTTTTGCAGCCGTTAAAAAACAGCACCGAATCAGTCGGTCTCTGCTCAAGGTCTATGTAAAGAACATCATACATTTCAGCCAGATATATAGCACACGCCGCTGCCATTGTTGAACTGCCTGCGCCGCCGTGCACCGGCAAAAACGTTATGACCTCGATACTTTTTTCCTGCTGCTCATCTTCATTAAGGGTCTTGATTATCCTGTTCTTTTTCCTTTCATATACAGAACATATCTTTGCATACATTTCCGAGACAGTGCAATATTTGAAGATCGTATCCTTATCTTCGATCATCTCATTTGTTCCCGAAATATACGCAAAAGCCGCATCACCTATCAATTCATCAACGCTTATGTCATCAGAAGCGAAAGCACCGTCAAACAGTACCACATCAAATTTTTCTTCAGACAAAGCTGACTTCGCAGTATCAAAGCTGTCATATACCTTTAACTGCATATCGGGATGCTTTTTTTCCAAGTAAAGTTTGACTCGTCTTAAATAACTTACATCGTTATCCAACAGTAATAGCTTCATAAGTGCACCCTCTTAACGATATTTGGTCTGCCGATATACAACATATCAAATGTTTCATGGCAGGACCTGAGATCTATTATGTATGTATCACGTCAAAAACATATTTCGACAAAATAGCATACTTTCCTTTATTATACCAATCTGCGAAACGCACGCTAAAGCGCACGATAATTCGCTCAAGATCAGCTTATGCAACATTCTGCGCGACCACGAATAAAATTTTTATATGCACTCATAAAGCCGCTCCAGCTGTCTGCGTTTCGTTTCCATATCGGAATGTACATACCTCTCCAGCGTTATTTTCACGCTTGAATGCCCAAGCAGCTCGCTGACCGTTTTTACGTCTATGCCCAGCCTTATGCACTCGGTAGCAAACGTGTGCCGCAGGACGTGAAAATTTTTATACTCAACGCCTGCATTTTCCAAAAATCGCTTATATCTGTACTGGTATGTTCTCGTTTCTGCGTAATTTGTCGTACCCGTAAGAAAATAGCAGTCGCCGTCGCAGCGCATATTTTCAAGCCTTTCAAGTATAAATGTCGGTATGGGTATATCCCTCATCGAGTGTTCGCTTTTCGGTTCTGTAACAGCAACAAAAGTTCCGCGATCTTTGTCGGGGTGTTTCATTCTCTGCAAAGTTTTGTTTACATGAATTATGCGCTTTTCAAGGTCAATGTCCTCCCACCGCAGAGCGCACAATTCGCCTATGCGCACGCCCGTATAAAGCGCAAGCAATATGCCTACATCCTCATCTTCCGAAGTCATAGCCGCGCGGCGGATTTTCGCCATTTCTTCATGTGAAAAAATTTGTATCTCTTTGCGTCGGCACTTTGGCTGAGATACGCCTTTTGCAGGATCGTCAAAGTGAAATTCCCTCGCGCCGTAAGCAAAAACAGATTTCAGCATAACAAGCACCGCCTGCACGCTTTTGGGCGAGAGGCCCTCGCCGTCGCACCTGCCGCTTTCAAGCAGGTCGGAGACAAATCTGTTTATCATGAACGACGTTACGCTCTGCACCTTCATGCTGCCGAAACGCTCTTTCACATGGGTTTTGTACATAGTCTGATATGTCACATATGTTGAATTTTTAACGCTGTTTTTGCGCGCTGTAAGCCATTTGTAAAACAACTCGTCAACGGTGCGCGGCACATTTTTTGTATACATACCGCACCTTGCCAACGCCAGTTTTTCGGCGCAGTCAACATAGCTGTGCGCGTAAACCGATGTGTAAACCGCACCTTTTTCGCCGTATGCCGAGATAAACCGTCCCTCCCATCTGCCGTCTTTTCTCTTGTGGATATTTTCGCCTCGTCTCATGGTCAAACCTCCTAAAATTATATAATTTCAGTATACACCCTGACCACGATTTTGACCAATAATACGATAAAAAGCCGTATTTCTTATCCATAAAAGCGCGACTGTTCCAGTGAGAATTTCTATATCTTTGCATATTTTACAAATGCATATATAACATTTTTTGTTTTTCACAAATAGCACACGGATTTTTTGTCATCAATATTGAATTTTTACTTGATTTTTATTTCGTATAGTGGTATACTTTAAGAAAATTAAATAAAAAACACCGGCGGTGCTATGCACGAACCGGTGCCCTTGAGTAATCTGAAATGCAAAGATTCTGCTTCTACAATGCAGGCAGACAAAGTTTGTTCTGTTTTAAATTAAATACAGTAAAAGGTCCCGAACAACTCGGAGCCTTTGTTTTATAAGCGCGCATCGCCTTATTCCGCCTTTTGCAGATAATGCTATTTCTATTGAGTGACAACAGTACCTAGTCACAGTAGATACGATTACTATTGTGAATAGATACCGCAAAAGTGGTGATGTGAGATCATTGGGCAAAAAGAGCGTATTCCTTTGCGCTTCAAGGCTGAAAAAACTGTTCAAAGTAAGCGGTGTATCTACAAGGTATGGGTATATTCCATCTCAAGGCAAAATTTGCGAACTACCGATAACAAAACCGACTTCGTTTTAATTACAAAGCCGGTTTATATTTTTTCATACAGATTAAAGAACTTTAGCGTCTGCACGCCGTTATGCTTTCAAACCCGAAACCTTTTCAAACTCATCGACTGTCATATTTGCACGTTTTGCCGCTTCTGCAAACGACAATATACCATCTCGAACGAGTTCAATAAGTGTCTTGATCACACCAGCTTTTTCAGCGTTATTCCTCATATCTTCCATCATTTTGCACATTTCGCTCACTCCTTACTCGGTTTCCTTGTACTTGCGTGCACTTTCCGACATCTCACTGAAATACATCTCAGACGGCTTTACGCAGCCAAAGTCATGTATCAGCTTTGCAAGATCGGAATCATCGTTTTTATTATTGTATGCCCCATTGATAAACAAAATATACTCGTCATCTCCAAAAGGCTCGTTCGTTTCGGTATCTCTGCGTTCAAAGAAATATGAAGCTCTTGCCTCACCGCGCACGTCATTTTCAGTTATGAATATAGTGTAGGTTGTCGGCAAATTTTCAAAATCTTCGCTTGCAAAAAGCAGCTCGGTATCCAACGCGCTTGAATGATACCTCGCACGCTTGGGAGATGCACCCTTATCTGCCCTTTGGATCTCCAGATCATATTTTACGCCTTTGCTGTCCGATGCAAAAACATCCAAACAAATCGACCTTGCACCAAGCAGATATTTAAGATCATACTGTGTTTTATTGTCGGTCAGCACCAGATCATTTATCCCTGTCAGAATCCTGAGAACCATCTGTGCCAGCAGCATATTGTTTCTGAACATCATTCTCATCAGATCATCGTCCATAGGGCGCATCATTGCGAGTTTTTCCAGATCGACCCGATGAAATTCTTCCTTTGTCATATTCTAAACGTCATACTCTAACATTTTCTCACCATGCAGACATACTTTGTTATGTACATTATATCATTTCAAAAAGTATCTGTCAAGTGATTCAGGGCAGTTGTTTTCTTTTAAGCTCATACAGATAAAATTCTGTATGGGCTTTTGTTTTGTCTATATGGCGAAAAGAAAAAGGCAAGCTGTAAGTTGTAAAAATATCTAAAACCAACATAGTTTAATTGTGCAGCTCTACAAAAATAGTTACAATTTTCATTTTAAGGATTGTTAAATGCTCGACATCTTACCCTATACAAGTGTAGGCAGAATTTTTGAAACGAAAGGTGGTGAACGAGATGCGTTATGACCGTTCTGGTGATGACTTGACCCCCAAAAAGTCACGGTAACTCCAACTTTGTGAAAGGCAATTCATCGGAGAAAATCGGCAGAAAGAAAGGAGTGATTGCACCACTCGCGCAGTGACCGCACAGAAATGCATGGTGTATGGCTTTGCAGAGCAATTCGGATAAGTTAGTCGCAAAAATATGAAAACGTTGTGTCGCGCGGTTGTGGGCGTTTGGATTTTCAGTTTATTGCGTGAGCGCAACCTGTAATTGCGGAAACAAAGAAAAAAGCACATACCGGGTGGTAGACTTTCCGGCTGAATGGATATATAATATTATCAATGCATGGCCGTGCAAAATGATAAGGAGGAAGTTTTGTGAGTTTTGGCAAAAATTTAAAACACCTGAGGCGTATGTGCGGAGAAATTACGCAGGAGGCTTTGGCGGAAAAGCTTAAAGTCAGCCGACAGACCGTTTCAAAATGGGAACTTGACGAATCAACGCC
>CANQKD010000017.1 GCA_947624375.1 uncultured Clostridia bacterium | reverse complement strand
TAAATATATTATACACCATTGCAATTCATTTGTCAAGCGTTTTTATTGACAAATCATGTTGAAATATGTTATAATAAGTACAGTGCCGGAATCAGGCTATTCGGGCGGTTGTTTCCCTCATACCCTAGCGTTGCGGTTTGCATATGCAGACCGACTACATAGGAAGGGAGGGCGATAGACATGGAAATACTTTATGTAGTTCTTTCTATCATTCTTTCACTGGTCTTTGCTGTGATCTTCGCGATCATAAGCGAGATCATAAAGAATATAAAAAAATAACCGCATAGCTCTTCCAAAGTGATGCGGTTATTTTAACCATATCTACGGGAAGCAACCGCTTAGTCTGTTCCGGCACTTCCTTTTCTAAATATATTATACACCATTGCAATTCATTTGTCAAGCGTTTTTATTGACAAATCATGTTGAAATATGTTATAATAAGCATAGTGCCGGAATCAGGCTATTCGGGCGGTTGTTTCCCTTTACCCTCAGACTGAGGAAGAAAGGGGGTATGTATATGGATATTGCTACGGCAGTATTGCTTATAATAATTCTCGCGTTGATAAACGAGATTATTAAGAACATACACAAAAAATAACCGCAGGCTACCAAATCTGACGGTTATTTTCAACTGTTAATTCGGGAAGCAACCGCTTAGTCTGTTCCGGCACTTCCTTTTCTAAATATATTATACACCATTGCATTTGATTTGTCAAGCGTTTTTATTGACAAATCATGTTGAAATATGTTATAATAAGTACAGTGCCGGTAAGGTACGAAAACGGTAGCGGCTATTCTCCCATTTCTCCTCCGTCCGAGGAAGATTGGGGGTGAGTTTAATGGATTATTTAACATTAATACTCATAATTATTATTCTGTATTACATTGATGATATAACTAAGAATAATAAAAAATAACCGCTGTCCCTTCCAAAGCGCAGCGATTATTTAAATTGTAAACTTTGGGAGCTAGCCGCTATCGTACTAAGCCGGCACTTCCTTTTCTAAATATATTATACACCACGCAAGCCGATTTGTCAAGCGTTTTTATTGACAAACCGTGGCGAAATATGTTATAATAAGTACAGTGCCGGTGAGGTACGAAAACGGTAGCGGCTATTCTCCCTGTTACTCCCTCGGTCTGAGGAAGAAAGGGGGCGATGTCAATGGATAATATCACATTGATATTGATAGTTATAATATTGATACTTATCGACGATATTATCAATAAAAATAACAAAAAGTAACCGCACATCTGCCAAATTGCTACGGTTACTTTTTAACCATACGTTTGGGAGTTAGCCGCTATCGTACTAAGCCGGCACTTCCTTTTCTAAATATATTATACACCAAACAAACCTATTTGTCAAGCGTTTTTATTGACAAATCATGTTGAAATATGTTATAATAAGCATAGTGCCGGAATCAGGCTATTCGGAGCGGTTGTTTCCCTTTACCCCTATACGGCTTGCATGCAAGTCAATACATAGGAGAAAGGGGTGGTGTTCATGCAAGTTGCTATACTAGCGCTTACATTATTGATACTAGTCGTAATTGACGAAATCATAAAAAACATCAAAAAATAACCGCAGCCTCACAAACTGTACGGTTATTTTTTAAATAACTTACAATTGGGAAGCAACCGCTTAGTCTGTTCCGGCACTTCCTTTTCTAAATATATTATACACCATACAAATCTGTTTGTCAAGCAAAAATGCAAAAAAAGACCCGCCATATGGCGAGCCTTTTTATTTAAGTAATTGTTTGTTTAGCTTATCTGACTAAAATCAGGTAGTAGGTGCAGCAGATGAACCAGCAGCATCAGCAAGTGACCAATCCTTCTTTGTAGCCTGCTTAGGATAGCCGCCTATATACGGATCGCCATCAGTCTTTTTCCAGATAAGTGCAGTCGGGAAGCCACTCTTGATTCTGCATACAAATACAGAGCCAGCAGCCTCATCGCCCATAGAAAGTGCTACAGCATCAGCGAGCCAAGGTTCCCATTCAGCAAGAGAGGTAGGGGCAGTAGTAGGAAGCGTGGAAGTCTCAACATCAGTACCCATCTTGGTCAAAGAAGATTTGGTCGGGATTGTTACTTCGTTGGTATCTCCTGCATCAATAGGTGCCATGTTAGAAACAACCTTCTCACAGTAGTTGTTGATAGCAGTGTAAACCTGCTTAGCGGATGAGTTTGCGGATGAGAGCTTAGAGTCAGTGATATAACCGATCATTGCAGGAACGAGTATAGCTGCAAGTATACCGATGATAGCAATAACAACGATAAGCTCAACGAGCGTGAAGCCCTTGTTTGACTTTTTCATTAGTATTACCTCCATTAAAAAATAAATTTGTCCGAGTTGTGAACAAGCTGTTAATTGCTAACCGCTCTATTCACCTCTTGTTAATATTATAGTCGCAATTTGTTTAATAGTCAACTGTATTTTTGTGTTTGTAACCGCTCTGTAACTTTTTTTGATTTTTTGAACAAATTGTGACTGAAATATAGGTCAAAAAGCACAAAAGCGGTTGGGTGTACGTGGTATTTTAACAAAATGTTCTTATCTTAAACGCACATTTGTGAATTTGTAAAATGTTTTGCCTGCAAAATTTCCGCTTGACATTCCGCCAAAAGTGGTGTATAATATATGTAGAAGGAAGTGCCGGCTTAGTACGATAGCGGCTAGTTCCCTAAACAGCTATAAAAAATAACCGTTATACTTTGGAGAGTCGTGCGGTTATTTTTTATTATTGTTAATAATGTCATCGACGATTATTAATATAATAATTATCAATATCAAGGATATGTAATCCATAGATACCGCCCCCCTTTCTGCCTCAGACCGAGGGAAAGATCGGGAGTCTAACCGCTACCGTTTTCGTACCTCACCGGCACTATATTTATTATAACATATTTCAACATGATTTGTCAATAAAAACGCTTGACAAATGAATTGCAATGGTGTATAATATATTTAGAAAAGGAAGTACCGGCTATGTACGATAGCGGCTAGCTCCCAAAATTTATAGGCTATAAAAAATAACCGTTATACTTTGGAGAGTCGTGCGGTTATTTTTTATTATTGTTAATAATGTCATCGACGATTATTAATATAATAATTATCAATATCAAGGATATGTAATCCATAGATACCGCCCCCCTTTCTGCCTCAGACCGAGGGAAAGATCGGGAGTCTAACCGCTACCGTTTTCGTACCTCACCGGCACTATATTTATTATAACATATTTCAACATGATTTGTCAATAAAAACGCTTGACAAATGAATTGCAATGGTGTATAATATATTTAGAAAAGGAAGTGCCGGCTTAGTACGATAGCGGCTAACTCCCGAATTTGTTGGTCATAGATAACCGCCGCATTTGGAAGTGAGGGCGGTTATTTTCTATTATTCGTGATATTATCTATGTAATACAGAATAATGATGATAAGTATTAAGGTAAAATAATCCATAATACTCACCTCCCTTTCTTCCTCAGACCGAGGGAGTAACAGGGAGTCTAACCGCTACCGTTTTCGTACCTTACCGGCACTGTACTTATTATAACATATTTCAACATGATTTGTCAATAAAACTGCTCCACACCCCGATATATAAAAAGCGGCTTTTCTTTTAAGAAAACACTTGCAATTTTCGGCAATATGTTGTACAATATAAGTATGAGCTGTTTCGCTCGGCGAAATGGCAATGCAGCTTTGGCTGACAACATTTCAAGAGAGGATGTCACTTTATGGCAGGATTAAACAAGGTCACAGTTGAAGACATTAACGTTAAAGGTAAAAAGGTGCTCGTAAGAGTTGACTTTAACGTTCCGCTGAAGGACGGCGTTATCACCAACGACAACAGGATAACAGCCGCGCTTCCCACTATCAATAAGCTGACGGAAAACGGCGCAAAGGTCGTTCTTTGCTCGCACCTGGGCAAGCCCAAGAACGGTCCCGAGGATAAGTTCTCGCTCGCACCGGCGGCTAAAAGACTTGCTGAGCTCGTTTCTGCAAAGGTAACTTTCGCTAAAGACGATACCGTTGTAGGCGAGAATGCTAAGAAAGCAGTAGCAGAAATGAACGACGGCGAGATAGTTGTTCTTGAAAACACCCGTTTCCGCGGAAATGAGGAGACCAAGAACGGCGAAGAGTTCGCTAAAGAGCTTGCAGATCTCGTAGACGGTCAGGTTTTCGTTATGGATGCTTTCGGTTCGGCTCACAGAGCGCACGCATCTACGGCAGGCGTTACAAAGTTTGTCAAGGAAACCGCAGTCGGCTACCTTATGCAGAAAGAGATCAACTTCCTCGGCAATGCCGTTGAAGACCCCGTAAGACCGTTCGTAGCTATCCTCGGCGGCGCAAAAGTTGCCGATAAGCTCAACGTTATAAACAACCTTATCGAAAAGTGCGATACGCTCATCATCGGCGGCGGCATGGCTTATACGTTCCTTAAAGCACAGGGCTGTGAGGTCGGCAAGTCGCTCGTTGACGACACCAAGCTCGACTACTGCAAGGACATGATAGCTAAGGCTAAGGCAGCAGGCAAAAATCTGCTCCTGCCCGTTGATACCGCTGTTGCAGCTGCGTTCCCCGATCCTATCGACGCTGAGATAGCCGTTGAAAACGTAGACTGCGACAAGATACCCGCTGACAAGATGGGTCTTGATATAGGCGCAAAGACCGCAGAGCTTTTCGCTGATGCTGTTAAGTCCGCAAAGACCGTTGTATGGAACGGACCTATGGGCGTATTTGAGAACCCCACTCTTGCAAAGGGCACTATAGCGGTTGCCAAGGCTCTGGCTGATACCGATGCTACCACAATAATCGGCGGCGGCGACTCTGCTGCGGCTGTTATACAGCTCGGTTTTGCAGACAAGATGAGCCACATCTCCACAGGCGGCGGCGCATCGCTTGAGTATCTCGAGGGCAAGGTGCTCCCCGGCATAGATGTTATAGCTGACAAGTAAAAGAGTACAAAAATTTACCCGTCATAAAAAGTTTTCGCCATAGTACTTATGATCTTCGGTCACAAGTGCTATGGCGTTTTTTATAGAATTTATGCGCTTACGCGCAGCGCATGGAGCGCAGTGGATTGTCGGCTTACGCCTCCAAGCCACTTGAAAGAATTACTTCGGCGACATTATGGGGTCGCCGATTTTGGCGCGGTTCTGCGAACCGCTGAAAACCGTAATTCTTTTGCATAGTCCGTTTAGAGCAAAAAGCGCATATCTAAAAATCCCACAGTACGCAAAGGTTTTAAGTCTTGTCAAGAAAGGAAAAGTTTTCGGTCAAGCCTTTTTCAAAAGGCTTGCAGGGGCACGGGGACAGAGTCCCCGAAACACAGCGTGCGCGCCGCTGTTAGAGGTTAGAGGTAAGATATTAGAAGTTAGAAATAGTTTTGCAGCTTTTGCGGAAGTTTTTCATACCTGCGGTTTATAGAGAAGCAAGAAGCAAGAAAATGCCTTTTATAGCTTTGCGTAAATTTTTCAAACACTCGTCTTGCCTCTTGCATCTAGTTTTCTTGCTTCTAGCAGCTGCGCATCCCCTTGTTGTAGCGCATATCTCTTTTTCCGCGTTCCGTTCTGGAACGCCGTGCTAATGAACAAGCCTATACCCCAAAAACAACGCCACTCCTCACGCGGTTAGAAGAATATTCTGCCAGCAGTTTTCTTTCGGGTGGGTTTGTGGGAGGGCGAATTTTATAAGTTTAATTGTTGGAATATGTAAATATGGACGTTGAACAGCTCCGCAGGCTTGCGCGTAAGCGCAGAGTGATCAAATATAGATAATATAATCCCCGAAGCAGTTTACAATAATTGCTTTGGGAATCAACTTCTTTGTAAGTATCAAACTATGAGCGCTTTTATGCCGCGCTGTCGGTCTTGTCTTTAAGCTCTATTTTTGTGATCACATCGCCGTAGATGCACCAGCCGCTGTCGGTCTTTACGGTAACTATCTCACCCGAGCACTCTTTGTTTCCCACACCGGCTCTGAACGTCACCGTCAGAGAGTACGCCTTTTTTATATCCAGCCGCTTGCCGTATTTCTCGGTGTAGTCTTCTTTCAGCGAGGCTATCTCTTCTTCGTTCAGCTGCGTTTTGTCGTCAAGCTTGCAGCTCAGCACAGCAGTGCTGCCTGCCGCGCTTTCAATGCACTCTTTCAGCTTGTCAACAGCCTTTTCGCCGCCCTGTGAGAACTCCTCACGCGCAGCGGCGGTAAAGCACTTCTCCAGCGAATCCTCATCGCCCTTGTTGAAAGCATTTACAAACGTCGCAACGGGCGTTTCATATTCCATGCTTTTTATCTTTGGCTTCTCGCTGCCGCAAGATGCCAGCATAACAGCCGCCGCGAGAGCAGCCGCAATACATCTCAAAATACGCATATTATCACCTTATACTAAAAATGCAGGACCATTCAAGCCCTGCATTTTGTTTTTGTGATCCTTAGAATCCCATAGAAGAATTGAGATATCTGTAATCATCGCAGCTAAAGCTTGCAACTACCCAGTCGCCGTTGAGCTTCATGACAACAGCGTTTGCCTCTATCTCTTTTTCCTTGTCGTCATCGCCCTTTATGGTAAGTTCAAGATCCAGGTTGTAAGCCGCGCTGATCTTCCACTTTATGTCGTCGGTGAGCATCATTTCAAGACCGTCTTCCGCATCTTCGCGTTCGTCCTTGTCAGCTTTGTCCTTGTCGGTTATCTTGAAAGATATCTTAGGGTCGCTTCCGAAATCGTCTTTCAGATCGCTGTAAACGTCTTTAACTTCATCTTTGTACTCGTCTTCAATATCATCCTTGTCAAGGTCATATTCGTCCTCCATGTAATCTATCAGCTTGTCGGGCATGGTGGATTCCATGTAAAGTTCGCCGTCTTTCTTGCAGATGCTCTTGAAGTAATCTTTCAGCGCGCCCTTGTATCCGCCGCCGAACATACTTGCAATAAGAACGATAAGAAGTATAACAACTATTACAACGGCAACTATGCCTATGTAAGTGTTTCTGTTGGGGTCGTTCTTGAAATTGTTTATAGCCTGCATGGACTTTTCTTTCATCTGATCAAGCGGTGTATCCGCCGCCGCAGCGCCGCCGTTGTTTGCAGGTGCAGCATTTGCAGCGGGAGCAGGTGCGCCCACTTTGTTCCCGCAAGCGGTGCAGAAAGTGGCATTGTCATCCAGAGTCGCTCCGCATTTTGTACAGAATTTACTCATTTTCATTTCCTCCAGATTATAATTGTACGGTTTTATCCTATTATATTATAAAGTATTTAAAACGCTTTGTCAATAGCCGTAAACGATTTTTACCAAAGAAATTTGTAAATTTTTTAATAATAAGTATGGCTGCAACTCTTATAAATTTTTCTGTATTGACTGATTGCCTGTTGACATTCACGCTTTTTCATGTTAGCATATACTTGAAAAGAACAGATGTTCTTTTTGTATCCCCGTAAAGGCCTTGCGCCGTGGCAGGCGGCGTGGGGCAGTATATATGTATATAAATAAGGAGTGAAGTAAACAGATGCTCATTGAAGTAGATGAGTTTTATTACGCGCAGGATTACGGTATCCTGGGCAGGGTAGGAGAGCGCGGCTGCCGCGAGATACACTGTGAGTTCCCGAAAATCGATGGCGCACAGATATACAAGCTGCGTTTCGAGCTTTCGCCGCAGTGCTGTTATGAAGTTGACATCACATCGGGCACAGCGCAGGTGCCGCCCTCTCTGCTTGCAAGAAAAGGACCTGTGAAAACACAGTTCATAGCCGCCGCATCAGACGGTGAGGGCAGCTATGTTACCATTGCAAAGTCAAACATATTTTACTGTATGGTAAGCGAGAGCATCGAAAGCGAGGTAAAGCCCGTGCCTACATACGAAGATGCGGTAGATGCCCTTGACAAGCTGAAAGATGCGCTGGAGGGTCACGAGGTAAAGTCGCAGATAATGACTCCCGAAGAATACGAAGCCACGCAGCCCCACGACCCGAACACATTGTACTACGTGGTAGACGACGGCAAAGTAGAGCAGTATCTGGGCGATGCAAAGCTCGGCGGAGGCAGCGGCAGCAGTTTTTCGGCAGCGGGCATAATAAGCGAGTTTGTCGGCGGAAAAGCTGTGCAAGGCAATTACACGAATGAAGAAACGGAGGAATAAACAATGGCAGTTGAATACGACAGATGGACAGACGAAAGAACGGTGAGCGCTCAGACGGCAGAGGAGCTTCAGGAGATAGTCGGCGATCATATGACGATCTCTTACGTTGCCGATATATCTGCAATTGAGTTCAAGGCAGACGACAGCAACAAACTGCAGCTTTCAAGAGTCTCGGATAAAACAAATGCGTGGATAAACGGCACGAAAAGAGCAGTGCTGTCATACACTTCAACACCTAGTATAAAATACTTTGCAAAGCGCTCGGGAGAAATTCTGATAACATCTGCAAACGGCACAGGCACAGGCAGTCTTCAGATAGCTATAGGTCAGTGCTCGGACGGCAGCTGGGGCGCGGCAGCAGTGAGTATGCCGCAGACCAACGCGAAATATGACAGTATATTTCTGATCTGCAAAGATGCGCCGCCGTATGACACTACGCACTATATAACAAACGCCGAAGTCCCCAACAAAATGTATCTTTGTATAAGAAAAATAGTTCTGCGCGAAGAAGTGACGTTTAACAATATGTATGTGAACAATTACGGCTACACAGACCCGTTTTCGGTAATTGAAATGAACGGCGAAAGATATGCATCTGCCAAAGGCGAAACGGGCAACCACGTCTGCTTTTTGATGAAGCTTTAAGGAGATGAGTGTATGCAGTACATAATAATGCTGCTTATAGTTGTGGGGCTTGCTCTTGCAGACTTTCTTACAGGTTTTATAAAGGCATACTGCCAAGGGAATGTAAAGTCGGCAAAAATGCGCAAAGGCGGTCTTAACAAGATAGGCGAAGTTATCGTTATGGCAACGGTCTGCGGACTGGACATAGGCATAGGGCAGCTGGGCAGATACGCAGGGGGTCAGCAGCTGGCAGGCGTAACAGGGCTTGTGACGTCCTCAGCCGTTTTTGGATATATTGTAATAATGGAGATAATATCCATTCTTGAAAACTTCGCGGAGATAAATCCCCAGGCGAAGTGGATAGCAAGGTTTCTTAAACGGCTGAAAAACGACAACGACAAGGAGGAATAGCATGACTATCAAAGGCATAGACGTCTCTGAATATCAAGGCAGTATAGACTTTCAAAAAGCCAAAAAGCAGATAGATTTCGTCATAGTGCGCGCAGGCTACGGAAGACTGCCATCGCAGAAAGATAAATTTTTCGAGGAAAACTACAAAAACGCCAAAGCGGCAGGGCTTAAAGTCGGCGCTTACTGGTTTTCGTACGCCGACTCGGTTGAAGATGCAAAGCGTGAGGCAAAAGCCTGTCTCGAAGTAATTAAGGGCAAGAAGTTTGATTACCCCGTGTATTTTGACATCGAGCGCAAAGAGCAGTTTGACAAGGGAAGGCAGTTTTGCTCAGACCTTGTGACTGCCTTCTGCACCGAGCTTGAAAAGGAAGGGTACTTCACTGGCTTTTATATCTCGCGCTCACCTCTGCAAAGCTTTATCACGCCCGAGGTGGCTAAGAGATATGCGCTGTGGGTGGCAGAGTACGGCGAGAAGCTGAATTACAACGGTCAGTACGGTATGTGGCAGTACACCAGCAGCGGCGAGATAGACGGCATCAGCGGCAGGGTGGACTTAGACTATTGCTATGTTGACTACCCCGAGCGCATCACAGGCATGGCAGACAAAGAGCCGAGCAAACCCACCGAAACGGTGTACACAGTAAAGGCAGGTGACACGCTGTCTGCAATTGCGGCAAAGTACAAAATGACCTATCAAAAGCTTGCAGAGTACAACGGTATTAAAGATCCGAACGTTATCTATTCGGGGCAGAAGATACGCATACCAAACGGCAATAGCTCGCTGAAGCCGATAGATGAGATAGCCAAAGAGGTAATTCGCGGCGACTGGGGCAACGGCGATGAGCGCAGGCAGAGGCTCACTAAGGCTGGGTATGACTATAGCAAAGTGCAGAAACGAGTTGACGAGCTGCTGCGCTGAGTTTCAAATATTCATAAAAATAGTGTAAATATAAATACCAAACGGTTTTGATATATGTTATAATAAAATCATAAAGATATTTGTATTTTTTCTTTGTAACATTTTTTGGTGCAGAAATTTTTCTGCGATAATATTTTTATGAAAAGGAGATCGTTTGGTATGAAACTGAGAAAGTTGGCAGCTGCTATGCTGGCAGCTGTAATGGCAGGCAGCGTGATGCTCACTTCATGCGGCTCTGAAAGTTCATCTTCAAAAGCTGACGGTTCAAGCGCCTTGGCTGACAGCGCGGCCGACAGCAAGGGCGATGCCGATAACAATAGCGGTGCGGATATTCCCTCAAATGATGACGGCAGCGTAAATGCGGAGCTCACATCTCTGGAGCTTGCAGACCTTATGGGCAACGGCATAAACCTTGGCAACACCATGGAGGCTTACACACACAGCCACGGCAACGACGACGTCTTTCCCGATATAAGCGAGAATGCGTGGGGTCAGCCGTTGACAACGCAGGAGATGCTTGACGGCATGAAAGCCGCAGGGTTTGATTCTATACGCATACCCGTTGCGTGGACCAACGCCATGAGCTACTTTGAGGACGGCGACTACACCATTGCGCCTGCCTATCTTGACAGGGTGGAAGAGATAGTAAACTATGCTCTGAACGCCGATATGTATGTTATCATAAACGACCACTGGGACGGCGGCTGGTGGGGTATGTTCGGTTCAAAAACGCCCGAGACCGCTCAGAAAGCTATGGAAATGTATACTTCCATGTGGGAGCAGATAGCCGAAAGGTTCAGGGATTATTCCGACAAGCTTATATTTGAATCTGCGAACGAGGAGCTCGGCGACAGGCTCAACGATACTGACATCTGCAAAGATTCGGGCGCGCTGAACAAAAAAGAGTGCTACGAAAAGACCACCGAGATAAACCAGAAGTTTGTTGACACCATAAGAGCGAGCGGCGGAAACAATGAGCAGCGTTTTCTGCTGATTGCAGGCTATAATACAGACATCGCGCTGACCTGCGACAGCAAATACGTTATGCCTACCGACACCGCAAAAGATAAGCTGCTTATTTCGGTTCACTATTATACACCGTGGGATTACTGCGGCACCGACAGCGTAACACACTGGGGCTCTGTTCAGGATTTTGACGAGCAGAACAGTTTGCTTGCTTCTATGAAGAAATTCACCGATGAGGGCTACGGCGTTGTTATAGGCGAGTATGGTGTACTTCCGCTCAGCGGCGGCGTTTACAAAGACGATATAGAAAGATGGACAAATAACTTCCTCGATAACTGCGACCTTTACGGTTACTGCCCCATGCTGTGGGATTGCAGCGACTTCTTTGTAAGGCGCGAACTCAAAATGAAAGATGAGTCTCTCGCGCAGCTGTATCTTGACAGAAGCTATGCGGCTCAGAAAGACTTAGGCGAAGACAAGATAAAAGAAAACGCTCAGGCTGAAATGGATAAGGAGTATGCAGCGGCTCAGGAAAGAGCGAACGAGGGCATATCCATTCCTGCGGCTGATGACAAGGCTATTGCGTGGATAATGTATCAAAGCTCTGACTACAACATTTCTTACAGCGTGGGCGATGTGTACGACCCCACCGCAAAGACCGACGGACTTATTGCCAACAACGTTGTTATAGACGGCGCAGGTCAGTATTCCGTAAGCCTTGATTTCAGCGGCTGCGGCATTGCAAAGGGCGTGGCGTTCTCTGCACTGGGTGTTTCAAACGGTGAAACACTGCTGCCGGGCATGATAATCACCATTGACGAAGTGCTTGTTGACGGCGAGAAGTTTGAGCTTTCGGGCACACCGTATACCTCCTCCGATGATGCTAAGTGCACAAGAGTAAATCTTTACAACGAGTGGATAAGCAGTATTCCCGACGATGCCAGAACGGCAGACGGCGACCTCTCGGATGCATCACCTACAGCCATGCAGCTTGGCAAAACGGCAATGAGCAAGCTGGAGATAAAGTTCACTGTTACTATGCCGTAACTGTATAACTGTATATACACTATTATAATTTAACCCGTGTTGATGTTATGTCAGCACGGGTTTTTGTGTATATTGCAAAGAGAAAGCTGCGTATTTTATGTGCGATTTGTTGATAGTTGCCTATTGACGTACAAAAATTTATATGATATACTGTATATATCAGATATACACACATTGAAAAGAAAGGAGCGGTGTCATGAACGTAAACATAAGCTATACGAGCGAAAAGCCGATGTATGAGCAGATAGAAGACAGCATAAAGAAAGACATCTTTGAGGGGCGGCTGAAAAACAACGAAATGCTCCCGTCGGTGCGGCAGCTTGCCAAAGACCTGAACGTCAGCGCGATAACCACCAAACGAGCGTATATGGACCTAGAGCGTGACGGTCTGATATACACGATAGCAGGCAAGGGGACGTTTGTAAAAGCGGACGACATAGGCAATATCCAGTCTGCGGCACACCAAAAGGCTCTTGAAGAGTTTGACAAAGCGGCAAGGCAGGCAAAAGAATACGGCATTGAAAAAAAGGCGCTGGAGGGCGTTTTAGATGAAATATACGGAGGATCAGAAAATGAATGATATGGCTATACAGGTCAGAGATCTGTGCAAGAGCTTTGGCGATTTTAAGCTGAGCGATGTTTCGTTCTCTCTTGAAAAAGGCGCGGTAATGGGGCTGGTAGGTCAGAACGGTGCAGGCAAAACTACTATTATAAAACTTATGCTCAACGCACTGGACAGAGACAGCGGCAGCATAAAGCTCATGGGTCTTGACAATATAACAGATGAGATAGAAATAAAAATGCAGCTGGGCTACATTTCAGATGACGACTATCTTCTGGTGACGTCAAACCTTAAAAAGTACGCGAAAATGTTCGCGCTGATGTACCCCACTTGGGATCAGAAGCTTTTCGAGCAGTACGCCACGCGGTGGGAATTGCCGCCGACAAAGAAGTTCGGCGAGTTTTCAAAGGGCATGAAGATGAAAGCCATGTTCGCTTTAACACTTGCGCACAAACCAAAACTTCTGCTTCTAGATGAACCCACCAGCGGACTTGACCCCGTGGCAAGAATAGAAGTGCTTGACTTCCTGCGTGAGATAGTTTCTGACGGCGAGACTTCGGTGCTGTTTTCAACGCATATTACCGGCGACCTTGACAAGATTGCAGACTACATAACCGTTGTTATAGACGGCAAAGTGACCGAGAGCCTTTCGGTCGATGCCGTTGAAGACAAGTATGCGGTGGTGCAGGGAAGTATCACAGCATTGAATACAGATAACGAAAAGTTTGCCGTCGGCATACGCAGAGGACATTCCAGCTTTGAAGCGCTCGTTGAGAGGCGCTATGTTTCATCGTTTGGTGACGTTTCGGTGCATACACCAAATGTTGAGAACCTGCTCACATTCAGCATATGGGGCAACAGAGCGGATATAGTTGAGATAGAGGACAAAACAGAGGGTGAGAAAGATGTCTAAAAAGCCAAAAGAACAGATAAAATACGACCCTAAGATGAGCGTGAACCGCAGGTTTGAAAAACTGCGCCGCACCATGCTCAGCAAAGCTCAGATAGGGACTGAGGCGGTATATGTGATCATTTTGCTTGGCTGTTTAGTATTGTGCGCGGCAGCAGCGTTTTATAAAAAGCCCGATATGCTTTACGGCGCAGGTATGCCCGTGGTGATATGCGCCAGCTTTATGTCCATGTTCAGAACGTTCAACCTTGACCCCCAGAATGTTGCGTCGCTGATGTTAACATCTGATGCCCCGAAAGGCTGCTATGTCACCTCAATACCGCTTATAGCCATGCCCGTTACGGTAAAACAGGTGTATGCATATAATGTGCGGCAGTATAATATTTTTACTGTGCTGCCTACCGCGGTATTGAGCACCTTTGCGCTGGTGTATTCGCTTGTATTTGATAATATGTATAACTCGCCTGCCGCTTTGCTGATAGCTATAATGTTAATGGAAGTTATAGTTATCTCATATGCATGCGCATCAGTAACTAAAAGAACAAGGGCAAAAGGCGTTATTGCAACTGTAAGCCTCTGCATTATGTATATACTGTGTGTCTTTGCAGGCGCTATAGGCGATATCGTAAAGAAAGATGCAGCTTTCCCCATTGATATTTTTGCGTATGCTGTATATGCCGTAACAGTGGTTTTAATTCTTGCAAAACAGCGGCGCAACCTTAAAATGCTTGAGGGCAAGCCGTGGGACTTCGATATAAAAAAGCAGAGCGGCTTCTTTGGCGAAGTATTAAAGCTGGTGAGCTTTTGCGGTGAATGGAAGATCATGATAGCCGCGCCTTTGCTGGGGGCAGCCGTATCGCTTTTGACAAGATATATTATGATACGCTCAATGACTGACCTGCTCATTATATGGATATTATGCAGCACGGCAGAAACATATGTCGCAAAAAAGTACAAGGTGCTCATCAGCGGACCGTTCAAGGCAAAATTTCTGCCGCCTGCCATACTGCTTATAAGCGATGTTTTGTTTGCAGAGTATGCTGTGGCAGCCCTGCCGACTACTCTGGTGTTCTGCACAAAACAGCATCTGCTGATAAGAAGCCTTTCTCTGCTTGCAGCGTTTGTATTTACGCAGATATTCCATATGATCATAACCGGCGATATAAGCAGTTCGGGAAACGCCATGGCAAACTCCTATAAAGGCTCTGTCTTGATATGTTTTTCGGTAGGTGTGTTTGTAGGGCTTGAGGGTCTTTTAGAATTTATCTTTGAAAAGAATATACCAAACAGATACTATGTGATAATCATACTTGTGATGCTCGCTCTGTCAGCCGTGCTCAGGGCGCTCGGCAGCAGCGTGGTGTACAAAAGAATGCGCGTGTGCGGCAGAAAAGTTCGTAAAAAGAAGCAAGTGAGAGAGAAAGAGCTTTCATATGTATAGAGCGGCTCACGCTGACCAAAATATTTGTAAGATATTCTGAGAGGGGCATTTTATGAAGATAGCGTTTTTTGATACCAAACAGTATGATGTGCCGTCGTTTGAAAAATTCGGCAAAGAAAGCGGCGTTGACTTTAAGTTTTATGAAACCAAGCTGAGCGAAGATACCGCACAGCTTGCAAACGGCTGCGAGGGCGTGTGCGTGTTCGTAAACGACAGCGTGAACAGCGCGGTTATCGACAGGCTTTGCGAAATGGGCGTAAAAATAATAGCTCTGCGGTGTGCAGGCTATAACAATGTTGATGTAAAGTACTGCTTCGGCAAAATTCACGTGCTGCACGTGCCTGCCTATTCGCCGTATGCGGTGGCAGAGCATACCATGGCAATGCTGCTGACCTCGATAAGGCGCATACACAAAGCATATGACCGCACTAAAGACTTCAATTTCAGCTTAAACGGGCTTACAGGCTTTGAGCTGCACGGCAGAACGGTAGGCGTTGTGGGCACGGGGCGCATCGGCAGAGTGTTTATAGATATCTGCCGCGGCTTTGGCATGAACGTTATAGCTTATGATAAATTCCCGGCAGAGGGCAGCGGAATAAAATATGTCACAAAAGATGAGCTTTTTGAGCAAAGCGATATGATCTCGCTGCACTGTCCGCTCAACGATGAAAGCTACCATATGATAAACGAAAACAGCATAGCGAAGATGAAAAAAGGCGTGGTGATCGTCAATACCTCACGCGGTGCGCTGATAGATGCCGAGGCGCTGCTTGACGGCATAAAAGAGCGCAGGGTAGGGGCGGCGTGCCTTGATGTGTATGAAGAAGAGGCTGATATATTTTTTGAAGATTATTCGGGGCATATCGTTGCCGACGATACGCTGGCAAGGCTGATTACCATGCCCAACGTGCTGGTAACATCGCACCAGGCGTTTCTTACCGAGGAAGCGCTTGCGAATATCGCAGAGACTACCGTGAAGAACATCACGCAGTTTTTTGAAAGCGGCAGCTGCCCGAACGAGCTTTGCTACCGCTGCGGCAGCGTAGAAAACTGCCGTAAACAAAGGTCGGAGAGGTGCTTCTAGAGGCTAGAGGCAAGAAGCAAGAGGCAAGAAATTGCATGGCAGCTTTTGCGCGTAATAATGTTAAAATTGCTGCTTTCGCAGCGCGCAGGAGCGCACACGTTGACCGCCACAACGCGCAAAGGTTATAAACTCTGTCAAGAAACCAAAAGTTTTCGGTCGACCCTTTTTCAAAAGGGTCGTGGGGCGTGGGGCAAAGCCCCACAAAGACACAACGTGCGCTCCGCAAAGGGTGAATTTCAAAATAGTCCGGTGGACTATTTTGAAATGAGGGCAGCGGTCGTAAACGACCGCGGAAAGAATTATTTCGCTTTTAATTTTTGGGGCGAAATAATTCTTCAAGCGTTCCCTTTGGGAACGCTAATCCCATGCAAGAGAGGGCGTTCCCTTGTTGTAGCGCAACGCTCTCTTTCCGCGTTCCATTATGGAACGCCAAATTAAGTGAAAAGCCCATACGTCTTGCCTCTGGTTATCTTGCTTCTAATAGCTGAGCCCCCTTGCTGTAGTGCATAGCTATTTCTCCAGCGCGCTTGCGTGCGCAACAGCGTTATTAAAAATATACCATAACAAAGGAGCTGCTGCATATGCAACAATTCCTTTTTATTATTTCTGTTCGCTGTCCGTCAGTGCGCGGTACATTTTCATCAGGGCGGCAACACATTCCGACTCGGTAATATTTTTCGCAAAGCCGTAGGCTGCCATAACAGCAAAGTCATTCAGCTGGTGAGCCCTGCGCAGGTCGGGCGGCATGGTAGTCTCGTCGTACAGGTCGGCAAGAGAGCAGTCGGGATATTTCGCGCGGGCATCTAAAATCCCCTGCGCGGTCTGCTCAATTTTAGCCTTTTGTTCCGCGCTCGGCTCACACCACGGGAAGTTGTTGTAGACGATGTCTTTTGAATAGCGATAGTCGCTTTTCAGCCTGCCGGCAACCGCCCTCATCCACGCCATATGTACATTTGAAGTCAGTACACCGAAATGGTATAACGTGGCGTTTGGCATTAACCTTATTGAATTGCTGCATAGAATATCACTTGTAATAAATCCTATTGGTATATACCGCCTGTTTTCAGATGACGTTTCAGGGATAATAATTGAACTCGAATCCGGCATATTTTCAACATGAAACCGCGTTGGCTTATCAGCGATTTTTCGTGTACCTGCGCTTTTGCTTGCCAGTCTGAATTGCCTTACATTTTCAACTCTTTTTAAACATTCCGGCATTGAGCGCAGTTCTTTCGGTGAGCAATCGCCCAGCCATAGACAATATCTATAATAACCGTTTATAAATTCATCAGAGCCAAGCCATTTCTTAAAGTATTCTTTAGACTTAGGTTCTGCCTTTATAAATTCTAACATTTCATCTTCTTTGAAAAGATAGTTGCCGCCGTCAATAGGTTTATTGCCTATTCCGATCGGAGGTACATTGCAAAGAGGATTAACACGGCTTTCAATAACTATATCTTCAGCTTCTATAAGATAACCGTTTATATTATGTACTTCCTTTTTCGTATCATTGTCAAAAATATATTTTGGATCGTCATTCCGAGCCTTGCTAAATCCTACAATAACACAGTGAACGTGCGCTTTTAATGTTGCTTCGCTGTCCCACCTGAAAGTGCGGTGTGCAAAATCAATGTGCACGCCTTCTTCAAAAAGATTTTTCCAAAGTATCGCTACCTGCTCACCCTGCGTAATTGAATTAGTGGAAACAAGCGCAGTTCTTACCGCAGTACCCGTCATAAGCTCTGCGGCTTTTTTATACCAACAAGCAACATAGTCAAGGTTGCCGTTGTTTTTTACACCGCTGAAAATATCAAAAACATCTTGCTTCTGTTCACTGCTCATAAGTCTGGCACCCACGAACGGCGGATTGCCCATTATGTAATTCAGCTTTTCTTTGGGCACAACGTCTTGCCAGTCAATGCGCAGGGCGTTGCCCTCAACAATGTTGGCATAGCTTTTCAGCGGCAAAAACGCAATTTCCTGCTGCACTATCTGCTCCGTTTCATATTTCATCTGCGCTTCGGCTATCCACAAGGCGGTCTTGGCAACGGTAACGGCAAAATCGTTTATCTCAATGCCGTAAAACTGCCCTATGCCTACCTTTATCGGGTCAAATTCGCCCTCGCCGCCCAGCAGCATCTGCGCACCGTGTATCTTTTCAAGAGCCATGTTTTCCAGCCGCCTAAGACAAATATACGTCTCGGTCAGAAAATTTCCGCTGCCGCACGCAGGGTCTAAAAACGTAAGCGAGGCAAGCTTGTCTCTGAAAGCTTCAAGGCGGCTGTTTCTCGTCTTGGTTACCTTTATTTCGCATATCTGCGCAAATTCTTCTTTCAGACCGTCAAGAAAAAGCGGATCAATGACCTTGTGAATGTTCTCGATAGACGTGTAATGCATACCGCCGCTGCGCCTTGTTTCGGGGTTCAGAGTGCTCTCAAACACCGCCCCGAATATCGTCGGCGAGATCTCCGACCAGTTGAAGCCTGCACTTGCCTTGTTTACCAGAAGGTCGGTTATCTCATCGTTAAAGCGCGGTATCTCTATATCTTCATCAGCAAAAAGTCCGCCGTTCACATATGGAAAAGCAGAGAGGTCTTCCTCCATATACTTGTCTCTGTCCTCTTCCTTTGTGTCCAGCACGCGAAAAAGCTCTATCAGCGCCCTGCGAACGTCTTTCGCCTGATACTGCCGCAGATAGCTGCCGAACATATCGTGCTTGCCAAAAATGCCTGCATCCTCCGCATACATACAGAACACCAGCCGCACGCAGAGCATATTCAGGCTTTTGAGCGTTTCGGGGCTTTCGGGGTCGCTGTATTGTTTCAGTATGACATCATACAGCTTGCCAACCAGTTCGCCTGCTTTCAGAGATATCTCCATTTCCTTCTTGATATTCTCATCGCCCGTGTCAACAAGAAACTGCAAACGGTAGTATTCCTCGGGCAGGTCTTTCAGAAATATCTGCTCGGGCTCGCTGTTGGGCTTTTCCATATCATACACAAGAAACTCTGAAAAATTGCAGGTAACTATCCACCGCGGCCGCTTTGAATACGGCAGTTCCGCGGCATACCTCTTTGCCTGCTGAAACGGCGTGAGGACCGAGCCGTCCGACTGCCTGATAGCCTTGCGCAGGTCTTTGTCAACAGACTTCTGCTCTATCATAACGTGCGTGTCGTCAATGTAGCCGTCAATAAAAGCGGTGTTATCAAGCTTTACCTGTTCTTCGTATCTTATAGATCTGTATACGTCCTCAACGCCGTAGACCGTCTGCAAAAGTTCGTTCCAGAAAGGCTGGCTCTCGCCTTTTTCGTATCCCTTGCCTTTCCAGCTCTCAGCAAACTTTCTGGCTGCGGCTTTCTTTTCTTTGTCTGTCATTATTTCTTCTCCGTAGCTCTCTGTATGAGTTTTACAAGCTCAATTATCGGTATAACTGTTACAGCCAGCGCCATTGCCACGAAATATTCTTTGAGGCTTATGGTCGTAAAGCCGAAAGCGCTGCGCAGGAAAGGAATGTATATAACTCCCGTTGTGCATATGAGCGACAGCGCCATTGATGCCCACAGCACGGGGTTTTGCTTCTTGAAGCTGAATATAGATTTGCGGCGCGACCGCATATTGAACGAGTGGAAAACTTCCGTCATTGAGAGCGCTAAAAACGCCATTGTCATGCCGTCGTTCGACTGCGCTATCTCCCACACGCCGCTCTCCATAAAGTGACCTACGAAGTATGCCGCCATCGTGATGATAGTTACCAGCAGTCCCTGCAAAAGCACGTCAACGCCCAGTCCGCCCGAGAATATTCCCTCGTCGCTGCGGCGCGGCTTGCGTTTCATAATGTCTTTTTCGGCGCGCTCCATGCCAAGCGCTAAAGCAGGCAGGCAGTCGGTGATAAGGTTTATCCACAACAGGTGCACGGGCTTGAGTATCACAAATCCCAGCATCGTAGAGAAGAATATAGAAAGCACTTCCGAAAGGTTTGAAGAAAGCAAAAACTGAATAGACTTTCTTATATTGTCGTAAATGCGCCTGCCCTCCTCAACGGCGGAGATTATAGTCGCAAAGTTGTCGTCGGCAAGAACCATATCGGCAACGTTTTTGGTAACATCAGTGCCCGTTATGCCCATGCCTATGCCTATGTCAGCATTCTTTATAGAGGGCGCATCGTTTACGCCGTCACCCGTCATAGCGGTGACTTTGTGCTTTTGCTGCCATGCCTTTACTATGCGTACCTTGTGCTCGGGCTGAACGCGCGCGTATACGCTGTAAAGCTCTATCTTCTCTGCAAGGTCCTCGTCAGATATCTCATCAAGCTGCGCGCCCGTAATAGCCTGCGAAGCATCTGTAATAATGCCGAGGTCTTTCGCTATGGCAACAGCGGTGTCTTTGTGGTCGCCCGTTATCATAACGGGTCTTATGCCCGCGCCGAGACATCTCTCTATTGCAGCCTTTACCTCGGGGCGTATAGGGTCTATCATTCCCGTAAGACCTATAAAGCAAAGCTCCTGCTCGAGATATTTGTCCTCAAAGCTCTGCGGCTGAGTATCCCACTTTCTGAAAGCGCACGCAAGCACACGCAAAGCCCTGTCAGCCATATTTTTGTTGGCAGACATTATATCGTTTCTTATCTCGTCTGTAAGGGTGACGACCTTGCCGCCTATCCAAGCGGTGGTGCAGCGGCGAAGTATCTCATCGGGCGCACCCTTTGTAAACTGCGTAATGCTGCCGTCCTCGCTGCGGTGTACGGTAGACATCATCTTCCTCATGGAGTCAAACGGTGCTTCACCAATGCGCGGCATGGCTTTCTTGCGCTGCGTTTTAGGCAGACCCAGCTTGTTTGCATAGTTCACCAGAGCACACTCGGTAGGCTCTCCTATAGCCTCGCCGTTCTCGTCAAGGTCTGCATCGGAGGAAAGCGACATACCCTCTGCCAGAAGCTTCTCATCGTCGCCGTAATGCTCAACTACCGTCATCTTGTTCTGTGTAAGAGTGCCTGTCTTGTCGGAGCATATTATCTCAGCGCAGCCAAGTGTCTCAACTGCCGTAAGCTTGCGGATAACAGCGTTTCTCTTAGACATATTAGTAACGCCGATAGACAAAACTATAGTTACCACCGCCGCAAGACCCTCGGGTATTGCAGCCACCGCAAGGCTTACTGCCACCATGAATGTGTCTATAAGCACATCGCCGTTAATGCTGTCAGCCCTGATAAGACTTACACCAAATATTATAACGCATATCGCAAGCACTAAAAACGTCAGTATTTTTGAAAGCTGCGCCAGCTTTATCTGAAGCGGCGTATCGTTGTCCTGCGCCTTGGTCAGAGCATCGGCTATCTTGCCCATTTCGGTGTCCATGCCGATTGAAGTTATAACTGCCGCGCCTCTGCCGTAAACCACCGTGCTGCCCATGTAGACCATGTTCTTTCTGTCGCCCAGCGGTACGTCTTTGCCATCGATGCTTTCAAGTGCGGCTATCTCTTTAGTAACAGGCAAAGACTCACCCGTGAGAGCGGCTTCTTCAACTTTAAGGCTCGCACACTCAATGATTCGTCCGTCGGCAGGTACGCTGTCGCCTGCTTCCAGTATAACTATATCGCCCGGCACAAGCTCTTCACTTCGCAGCGTTACCTGTTTGCCGTCACGCATTACCTTTGAAGTAGCCGCCGCTATCTCCTGAAGTGCTTCTATAGCCTTTTCGGCTTTGCTCTCCTGAAATACGCCAAGCACGGCGTTTATTATCACGACCGCCATTATTATGATAACGTCCGCGAAACTCTCGCCCTCGTATACCGCGGTTATGCCCGATACCACCGCCGCCGCGATAAGTATGATTATCATCGGGTCGGCTATCTGCTCTAAAAATCTGCGAAGGAGCGACTTTTTCTCGCCCTCTTTCAGCTTGTTCAGACCGTATTTGGCTCTGCGCTCCTCAGCCTGAGAAGTTGTAATTCCCCCTGATGAGGTGTCAAGCTCTTTCAGCACATCTTCACTGCTTTTAAGATATTCACGCATAGTAGTTTCCTCCGAATGTCTGTATATTTATAGTATGTTACTTTTGCTGACCGCTCAGGTCTACCAGCTTGCCGGGCAGGTCTTCCTCGCTGCATACCGGCGCATAGTAAAAGCCCTGGCAGAAATCAAAACCGAAATCTCTCATCTGGGTGTACATATTCTCGTTCTCAATGCCCGATGCCACCGCTTCTATTCTTATGCTCTTTGACATATTCACCGAACTTTGCAGAATAGTCCTCTCACGAGGGTCGCTCATTGCGCGCTTTATAAAACTGCTGTCAAACTTTATCATTCTAAGCGGCAAAAGGGTCAGCTGCTGCAAGCCCGACTGCCCCGTGCCGTAGTTATCCAGCAGGAAACTTACACCCAGTTTGTGCAGCTGCTTTATGTTGTTTATCATAACGTCGGGCGGATCGGTAGCGGCTATCTCGGATATCTCAAAGCATATCTTACTGGGGTTTACACCGTATTTTTGCATAATAGATGCCATCTGCGCCACGAGGTCTGTCTGCATACACTGCATTACCGAAAGGTTCACCGTAAAGAACTTTATTCCTAAAACGTCGGTATCGTGTGATGATATGAATTTGCAGATGTTTTCAAATATGTATTCGCCTATGTGAACCATGGCACCGCTTTTTTCTGCTATCGGTATGAACTCATCGGGCATAACATAGCCCATAAGACGGTCACGCATTCTCACCAGAGCCTCAACGCCGGTAAAACGCTTTTCTTTATTGGAATATATAGGCTGGTAGAATATCTCTAAACTGTCGGTAACGTTGCCAGAGGCTATAGACCTTTCAATGTCGCTTCTTCTGCGCTTGTCCTTTACCACCATTTTGTCCGCGTAGATTATATCGGGCTTGTAGTCGCTG
Source organism: uncultured Clostridia bacterium (assembly GCA_947624375.1). Lineage (GTDB taxonomy): Bacteria > Bacillota > Clostridia > Oscillospirales > Ruminococcaceae > UBA7477. Next base: position 20,984 of record CANQKD010000017.1, on the reverse strand, counting down.
CGGTAGAATACCGTGTCCGCAAGCTCCATAAACGACTGATGATCTGTAGCGTGCAAAGGGTAGCTTATAATGCTCACCGAAACCGACAGGCGCGTTACTATCTCTTCAAAGCCCCACGGCTGCTTCATGCGCTCGGTTATGTTTTCAAGTACGTTTTTGGGGTCAACGTTCTCGTTTATAAAGCACAGCGCAAAAATTCCGCCGCCAAGGCTGTAAGCGTTGCCGTAGCGCACAAACTGGCTTATGTAGTTTGCAAACGAAGCATATACCTTTGAGCAGAACTGGTTGCCGAAAGCATCGGTAAGAAATTTCGCATCGCGTATCTTTATCATCAGTACCGAGAAATTCATGTTTGTAGCAATGTAAGCCTTGCAGTCGCTCTCAAACGCCTGATATGAAAGCAGCCCCGTCTGATTGTCAATGCCGTTGTCGTCCGTTTGATAAAGTATATATATAACAAGTATGAACAGCGTTGCCGCAAAACATTCAAGCAAAAGACTTGGGAAGAAATATTGCAGCACCATCGGCAGTATGTACATCACCGAAAACATGGTTATCACTATCTGCATTTTCCTGTCGAAGAAATCATTGTGCTGTATCAGAAATACTATCATGTATACAAAATAGTATACCGTTATCGCATAGCACAGCCATACTCCGCCGCCGCGCTGATATGTTCCGTTTTCGTCAAAGTAGAACAGCAGTCTGATAATCGGGTTGAACGCAATAAGCACTATCTCGGTCGCAAAAGGCGCGATAAGATGAACTTTTCGCATATTTGACATCTTGACCATCGGTTCTGCCATAAGTATAAAATACATAACGCCAAAGAAGTTTGTAGCCGAGTGAAGACTGTAATATATCATGTTGGATATCCACTTTATCATCATCGGGCAGGCAGGGGCGTTTGCCATAACGGCTATAACATCTGCCGCCGCCGCACCGCAGCACAGCCATATGAGCGCCTCAAATACCCTGGTTTTGTATGACACTATCGTTTTCTTGTAGTAGTAGGTCATCAGCATTATAATGCCGACACACAGCGCGCAAATATCAAAGAACATATTGTATTTCACAGCGGCTGCCTCCTTAGTATTATTATATAAACATATTTAGTTTTTAAATAAACACATTTATTTAATTATATCACTATTGATTTAATTTTTCAATAGAATTGACGTAAATTATAATATTTTGTCGGTTGTGATGTGTGAAAATAGCCAAATATTTTGAGCAAAACTGTACAAAGTGCATAAGAATGGTTACAAAACCGCCTGTAAGCGCTCAACGGACTTGACATTAAAGCTCGGGTAGGGTATAATAGTTACATAATGGTTACAATGATTACAATTTGTATATCGTTATCAATAACGCAGAACAGACAGACAGAAATATAAAAAACGTTAAGAAAGGCTCGTGCAGACAATAATGAATAAATTATCAGCGGCATCTAAAATGAAGAAAATGCTTGCGACCGCTCTGGCAATAGTGCTGGCGCTCGGTTCGGCATCGCTGTTTATGAACAATTCCGATACTGTTATTACATCTCTGGCAACTCCTACTATGCAGGAGTATCAGGATAAGCTGAGTGCTTTGCAGCAGCAGCAGGACGAACTGAACGAACAGATAAACAGCGCCTCGGGCGAACTGGATGGTCTTAAAGAAAAGAAAGAGGCTATCGATGAAAAGATAGCAGTCATAGAAGAAAAAATACAGCTCGTAAGTGAATATACATCGCAGATGGAGCTTCAGATAGCAGACCTTGACCTGGAGCTTCGTGAAACGCGTGAATCGCTGGAAAATACTCAGGGCGAGATAGACAGCGGCATAAGCGACTATAAGCAGAGGCTGAGAGCTATGTACATAGCAGGCAATACATCTTATGCCTCGGTGCTGCTTGAAAGTGATGACTTTTATGATATGCTGATGCGTATGGAGCTTATTAAGAGAGTTTCGGCGCACGACAGCGCAATTATTGATAACCTCGTATCTCTGAGAGACGAGTATCAGCGCACGGAAGAATCACTCGAGGCAAAGCAGCAGGATATGGCGGCAACGGCTGCTACATATACCGAGCAGCTGAGTCAGCTGAGAAACGACAGGCAGGAGCTTGAACAACTGAAAGCTGAGAATGAGGCTGCTTCACAGCAGATAAACGATCTGCTCAATAACTTAGAAGAACAGAGAGCTGATGTTTCTCAGCAGCAGGCACAGGTAAGTCAGGATATCGCAACATATACTACAACAACTACTACCACCACTACCACCACAACGACTACCACCCCTGCACCCGAACTGCCGCCCGAAGACGGCGATACAGATGCAGATACAGATACGGATACGGATACCGATGCAGATACCGACACCGAGACCGGCAGTGAAACAGATACCGGCGATGATGAAAATAATGCGCAGGAGCTTCCCGTGGCTGCAAATGGAGATGTTCAGACCGTTGTAGACTATGCAAAGAGCATGGTCGGCGGCAGATATGTGTTTGCAGGCAGCCAGTTCGCCGCAACAGACTGCTCGGGTCTGGTAATGCTCAGCTATGCGCAGATAGGCATAAATCTTCCGCACTATGCGGCATCTCAGGCATACTACGGCACTGCGGTATCGTATGACGATATGCAGCCGGGTGATCTGATATTCTTCGGCTACGGCAGCTATGGCAGCATATATCACGTTGCAATGTATATAGGCAACGGACTTATGGTGCACGCCGAAAGCACAGCTACAGGTATAGTTATCTCTCACATATACCAGCAGGACAGAATAGTAGTTATAAAGAGACTAGTAAACTAAACAGCAAAAGTAAAAGCCCCATTTATTTGGGGCTTATTTTTTATGCGCTTTTGCCTTGATCTTTTTGCAGGCTGTCAACGTCTATCATGAACGCTTCTTTCAAAAACTCATCGATCTCTTTTTCGCTCATTTCCTTGCCGTTTACCTCAGCGTCTTCAACATACATACCGTTGTAATAATAACCATCGTAGTCCAGCAGGAAAGTTACCGAAATGCTTTCGCTGCCCTTTGTCATTTTCGCTGTCACATATCTCTTGCCGTCCGTTTTTTTGTACTCGTATTCAACAGGCGGCGGCAGGGTGCCGTTTCCTGTGGTGCAGTAAATGTTCAGCAGCGCATCTACAGTGCGTGTTGGGTCTGCCACATAGTTTTTATCATTTGGCAGGTCAAGAATGTATGAAGTGTAATGATCTTTTACCATGTCTATATAGTCTTCATCGCTGTTGGTAAGGGCAGTGGCAAAGCCGTTTGAGACAAGCGCAAAGAACACACACACCACCGCAACAATGCCTACCGTCGGTGTGCGCCGCAGCGCCTTGCTGCGCTGAAACATATACACCACCGGAAAATACACCGCAGGCGTTATGCCCCCTGTTTGCCACATACCCATTTTTATAAGCATTTTGCAGTCTTTGCGGCAAACTAGTATCCTCATCACTATTATTACCGCCCACAGCAGTATGCCGAGATACTTGCTTGCGGCGTACAGCTCAAAAATTACACCGAAAAACGGCAGCAGGGCAGTGTACCACATAAGAGAGTTGTCAGCCTGCGGCAGGTCTGAAAGGTTTATAGTGTTGTCGCCGCCGCTGTAATATGTCTGCTTGAATTCAACCATTTTCCTGCTCCTTTCGAGGTGTCCCCCAGCCGTCGATACCGCTTCGCCTCATCGCGCCGAATATCCTGTCAGTAAAGCCTTTGTCTGCCTTTTCACGCTCTTTTATAAACTGCTTCATTTCCTCGCGCTTGGTGTGACCGTCAACAGGGCAGGCAGATTTTACTATCGGCAGCGAGTTTCTGTTTGCAGCCGAGCGTATGTCTTTTTCGGGCGCGAACACCAGCGGACGTATAACAGTCACATCTTTGCGCGAAAGATAGCTCTTCGGCGCAAAGCAGCCTATGCGACCCTCTATAAAAAGATTCATAAAAAACGTTTCCACCGCATCGTCGTTGTTGTGACCCAGCGCCACCTTGTTGCAGCTGTGCTCTTTTGCGGCATCGTGCAAAGCTCCGCGCCTCATTCGCGCACACAAAGAGCATGGGTGCTCCTCGTTTCTTATATCAAAAACTATCTGACCTATTGAAGTTCTTTTAAGTATGTATTCAATACCCATTTCATCGCACAGCTCCTGCACGGGTGAGTAGTCATTCTCTGCGCCGCCGAAGCACGGGTCTAGAGTGACCGCCGCTATGTCGTAGTCTATGCCGATAAAGCGCTTCAGCAGGTAAAGTCCGCGCAGCAGAATTATGCTGTCTTTGCCGCCCGAAACGCCCACTGCTATCCTGTCGCCGTTTTGTATAAGGTCAAATTCCGTTATCGCGCGGCGCATATATCCCAGTATCTTCTGCATTTACTTTTCGTCCTCGTCCGAAAGAATTTTTTCAACGATAAAGCGCGGTCGCTGCTTTGTTTCAAGATATATCTTTCCCAGATATTCACCCAGAATGCCCATGGCAAGCAGCTGCAATCCGCCAAGAGCCCATATAGACACCGCCAGACTTGCCCAGCCGACTACCGTGTGACCGGTAAAGAATCTTATCAGAAAATATATCAGCATACCTATGCTTACCAGAAACGCGCATATGCCTGTAACGGTTATGAACCGCAGGGGTCTTACAGAAAGAGATGTTATCCCCTCCCACGCCAGCGCCAGCATTTTTTTCAAGGGGTATTTGCTCTCTCCTGCCAGACGTTCTTTGCGCTCGTATTCGACTATGTCGCTTTTCAGACCTATCATAGGCACCAAGCCGCGCAGAAATATATTCACCTCGTGAAATTCAGAGAACGCCTCCAGAGCCCTGTCGCTCATAAGGCGGAAGTCGGCGTGGTTGAATATGACCTTCGCGCCCATTTTGTTGAGTATCTTGTAGTAGCCCTCAGCTGTAAATCGCTTGAAAAAGCTGTCTTTCTTGCGAGAGGAGCGCACACCGTAGACTATGTCGCAGCCCTGCTCGTATTTTTCTATCATAAGATCTATTGCGTTTATGTCGTCCTGAAGATCGGCATCTAAAGATATTACCGCGTCAGCCCTGCCTCTCAGAGCCATGAGCCCACCCAGCAGAGCGTTCTGATGCCCCCGGTTGCGTGACATTTTAATGCCGTCGAATATCTTTTCCGCACCGTGCAGCTTTTCTATTATCTCCCACGTGCTGTCGCGTGAGCCGTCGTCTATAAAAACTATCCTGCTGTCCTGCGTGATCTTGCCGCCGTCCATAAGCGCGCGGAATTTGCGCAGCAGCTTTTCGGCGCTGTCGGGCAGAACTTCCTGCTCGTTGTAGCATGGTATAGCCAGATACAGTTTCAGCATTATGTCACTTCCCTCATACAGCAGTGTATCGCCTCTCCCAAGCCGGTTTTTGCAGGCATCTTTCCGCCAATACGTCGTTGCCCTCCCTTGCCATACGCAAAGTATGCCTGCGGTCGGTCGCCTAGTCTTGACGAAAATCTGTTCTGCAAAAACTGCTTCGCACCTCACGCCGAGGGCTTTGAGGCGGCTCGTGCTCGGCTCTCCACTGCTATCATCTATATTATCTATATTAACACAAAACCGCCGCAAAGTCAACAACAAATACGCCGCAGGAGAACCTACAGCGTATCGCATAAATATAGTATGTTAGCCCTGACCCAAGCCGAAACTTATCTGAAGCGCACTGTTTATCTTGTTCATTGATGCGCTGTCAAGCTCGCCCATGCGCTCTTTCAGGCGGCGCTTGTCTATCGTTCTTATCTGCTCCAGCAGCACTACAGAATCTTTTGCAAGACCGCAGCTGCCCGAGTTTACCTCAATATGCGTGGGCAGCTTTGATTTGTCGCGCTGGCTGGTTATCGCAGCCGCTATTACTGTGGGGCTGTGCCTGTTGCCTATATCGTTCTGCACTATAAGTACGGGTCTTATGCCGCCCTGCTCCGAGCCTACCACGGGGCTGAGATCGGCGTAGTATATCTCGCCGCGGTGTACCGGTACTGACATTTGTTTTCACTCCTTTTTATCTGCATTTCAGACCGTTTGCCTGTTGCAGATATTATTGCCATTATGTATAGATTTAAACATTCACCGTATAAAATATGATATGTAAATAAATGGTACACTGTATTATATGTCTGAGTAAAGAAAAATGTCATATTATGGGTCTGCTCACATTTTGTTTGTGTAAAATGCAATAATTCTCGGCTGAAATTTTTGCTAAACGCCTAAAATCGCCGCCGCCGTTTGACAAAAAATCTGTAGTGTGATACAATTATTATATATAGCTTACGGTTTGATTTTAAGGAGATCAGGAAGAATGGAACATTACCCTTTTATTGAGTTGAACGATGATACAGCCATTACTTTTTCTGATGTAAAAAATGACGGCAGCGGTGAATATGTGACGATCTACTTTGAAACACCCACAGAGGGAGGTTTCAACAGTATGCAGGTAAATTTCCCTGTGGGTATACCTGAAAAAATTGTCGGATATACCGATAAAGAGGTCTCTTGTCTGATGGAACACTATAGTAAGATCGGTAAGTTAGCGTTTGAGTTTGCAAAAGAAAAGGAAGAATGATATGCAAGCTATAATCAGAAATTTTTCGTAAGGAGGGCTGCCGGAGTGGTTTGCAAAAAGTGTAAAGAAGTATTGCCGGACGATGCCGAAGTTTGTACCTGCTGCGGTGCGAAAATAAAGCATAAAAAACCAAAGGAAAAGAAAAAACGCTCAGATGTGGGCGACGCTGTGAAGCCGAAAGGTTCGCTGTCATCTAAGATAAAGATAATAGCAACATTTGCCGTGGCAGCGCTCGCGGTAGTGATAGTCATAGCTTTGATAGTATCTCTGGTCTCAGACGACGGCAAAAAGACCGCTGAGGTGCTTTCGGAGTATATAGGTCAGACCATGCTGGATGCCCGTAACGACAGTGATATAAAGGTATTCGATGAATCAAAATTCAGCGCGGTAAACAACGCCATGAAGTTCAACTACCTTGTCGAGGATGACGACAGCGTTAAAGTTGACGGCATAAAGTTCCCCAACTGGGTGGTAACAGTGTGCCTTAACGACAGCGACGAGATAGTCACCGTTGCGTATACGGATTTTACCACCTGCAAGAAAAATCATAAGGGTCAGAAGGCTGATAAGGTCATAAACCTTGATAACGTCATGAAGAACGAAAAGTATAAAAACGTTGAAAAGGAAATAGACCTCGATGTTTACAGCATTACCTATGAAAATGCCTTTATTACCTATACTTATAAGTATTATTACGAGGACGAGGCAGGCAACGAGCAGGCGGTGCGGCTTACAGTAACATATAACGCGAATATGGAGTATCAGTATTACAACTCGGCGCTTGTCTACCCAGATGATATTTAATATGGCATATGGAAAAATTTGTCGTGAGCGCGTCTTTCTTTTTGGAAAGGTGCGCTTTTTGCGTGTCAATGATTACAAAAAGGCTACAAATGATTGCTGAAAGTTTAAAAATATGAATATGCTGTTGACAAAGCGCAAAGATACTGTTATCATATAATAAGTGCATTATGCGCAAAAGTGTAATAATGTACTGAATGTATTATAAATATATTGTAAGAGAGGGGGAGAACCATGAACGCAGAAGAACTGGGTCTGTGTCTTGGCTGTATGAATGAGCTCAATGCCGACGGCACTTGCGATAATTGCAGCTACGGCGGCGATGTTCCGCGTATACAGCCCTACTTAGCACCCGATACCACGCTTGACAACAGATATCTTGTCGGCAGGCTGCTTACCTACAACGGCGAGGGCGCATCTTATATAAGCTATGATAACATAGCGCATGAAAAGGTCGTTATAAGGGAATATTTTCCCGATACGTTCTGTACTCGCAGCCGCAATTCTGACAGCGTTACCGTAAATCCCGACTGCCTTGCAAAGTATAAAACGTATATGTCGGAATTTGCCGAGGTAAACAAAACTCTTTCACGGCTGAGAAATTTGCAGAATATCCAGCCGGCTATAGATCTGTTCTCTCAGAACAACACAACTTATGCCGTATACCCCTATCTTGAGGGGCTTTCGCTGAAGAAATTCCTGCAATCAAATTCGGGCAGGCTCTCGTGGGAGCACGTGAAGAAGATGTTCCCGCCCGTGTTCACAACGCTGAGTCTGGCACACAACGCAGGTGTCATACACCGCGGCATTTCGCCCGAAAATATAATAGTTACCGTAAAAGGCGAGCTTAAAATATGCGGTTTTTGCATAAGCGCGATAAGAACTTCAAATTCAGAGCTCACGCCCGAACTTTATTCGGGTTACGCCGCGCCCGAGCAGTACAGCTCTCTTGAATGGCAGGGCCCGTGGACGGACGTTTATGCTATATCGGCGGTGCTTTACAGGATACTCACAGGCTGCGTGCCTACAGAAGCATACAGAAGAATAGGCAACGACGACCTTATAGAGCCCGTAAAGATAAATCCCGATATACCGCCCGAGATATCGCGTATAATAATGCGCGGCATGGCGGTAAGGAGCGAGGACAGGATACAGAGCATAACAGAGCTTGTAACAAGGCTTTTTGACCAGCCGCAGTATATAGAGCACGAAAAAGGCGCAACGCAGACAATACCCGTGCAGAGACCTCAGCAGCAGAAAAGCGCTGTAGAGAGCGGCGGCGAGAACGAGAAAGCAAAAACAGTTGCAGTCGTGGTGCTGGCGGCATCGCTGGTGGTGCTGGCAATAATACTGCTGGTGATAATGCTCAGCAGCGGTGAGAGCGATGACAGTTCATCGCGCCCCGTTACGAGAGACCCTGCATCGTATACGCCGATAGCTACACAAGCACCCACTACAGATGTTACCACATCGCCGACGGAAAATTCCGACATCGCGCTGACTACCACGGTAACGCAGCAGAACCTCGGCGAGGGCTCTTTTGTGCCTGCGCTTGTCGGTCTGAGCTATGAGTCTGTGAAGGATAATCTGGAGAAAACATTCACCGTTATTGCCATAGATGAATATGACAATCTGGCGTACCCGAAGGGATATATCACCTCACAGAGCATAGAGCAGGGCGTGGAGTTTGATCCTGCAAATCTGCCGCAGCTGGAGCTGACTATATCAAGAGGACCTTCTGAGATCGAAGTGCCTAAGTTTGACGGCATGAACAAAGAAGCTTATGTAGAAGTGCTCACGCAGGCAGGAATAGCATATGAGCTGAAGACGCAGTATTCAAATAAGTTTGCCAGAAATATGGTATCGCGCACCAGCATATCGCCCGGCGAGAAGATAAATGTCAAGGAAAAAGAAGTGCTGACGGTGTTCATATCGTCAGGACCAGACCCGGCAACGACAACTACCACAGAGGAAACTACAACATCTTCGGCAACTACTACCACCACAGCAAAAGCTGCCGAGGCGACGGAGGCAACACCGGCAGAAACTACCGCACCGCAGTCAGAAGAGCCTGTGGGCGACAGACCGCTTGAAAGCGATGAAATGGGCGAGTAACTTACCCTTATGAGAGCCGTGCATGACGTGCGGCTCTTGATTTTTTCAAAATATAGTAAAGAAAGAAAATATAATGACGTCAAAATGTATAAAACGTTCAAAATCTCTTGACAAGCGGCGGTCGGTTGTGATATGATAAATATAGATATCGGCGCGGTGTGCGCTTGAATAAAAATCATCAAGGAGGTGGAGGTCTGCGCTTTAAGTGTGCGCAGACTGCAATACTATGGCAAAGGCAATAGGAGTTCTTACCAGCGGCGGAGATGCGCCGGGCATGAATGCCGCAGTCAGAGCGGTAACAAGATTTGCTCTTAACAAAGGAATAAAGGTGTACGGCATCCGCAGAGGCTATAACGGTCTTATCAACGGCGATATATTTGAAATGGGCGCAAGAGACGTTTCGGGTATAATCCAGCGCGGCGGTACTATACTTCGTACCGCAAGATGCCCCGAATTCAGAACAGAAGAGGGCATTGCAAAGGGCGCCGAGCAGTGCAACAAGCTGGGTATGGACGGCATAGTTGTTATAGGCGGTGACGGTTCGTTCAGGGGCGCTGCCGACCTTTCAAGACACGGCATCAAGTGCATAGGCATACCGGGCACTATAGACAACGACATAGCCTGCACAGAGTACACCATAGGCTATGATACAGCTATGAATACCGCTATGGAAATGATAGACAAGCTGAGAGATACAGCCGCTTCTCACGACAGATGCTCGGTAGTTGAAGTCATGGGCAGAAGAGCAGGTTATATAGCTCTTAACGTTGGTATCGCGGTGGGCGCTGAGGCTTGCCTTGTGCTTGAAGAAAATTATGATCTTGACGAGATAGCCAAGAGTATGCTTGCTACCAGAGAGCACGGCAAAACGCACTTCATTATAGTTGTTGCAGAGGGTATAGGCAGCTCTGACGTTATCGCAAGAGAGATACAGGAAAAGACTCAGATAGAATCGAGAGTTACTATACTCGGTCATATACAGAGGGGCGGCTCGCCTACACTGAGAGACAGAGTTATAGCTACAGAAATGGGCTATTATGCAGTAGAGCTGCTTGCAGACGACAAGGCCAACAGGGTAGTGGGTCTGAAAGACGGCAAGATATACGATGTTGACATTCAGGAAGCGCTTTCCATGACGAAAGAGTTCCCGAAGAAGCGTTACGATATACTGTATAATACGGCGTTTTGATTGTAGTAATTTGCGCTTACGCGCAGCGCAGGAGCGCGTTCAACGCTCCACTGAATTTTGTTATCTTTTCATTTTGAGAGTGCTAATATGTTTGCGCATTTCTATGCGGGGGGCAGCGGTCGCGAGCGACCGCGTGAAGAATTGGGCAACAATATATAAAAGCCCAATTCTTCTGCACTTCGCTTTGCGAAGTGTGCCATAGAGGATATAGGGAGTGTATCTGCAAGGCAGGGCGCGCAAGGCTCCGCAGCGTTCGTAAACGAATGCGCCAAGTTTCTTGCGAAACTTGCTCCCTTCTTATCTAAAATTTCCCCTCGAGCTCTCTTTAAGCGGTCGCTTGCGACCGCTGTACCCGACACCTACGACCACGCGCTGAGCCTTGGTGAAAATTCGAGACCTCTTCGCTCGGAACTTCGTGCCTTTGTGGAAGAGGCTAAATAGCGAAATACGCATAGGTTTTGTTTGCAAGGAAACGGAGGTCAGTAGTGTGGGAATTAGACTTGAAACGTACTGCAAAAAATTCGCAGTACGGACAAGTCCGAATTTCTTGCCTCTTGCTTCTATCTAAACCGCAGAAATGATAATTTCGTGCAAAAGAAGCAAAACTGTTTCTAACCTCTAACTTCTCACATCTAACATCTAATAACCACAACAGAGTAGAAAGTCAAGCGTAAAGTGTCAGGCAGACGGGGAGTTGTTGCCTGAACGAAAAGGAAATACCTTGCGGTTTGACTTTTGCATCCCGCTGATTGTGTAACCGGAAAGCTCGTCGCTCCGATTACGCAAAAAGCCAAGCTTGCGTAAATTAAGGAGGTAATTTAAGATGAGCTTTTTTTCTATGTTCAAAAAATCGGCGCTGGAGCTTAAAAGCGTGCGCTGCCTGACTCTCACCGGCATACTTATCGCGCTTTCAATGCTGCTGGAAATGTTCTCGATAAATTTGCAGGTCGTGAAGATAAATTTCGCGTTCCTCGCCGTGGCCATGATAGGTATGCTGTTTGGCCCTACCGTCGGCTTTATGGCAGGGCTTGCCTGCGATGTCGTAGGGTTTATAGCTTCAAACCAGTCGCAGGGATTTTTCCCGATATACGTGCTTGTGGCAGGCTTGCAGGGGCTGATATACGGCGTGTGCCTGTACCACAAAAATGACGAACATTCGCTTAAACTTGTAAACAACAAAAGCGGGAAAGAGTATGATATTACGCTGTATGTAAGAGCAGTTATAGCAAGGCTGATAGACGTTATATTCATAAATCTGCTTATAAATACCAAGCTTAATATGCACTACGGCTTTATACCCAAGCAGGCTTATACGGAGGCAATTATAGCACGCATTGCAAAAAATGTTATAGAACTTGCGGCTGATCTGCCGCTGCTGTTCGTGCTGCTGCCTGCGGCGCTTATGGCGTACAGAAGAATATCTGCCGGCGGCAAAAAAGCGGCTTGACAAACGAGGCAAAATGCGTTATAATAGTTTTGACAATATTTTTGTTAAGGAGATCAGGGCTATGAAAAGAATAGTTACAGTAAAAACAAGAAATATCAAGGAAAGCGTTAAGAACGGCGGCTGCGGCGAGTGCCAGACTTCCTGCCAGTCAGCCTGCAAGACCTCGTGCGGCGTTGCAAACCAGCAGTGCGAGAAGTGCGGTAAGAAAGACTGATATTTCTGAAAAAGTGCAATTGCCGTTTACCGTTTTTTGCGTAAGCGGCTTTGTTTTTATGGAGATGAAATTATGATACATCAGTACAAACTGGGCGGATACAACATAGTTTTAGATACATACAGCGGCAGCATACACTGCGTTGACGACCTTGTGTATGACATGATAGCTATGTATGAAGACAGCGATACGGAGCAGATAGTGGGCGCTATGGCAAAAAAATATCCCGACATTACCCGTCAGGATATTCTTGATGCGATCTCTGATATTGACAAGCTGAAAGAGGACGGACAGCTTTTTGCGCCCGATGAGTACGCCGACAAGGCTTTTGACTTCAAAAACAGGCATACCGAGGTAAAGGCGCTGTGTCTCAACGTTGCGCACACCTGTAACCTTACCTGTAAGTATTGCTTTGCAAGCCAGGGCAAATACCACGGCGAACGCGCGCTGATGAGCCTTGAAACGGGCAAGAGGGCGCTTGATTTTCTTGTTGAAAATTCGGGAAAACGCGTAAATTTAGAGGTAGACTTCTTCGGCGGCGAACCGCTTATGGACTTTGAAGTGGTGAAAGGAATAGTTGAGTACGGCAGAGAGATAGAAAAGACGCACAACAAGCGTTTTCGCTTTACGCTTACTACCAACGGTATGCTGATAAACGACGATGTTATTGACTTTTGCAACAGAGAGATGCACAACGTTGTGCTCTCTTTAGACGGCAGAAAGGAAGTCCACGACCGCCTGCGCAAGACCGTTTCGGGGCAGGGAAGCTATGATACCATCGTGCCCAAATTCAAAGAGCTTGTAAAGCGCCGCGGCGGGAAGGGATACTATATGCGCGGCACGTTCACGCATGAAAACACTGATTTTACACAGGATATTCTGCATATGGCGGATCTTGGCTTTACAGAGCTTTCAATGGAACCGGTGGTGTGCGCGCCGAACGAGCCGTATGCCCTCACGGAAGAAGATTTCCCCGTGCTGTGCGAGCAGTATGAAAAGCTTGCCTTTGAAATGCTAAGGCGCGAAAAGCAGGGCAAGCCGATAACTTTCTATCACTATATGCTTGATTTAGAGGGCGGACCGTGCATATACAAGCGCATTTCGGGCTGCGGCAGCGGTACCGAGTATCTTGCGGTAACGCCGTGGGGAGAGCTGTTCCCCTGCCACCAGTTCGTCAGCGACCCGAATTACAGCCTTGGCGACATATGGAAAGGCGTTACGAATATCGAGGTGCAAAACAGGTTCAAAATGTGCAACGCCTACGCGCGCGAGGAGTGCAAAGACTGCTGGGCAAAGCTGTATTGCAGCGGCGGCTGTGCTGCGAACGCGTACCACGCCACAGGCTCGGTAACAGGCGTGTATGAGTACGGGTGCAGGCTGTTCAAAAAGCGCATCGAGTGTGCGATCATGATGAAAGTCGCGCAGGCGGTTGAAGAATAGAAGCAATTGGAAAGCAGTGTACGCACGCTGCCTTTTCTTTTGTGTATAATGTTTGCGCTTACGCGCGGCGCAGGAGCGCACACGTTGACCGCCAAAACGCGCAAAAGTTTTAAACCCTGTCAAGAAAGGAAAAGTTTTCGATTGACCCTTTTTCAAAAGGGTCACGGGGCGTGGGGCAGAGCCCCACAAAACACAACGTGCGCTCTGCAAGAGGTGAATTAGAAAACAGTTCGGTGAACTGTTTTCTAAGAGGGGAGGCTCTGCAAGAGAGAGCCTCCCCTTTGAGAAAAACTTAGCTTTCTTTCCGCGTCCCATAATGGAACGCCAAACGAAGTGAAAAGCCTACTCTTCTTGCTTCTTGTCTCTAGTACCCGACCAAAACAGCCCCAAAAAGGCAGCTGGCAGAATATTCTTCCAGCAAAACTTTTGCTTTAGGTTGTCGAAGGATTGGTGTATAAAAAATTTCTAATGCGCACCATATTTGTGTTGGTAAATAAGACTTTTAAAATAGCTATTGCGCACGCAAGCGCGCGCAGGCAAAATTGCTATGCGCTACAACTAGGAAGATCCCTCTCTTGCAGGAGCAGCGTTCCCTTTGGGAACGCCCGAAGAATTATATCGCCCCCAAAATTAAAAGCGAAATAATTCTTCCCGCGGTCGCTTGCGACCGCTGCCCTCATTAAAAAACAGTCCACAGGACTGTTTTTTAATTCACCTCTTGCAGAGCGCACGGTGTAAGGGATTTCGCCCTCTGCGGAGGGCGACGAGGGGCTCGCCCCTCGACCTGACAAGCCTTTTGAAAAAGGCTTGACCGAAAACTTTTAGTTTCTTGACAAGACTTAAAACCTTTGCGTATTGGGGTCAACGTGTGCGCTCCTGCGCTGCGCGTAAGCGCAAATAGACAAAATTTGAGCCCATGCTTATGCAGGGCTTTTTTGTGTGTATTTACGCTCTTGCCTTGTGCGAGGTCATGTTGTAAAGCTGCTGCCCGTGATGACCCAGCAGCATCTGCTTGCGCCTGCCAAAGTACATCGAGCACAGGAACACCATGCACAGCACCCACGTAACAGGCTCTGTAACGCACGTGCCTAAGAAACCAAAGTGTGGTATCAGAAACGCCGCCGAGAATATCTTCATGCCAAGTTCTATGCTGCTTGAAACCAGCGGAGCTATCTTGTGACCGAGCGCCTGCATTGCGTTTCTCATGCATATGAGCAGCCCAAGCGCAGGGTAGAACGGGAAGTGCAGCCGCAGGCTCAGTACGCCGTTGCGCACGATGAATTCACTGTCGGTGCCGGTGGTGAAGCGTATCAGCGCACCGCCGAAAAGGTAAACCACCGCGCAGGAGAACACGCCCCAGATCATCTCCATAGCCATGACCTGCTTTATGCCGGTGTCCATTCTGGCAAACTTTTTCGCGCCGCGGTTCTGACCTATAAACGTTGCTGCGGCGGTAGAAATAGAGCTCAGCGGCGACATGAATATCACGATTATCCGCCTTGCAGCGGTGTATGCCGAAATGTATATCTCACCCAGCGCGTTGTTAGCCCTCTGGAAGATCACCGAGCCCATGTCAACAACGCTTATCATAAATGCCATAGCCATGCCGTTCACCAGCATTTCGCCAAGCATCTTTTTCTCCAGTCTCATATCCTCGCCCGAGGGGAGTATATCTTTGTATTTTCTGAAAAGGTGTATGCCGCACAGCGCCGCCGAAACAGTCTGCGAAAGCACCGTTGCCGCAGCCGCGCCTGCAATGCCCATGCCGATAAACTTTACAAAAAGCACATCGGTTATAACGTTAAGCACGCTTGAAAAAATCAGGTAGTAAAGCGGCGTTCTGCTGTTGCCAACTGCCCTGAGTATGCAGGAGAACATATTGTAAGCCACCGTTGAAGCCATGCCTGCGCATATAATCGTAATGTACACATAAGCATCGTGGTATATCGCGCCGCGCACGTTCATCATTTCAAGCAGAGGCTTCATAAACATTACAGATGCAGCCGTAAGTACGGTCGCAACTATAACATTGAGCTTTATCATGTGCCCTATCGAGCGTTTCAGAGAGCGTATATCCTGCGCGCCGAAATATCTAGAAGAAACAAGCGCGTAGCCGTTGTTCATGCCCTGTGCGAAGTTGATTATCAGCGACCACAGCGCCGATACAGCGCCTATCGAGGCTATTGCGCCGTCGCCGAGCGTGTAGCCGCATACCATGGTATCTACCATGTTGTATACCTGCTGAAACAGATTGCCGATAAGAAGCGGCAGCGCGAACGCGAGAATGAGTTTTACGGGATTGCCATGTGTAAGATCTTTTGTGTGCATTTTTCTCCTTTGCCCTTAGGTGTTGCTTTGTGTTGTAAGTGTTGTTAGTTCCATATATTTGCAGCCGTTTGCAAGGTCCTTCCATGCAAAGCGATCGTTTTCGTAAATCAAATAACTGTGCGGTGAGTTTTCTTTCGGTATCGAAACAGAGCCGCAGTTTATATGCATAACGCCGTCTGTATTTTCATACTTTGGTATATGCGTGTGCCCGTATAGAAGTATGTCGCTATTTATATTTTCGGGAATGTTATGTCCGTGGCAGGCGTACACCGAAATGCCGTCTAGATAAAGCAGCGCGTACTCTGACATTATATGAAAGTCGAGCATCATCTGATCTACTTCGCTGTCGCAGTTGCCTTTTATGCAGAGAATTTTGTCTTTCATACTGTTCAGTATATTAGCAACTTCTTTCGGCTGATAGTCTTTTGGCAGATCGTTTCGCGGCCCGTGGTATAAAATATCGCCCAGCAGCAAAAGTTTGTCGGCGCGCTCGTCTTCAAAAGCTTTTGCCAAATGCTCGCACCAGTAAGCAGAGCCGTGTATATCAGAGGCTATAAACAGCTTCATATGACCATTCCTTAAATATATTTTCAAGCATATTATAGCACCGCCAAAGGATTTGTCAAGCGGTTTTTCAAACTTTTTTCAAAATCGTGAATATGTATAAAAACGTTTTCACTTGCGCAAAAAATATATCTAAAATCACGCTTTTGTTTGACAAGCCGCCTGTTTTGTGATACAATGTTCTAAACGATATAGGAAAGGTCTGTTTTTATGAAACTTACAACTGTTTTGTTTGACCTTGACGGCACCTTGCTGCCAATGGACAACGATAGTTTTACAAAAGAATATTTCAAACTGCTTTGCAAAAAAGTAGTGCCGCTGGGCTATGACCCCGACGAACTTGTTGCGGCTATTTGGAAAGGCACTGCCGCAATGGTGGCGAACGACGGCGTTATTATGAACGACAAGGCTTTCTGGAAGACGTTTGCTGAGATAATGGGCGAGCGCGTTTATGACGATATGCCCGTGTTTGACGAGTTTTACCGCAGCGACTTCAACGAGGCGCAGCATATGTGCGGCAAAAATGAAACGCTTATAGCTTTGGTGCATGATCTGAAAGCGCGAGGCTTCAAAGTTGCGCTGGCAACAAACCCTATCTTCCCTGCAACGGCTACAGAGAACCGCATACGCTGGGCGGGCTTTGAGCCGGAGGACTTCGAGCTGTACACCACATACGAAAATATAGGCTACAGCAAGCCGAACTTGGAGTATTATAAAGAAATCACAAAACGCCTCTCGGTGCAGCCGCAGGAATGCCTTATGGTGGGCAACGATGTGGGAGAAGACCTTGTGGCGGCGCAGATAGGTATGCGGACATTTTTGCTTACCGACTACGTTATAAACCGCAAAAATGAAGATATCTCTCAGCAGGCACGCGGCAGCGCAGACCAGCTGAGGATACATATAGACTACCTCGCATCTCTCGAATAGGGGGTGGCATGATGGAAGAGCGTATAGACCTTTTGAAAAAGCGCAAGAAAGGGCTTTTGCGCATAGTGTTCAGCCGCACTGGAGTTGTGATACTTCTGCTGCTGGCGGCGGTGGTACTGTTTCTGGTAACGCAGATATTTTTTGCAGGGCTCATAAACGGCATAATGGGCGGCGTCGGCATATTCAACATAATCATTATTATACTGCTTGTGAATACCGACATGGATTCTTCCGCGAAGATAACCTGGATAGTAGTGATAATGCTGACATCGGTGTTCGGTGCGCTTTTCTATCTGTACACCAACACCAACAACGGCGGCAAAAAGGTCAGGAAGCTTTGCAGCGAGATGATAGAAAAGCACAAGAGCGACATCACGCAGGACAGCGATACTTTCACGGCTTTGCAAAACGAGAGCATAGCGACCGCGCAGCTTGTAAAGTATCTTGGCAACAGCGGCGCTTTTCCCGTTACTCGTTATAACAGGGTAACGTATTACCCACTTGGCGAGGAGAAATATGCCGATATGCTCACCGAGCTTAAAAAGGCGGAAAAGTTCATTTTTATGGAGTATTTCATAGTTGACGAGGGCAGGATGTGGGGCAGCATACTAAGCATTTTAGCTGAGAAAGCAAAGCAGGGCGTTGATGTCCGTGTTATGTATGACGGCACCTGCGCGATATCTCTGCTGCCTTATAACTATCCCGAAATGCTCGGTAAACTGGGGATAAAGTGCAAGATGTTCTCGCCGATAAAGCCGTTTGTTTCAACGCATTACAACTACCGCGACCACCGCAAGATACTTGTCATAGACGGCAAGGTCGGCTTCAACGGCGGCGTGAATCTCGCGGACGAGTACATAAACGATATCGTGAGGTTCGGGCACTGGAAAGATACCGCGATAAGGGTGCAGGGCAAGGCTGTTGACAACATGACACTGATGTTTCTGAATATGTGGTGTCTTGATGAAAAAGAAAGCGATCATTCGCCGTTTTTGAGCGTGCCCGACTGCCCCGTATTTGAAGATGAAAAAGGCTATGTCATTCCCTATGGCGACAGTCCGCTTGACCGCGATAAGGTCGGCGAAAAGGTGTATATGGATATTCTTGACCGCGCCGAAAAGTATGTGCATATAATGACACCTTATCTGATACTTGATGATGAACTGCTCACAGCGCTGAAGTTTTCAGCCGAACGGGGAGTGGACACAAAGCTTATCCTGCCGGGCATTCCGGACAAAAAAGCGGTGTATTCGCTGGCTAAAACGTATTTTAAAACGCTTATGGACTCGGGCGTTGAGATATATCTTTATACGCCCGGTTTTGTTCACGCAAAGATGTTTGTATCAGATGATATAAAGGCGGTAGTCGGCACGATAAATCTCGATTACAGAAGCCTTTACCACCACTTTGAGTGCGGCACTTATCTTTATGGCGTTGACTGCATCAGCGATATAAAGCGCGATTTTGAAAACACTCTTTCAAAGTGCAAAAGGGTAACTAAAGATAGCATAAAAAAAGAGAGCTTTTTTACAAAGCTCCAAGGCAGGGTAATGAGGCTTTTTGCACCGCTGCTGTGATATATGCCGCTTCGTCTTTTCGGAGCGGCTTTTTTGTGCGCTGTGCTCTTTTTCTTTTTCTTTATCATAAACATATTCTTTTTCTTTTTCTTTTTCTTTATCTTTATCTTTATCTGTAGCTTTTGCATACAATTGCAGCGTTTGCAGATAAAAAAGTGCGAAATATGGCGTATTTTATTCCTGCTCGTTTTTATGATCTTCTGATTCCAATTTTTCTGCGTACAAATCAATTGCTTCATTTATAAATTCATTCAAGCTCATGCCGTGGCTGTAGGCGAACTGTTTATACTCCTCGCGCGCGCCTTTGGGCACATAAAATCTTACACAATCATAAGTTTTAACTGCGTATCGCGTATTATTGCGCGAGCGCATTATTTTTTTGCAGTCTGGGCATACGCCGCTGCGGTTGGCTCTGCTTTCGTATTTCTTCCCACAGTTTTTGCAAGATACGGTGTACATTTTCATTCCTCCAATGCAGATAAAACAATGGTACTATTATTTTATCATTCGCGCGGTGAGTTGTCAAGGGAGGGTAATTGTTAATATTTTGTGAACATTTTCATTTGCCTCTTGACAGACGATGATCATTCTGGTATACTATAGAATATAAAACAATGTGCCCATTGTTTAAACACATTTCTGCACAAAAATTATTTTAATTAAAGGAGGACGTAAAATGAACTATTTTTACAAGGTTGAAATGACTATTGACGAAGAAAAGGTGCTGGCAGATGGACAGGAACTTGACGATGTATATGATGATCTTTGCAGCTGTTTTTATAACGACTGCTTTCAGAAAGAGCGCAGCGGCAGCGTTTTTACATTCGGCACATTGAAAAAAGAAAAATGTG
This sequence comes from uncultured Clostridia bacterium, assembly GCA_947624375.1. Lineage (GTDB taxonomy): Bacteria > Bacillota > Clostridia > Oscillospirales > Ruminococcaceae > UBA7477. Next base: position 958 of record CANQKD010000017.1, on the reverse strand, counting down.
GTATGATGTGGTACGGCATAAGTTCCGCGTACAAGTCATGGCTGAAGCCGTACTTCAAGGCTATATTGTGGTACATAGAGCCTCTCGGTATCGTTGAGAATATTCTGGCAGAGTGGTATGCTGATTACGCTTATAAATTTGAAATAATCGTTGATGAAGAAAAGGTGCTTGCTGAAGGTAAAAAAACTGATGAAGTGTATGCAGCAATAGACCGCTATTTCAGAGAGGACGGAATGCAGAAAAGGCAAGAAGGCTCTTTGGTAACGTATTATACTATGGTTAAAGAAGTAAACGACGTGTTCCTTCAAGATGTGATTTTTCTGTATGATTCAGAACTAAGATCTTATATAAAATCAGCACTGTGGTATAACGCGCTCACAGACAATTTACCTGAGAACGCTTTTAAAACGCTTGCAAAACGGGGTAGGTAAGTATGGCAATATGTAAATGGACAATTAACTTTGACCTTGATACCAAAAAGCTGCAACAAAAATATTCGAGAAACAACTGGAAAAAGGCTTATAAAGATGTACGAAAAGTCATGTTAGAAAATGGTTTTGAACATCGTCAAGGTTCGGGATATATGTCAACTAAAGCACTTGATGACGTTGAAGTTTCTGCAATCATAGATGCTCTGGCACACAACTTCACTTGGATAGATGAATGTTCAAAAGTGTTCGATAAATCTATAGCTGATGATCATGTGGATTGTAAGCAGGCTATACATAGGACTGTCCAACAGATTAACGATAAAAAAGAAAAAGCGAACGCGCAAGAAGATAAAGATAACACTCAGGAGAAAACAGATGATAAGCAATCGGTAAAAGAAAATTCGCAAGAGAAAAAAGAGAATGCAAAAGAAAAGCCAACCCAGAAATTTTTGTATTCAAGAAAAAAGTTAAATCAAAAGGCACAGGAGATAGCTAAACAGCCGCAGCAGACGACTGATAAGGCAAAA
>CANQKD010000016.1 GCA_947624375.1 uncultured Clostridia bacterium | reverse complement strand
CAAGTTTGCACAAAGACAGAAAAAGACTTTTCTAACTTCTAACCTCTCACCTCTAACCTCTAGCAGCGGAGCGCACGTTGTGTTTCGGGGACTCTGTCCCCGTACCCCCCTGCAAGCCTTTTGAAAAAGGCTTGACCGAAAACTTTTAATTTCTTGACAAGGTTTAAAAGTTTTGCGTACTGTTGAAATAAGCGCATAAAACAAGACCGCACTTTCGGTACGGTCTTTTTGTTTGCCTTTATGATATTCGTTTGCCGCCGCCTTTGCTCTTTGGCGGACTTTTCGGTCTGCTGTTTCTTTTGCGCTGCTCCTTGCTCACCTTTATGGGCTCTTCCTTGCCGCCTTTGTCTTCAAAAATGGCATCTTCGCCCGTGGCAGGCCGCAGATAGTCAAATTCGGGGTTCTTCTCGCCCTTTGAATCGTAGTAGGGCTGTATTACATACTTTCTGATTATCGGATAGCAGTTGTATGAGATAACAAACGCACTTCCCGAAAACAGCAGCGCACTTATTATCACAAGGTCGATTATCACGCCGATGTTTGAGGCGCTCAGCAGTATAAGAAGCATTACCACCAGCAGCGCGACTATCGCAAAGAAAGAGATAAGCGTTTTCTTCATGCCTATGCTTGCCAGCAAAAATGAGTTTTTTACTATCTGTTTAAGTTTCAGATTTGTGGAAACTATCAGCAGATAAATATAAAAATGCATGATGAAAATTATCAGCATAAGGCTTATGGAAAGCACAACAAGTATCTTCGCCCACGAATACACCTTTGAAAAATTATAGTAGAAAACTATCATGTAGGGCAGCCATATTATCAGCAGAATGTCTACAATGCCCGTCACGAACGACTGCTTGAAGCTGCTCTTGAATGTCTTCCAGAACTCGTGGAACATAAAACAGCTGCGCTCCTGCGAGTAGTTGCGCGTTACCTTGAAAAGCGCCGCCGTGGCAGGCCCTATGGTTATCAGCGGTATGCAGAACACTATATACAGCAGATTCAGAAACACCAGATCCCAGAAGTGCCTGCCGAAGACCTCCAGAAATTTTACTATGCCGCGTTTTTCCTGCGGCATTTTCGGTATACCCGGCCCTGCGCCGTAGTAATTTGAAAACAGACCCATTTTATAATTCCTTTCGTTTATTTAGAGAGCTCGTAAGCCCTTGCGGTGCACGCCTCGCAGCATTTTTTCACGGTACTTTCTAAACCGCCCTCGCGAAGTTTTTCAAGACCTGCAATAGTTGTTCCGCCTTTTGAAGATACCATTTCAATAAGCTCTTCAATACTCTTTCCGCTGTCGGTGATCATCTTTGCAGAGCCTGTCAGCGACTTGGCAAACAGCTTCATAGCCGCGCCCTCGTCAATGCCTACAGATACGGCATAATCTACAAAAGCTTTTGCGTAAAGATATATAAACGCAGGCGATGAGCCGTTCACAGCTATCACCTCGCGCATTTTGTCTTTTGGCAAAACGGCTGTTATACCGCATGAATCAAATATAGAGCGCACCAGTGCAAACTCATCTTCCGTTACGCTGTCAGAGCGCGAAAGAGCCGTTGCACCCTCGCCCAGCAGAAGCGGCGTGTTCGGCATTACCAGGACCACCTTTGCGCCGTCTATAGTCTTTGAGGCTATGTATTCGTCAGAGATGCCTGCGCATATTGAAATTATAACACTGCCGCTCTTTACGCTTTTTGCGACTTCATTTAAAACATCATCAAGCTGCTGCGGCTTTATAGCTAAAAATACATACTTGCACTTTTCAAAAACATCTGCGGCACTTTGGCAGATCTGCGCGCCCACCTGCTTTGCGGCGATCAGCTTTTCCTCGCTCAGGTCAAAAGCGTACAGGTTTATGCCGTCTTTGAGCGCGCTGCCCGATATGCCTTTCATAATGGCGTAGCCCATGTTGCCTGCGCCTATAAAACCAACGTCCGTCATATATAACACTGTCCTTCATAGCAATTTATACAATCTGATATACATATTATACTACACTTTGCCGAAAAACGCAATAGCTTTTGAAAAATAAACGGACGACCACAGAGCCGTCCGCCGCAGTATTATTTTGTCGCCTTTGCGGCTCTTTTCTTTTCATACTTCTCTTTGGTAGCCATACCGCCGCGGATATGCCTCAGCGCTTTATTTTCTTCCAGAACGGCTTTCACCTGCTCGTAAAGCTCACGGTCTATGCTCTCCAGCCTTTGTGAAACATCTTTATGAACAGTGCTTTTGCTTATGCCGAAACGTTTTGCAGCCGTCCTGACTGTTGCTTTATCTTTTACTATGTATTCTCCCACTACTACCGGTCGTTCCTTGTCTGTCGGAACCATTGTCTCACTCCCATTTCGTCTTTTTTACAATGTATATGCGCCTTAGGCTCGTATCATTCTGAAAAACTTTTGCGCCTTACATAATTCGCCTCATAAGTTTAAGTGACAAGCATAAAGATATTACAGACGGCAAATGAAAGGACGGGTGTCATGGGTCATAAAAAGCACAAAAAACTTCGTCGGCAGGGATTTTTACTTGCCAGCGTTATACTTATCGGTACTGTGCTGTTTACCAAAATAGTCGGCATGGTCTACCGCATACCGCTTGCGAATATTTTAGGCGGCAGCGGCATGGCGTATTTTTCATCGGCGTATTCTATATTTATGCCTGTTTACGCCGTGGCAGTTTCTGGCATTCCGCCGGCAGTTGCCAGAATGACCGCTGAACAGTGCGCACTGGGAAACTACCAAAACGCGCGGCGACTGCGCTCAGCCGCTGAGATGTTCTTTCTGCTCACCGGCTTAGCGGCTTCGCTTTTGCTTGTAGTATTCTCTCAGCCCGTGTGTACATACATAATTTCAGAGCCCCTCTCTCGCCTGTGCGTTACCGCCATTGCGCCCTGCATAGCCATAGGCGCGGTGTCGGCAGTTGAGCGCGGATACGCAGAGGGTATGCAGAACATGATACCCACCGCAGTTTCAGAAGTTATAGAAGCCGTGGTAAAGCTTGCCGCAGGGCTCGGGTTCGCAGCTTTTGTATCGCACAAAGCAAACGAAGAATTTGCGGCGTTTTCAACAGTCTTCGGGGTAAGGTGCGCGACTGCTGACGAAGCCAACGCCGCCGCACTGCCAGTTATAGCCGCCGCCTCAGTGCTGGGCATTACACTATCGGATATATGCGGCTGCGCGTTTTTGTGGCTTTCAAGAAAAATATGCGGCGATGGTCTGACAGACGACATGATGTATATGTCGCAGCAGCATACGCCAAAGCGCGTTATGCTCAAAAGGCTGCTGCAGCTTGCCGCTCCGTTTGCCCTCGCCTCGGTGATAACCACGCTTTCGGGGCTTATAGACCTTGTTACCATAAACCGCTGTCTTGAATATTCGTTTGACCGCGATAAAGCCTACGCGCTGAAAAAGTTCGCGGCCGCCGTTTTAGAGCTCTCAAAAGGCGAAAAGCTCTCAAGCTTTATATACGGCTCATACAGCGGCATGGCGTTTACCGTGTTCGGCATTGTGCCCTCGCTTACAGCAATGTTTGGCAGAAGCATACTGCCCACAGTATCGGCAGCATACGCCACCAAAGACAAAGAAAAACTTGCAAAGTCGGTAAACACGGTGCTGACATTGGCTCTGTTCGTATCCGTCCCCTGTGGCATAGGTATGTGCGTTTTTTCCGGCGATATACTGCGCTTTCTGTTTGCAGGGCGCACCACCGAGATCGAGGTCTGCACAAACGCTTTGTCTGTGCTGGGGCTTGCAAGCATACCCGTTTCACTGTGCTCACCTATATTTATAATGCTGCAAGCGGCAGGTATGCAGAAAGAACCCGTAAAAATAACCATTGTCGGCAGTATAGTAAAGCTTTTTGCGAACATACTTTTAGTAAGCGTGCCGCAGCTTGGCATAACCGGCGCAGGCATGGCAACGCTTATTTGCTATGGTGTGATGCTCGCGATGTGTTTTGCAGACCTTAAAAAACTCTGCGGCAAGACCCCCATACATCTGAAGACCGTTTTGTGCATACTTATGGCGGCGGCGCTGAGCATCGAGGGCGCGTATTTGCTAAGCACCATTACCAGTATTTGGTTGGATATGAGAATTTCTTTGATAATTTCTATATTATTCTCTGTCAATATATACATACTTTCAACCCAACTATTGAGCGTAATGCCGAAAAGTCCGCCTAAAACAAAAAAATATGCGCAAAGCACTTGAAATTTCAGAAAAATTGAGTTATTATATTATATGTGCCTTATCGCCCTGGAAAAGGCTTGGTGAGGTGCGGTCTACAGGCTGAAAGCAGCGTGATTTTATAGTGTTTGAGGATTCTTTATGGACGGTTTTGTTTTCAAAGACAAATATGACGTAAGCGACCTGCGGCTGATAGTCAAGGCGCTGCGCAGCGAAAACGGCTGTCCGTGGGATAAGGTGCAGACACACAAGACTCTGCGGAAAGACATGATAGAAGAAGCTTACGAAGTGGCTGAGGCTATCGACTGCGAGAGTGTGCCTATGCTTCGCGAAGAACTGGGCGATGTGCTTTTGCAGGTGGTGTTCCACAGCGATATTGAAGAAGATGCAGGCAATTTTGATCTTGACGAAGTGGCAGACGAGGTGTGCAAAAAGCTGATAACGCGGCATCCGCACGTTTTTGGTGAGCTCAAACTCGATACCGCCGACGAAGTTTTAGAAAACTGGGATAAGATCAAGAAAGAAACAAAAGAGCAGTCGTATACAGATACGCTCAATGCCGTGCCGAGGGTCTTTCCCGCTCTTATGAGGGCGCAGAAGATAGGTAAACGCGCAGGCAGGGCAGGCATGGATCACCCTACCGTTGAAGATGCGTTTTCTTCCTTGCAAAGTGAAGTAGACGAAGCGCGCGAGGCAGAAAAGAGCGGCGGCAACATAGAAGAAGAGCTCGGCGATGTGCTGTTTGCTTGCGTAAACGTAATACGCAAATGCGGCTTTGATGCCGAAGAAACGCTGACCGCGGCTACCGACAAATTCGTAAAACGGTTTGCAAAGGTAGAAGAAATGGTAAGGCAAAACGGGGCTGACATGAAGTCCCTGAGCATAGATGAGCTTGATCTCTGTTGGGATAAGGCTAAAAAAAATTAAACGGAGAGATCCGTATTATTATTGGAGGTATTAAAATGACAAAGGCAGAATTCGTAAACGCAATTGCTGAAAAGGGCGGCTACACAAAGAAGGACGCTGAAAAGGCGCTTGCTACAGTAACAGCGGCTATCACCGATGTTCTCGCAGCCGGCGACAAGATCACTCTCGTTGGCTTCGGTACTTTCGAGGTTCGCGAAAGACAGGCTAAGACGGGTATCAATCCTCTCACCAAGAAAGCTATCAAGATCCCCGCTAAGAAAGTTCCTGCTTTCAAAGCCGGCAGCGCTCTCAAAGAGGCAGTTGCTAAGTAATCTAAGCAAAACTTCACGCAGCCCGGTGGTCTACATCGGGCTCTTTTTTAATCTGGAGAGAATTTTATGAGACTGGATAAATATCTTAAAGTAACAAGGCTAATAAAGCGGCGCACCGTTGCTAATGAAGCCTGCGATGCGCAGAAAATATCGGTCAACGGCAAGGTCGCAAGGGCGTCTTATGACGTCAAGGTCGGCGATGTTATAGAGATAAACATGGGCGCAAAGCCGCTGAAAGTGCGCGTGCTCAGCGTAAACGAGTACGCCACCAAAGACAATGCCTCCGACAATTACGAGGTAATATAATGTTTGAGTTTAACACCTTTCCCGTTCAGGGCGAAATATTTGCGCTGATAAACGGAGTTTCTTATCGTGAGAACACGCACATAACGCCCGATGAGCTTGTTTTTATCACCCTTACGCACTTTGGCATAGACGGCAAAGAACACACGGGCGAGATCATAGTAAACAGGGCGATAGAAACCAAACTGCGCGATATTTTCGCGAGTCTCTATGAGGCAAGATACGCCGTAGAAAAAATGCGTCTGGTAGACTGTTACGGCGCAGACGACGTGCTTTCAATGGCTGACAACAACTCTTCCGCGTTCAACTACCGCGTTATCGCCGACACCGACATACTCTCGCGCCACGCGCTGGGGCTGGCGATAGACATCAACCCCCTGTACAATCCGTATATCACCTACATAGGCGGCAAAGAGAAGTGCTCGCCGCCGCAGGGGCTGCCGTATCGCGACCGCACGAAAGACTTCCCGATGAAGATAGACCGCGATGATCTGTGCTATAAGCTGTTCACCGCGCAGGGCTTCACATGGGGCGGCGACTGGACAGACTCGAAAGACTATCAGCATTTTGAGTATAATTTATAAGAAAACAACCTTTCTCGCCAAAGCGGCGGGAAAGGCGGTTTTTGTTGCAGCGTATCAGAACCGAATTACAATATATAATTTTATACCCGATAAATATAAAGTTAAAGCGGAAGTTCTGAGCTTCCGCTTTTGTGTTTTATAATACGTTTATCTCTTTGATCTGTTTATATGATAATGTTTCCCAATGTGCCAGTGTGTTTCTCACTTCCCGCATTTTCTTCAGCATTTCATACTCTGACCGGTCAGTGATTTTTTGAGAACTATTTTCTTTGCAGATAAAATACAGCTGCCCGATCTCCAGATCCGAGGGCTTTTCGACAATATCATTGTTTGAGCTTTTTATAGGCAGATATCGTGACAGCTTGATCTCATACTTTCTGATAAGTTCTGCCCGGAAATTCTCTATCCTTGGAAAAACAAGTTTGATCTGGGCTTACCATACGGCCATACGCACCCGTTCTTTAAGATCAGTGACCTTTATCTCGTTTTCTTCAAAGATTTCTGCTGAAACTTTATAGGGATCATTTATCAGATCTGTTTTTCTTGATGCGAGCATTGCTGCAAGCTCCACATTATTGTGTGCTATATTGCTTGCAACTTCGCATAGGTACATCTTTTCAGCTCTGCTGCATTTAAGGTCAGAAACCAATGTCAGACAAAGCATCATACAGTCGTAGTCCGTTACATAATCATCATATCTGAACGCTGAAAGATACTTTGAAGCAGGAACATTCACGCCCTCTAAGATAATTATGAACACACCGCGCTCATGCACATCGTCACAGTTTTCAAGGTACTCTGAAACGCAAGCTGCCCATTTAGAAGCGTCTGCCCGCTTTATGCCCGTAAGACAAACGTAACGTCTGTTCAGCAAAGTTACCTTATTCTGTGCAAGAAATTTTTCGGGACTGCCGTGTGTAGTCGGCCAATATTTGTTTTGCTCATCTTTACTGCAATAATGTTCCATGAGGTATGTGCCGGGAGAGGTCTGCGTTGAAACATCAAGCACATCAAATGTTCTGTTATCGTTGGAATTTGCGAGTTTTTGTTCAAGCGTTTGTGTCATAATATCCTGCCACGGAATATCTGTGTTGAATAAAAGCAATACAGACTTGTCATCAGCCAGTGTATCTTTCAGATCATCGAGAAATCTCGCGGAGTTTACAAGCCTTTGCCACCAGAGTTTCCCTGTCATATTGTTACAGCCTCCTCGAAATATCCACTCATGCTCTTTTCGATCATATCCTGATTGCCGAGGTACTTGCGGAAACCGTCTGTTGCAAAGCGGTAGTATCCTTCCATTACGGTGATAACATTCAGGTCGCACATTTCGTTGAGTATCTCGGACAGCTGTTCGGGTTTCAGAGAAGTAACACGGTTTATGTTGTATTCTTCAGCTACTTTCAGGAGATCGTCTTCGGTGTATCCTTTATCGTTTGGCTCTATGCAGTACAGATACGCTATTATAAGCGCAATAATATGATAATTGCTGTGTCCTTCTTCTTCTGTGAACAGAGTAGCTTCAAACTTCTGATCTACAAGTGCGGTGAAATCCCTGTCTGAAAGAACCTTTTTGTAATGGCTCTCTGTAACTTCATAGGTAGGTGTGGAAGATTCATTGTACCCAGCGTAATCATCGTTTTTCATAGCTTCAAGCAGTTTCTGACAATAGAACTGTATCAGACCGGGATAATTATAGGTAGAAGCCAGAATGCTGTCAATGATCTTCTGATTGAATCTGAAACCGAGGTAAGCCGGAATGCTTGTCAACAGCTTTGTTGCTTCTTCGCGGCAAAACTGCCTTATTGTGAGAGGCTTGAGATGAATAAGGCTTGAATTGCCGTGCATTGATCTTCGATTGTAACGTATTACATCATGCAGACCTGCCATAACGAGTTTGAATCTGTCGGAGGGCAGATTTTTAAATGCTGCGATAGGCTGATCATCGGTATCTTCACTTGTTGCTATAAAAGTATCAGCTTCATCAAGCATAAGAAGGAAGTAATTGATACGCTTTGACGGATCATCACTCATAAGACGTTTCTGTATATTGCCTGCAAGGTCGCTCCATGTTTCGCATACACATGATTCATCAAGTATACCTTCAAGGACAAGTTTGTCACAAACTACTTTTAATGAATCAGCCGCAGTCCTTTTCTTGATGTCGACACACACAGCTCTGTCGCCGTTTGAATTTCTGTCTATGTTGTTCTTTGCCATTTTAAGCAGTGCACTCTTTCCGAGCTGTCTGCCGCCGTAAACGATATTTGCTCCGTCGGGCGATTCGATAGACGTAAGCTCTGCTTCTCTGCCTGTGAACAATTCGCGCGGCATATCCTGAGTAGATGATTCAGCGAACGGCTGATAGTATGCAAACGGGAGCGTAACGGCAAGAAACCTTGTTAAAACGGTGTTCTCGGCATAATGCTTTGCCAGATAGAACAGGATAACACGGTCAGGAACGATGAATGTTTTAGAGAATGACTTTTCCTCTTTTATCTTTCTTGCAAGCCTTCTGCGCTCCTCGATATTCAGTGCGAAGTCCAGCAGAACAAGAGTGTGCCTGGCTGTTGAATTTGCCGATCTGAACTTGTCCATGAGTGCATCACAGTTGTAAGTTCCATAAAGACAAAGCACGCGGAAACCCTCGGTCTCACTCTTTGAGCCGAATGCGGGAATGTGATGAACGTAATTGACCTTGCCGACCTGCTTGCGGCAGAATACATGGTAGGCTTCAAAATCTATGCTTTCATCGGGCTCAACAGAAACAGGCTTGAACCCCAGTCTTGTCAGGAGATTTGTCAGCAATTCAGTATTTGCAGGGCCTCCTGTCGGCAGCCAGTTTTTAAGCAGATCGGCGCCGCCTCTGCTTTCCTTATAGGCGTTAGTAAGTACCACAAGAGCCTTTTCAATATCTTTTTTGCCGGCATAATCCGAAATAGCATCTGTAATGATGCGTCCTGCGCCGCGAACAGCACGTGAGTTGGTCGCATATTCATTTATAAAATCATTAAAGTATCCGAAAGGCTCGTTTGAATAATCAAAAATAGCCCCGACATCTCCTCTGAGGATACAGCCCATAATGTATTCAGCCGCGGTGAAATTATGATCAAGTATCAGTTTCATGATCATTTCTTTACTGAACACACCGAAATTATATTTGGGATTGCTTGCAAGTTCTTCAAGCTGGTGTATAAGCTGTTCAGCCTTCTTATCAGCCTTGACGGATATATCATTTCTTAAAGCTTCAATAAGTCTGACATAGAAACCGTAATCTCCGGTTATTTTGCTTATGCGGTACCAACTGTCAGCGATCGCCCAGATCTTATCTTTTTTCCCATTGATATTGGAGATAGTGCCGTAGCTTTCGTCGAGTTCAAGCTGAGCAAAGAAGTCTTGGTTCTTGGTCTCAAAGCGCTGACGTGCCTGCTTCAGGCAATCGTTATACTGCGCTATATTTTTATGCCCGGTGATCTCTGTAACTGCCATATCCTCTCCGTATGCTATGATAAGACGTGCAGTACGGAAATTATGCTTAGACTCATCATTGCTGAGTATCTCTGTAAAACGCTCGGGAAGCTGCGGGTGTTCCTGCAAAGCGTGTCTTTCGATTCGTGAAAGAATATTGAATTTCGGCACACCGCAGAATGTAGACTGAATTTCGGGCGGATAGCTGTCATTCAACAGCACATCTTCTCCTCTTAGGAAGTCTATGAAGAAATAATATCTTGATCTGTTGCTGTATGTACCGTTCATCTTAGCCAGCATTTCTCCGGCGGCTATGCGTATGCTCTCGCTGCCCCAATCAAAGCTGTTTTTCTCGGTTTCTGAATTGCAAGATGCTATCAGTTCGTTAAGCTTAGAAATAACACGTGAAGAGATCTTATCATACTGAGTCTTTGCATATTCGTTATCGACAGATGAGATCTGTTTAGCAGCGCAAGCCTATTGTGCGCAGCGTAACTGTGAACAGGTTGTTAGCACGTTTTCCGACCAGTATTTTGAACTGTTTTGAAGGCTGACAGCCGTTGTCAACAATAACATCACTTGCTTGCTTGTAAGTTTTGTCAATGTAGGCTTTGATTTTATTTTTATCAATGTTTTCCGATGAAACGATGTGACCGGTGCGGATAAACAGCTTCTGCATTGTTTTAATAATCGTATCACATTCAGATGTGCGGTTTTCTGCTGCTATATCCAAACATTTGCGGATATAGCCATTTGCATCGGAAAACAGCATTTCTCTTGTCTGCCTTAGCTGTACATACTGTTCCGAAGATCTAATGCGTTCTTCAACAGCGTTTCTGCATTCAACTGCATCTGATACTGCTTTCTGTAATATTGATGTATCCGTTTTATATCCTGCAAATGAATCCATGCCATAGCCTGTGCTTTCGCGGAAGGAAACAAGGTCGTTTATCAGTGGAAGCAGCGCAGGGTACTGCTGTAGGTCATAGTCCTCTATAACAACTGCAAGATCCTCAATGCCATAGTCGGGAATAGACGGTGTATTGAAAAGCGCATACATCGCAGAAGCCGCAAACATTGAATGTGCAGTATCCGGCAGATATTTTTGCGCTTCCTCATAAACGGCTATAATTTCCGTGCTTAGATGCTCATGCTCAATAAGGGGACTGTTAAACGCATAGGAAACGGCAGCATCAACTGCTTTGATCGCCTGAGCGATATACACCGTTTCACCGTTTTCGTCTGTTCTTGTTTTTGTGGAAGAGGCAGAAAGCGATGCTGCGCTTTTGAGATAGGTGAGCAGGCAATAAAGCTGCTGCGGCGCAAATTTCAAAGCGGTCGCGACAACGGTCTTGTCGTCAATCGCCCTGCGCGTCCCATTCATCAAGCTGCTGCTGTAGAACGTTTTTGTCGTTCTCGTGGCTCAGGGTCGATTCGTACCTGTCACCAACGTATGCAAAAATATCGCCGGTCTGCATATCAACAAGAAGCTGCTTTTCGCACGGGTAGTCGCAACTGCTTTGTGTGGAATATCCTTGGTCGGTTATAAAGCACCAGCAGGGGCTTGAACTGCGCTTTTCGTCATCACCGTAGTGTTTTGTATTATCCCACGCTGTAACATATTTTATCGTTATTTCGTCAATATGCTGCATATACTGCGGCGCAAGGTAGTTGCTCAGCAGATCGCAGGCGCTTTCAAGTGTAAGATAATTATCTTCAAGAGGTTCGCTTTCTTTATCAGGCAGCATGAATGGTCCTACATATGTAAGTCCTGATACCTTGTCCGGTGTATCTATCACCAGATCGACCTTGTTTACACCCACCATAAACAGCGTTTCAGCGGAATCGATCTGTGCAGGATATGAATCGCTCACGGGTATGCCGTCAAGCACAAATTCATATTCTATCTGATATTCATAGTATTCTTCTACCGGAACATAGTCTTTATCGACAAAGTCATATCTTACACTTTTGAATACATTAAGTCTTGCCGGCTGCAAATCGGCATCGGGAAGATATTCTTTTACAGAATCCAAAGCCTTGCTTCCGAATTCAACCGCATCTGCCATTTTGTATTCTCCGCCGCGCAGCTTGTAAGACTTATCTGACATTTGTTCGCCGCAACCTATATTTATACTTTCAACAAGTTCGGAGTTTGAGTCTACACCGTAATCAGTGCATTGACTGAACATTAAAGTGCCCTCTAAACCTACATTGGCAAATCCCCAGCCTACTGATGCTTCAGGGTAAGTGATATAAAACGAGCAATCGTGAAATGTAGGATCCCAAGCCTGCTCGTTTGTCTGAGGTTTGCCGTCAATGTTACAGAAAGTGATCCCGTCACTTTCTGTATAGCCGAACAGCTGCATAAACATAACTTTGCAAAGATGTGCCGCCTCATCAGGTGTGTATATATCTTTAGCTTCACCGAGTTTGTAATAACTGTAAAGCTTATCTGCTTTGGGAACATTGATAACAGCTTTTGAAAGGTCAAGATTGTCATACTGTTTGGTCGGAATTGTGGTGTTTTCCATTATCTCTTTATATGGCACACCATTGATGGCAACTTTTTTGTGGCTGAAGTGTACATACAAAGAAACAGCAGCAACTATTACAGCTACAATGCAAAGCGTTACAGCCGTTATTATTATAATTCTCTTTTTGCGTTTGGTCATAAGAAAGCCGCCTTCCATTTTTTTGTTATGTTGTTAATTTAATTATACTGCATATCAATATGACATACAAGCCTTACTTTTTACAAATTTTGCAGTGATATTTTGTATGTTATCAACAAAACGACAAAATATTACAACAATCGGCTGATTTTGCACATCGCCATATTCCGTTCTTTCAAAACCGTCAGATAAAAAACCGCTGACAAAATTAAGTGTCGGCGGTTTTTCGGCCTATTTGATTTGCTGTATTATTTCTCCCTTGAGGACATCGGGCATTACCACAGTGGGGTATTGTTTTGTCATTGTCGGTCGTTAATTAGTTTGCTCACAAGTTTATCTCAATTATCTTCGGCTGTCGTTTTGTCGGCTCTCTTCTTTTGCTGTAGTTTTGCAAAAAAACTAAATATTATAGTTGAAAACAAAATAACAGTATTTAAACATATGCTTATTATCACGCCCAAACCATCACCTGCACCGGGTTCTCCGTAGTCGCTGTTAAATATCTTAAACAAGTAATAAAACAAGTGTACTCTATAAAATAATAAATATATCAAGAAAGAAAATACAACTGTTGATATAACAGATAAATAGTACCTGTCAGTCTTGCTCCAACGCATGAAACAGACAAGTTGAACAAAAGCATATATTATATCAAAGAAAATAATAGAAAAAACTGAAGCAATAGCGGCACCTGAATATGCGGTAATATTAAATAATAAACCGCATAAAAAACATTTGAACAGACTAGCAGCAATGCGCGAAATACCGTTAAGAAATTTGTTCATAATATTCACCCCCTTATGCTTATCTGATATCAATTTCGCAGATAGTACAAATATCTTGTATCTTTTCCTTGTCTTCTTCCGGGTCGTCAGAATTGACTCTACAGTATATGAGCTGAGGATTATTTTTGAAAAAATCAAATGTTGTTAAGTAAAGTCCCACGCCTCCTATATACTTCATTCCGTACATATCGCTCACCGCATCAGTTGGTATTCCCGCAAGTGGATACAGAACATCTAAAGTTGGAGATATTATCTCTGAATCATTGCTGCTTTTTGCGATAATATAGTTTGTAAAATTAAACTCATGATATACCAGATCATCACTGCCGTTATTATTATCAGCAAAATGAAGTTTTATGGCTTTGTCTGAATAATAAAACTCTTCGTCATTTACAAGATAATCGTTGATCTGCGCTCTCAGGGCAATAAACGCACTCATCATTTGCTGTTTTGAAACGGCTGCAGGGCGGGCATATGTGCAATTGATAGTCAGAACATTATTGCTAAAGGTAATATCTTTTAGTTTTATCTGCGTAACAGGATCATCATATTCATCAATGATCTTTACTATCTCTTTGCATTTTTTGAACTCATCATAATGGCGTATGCGGCTTTGGTAGTAAAAAGCAGTACAAGATATGATACAAAATATAATTGCAACAACAAATATAACTGCTTTTTTTCTTTTTATCATAATTGACCTCCTGTTACACTTACATAATGATCATTTACATATATATTCGTTTTTTACAGGCGTTTTATTTTACAATGATCTCAATATTCCCAAATGCTTCTTTGAGCTTTGCGATATCGGTGTCATTTGGTGCTGTTTCTCCATTAAGATAACGACAATCGATAAATTCCAGTTTCTCTAAATTATCAAGAAACAAAAGTGTATCAACATCAAAAATAGTATTCTTATGCAAACTAAGATAATTCAAGCCATACTTTAAATTGACCAGACTGCCATAGACTGACGAGTTTATATTCGACGAGGCTGCAATTACAGTAGTCTTTCCGCTGCAATAACTTATTTCTATCTTGCCAAAAGAAATACCGTATTTATTTGAATCAACATATACGGTCATGTCTTTGTCATGCATCGGAAAGTCATCATGTTCATCAGCAAAGTCTGCAATGTCATTAAAAACCTTGACAGCATCCTGAAGCGCACCGGCATAGACTGATCCGGCAGTGTTAGTGTGAAAAGAAACTTTATATCCATCTCCATAGGATTCGATTTTATAATAATTGAGTGAAACATCAGCGTTCTCACATACCTCTATAAGTTGTTTTTTATACGACCGGTTAAACGGTCTGTTGGCACTACGGTAAGCTGCATATAGAAAAAGCACTAATATACATATCAGAATGCCTATAATTACTTTGATCAAAACTCTTTTAACACTGCTCCCTGACTTTTGCATATGTCAATTGCCTGCTCTCTTGTTATTTTAAGTATGTTTTGAAAGGTGACAGAACGCTGATCACCGAATTTAATGTAATATACTCTTGCGTATATTGTACCATATCGCGAGACCTTTTTCAATATACTCTGTGCGAAAGGTATCGTTTTCAAGCGCGAAATGCAGTTTTGACCGGTCTTTGCCATCTTGTTTTATAAATACAAAGTACATACCGCCTCAAAAGTATTGTCCGCATCGTTTATTTGCAGATCTCCGTTATAAGCGCGCAGAACGCTCTTAACGCTTTGCAGCCCCACTCCATGAGCATTGCTGTCTGTTTTTGTGGACAGATAATTTCCGCCCTTTTTATTCAGCTTGCCAAAGTATTTGTTCGCAACAGTTATTACCAGCACTCCCTTGCCGTATCTGAACTCGCACAATATCTCCTTGTCACCGCTCAGATTTTTTACAGCGTCAAGCGCATTATCTATCAGATTCCCCAGAACGACCGCCGCATCAAATGTTTTTATAGCTATATCCCCAAGCATATCCGAGCTTGTTTTAACTGTGACTCCTGCCTGCCGCGCCTGCTGGATCTTAAAATTCATAATGCTGTCTATCGCATAATTGCCGCTTTTGAACACATCGCCGTTTTTGTAAACATCTATCATCGAACTTATGTGCGCAGAAGCCTGAGATATATTGCCGTCCTCGATAGCGGTATATATCGAAGCCAGATGATTTTTTATATCGTGCCTAAGCTGTGCCGTTTCCGCCGCAGATGTTCTCATAAGGTCTAGCTGTTTTTCATAATATGCGTTTTGTCGGCTGGTAAGCTGTCTTACCATTTCTTTGTCAGCGTACTCGCATATCTTTTCATACAGATAAAATACAAAAAAGTTTATAAGCAGCAAAAGAGCTATATCAGCCGCTATCATGTATTTTGAAAGCGATGTATTCGATAGTATCGAAAGCGTAACAACGAGCGTCGCGGCAGGTATTACAGCCACCGCGAACCAGTATGTCTTTGGCAGAGGAACATTGGTTTCAGCCGTTTTCAGCGTGCTCATTATCATAGCCGTTATGAACACTATAACACTTATGCCGACACAGCCGAAGACCGAATCATAATTGTTCCTTTCAAAAGCCAGAATGTGTATGTATCCCGTCAGAGTGACCACGATAAGCTCGCATAAAAACATTATAAGATATATCATTAAGCTTACGAAAACGCGCTTTTTCATATTTCCTCTGAAATTAAAGCTGAGTGCAAACAAAGCCGATATATTCACCGCAAGATTAACGATAGGCGTATTGAATTTAAAATACACCGAGACTATCAGAATGTAGTACAAACAAAACGACAGCAGGCATATCTTTTTACCGCTTGCAAGCTCGTAAAAAAACACTCTCATAAATTTATATACCGAAAATGTTATCAGCGCCTGCGTAATTAAATACGCTATATCATAAATTTCAATATTCATAACTGTTTCTCCTGAGCAGCTGTGCTATTTTGTCTCTCACATATTTTCTCTGCGAGCGGCTGATGCTTATTTTCTGACCGTTGCACATCTCTAAAGCATCAAACGACGACCTTTTTATATTGTCAAAATTCACATAATACGACCTGTGTACTTTTATGAACCTGTCTCCGTCCAGCCTTTCAAGAACACTGTGTATAGTGTCGTAAAACTCGTCCATTCCCGAAACGGTAACTATCCTTATCACGTGATTAAGATTTTCAAAATAAATAATGTCATTTATCGGTATTTTGTAAGTATCATGCTTTTTGGTGTATGTAAAGAAGCACGCGGCACTCAGCTGCTTTTTTGCCGCTTCCGCCCTGTATAGCATTTGCAGTATTTTTTCATCAGAAAGCGGCTTTGAAATAAATCCGAGGGGCTGAACGTCCAGCAGCTGTCTGTCATAGCCGTCTTTTGAAGATATGTATACTATTTTAGTAATGTAGTCGCCAAATTCTTCTCTTATCTTCCTGCCCAGCTCTACGCCGTTCATTTCTCCCATTTCTATGTCGAGATAAATGAGATCACACCTATGCGACGACAGATATTCAAACAACGTTTCGGCATCGTAGAATTCTCTGATCGAAAGCCTGCTGCTTTCGCCGCCCGACCTGCCACTCAGAACCGTCTTTATGTGTTCTACGGTTATCTTGTCGTCGTCACAGATAACAATATCAAGCATACTATCACCGCCTTTATGCACATTATAGCAAAAATCAGCAGAAAAATCAACAGTAAGCAGAAAAGTCCGAATACTCGGACTTTTTCGCCCACTTACTCCGCCATACGCCACTGCACTTTTGTTCTCACATTCCCCCACATCTGCGCCCTACCTCAATACCGATGGAAGAATGTTCTGCCAGCAGCTCTCTGTCGGGTGACCTTGTATCAGAGTATATTTATATAGAGGATAGAAAAGGAAAAAAGCCTGTCATAACATAAAGTATACGCTGCCGACCGTTTTTGGCGGCGAGGGATTTTTAGATGCGCGCTTTGTTGTTAAGCATGGAAGAAGCCTCAAAGAGGGTTCTTTAGATGTACGCTATTTTAGCAAAACGGGCTATGCAAAAGAATTACGGTTTTCAGCGGTTCGCAGAACCGCGCCAAAATCGGCGACCCAATAAAAGTCGCCGAAGTAATTTGCACTTGATACGAAGTATCAATGTGTGTCAAGTTTGGCTTGGAGGCTAAAGCCGAAGAACAGGGAAGAAGCCTCGAAGAGGTTTTTTTAGATGTGCGCTATTTTAGCTAAACGGACTATGCAAAAGAATTACGGTTTTCAGCGGTTCGCAGAACCGCGCCAAAATCGGCGACCCCATAATGTCGCCGAAGTAATTTGCACTTGATACGAAGTATCAATGTGTGTCAAGTTTGGCTTGGAGGCGTAAGCCGACGATCCACTGCGCTCCATGCGCCGCGCGTAAGCGCAAATAATAATATCTGGAAAATAAACTGTGTAAAAAAGTTCCCTAACTTTCGCTAGGGAACTTTCTTTAAGCCGAATTTATTTGCAGCTGAATTTATTCGCAGCCGAATTTATTCGCAGCCGAATTTATTCGGCTATTATACATTTGAAAGTATGAAGTGCACCGTGCCGAACGAGTACGCAACGGGCACATCTACCGCCGCCTTGCCGTACCTGACCTCCGTGCTGTATACAAACTCCTGTGGTTCGAGGGTCATTTCCTTGCCGAATTCGTTCGACTGGTTCACTATGAACAATCCGTTGTGCAGGTTCAGAAACTCACCCACCGTCGCGTTTACAAAGTCGTCTGCGGTGTCCAGCTTCTCCTCCGAAAACCTCTCCGCAAACTTTATGTAAACATCGGTGCCGCAGCATATCGCGGTGCAGGAATCTATCGTCTCGCTGTTTATCTGCTGGCGGACCATGTTCTCATAATTTGCGCCGTCGATAAGGCTTGCGGTCATCGGCGTGAAGTCGTCGCCCACGAAGCGTATCAGGTTCTTGAAAAGCAGCGTTAAATATGTAACATATTCGCCTGCATCTTCGTGACCGTTTATCTTATAAAACTCGGCGATTATCTTTTCCAGCTTGTCGGTCTTGTCGCCGCTCATGTCGCTCTCAGAAAGCGCGTTGAAGCTCTTGTAATCGTTGAGAGCCTTTTCAAACTGCGCGTTCGTCAGCACGTTGTTATTCACCAGCGTCTGACCGAGTATCAGATAATCCTGCGGCTGTTTTGAAAGCAGTTCATCTACCTGTTCTGACGTGATAAAGCCCATTTCTATGGCGATATCGCCTATTCTCTTGTCAACTGTAGACTGCACCTGATGTATAAATTCCACCTGACCTGCCGTCATGTAGCCTGCGTTTATTGCAAGCACGCCCAGGCGCGTTTTGGTGTTTTTCTTGTCCTCGAGAGCCTTTGCCAGCTGCGGAGCGGTAACTATACCCTCGTTAAGCAGATAACTTCCGAAAAATTGTGCAAACATTCAGATCATTCTCCTTCCGCAACTGTTTCGATGAGCTTTTGCACCTGCTCGTTAGAGATGGGCTTTTGCAAAAATTCAAATGCGCCTGCGTTTATGGCATCTTTCAGGTGGTTTTGCGTGCCTACCGATGAAGCCATAACTATCTTGGCATCGGGGTCAAACCCGATTATCTCTTTTACGGCATCGATACCTGTCTTTTTTGGCATTACGATGTCCATAAAAACGATGCTGGGCTTGTATTCTTTGTAGTTGTCAACAGCCTTTTCGCCGTCCTCAGCCTCATAGCAAGCTTTCACACCAAGCGACAAAATATAGTTTGTCAGCTTTTTTCTTGCAAACAATGAATCGTCGCACACCATAACTGTTACTTCGTTTATAGTCATAAAGTTTTCCCGCCTTTTTTAAAGTTAAACGGTGTATTAACCGTCATTTAATATATTATAACATAAAATTTAACAATTTGCAAGTACATATTGCACAAAAACCGTTGTGATTGTTCACAAATTACAGGCTGATTTTTTGTCAGGACTCCCACACCGCGCTATTTTCACAAAATTTATTGACAGGCAAATTTTTTTGTGTTATAATAACTAAGTAATGTTTATATGTAATAAGCCGGTGTGTTGGAATTGGCAGACGAGGTGGACTCAAAATCCATTGCCAGCAATGGCGTGCGGGTTCAAGTCCCGCCACCGGCACCAGCCGAATAAATTCGGCTTAAAGAAATTTTCTTCGCCGACAAAAGGTCGGCGATTTTCTTTGAAAACCGAAAATTTCTTTCCGCGCTTTTATCTTTTTCATTAAATAGTCACAGCAGCGTGACGCTGCACCCAATTTCGGGACACAGAGTGATGTGTCCCTTTTTTGCGCCCGTGAAAATAATTTTGCGTAAAGGCTCAGTGAACAGCGAATGGGAAGAAGCCTCTTTGAGGTTTCTTCGGCACTTGCCAGACTGTTTATAGTCTGGCAAAGTGTGCGCCGCTGCGTAAGCGCAACAAAAAAACACTTGTAAAAATTGCAGCTGTGTGATATAATAAAACTTGTATTGACATTTATCTTGCAACATTTCAGAAATTTATCGAGGTGTAACTTTCGTGCATAACATAATGTCCGCCGCTGTGGGAGCTTTCAAAAAGCAGCCTGTTTTGTGCATTGCCCTGCTTGCGGCGCTTGTGACTTGCTTTTTCGTTCCGCCAGACAGGCAGTACGCCGGCTATTTTGACATGAAAACGCTTGCCTGCCTTTTCTGCACGCTGGAGGTCGTCTGCGGTTTTGCCCGCATACACACCTTTGAGCTTGCCGCCGAGAAGATAGTTCACAGCCTGAGCAACGTGCGCAACGTGGTCATCGGCGTTGTATTCATAACCTACGCGGGCTCGATGCTGCTTGCCAACGACATGGCTCTGCTGACGTTTCTGCCGCTTGGTTACTTCGTTCTTGCCGCCACAAACAAGAAAAAATATATGGCGTACACGTTCGTTCTGCAAAACATAGCCGCAAACCTGGGCGGCATGATAACCCCATTCGGCAATCCGCAAAACTTATATTTATACTCGTATTTCAACATAGATACCGCGGTTTTTATCGAGATAATGACCGTGCCGTTCGCGGCGGCGTTTTTGCTTATTGCGGTGTGCTGTATCGTAATACCGCGCGAACCCATGCACCTTGAAAACCTCGAGGAGTACACTTTCCACAAGTCGAGGACGGTAGTATACAGCGTGCTTTTTGTGGTATCTATACTCGGCGTGCTGCGCGTTATTCCATACCTTGCCTGCACCGCGATAGTCACAGCGGCGATGCTCGTATTAGACAGAAAGGCACTCAAAGATGTAAACTACCCCTTGCTTGCAACGTTTGCTGCGTTCTTTGTTTTTTCGGGAAATATGGCGCGCATATCGGCGGTGAGGGAAACGTTGATGGACATTCTGCCGGGCAGGGAACTGGCAATAGGCGTTTTGTGCTGTCAGGTGATGAGCAACGTGCCCACGGCTGTTATGCTCTCGCACTTTACAAAGGCTTACAGCGATCTGCTCGTTGCGGTGAATATCGGCGGACTTGGCACTCCGATAGCCTCGCTTGCAAGTCTGATAACTTTAAGCGAATACCGCAGGCGCGACAAAGAGGGCATGAAAAAATACGTGCTTATTTTCGGTGTGCTGAATATATCGTTTTTACTGATACTTTTTGTGATACAGTCCTTGGGGCTGTCACTTTATAAAATAAAATGAGAGGTGTTTTAAATGTCCGAAGAAATGTACAGAATTGAATTTGAGATCGACGACGAAAAGGTGGAGAGCGAGGGCGTTTACGTTCTCGATTCGATATACACCGCCGTTCGCGAGGAGTGCGAGGAAAACGGTATGCAAAAATGCGGCGAGAACTGCTATGAGATAGCCGCCGAGGGCAATTATTCAAAAACATGGCACGTTCTGATGAACATACGCACGCCCGAGATACGCCGTTATCTTAAAAAACTGACATGGCGCAGCGACCCCGAGGATATAACGGAGGATGTGCTGAATATGAAAGTTATCCAGGGTGACAAGTTCCGCAAGAAGATAACTTTCAAGGTAAATGTCGATGGGCTTAAAAAGTATTTTTTTGGTACGCACAAGATGAGATTAAAACAGGCTGTAGACGAGTATGCGGCCATTGTAAAAGATCACGGCTTTGAGCGCTCTGTATGGCTGGGCGGCTTTGTTTCAGCTTTCCCTGTTACACATACGAAGATGAACGCTGTTATAACGCCGGATATTGTTAAGCGGTGCGAATGGATAAGAGACGACTGCCTGAGCGAATACTGGGTCGCATCAGTAAGCGAAACTACCAGCTGTCTTGACATAATAAGAAAGGCTGTCAGGGGCGGCTGACATGGATATTTCAAAACTTACGCAGGAGGAAATAACGCGTCTTGGCGACCCCTCAGACCCACGCGGTGAGGCAGGTATAGCTATGCTCACGCGCATGAATGACAGTCACTCTCTTCTTACCGACCGCGCGCTTTCGCTGGTTTCTTTCAAAGGCAGTGAAACGGTTCTGGATATAGGCTGCGGAGGCGGTGCGGCGCTATATAAAATGTCGCGTATGCTGCCAAAGGGTAAACTTTTCGGCATAGATCATTCGGATACTGCTGTGGGGCTTGCCACAAAGAACAATGCCTCTGATACAGACAGCGGCAAGATGAAAATACAGCGCGCAGAAGTTGCTTCTATGCCGTTTGAAGACGGTATGTTTGACGTTATATTAACGGTAGAGAGCTTTTATTTCTGGAAAGAACCTCAGAGCGAACTGAAAGAAGTTTACCGCGTACTGAAAAGCGGCGGCACGCTTGTTATAGCTCTTGATGAATACGGCAGGGAAGGGCTGGCAGAAGAAACAAAGCAAAACGCCAGAGAGTATGATCTGTTTTTGCCTACAAAGGAGCAGCTGACAAAACTTTTACGCGGTGCAGGGTTTGAGAAAACAGCGCTTCACACATACCCCGGCAGCGGTATGATATGCGCCGAGGCGAAAAAATAAGACCCACTGAAAATTTCATACAAATAAAAATGATCCCCACATAAGTGAGGACCATTTTTTTATTGCTTAAAGCTTAGTGCGTTTTGTTGATCTTGCGGATAACGCATATTGCGCCGAGTACGGCAGCTGCCAGTATCATGAATACCAGTGAGAAGTCGCCGCCGGTAGCAGGTGAATTGTCGTTCAGGCTGCCATCAGGCTTGCTGACATCAGAGCCGCTGTTATCAGGCTTGCCGTTGTCGGGCGTGTTGACATCAGAATTGCTGTCGTCAGACTTGCTGTCATCGGGCTTGCTGATATCAGACTCATTGTTATCGGGCTCGTTGTCGCCGGGCTCGGTAGGCTCGGTGATCTCGGGCGGTGTGGGCTCGTCAGCCTTTTCAGCATAAACTATCGCGTATACCGAGAACTTGTCGGTCTTGAATGTGATAGTGTCATCATCGCTGTCAAGGTCGCTGAGTATGTCAGCCTCGCCGTCGTGTATGCGAACTATGGCATACATTCTGCCGTCAGCTTTCAGATCATCGGGAACAGCTATCGTAAGGCTTATCTCCTTGCCGAGCTGTGTTACAGCGTATTCCGCGCCGTCAATTATCTTGGTTATGTCGATGTTGATAAACTGTCCTACGGTGTAGCTGTCTGCAACAGCCTCATCGGTAAGCGCCTTGTCATCGTCTGAAACGGTCTCGGTGGCATCTTCTATAGAAAGTATGATGTCAATGTCAGCGCCGTTGTTCAAAGCTTCTTTATCTTCATCAGTAAGAGCCGCATCTTCAAGGTCTGCTTTTTCAGACTCTGTAAGAGTGAGCTGAGGTGCGCCTTCGCCTGTTTCGGGAACTACATCTATATTGCCCATAGTAGCAGGTATAACTTCGCCCTTTTCGATCACTTCGCCGCATACCTCGCAGACAACATCGCCTGTGTAGCCGTCTTCGTCAGGTGTGGCTTCCTTTGCGCCTTGTCTTTCAGCCGCAGGTGTGTGATGACCCGGTGCAGGGATAACTCTGCTGTCCTTGACTGCATCGCAGTTTGAGCAGTGTATCGATTCGCTGCCGTCTACAAGGCAGGTAGCCTCTTTGTCAACTGTGTAATCATCTTCCCATGCGTGACCGTTTGCTGCAAGACCGTTGGTCTCTTTCAAGCCGCAGACGCTGCATTCTCTTTCTTGAGTGCCTTCGTCGTCGCAATCGGGTGAAGAAATATCTTTCCACTCGCCCCATGTGTGACCAAGCGCAGGGATAACTTCGCTGTCTTTTGTAAATCCGCATACAGAGCAGTGAATGGAGCGGCTGCCCTCTGTGGTGCAGGTAGGTTCAACGTCTATGGTGTATTCTGTATTCCACTTGTGATTTTCAAGATCCATGCCTCTGGTCTCGGTAAATCCGCAGACCTTGCACTTTCTCTCCTCGTTTACTTCGCCTGTGCTCTGCGAAACAACTTCTTCCCATTCGCCAAAGTCGTGACCCTTGGCAGGTATGACCTCGCTGTCCTTTACAGCATCGCACTTTGTGCAGTGGATAGAGCGGCTTCCGTCTGTCGTGCAGGTGGCTTCCTTGTCAACGGTGTAGTCTTCGTTCCAGGTATGACCGCTTGCCGCAAGACCCTCGGTCTGTTTAGTATGGCAGACACTGCATTCTCTTTCGCGAGTGCCTTCGTCGTCACAGTCGGGAGAAGATATGGTCTTCCACTCGCCCCAGGTATGACCCTTGGCAGCTATGGTTTCAGAGCTGCCGGGCTTTGTAAGACCGCATACAGAACAGTGTATAGAGCGGCTGCCCTCAGTAGTGCAGGTGGGCTCAACATCTATAGTGTATTCTGTATTCCACTTGTGATTTTCAAGGTCAGTGCCTCTGGTCTCGGTAACGCCGCAGACCTTGCACTTTCTCTCCTCGTTTACTTCGCCTGTGCTCTGCGAAACAACTTCTTCCCATTCGCCAAAGTCGTGACCCTTGGCAGGTATGACCTCGCTGTCCTTTACAGCATCGCACTTTGTGCAGTGGATAGAGCGGCTTCCGTCTGTCGTGCAGGTGGCTTCCTTGTCAACGGTGTAGTCTTCGTTCCAGGTATGACCGCTTGCCGCAAGACCCTCGGTCTGTTTAGTATGGCAGACACTGCATTCTCTTTCGCGAGTGCCTTCGTCGTCACAGTCGGGAGAAGAAATATCTTTCCACTCACCCCATGTATGACCCTTAGCAGGGATAACTTCGCTGTCCTTTATTGCATCGCACTTTGTGCAGTGGATAGAGCGGCTTCCGTCTGTCGTGCAGGTGGCTTCCCGGTCGATGGTATAGTCTTCGTTCCAGGTATGTCCGCTTGCGGAAAGGTTGTTGGTTTCTTTTGTACCGCAGACGCTGCATTCTCTTTCCTGAGTGCCTTCGTCATCGCAATCGGGTGAAGAAATATCTTTCCACTCGCCCCATGTGTGACCCTTAGCAGCTATGGTTTCAGAGCTGCCGGGCTTTGTAAGTCCGCATACAGAGCAGTGAATAGATTTGCTGCCCTCAGTAGTGCAGGTAGGTTCAACGTCTATGGTGTATTCTGTATTCCACTTGTGATTTTCAAGATCCATGCCTCTGGTCTCGGTAAATCCGCAGACCTTGCACTTTCTCTCCTCGTTTACTTCGCCTGTGCTCTGCGAAACAACTTCTTCCCATTCGCCAAAGTCGTGACCCTTGGCAGGTATGACCTCGCTGTCCTTTACGGCATCGCACTTTGAGCAGTGGATAGAGCGGCTTCCGTCTGTCGTGCAGGTGGCTTCCCGGTCGATGGTATAGTCTTCGTTCCAGGTATGTCCGCTTGCGGAAAGGTTGTTGGTTTCTTTTGTACCGCAGACGCTGCATTCTCTTTCCTGAGTGCCTTCGTCATCGCAATCGGGTGAAGAAATATCTTTCCACTCGCCCCATGTGTGACCCTTAGCAGCTATGGTTTCAGAGCTGCCGGGCTTTGTAAGTCCGCATACAGAGCAGTGAATAGATTTGCTGCCCTCAGTAGTGCAGGTGGGCTCAACATCTATAGTGTATTCTGTATTCCACTTGTGATTTTCAAGGTCAGTGCCTCTGGTCTCGGTAACGCCGCAGACCTTGCACTTTCTCTCCTCGTTTACTTCGCCTGTGCTCTGCGAAACAACTTCTTCCCATTCGCCAAAGTCGTGACCCTTGGCAGGTATGACCTCGCTGTCCTTTACAGCATCGCACTTTGTGCAGTGGATAGAGCGGCTTCCGTCTGTCGTGCAGGTGGCTTCCTTGTCAACGGTGTAGTCTTCGTTCCAGGTATGACCGCTTGCCGCAAGACCCTCGGTCTGTTTAGTATGGCAGACACTGCATTCTCTTTCGCGAGTGCCTTCGTCGTCACAGTCGGGAGAAGAAATATCTTTCCACTCACCCCATGTATGACCCTTAGCAGGGATAACTTCGCTGTCCTTTATTGCATCGCACTTTGTGCAGTGGATAGAGCGGCTTCCGTCTGTCGTGCAGGTGGCTTCCCGGTCGATGGTATAGTCTTCGTTCCAGGTATGTCCGCTTGCGGAAAGGTTGTTGGTTTCTTTTGTACCGCAGACGCTGCATTCTCTTTCCTGAGTGCCTTCGTCATCGCAATCGGGTGAAGAAATATCTTTCCACTCGCCCCATGTGTGACCCTTAGCAGCTATGGTTTCAGAGCTGCCGGGCTTTGTAAGTCCGCATACAGAGCAGTGAATAGATTTGCTGCCGTCATCTGTACAAGTAGGTTCAACGTCTATAGTGGCTTCTGTGTTCCACTTGTGGTTTTCAAGGTCAGTGCCTCTTACTTCTGTATATCCGCAAACAAGGCACTGTCTTTGCTGATTTGACTTGCCGTCGGAAGAAAGTATCTCTTCCCAGATGCCGTAAGAGTGACCCTTCTGAGCCGTGCGGTTGGTTACCTTAGAAATAACTGCTTCGCAAACGGTGCAGTATGTTTCAACGGTGGTGTAGCCGCCCTCGGTGCAGGTAGCTGCTTTAGACTCTGTAGTTCTTGTAGCTTCCTTGTGACCTGTCGCAGGTATTGTCTCGGTAGAGCCGGGTTTTGTAGCCTTGCAGTTTTTGCAGTGCACAGACTTGCTGCCCGCGGTCGTGCAGGTGGGCTCTTTGTCTACGGTCGCTTGTTCTTCCCACTGGTGATCATCGTGATATTCTGTGGTGTCCTTAGCTCCACAGCGTGAACATTCGCGCTGCATTTCGCCGTCCTCGCTGTTGGGGTCGTCGTTCCACGGAACCTTTACCCAATCGCCCCACTCGTGGTCAAGAGGGTCGGTGTAAACTACCACTCTGCCGAACTCGCAGTCGCATACGCTGCATATAGAAACAAGCGTATAGCTGCCCTTTTCGGTGCAGGTCGCAGGTATTTCGTTCTGCTTTACGGTACGTCCTACGGTGTGAGGAGTAGGCTCGAGTACCACGGCGCTGTCGGGTTTTATAGCATCGCAGACTGTGCAGTGTATTGATTTCTGACCCTGAACAATACAGCTGGGCTGCTTGTCTATGGTGTATTCATCAGACCATGTGTGCTTGCTGTCTATAGACTGTGTTTCAACTATGTGGCAGGTGCTGCACACTCTCTGCTGGGTCTTGCCGCCGCAAGCTCCTGTTTCAATGTCTTTCCAGTTGCTCCAGTTGTGACCTGTTGCCTTGCCTACGTAGTCTTGCTTTGTCTGTTCGCCGCAGACATCGCATATAGTGATAAGATAGCCCACGCCGGGGATAGTGCAGGTGTTGGGTATTATCATCTCTGTCCTTCTGTTGAAGGGCTTTTCGTATATGTGCTTTCCTGCCAGAGTTACAGTCTTGGTGGCAGTGTTGCCTGCCTTGTCCGTAACTGTCAGGGTAACTTCGGAAGTTTTTCCGCTTGTGTTTTCTACTGTGAACTTCTGCGAGTCGCCGCCCTTTGAAGAGTCATACAGAACATCATCGCCGGCGGTAACCTTGTCAAGGTTTTTCTCTACTACATTTATATCGATATGAGTGCAGTAAGTCTTGCCTTCCTCAATGCCGAGTATCTCGGGCTTGGTAATGTCGTACACAATACCCGCGGTGCTTGCGTATGAAGCGTTATTGTCGCCGTCAACAGCCTTGACATAAACTATCTTGTTTCCCTCGCTGTCTATCGCAACGGGAGTTGTATATTTTGTCCATGTGCTGTGTGCTTTAAGCTCTGCCTCGGTCATCGCCGCGTCGCTTATATAATAGGAAAGGCTGACTACTTCGCTCTTGTCGTCCTTAGCAGATACCTCAACGCTCTTGGGCGTATTGAAATATATATCGAACACATCTGCCGTGTGCAGACCGTTCCATTCATGCTCATCGAGCTTAACAGTTATAACGGGGCCTACAGTATTTCTGTATACGGCAGTGAATGTCTTGTCGCCGATGCTGCCGTGCTTTACTGCCGCATTCTTGTCAGCTTCGGTCATATCTGCCGAAGTCCAGCCGAGAAACTCGTGGTTTGCAAGAGTAGGCGAGGGCAGAGCTATATCTTCATCTTCTTTGGTGTAAGTCTTGGTCGCCTTGCCGTCTGCAACAGTCCAGCCGTCTGCTGTCAGCGAGCCGCCTTGCAGATCGAGTGTTATGGTGTATTCTGCAAGAACATCACCCGTATAAAGCTGCATATCATCTTTAACGGTATCTTCTGCAAAATTCCATGCCTCTTTGTGCGCGTCATCTTTGTACCATTTGCTGTCCGCGGTAAGACCGTTATCATCGTAGTCTATCTCGGGAAGCTCCAGAGTATCACCGCCGTTGACATATGCAGCGGCAAGTTCTTTGTTGTTGTATATATACGAAACTTTGTAAACTCTGTCGTCATCGGCAGCCTTGAGAGAAGGCGTTTCTTCCGTTTCAAGATCCTGACCCCAGTACGCGGTCAGATCGCCTTCCTGCGCATGACGAAGCTCATATGCAGCTATGCCTTCTTTCAGCTGCTCTTTGGTAAGACCCGTGGCTTTGTCGCCGTCGGAAGAACCGCCGAAAGCAGTGTGCTTGGGGTTGTGCGTGCATACATCAGCATCATAATAGCAGTTTGATACAGTGGCTTTTTCTTTGTTTGCGCCGACTATATAACCAAATGTTGTAGAACCTGCCGAGCCGTTTACAGCGCTGTAGCAGTTCTTTATAGTACCATTGTTATCGCCGGCAATGCCGCCTATTGAAAACGAGCCCGAGACATTTCCCGAAACATAGCAGTTTTCGATAGTGCCCTTTTCTCCGTTCATTGCGGTAAGAATACCCGAGGTAAAGCCGCCGTTTGTGATATTGCCGTCAACGCTCAGGTTTTTAATAGTACCCTGGTTCATGCCGAACAGACCCAGAGTATAAGTCCTTCCGCCGTTGCCGGTGGTGGTAAGACCTGATATCTTGTGACCTTTTCCGTCAAAAGTGCCTGCAAAATAAAAGTTCGCAGTGTTGCCAACAGAAGAATTCGGGTCTTTGCCGATAGGCTGCCACGCCGCCGTAAGCTCAATGTCGTCCTCCAAAACGTAATACGCCTTAGCATACTCGTTGTCTGTGGCTTTGCCGCTGTTTACGGCATCTCTCATCGCTTTGAGATCCTCTTCTGTTAAGATCTTATAGGGTTCGTCCGCCGTGCCTTGTCCTTTCAGATCAAAGGTAACGGACGTTTCTTTCGTGCCTGCTGCGGCTGCACCTGCTCTGTCAAACAGACCGCTAAGCGGCAGCAGAGTCATGGCAAATACTACGGCTGTTATCAGTCCGTAAATGCGTTTTTTCGCTGTCGTCATTTTCAGCACATGGATCATCTCCTAAGTAAGAAATTTTTGGCAAAACTTTTTTTTTTTTTTTTTTTTGAAACTGTTTTGCTAACTATCATTATAACACAAACAGGGCTGCTTGTCAACGAAAAATTGCGAAAAATCTTTATTTTTTTATTTTGACTTATTCAAAAATTTATACATGGGCTTTTTACACAATCCCTTGTGCGATATTTTTCGCGAAAGTATTACTTTTCAACAAAAACGCCCCGAGAAATTCGAGGCGCACTATTTTAATATGAGTATTTTTTCTTCATCACGCGAGATGACGCTGAGCCTTGCTCGCCGCATTTCTGTAATGCTTTGTACCGCTTCTGCCGTGATGACTTCGCCCGGCGCAATAACCGGCACGCCAGGTGGGTATGCCCACACATATTCGCCGCACACTCTGCCTATGCTGTCACCCAAAGAAATTAGCGTTTTTTCGCACTTTTGCGCTTCGTATGCCGTTTTGCACACCTTTGGCGCGCACATATCGGGCAGTGGGGTGCACTGCGCTTTGAGCAAACTTTTGTCAATAGCCGCAAGCGCGTTTTCAAGGCGCAAAAGCCCCTCGTCACTGTCGCAAATGCTTGTCAGCGCGACCACATACCTCATGCTTGCCATTTCGCACTCGATGTCAAGATCTCTGCGCAGGCGGTCGAACAGCTCTCTGCCGCTTATATCGGTATTCTCACAGCATATGACAATGCGGCTTTTATCACAATTTTCACTATTTTTTATGTACAGATGTTCTAAGTTTTCGGCAGCTTTATAAAAATGTTCCAAACGCTTGGTATGCCGCTGTGCAAGCTCTTTGCCGCCCTTTTCAAGCAAGGTCATGCATCTGTCGGCAGATGCCATTAAAACGTAAGAAGGGCTCGATGTTTCAAACATTTGCAGCGTTTCCGCTATTCTTTCGGTATCGACTTTATCGGAAAAAATGTTAAGGCACGCAACTTGTGTAAGGCAGGGCAGAGTTTTGTGCAGGCTGGTGACAGAAATATCGCCCACCGCACGCGATGTGCAGAAAAGCGGAAAATGCGCTCCGTGCGCTTCATCGCAGATCAGCGGTATACCGTGACTTTCGCATACTTTCGCTATTTTTTCTGTATCGCTTATTACGCCCTCGTATGTCGGCGAGGTGATGATAACAGCCTTTGCATCGGGGGTGCGTTCGATCGCTTTTTCTATAGCCTCCGCCGTTACCGAGGTGAAAATACCCGCAGCAGTATCGAACGGCGGTGTCACCCAATCGGGTGATAAATTGTACAGTTCAACAGCTTTGTAAACCGAACGGTGGCAGTTGCGCGCCGCAATGATTTTGTCGCCAAAGCTGCATAAAGCCACCGCCGCCGCCATTATGCCGCAGGTGCTGCCATTCACCAGCAGAAAGCTCTTTTTTGCGCCGTAAAATGCCGCCAGCCGCCGCTGAATGTCGTCTATAACGCCGCTCGCGCAGTGCAGGTCATCAAAGTCTGTTATTTCGGTAATGTCAATGCCGTAGGGGAGGGAATTGCCCAAAATATCGGTGTTTCTCTTGTGCCCCGGCATATGCATGGGGTATAAGCTCAGGCTTTTCAGCTTATCAAAAAGGGTATCGCTCATATGCTTTTCACCACAATTTCAGGCATAAGCGCCATAACGGCTTCTTTAGTTGCCAGAGCGCCCGAAAACACGCTTGCCGAGCCTGCCGCAGCGCCTGTTTTAAGCGCGTTTGCCATGCTTTCGCCCTGCGTTAGCGCCGCCAGAAAGCCTGCCACCATTGAATCCCCCGCGCCGACGGAGTTTACAGCCTTGCCTTTTGGCGCGCTGCAATACAGCCTCTCGCCGCTTTTGCAGGCAAGCACTGCCCCCATCTGCGCCATTGAAACAAGCACGTTCTCAGCGCCGCTTTCCTGCATTGCTACGGCGTATTTTACCGCTTCTTCGGGGGTGGTTATGCTTATGCCGAATATCTCGCCGAGCTCTATGTGGTTGGGTTTTACCAGAAACGGCTCGCCTTTCAGAAGGCTCACCAGCGAGCTTCCCGAGGCATCGGCGATTATGCGTATGCCCCTGCCTTTGAGGCGCGTCATTATGTCAAGATAAAGCGTATCCGGCAGGCAAGAGGGTATGCTGCCTGCAAGCACAAGGCAGTCGCCGCTGTGAAGTTTGTCAAGCTCCTGCCAAAGGGCTTCAAGGCTGCGCGGCGGAATGTAGGGGGAATCAGCGTTTATTTCGGTCTCCTGCTCGCCAGAGAGCTTGACGTTTATGCGCGAATTGCCCTGCGGCAGGTGCAAAAAGCACGTATCAACGCCGTTTTCTTTTAGCAGTCGTTCTATCTCAGCCCCCGTAAAGCCTGCGGCAAAGCCCAGCGCGGTGTTTTCGCAGCCGAGGTTTTTAAGCACCACCGAAACGTTGACACCCTTGCCGCCTGCCACAATGCGCGTATCATATGCGCGGTTTACTGCCCCTGCCGTCAGTTTGTCGGTCCACACCGTGTAATCGAGCGAGGGGCTCAGCGTAACGGTATAAAGCATTACAGTATGCCTGCCTCGTCGTCGTCGGTAACTTCGCCGTTGATAATGGATTTCAGCGTTTCAAATTCCTCGTCTGAAAGGGTAACGCCCTTGCCCATTCTTGTGTGGTCGGGAGACCATTCTCTTATGTCGTACTTCGGCTCTCTGCCGTTCCAGCTGATGAGGTTGAGCTCCTTTGTCCAGCCCTTCGCGTTTTCCGAAAGCACTCCCAAGCACTCTTTGATCTCGTAAGTCAGTTCTGCCATTGTTTTTTCCTCCTGATAGTTTATATTTTATTTATAAGCGGTATGAATTTCCACAGCTTTTTGGGAAGAATCTTCCTTGCCATTTTAAGCATACACTTATAATTTATAACGAATATTACTAAAAAGCAGGGTATCTCTACAGCGGCGTACTGCCAACCCGTGAGCCGCGCTGCAAAGGTCATAGCCGCTAGTATTACAGTATTTATGATTATCTTTACGGGTTTCAGTTCAAACGGCAGCAGCCTGCGCGAGTCTATACACCTGAGTATGAATACCGTTATATACGCTGCCACGGTAGATATCACAGCCGCCATAATGCCTATGCGAGGTATGAGTATAAGGTTCAGGGAAACATTCACCACGCCTGCCGCAAGGCTTGTAAGCAGCGAGCGGTTCGACTTTTTCGCTACAGAATATATCGACCCCATGAACGTTGTGAAGCATATAAACACCGTTGAGAACACCAGCCCCGGCGAATACAGCACCGATGAGCGGAACTCTTTGCCTATCCACACGGCGGTAAGGGGTCTTATTATCATCAGTATGCCTGCCGCAGTGATGTACAAAAGCGATTGGTTTATATCGAAAACGTTGCTGTAAAACCTCTCGCGCTCGTCTGATTCGCTCTCTGTAATGGCGCTTATGTTCCACGCGTTGCCGAACATCATGTATATTATAGTCAGCAGATTGGGTATTTTGTAAGCAGCCGAAAGTATGCCGGTCTTTTCAAGCCCGAGGTAATGCGTTATCATGAAAGAGTCTGAAGTGTTGGTTATAAGCCACAAAAGCTGCGTTGGTATCAGCGGCACGCAGTAACGAAGCATAGCAGACGACAGCCCCTTGTTGAAAGGCTCGTTTTTGCCGACAGACAGCCGCGTGTAATACTTATAAAGTTTTGCCGAGAGCATAAGAAAGATTATCGCCACGACGTCTGAAATTACTATAGATGCCAGATAGCCGACCACGCCCATTTTCAGCACGACCATGAACAGCACGCTGCACACCAGCGTTATAAATGTGCCGAGTATGCCGCTTGCAGCCACCAGCTTTATTTTCTCCAGCGAGCGCACAAAGGCATCGCACATCAGCTTGTAGCCTCCTATTGAAACATACAAAAACAGCAGCCACGAGTATGAGCCGATATACTTTCTGACTACAGAATTATCATACAAAAAGAACATGACACCGGCAAGGCAGAGAATGCCTATGAGCACAACGTTTGAGCCTATTGTGAATATGCGCTTTTTGTCGTATGACTTATCAAGACCGAAGCGCACAACCGCTTCCGAGACGGTCAGAGTTACCATGGGTATCAGCCAGTTGGCAACGTTGACAAAGTTGTCTGTAAGACCCAGCTGCGCCTTGGTGAGGATATTCGTATATACCGTTACCAGAATAAGCGAAAGCACTTTCGAGCTAAAAGAGCCTATCGCGAATATGAACGTATTTGTAAGCAGCCCTTTGTAGCCGCGGTTTTCAGCGTTTTCAGCGTGTTCGGTGTCAGCCATACCCTTTTTCCTTTCATAAAACATACATATTCATTATAACACATTTTTGGAAAAATGCAACCGATTATTTTTTAATAATTGGGGTATTGCAAAATCTTTGTAAAAATGTTATAATGATTATATATGACCTACAGATATATCATACGGAGGATAACAAGATGAAATTTATTGAATTTTTGCTCAAAACGGCGTGCGTTATTCTTGCGGCAAAAATACTGATGACCGTGATAAGCGACATTTGCCGTTATTTGACCAAGCCGCGCTATTTTGAAGCAGATATTGCACAGAGCTGACCGATATGCCACAGTTTCTTACCTTGCGGCTGATAAATAAATATTCGCTGCTTTCAAATTCGCAGAAGCGCAAAAAAATGCACACTCTGATGAGGCTTGCTGAAATACTCGATAAGCTTTTCAAGTTTGCGGTGCTTATAGGTATGTTTTTGTGCATATGGTGGAACATAAACGAGATAAAAGAGGGCAGAGTGGTATACGGCGTTGTAGATACCGCGATAGAGTGGGTCGTATACCCGATAGCTCTGTACTGTGAGATACTGGCGATAAAACGCGGCAGCAGCGCGGGGCTTGTGCTTTTTATAATAACGAACCTTGTGATATTTTTTCATACGCCGACATACAGCCTTACCAACTTGTGGAGCATACTTTTCCTTATAGTTACGGCGCGGCTGGAGGCGTTTTCAAAGCTGCCCGGCTACCCCAGATTCAACGACGACTTAGATGCCAAGCGCGTGAGCGATGAACAGGAATACCTTGCACGCAGCAAGGGCGAAAAAACGGGCAAGCCCAAAAGCGCGGCGGCAGTGCAGAATGATTATTACGATATGATCCTGAGCGGCAAGATAGAGTATGCCAAAGCCGACACGGGCAAAAATTTTGGCGAAATGGACACCCTTGAAGTGCCCGATGACATTGACTTGGGGGATAAGTGATGCTTGAAGCCATAGTGAAAAAATGTCAGGAGCGGTATGATATGCTGCCAAACATCGAAAAACGCACCCTGAAAAAAGAGCTTGACGGTGCGGTAGAGCGCTGCATGACGGTGTATATGTGGCTGTTTATAGTGCTGCTGATGTTCTCCGGAATACTGGGCTGGGCGGTGTTTATCGGCGAGGGGCAGCAATATGACCTTTCACGGCTGACGCTAGGCGGCAAGGAGCTGCCGTTTCTGGTGTTCATACCGCTGCTTTACATACCCATGATAGCGTGGGCGAGGACGGCGAAAAACTGCATACCTATGTATGTTATGTTTGTGCTGTCGATAGTCGGCGCGGTGTGCACTAAGGGCATTTTGCTGCTTTTGACTATATTTTGTATATACTTTATATCGGCGGAAGTAAAGGTAAAAGCTCTCTCGCGGCTGGAAGGCTACCCTGCATTTGCGCAGGAGCAGAAAGAGGGCTACGCGCAGGGGCTTACCTTTGAGCAGATAGCCGCCATTGACCGCATAGACGACAGAGGACTTGACAGCAGGGCGGCGCAGGAGCTTAAAAAGCGCGTTCTCAGCGGCGATGAAGAAGCGCTGAAAGAACTTGGCATAAAGCAGCAAAGCGAGGAAATGGACGTGCTGTACGTTCCCGAAAATATTGATATGGGAGAGAGCGATGTTTCAAAGAATAGTTGACAGCGAAAGCGCAAAATATTTCGATCTTATGCGCGAGGAAAAGAAAATGAAGCTGCACGAGGTGCAAAAGAGCGAAGAGCGCATAGCCGACCTGATGTGGTTTTTAGCGGTAACAATGGTGATAGTCGGGCTGTGGATGTCGCAGTATTTCGGCTATGGGGGAATAGAGTTCGCCGTGGTGTTCTTCGCGGTTGCAAACTCTGCTATGGTGGCTTTCGCGCGGTCTTCAAAAAATACAACGCCGCTGTATGTGCTGCTGGGTGTGACACTTCTCTCGGCAATTGCAACTCTGGGCGTATATGCTGTGTTTTTTGTGTATGATATATTTTTTATCTGGGCAGAGCTTAGGCTTATTGCTATGAAGAACCTGCCGGGCTATCCTCTGTTTGAAGAAGAAAACACCGACAGAATGGATAAGAAACTCACCGAGCGGCAGCTTTACGCATACGAAATAAAGCAGCTGAGTAATATAAATTCCACGCAGGAGCAGAAAATACAGGATAAGAAAGATCTTGACAAGATACTCAGCGGTGAGATGGATCTTGATGAGTATTTAGGTGTTGACAAGCTGCCCGGCGGTGATATGGATAAGGTAAAACAAACGCAGTATGATAAATATGAAGCTTCTCTTTCGTATGACGAAAGTGATGACGGTATATCTTTAAACGGCACTGTAGACGAATATTTTGACGACATGGAAAAGCGCAGACGAATACAGGAAAGACAGGCAAAAGCCAGAGAGGCGCGGCTGGCGAAAAAGGGTCTTGACGACAGCGCCGAGAACTTCTACCGAAAGTTTGAAAGCGGCGGCGGCAGACTGAACGAAAACGCCGCACAAAAAAATATAAAAACAACTTTTCATAAAGCTGTAAATTCTACCGATGGAGGTAACAACGGATAAATGGTTAAAATAAGGATCAGCGGGATAAGAAATGCGGACGATATAGCCTGCGCCAACGAGGTGCAGCCTGCGTACATAGGTTTCTCATTTTTTGACGGTCTTTACAGGGTGACGGGGAACATAGCATCAAAGCTGGTGTATAATCTGCGCCCCGAGATTCAGGCGATAGGAATGTTCTGCGACCAGGATATTTCTCAGATAACGCCGCTGCTTTCGGCAGGCATATGCGAAACTGTGGAGCTTTGCGGCGATGAGAGTGCGGAGTATATAAAGGCGCTGAAACTTCGCGCTGAAACAAAGGTGATAAAGCGCTTTTCGCTCAAATGCATAGGCGATGCGGTGAAGATAAACGAAAGTCCTGCCGACTTTGTTTCTCTGCCGCTGAGGGATATTGCGAGATTCCCGAGCATTACGCAAAGCATTGACAAGCCGTTTTTCGTAACGGGCGATATAACATCTGATTCGGTGAGAGAGATAGCAAGGAATTTTTCGCCGTATGCCATAGATGTTGCGATACGCCCCGAGGCAACGCCGAGCGTGAACAGAATGATATTCGGCGGAATATGCTCGGAGGCTGAAAAATACTGATAAAACTTTGGAGTGGATATTATGGAAAGACTTTTCTGCAAAGGATACACCTGGGGCGCGTTTGCAAAAAGCGGCGAATATATGACAGACTATGCAAGAAAATCTATGCAGAGGCTGTGCAGCGACGGCATCGACTGGATATGCATACCGGTAAACGCTTTTCAGGAAACGTATACTTCGCTGTGTGTGCACCCTTTATACGGCAGAACGCAGACAGATGAAGATGTTGTGTACGCAATAAACATGGCGAAAGAAATGGGTCTGAAAGTGTGCCTTAAACCTATGGTAGACTGCCTTGACGGCGTGTGGCGCGCGAGGATACATTTTCCCGAAGAGGGCAGGGGAAACTACCTTGACAGGTGGTTTGCATCATATACGGCGTTTATGCTGCACTATGCCGCTATTGCGCAGAAGACCGGCTGCGAAATGCTGTGCACCGGCTGCGAGATGGACGGTATGGACGTATGCCATGAAAGAGTGTGCAGGATGATAGATGCGGTAAGAGAAGTATACCACGGCATGATAATGCATAACATAAATCACGATGATGAGTTCAAGTACCCGTGGCTCTCAAAAGTTGATGTTATAGGCATCTCGGCGTATTACAGGCTTACAGACGGCGACGATGTGAGCATTGGCAGAATGCTGCGCTCGTGGGACGACATACGGGTAAGGCTTGTTCGTATGCACGAAAAGTACCAAAGACCTATAATGTTTGCAGAGATAGGCATACGCAACGAGCACGGCTGTTCAAAATATCCGTATGATTTTCACCACCGTGAGGAAGTGCCGCTTGACGAGGACGAGCAGGCTGACTTTTATCAGTCGGCGCTGCATACTTTCTGGGACGAGGACTGGTTCTCGGGCTATTTCTGGTGGGACTGGAAAGTAAAGCTCACCCCGGGCGCACAGATACATAAAAACAGAGATTTTACAATATATGGCAAAAAGGCTGAAAGAATACTCAGCAGCTGGTATCTTACAAAGTGAGTGATTGTAATCAAATTGTAGTCGTTTTGTCGTTGCATTGATACCGATGTATGTGATATAATATATGTTGAACTATTATGACATACCAAGGCGATATGTTTTACAATAGATAACGAAAGGAAACAGCTATGGAGAAGGATTTTGACATCTCGGAAAGAGGAGCAGGCGATCTTGATGCCGTGCTTTCCACCGGCGCAGGATCTTCTGAAGACCGGCAGAAAAAAGCGCAGATGATGGCTCGTCAGATAGCTATGAACATTGGTGAAGATGACGACTATGTGCCGCGCTCATCAAGGCAGGCAGAAGAGCCTACCAGAGAAAGAACTCTGCCGCAAAGACCGGTAAGGGCGGCTTCTCAGGGCGCAAGACCAAAAAGCGGCAGCAGCTCAAACCGCTCAAGGCAGGCATCGTCGCAGCGTTCGGGCAGCAGCGCAAACAGCGCAAAAAGCGCTAACAGAAAATATTCGGGCAGCAGAAAGAGCAGCAGTAAAAAGCGCAGGAAGAAAAGATCTTCGGGCGCAGGCGCAGCTATAGGCTTTCTGCTGGGATTTGTCGTTGTCTTGCTGGGCGTTGGGTACTTTATAGGTCTGATACTCACCAACGGCACATTTTTGCCCAACACCACTATAAACGGCGTAGATGTGAGCAAAATGACGCTTGCGGAGGCAACCGAGCTTTTAAAGCCCGATGAAATGCCCGGAATAGTCATCACAAAGAAAGACGGCACATCTATAACTATAGATGCGAGTGAGTTTGATTATACCGATGATACCGAACGGCAGGTGCAGCTGATATATTCAAATATCGACCGCAAGATGTGGTTCAAGTCGCTGTTCTCAACGTTCAATTATAATTTCAAGGCGAACGTTTCGTATGACGAATCAAAGCTCACTCAGGCGCTTGACAAGATAGTGTGGGGCGTTACAGAGCCTAAAAATGCGTATATAGCGCATACCGAAGATGGCTTTATAATAGTTGATGCCACCGAGGGCGATACGGTAGATTACACCAAGCTGAAACCGTTTTTGCTCGATAAGATACACAGCGGCGTTTTCAATATAAACATCGCTGAATGTGACTGCTTCTACAAGGCTGAGGTACAGGCTGAAGATCTTCAGGACGAGTTGGCGTTCTATCAGAAGCTGGGCGACTTTACCGTAACTATTGATTTTGACTATACAAAAGAGCAGCTTACCCTTGAAGATTACAGCACCTGGATGACTTTCAGCGAGGACGGCACTTCTTATACCGTAAACAAAAAAGAGGTCGAGCAGTATGTGGGTCATCTGGCAGATGTGTATGACACATACGGCAAGCCCAGAGCATTCCATGCCACCTTGCAGGGAGATATAACGGTAGACCAGGGTCCTCAGGGCACTTACGGCTGGAAGATAGATCAGAAAAAGACTACCGAAGAGCTTATTAAAGTGCTCAAGAGCGGCGAGAGCACAACTATGGATCCGATATATGAATCGCGCTACGGCGACGACGGCTATGCGTTCTTTACCTATGCAGGAGTCGAAAGCGCGCGCTCGGCAGAGTCTGATATAGGCAATACCTATATCGAGGTCGACCTTACCGCTCAGCATATGTGGTATTATGAAAAAGGCAAGGTAAAGTTTGAGACCGACCAGATAGTTTCGGGTCTGTATTCAGAGCCCAGCAGGGTAACGCACGAGGGCGTGTATGAGGTCCTTGAAAAGCAAAGCCCGTATAAAATGTCTGGTGACGGCTATACCAATGTTCCGTGTTCCTACTGGATAAGAGCATCTTATGAGGGTGTGGGCTTCCACGACCTGAGCAGATATGCATACGGCGGAAAGATATACCTGACAGACGGCTCTCACGGCTGCATAAACATGAAGTACGCCGAGGTGCAGAAGCTGTACAACCTTGTTTCAGTCGGCACGCCGATAATAATGTACTACTAAAAACACCATAACAAAAACTCCGGCTTTTGGTCGGAGTTTTATTTTTACGCATTTTATTTTGAACCGTCATATGCCAGCGTTCTCATACCGTTTATGATAGCCAGCACAGATACGCCGACGTCTGCAAAAACCGCGAGCCACATTCCCGCTATGCCAAGCGCGCCAAGCACCAGCACAAGAGCTTTAACAGCAAGCGCAAAGGTTATGTTTTCGTATACTATGCGCTGTGTTTTGCGCGAGATGTTCACCGCATAAGGCAGCTTTGAAAGCTTGTCGTCCATCAGAACGACGTCCGCAGCTTCTATTGCCGCATCACTGCCAAGAGCGCCCATTGCAATGCCTATGTCGGCACGCATCAGCACAGGCGCATCGTTTATGCCGTCACCCACGAACGCCACCGCGCTTTTATCATCGAGCAGACTTTCAGCCACCGCCACTTTGTCGGAGGGCATAAGTTTGGCGTGGTACTCATCAATGCCAAGCGTCTGAGCAACATCTTTTGCCGATCGCTCCTCATCACCCGTAAGCATAACGGTGCGTATGCCGCTTGCCTTGAACTGCTTTATCGCCTGAGCACTGTCGGGCTTTATCTCATCTGAAATAACTATGCAGCCGATGTATTCGCCATGCGCCGCAACGTGTACGCAAGTGCCCACAGGCCTTTCGCCGCCGTGGGATATTCCCATATCCTGCATAAGGGCTTCGTTGCCTGCATAAACCTCTTTGCCGTCAATCAAGGCTATAACGCCCTTGCCTGCGCGCTCCTGCTGGTTTTCAATTAGCGCATTATCTATTTCTTTGCCGTATGCCTCAACTATAGACACCGCGATAGGGTGCGAAGAAAAGCTCTCGCAGTATGCCGCGTATTTCAAAACATCTTCTTGTTTATAACCGTTTTCGGCGCGCACGGAAGTCACCTTGAAACTGCCCTTTGTCAGCGTGCCTGTCTTGTCAAGCGCGACCGTCTTCACCTGCGAAAGCCTTTCAAGATAGCACGAGCCCTTTATAAGTATGCCCTGTTTTGATGCCGCCCCGATGCCGCCGAAGAATGATATAGGCACCGAGATAACAAGCGCGCACGGGCATGATACTACCAGAAATATCAGCGCGCGGTGTATCCATTTTGCCCACTGACCCGTTATCAGCGAGGGTATTACAGCCAGCAGCAGCGCACCTATTACCACCGCAGGCGTGTAGTACCTTGCAAACCGCGTGATGAATGCTTCGCTCTTGCTTTTCTTCTCCGAGGCAGCCTCCACCAGCTCCAGTATTCGCGCCACCGTGGACTGCGAAAATTCGCAGTTCGTTTTTATGCGTATCATAGCGCTAAGGTTTATGCCGCCGCTTGTCACATTGTCGCCGCAGCTTGCATCAACGGGTATGCTCTCACCCGTCAGCGCCGCGCAGTTGAGAGAAGTATTGCCCTCTATAATAACGCCGTCGATCGGTATGCGTTCGCCAACGTTTACCTGTATTATATCGCCCTCGTGAACGTCTTCTGCGGCAATTTCGGTAATAACGCCGTCTTTCACAAGGTTTACGGTGTCGGGCTTCAGTTCCATAAGAGAGGATATAGACCCTCTCGACTTGCCCACCGCAATGCTCTCAAAAAGTTCGCCTATCTGATAAAACAGCATTACAGCCACAGCTTCTGGGTATTCGCGAATTATCATAGCAACAACGGTAGCTAAAAGCATAAGAAAATTTTCGTCAAATATCTGCCCGTGGGCTATGTTGCGAAGTGCCTTTGTTATGACCCCTCTGCCGACTATAATATACGGCACAAGGTACATTAAAAGAATTGCCCACCACGGTATTTTGTCAGCCGTTGGCAGTACTTTTAATAGTACAGTTACAGCTGCGAACAGCACCGCGCACAGCAGTATGCCGCGCAGCTTTCGTTTCTGACTTTTGGTCATGTCATTTCTTCCCTTACAATATTATAGTGCAGTCGGGTTCTATCTTGCGGCAGGCTTTAACAGCCTTTTTCATTATGCTGTCAAAGCTTTTATCGTCCGCATCTATGGTCATTCTCTGCGCCATAAAGCTTATTGAGCAGTCGTTCACCCCGGGAATATCCTTGATAGCGTTTTCCATTTTAGCGGCGCAGTTCGCGCAGTCCAGGTCCTCCAGCTTGTATGTCTTTTTCATGATAAAATCTCCTTTGTAGTTATTCAAAAATATGCTCCATGCCCTGGTTGACTATCGAGCGTACATGGTCGTCTGCAAGAAAATATATTACAGATTTACCCTCGCGGCGGCTGGTTATCAGCTTTGAAGATTTGAGTATGCGAAGCTGATGTGAGATAGCGCTCTGTGTCATGCCCAGAATCTCAGCAATATCGCAGACACACATCTCCGACTCCAGCAGAACGTACATTATCTTCATTCTTGTTGTATCGCCGAACATCTTGAAAAGGTCTGCCAGATCATATATCGCCTCTTCGTCGGGCAGAAGCTTTTTTACCTTTTCAACAATATCTTCGTGAACACATTGTGTTTCGCAAAACTGCATATCGTCTGCCATGTTTATTCCTCCTTAAAATGAATATATCATCATTTATTCAAACGAACATTTGAACATCTGTTCATATGTTACCACATTATATGTTTGTTGTCAATACCCTGTGATGAATTTTTATAAATTGTTCAAAAAAGCGGTTGCAATTTGCTGAAAAGTAGTGTATAATATCCATATGGAAACATACTAAATTTACTTTAGGAGGAAAAATATATGCTTGAAAATCTTATCGAAGTATTAAAAGCAAACAACAGAACACTCGTTTTCACCGAGGGCAGCGACCCCCGTATCCTCGAGGCTGCATCACGCCTCAAAGCTGACGGCCTTTTGACTCCGCTGCTTCTGGGCAATGTTGACGAGGTAAAGGCAGCCGCCAAGCAGAGCGGTTTTGACATCGAGGGGATAGAGATCATCGACCCCGAAACATACCCCGAATTTGACGCTATGGTAGACAAAATGGTTGAGCTTCGCAAGGGCAAAATGGATAAAGATGCCTGCACAGCCGCGCTGAAAAAGTCAAACTACTTCGGCACAATGCTTGTTAAAATGGGCAAGGCTGACGGACTTCTGGGCGGCGCTACATATTCTACCGCCGATACCGTTCGCCCTGCACTGCAAATTATCAAGACCAAGCCGGGCAATTCTATTGTTTCTTCCAGCTTCATACTTTTTAAAGAAACAGAAAACGGCGACGAAAAGTATGCTATGGGCGACTGCGCTATCAATCTCTATCCCGATGAAGACCAGCTTTGCGAGATAGCCGTTGAGACAGCAAAGACCGCAAAGGCTTTCGGCATTGACCCTAAGGTTGCTATGCTTTCGTATTCAACTCTCGGCTCGGGCAAGGGCGAGACCGTTGATAAAATGCGCAACGCCACCGCAAAGGTAAAGGCTGCCGCGCCCGATCTCGCAGTCGACGGCGAGCTTCAGTTCGATGCGGCGTTCTCACCGGTTGTTGCCAAGACCAAGGCTAAGGATTCGCCCGTTGCAGGTCAGGCTAACACATTCATTTTCCCCGACATAAACGCGGGCAACATCGGCTACAAGATAGCACAGAGATTCGGCGGATTTGAGGCGTTCGGCCCTATCCTTCAGGGTCTTAACGCGCCTATAAACGATCTCTCACGCGGCTGCAACGCCGAAGAAGTATACAAAATGGCGATAATCACCGCAGGTCTTGCAGAGTAATAAAACACACAGGAGGAGAATTTATGCCACCCGTACCACCGGCAGTAATAGTGATAGTTGTCGCTTTTGTGCTTATTTTTGCAATAAGCATGATAGCCGACAAGAAGTCAAAGAAAAAGTTCATGGAAAAAATGAGCGCTGAGTTGCAGGACTCAGATAATGTCAAGAATATGTATGTTACGCCCGATGGCTATCTGTACTTCTACTGGCCAAACGGCTATATGGCAGCCTATAAAAAGTGGAAGCTGAGCGATATATGGTATGTCGCGGTGTATAAAGATATCTTTGGCGTGTACGACGAGAACATGAAGCCCCTGCGCGGCGAGTACATATCACAGTCGAAAGGCAAAGGCAGCGGCGGCGTGAATTTCCCCGTGGGCTGGGAAACCGCAAGAGCATATGCAGATTTTATAAAACAACACGACCCTCGCATACAGTTTATGCTGCATGGCAAGGTCGTTGACGGATTTTAAG
This sequence comes from uncultured Clostridia bacterium, assembly GCA_947624375.1. Taxonomy (GTDB): domain Bacteria; phylum Bacillota; class Clostridia; order Oscillospirales; family Ruminococcaceae; genus UBA7477. Next base: position 1,903 of record CANQKD010000016.1, on the reverse strand, counting down.
TTATGAAAGAATTAAAAAACCAACCCATTGATGCAAGAGCAAAAAAGCCGTTCTTTTTAAGAGCGGCTTTGGCGTGCTTGCTTTTTCCGTGCATGGCGGCGGCGTGTTGCCTTGTCATGCGCAGTGCAGCGCAGTCGGCAGGGCATGAGGAGCATATAAAACGCCTTTGCGCGGTAATTATAATAGTCGCGGCGCTGATGTTTGTAAGGTATCTGTACCGAAGCAATATAAGAAAATGGTGCTGCGCCTATATGCACTTTGTGCAGGATTGTTTTGCGCGCGAGGATGTTGAACGCTGCCCTAGGTGCAACACGGCATTCGGCGGCGCATACGGCGACAGCGAGCGAAAAAGGCAGTGCCCCAACAAAAACTGCGCGCTCTCAGCCGATGAGAAGATACGCTTCGGCAGGCTGCCAGCAACGCTCAGCGATGCGAAAGCGCTGGTGCTAAACGCCGGCGTGCGCGATGATTTCAAATTCAGCACGGCAAGGTGTATTTTTCAGTTTATTGCAGCTTTGGTGGTGTATGCGGCGGTGGCAGTTGCAACTGTGTATTTTATTGTACCGCAAATTGCAAGGCTCGTTAAAGAGATAGCAGAGCTGCTATAAGAGGCAAAAAAATGCTTTATATGATTTAGAGCAAACTTTTCAAAATGCACATCTTGCTTCTTTCCTCTCGTTATCTTGCTTCTTTCCTCTCGTTATCTTGCTTCTAGCAGCTGAGGCAAGAAGTGGTTATTGCGGCTTTTTCCTTTGCTATCATCACTTTGTGCGTATATTAAATAGTATAAAATGGCAATTGACAATAAAATAACACAATGATATAATGAATAAGCTGTTGTGTTTTAAGGATGTTGAAATACAATAAAAATATTTACATTTAAAAGAAGAAATAAGTTAATGATATGAATATATTTAATTTAAGAGGATTAGGGAAATATAAAACAGGATATGAAATAAAGATACGTATAATGTCTTTTTTCATTTTACAGATTTTTCCTGTAATTCTGACATGGATCTGCGGACTGCCGGTTGTTTTCAAACATGATCCTTTGTCTGCGGAAGTAAGTTTAAGATTACTCATATTCTGTATTTGCCTTAATATTTTTTTAGTACTGTTTTCAATAATATTCCAACTTTTTACAAGAGTTATATTATTTATTGCACTCAAAACGTCACATAATACTAAAGCCGGAACTATTGATCATTATGAGATCAAAGAGCACAGAGGCGGCAGGGGAGGAGTTTTATGGAAAGAAATGATCCCATTCATAAGAATAGATGACAGAATTGTCAGGGGCAGTTCATTCCAAGATCCATGTCCGCCGGAAGGTACAAAGTGCAATGTTGTAATATTCTTAAAAAAATATCTGATATTTGAAATTGGACAATAAAAGCTGATGTAATATCGCCCACTTTTACAGCAGTAACGCCCTGAGATCTGCATGCATTTCTCAGGGTGTTTTTATTGCCTATTGCGCTATCAGAGGCAAGAGATCAAGAAGCAAGAGGCAAGAAGTGTGGTAAGGCAATTTTTGTTCGTGCAAATGTTTTGTGTATTACTCGCGCTTGCGCGCGGCGCATGGAGCTTAGTGTCTTGTCGGCTTTAGCCTCCAAGCCACTTGAAAGAATTACTTCGCCGCCGAAAGTGGGGCGGCGATTTTGGCGCGGTTCTGCGAACCGCTGAAAACCGTAATTCTTTTGCACAGTCCGTTTAGATAAATAGTGCATATCTAAAATCCCTCGCCGCCAAAAACGGTCGGCGGCGCACACCTTGCGGTGTGACGGGCTTTTTTCGTTCAACGCTACACAGTACGCAAAGGTTATAAATCTTGTCAAGATAATAAAAGTTTTCGATTGACCCTTTTTCAAAAGGGTCACGGGGGTATGGGGGCAGAGCCCCC
>CANQKD010000015.1 GCA_947624375.1 uncultured Clostridia bacterium | reverse complement strand
CCAAAGAAAGGACTATTTCCTCAGTTTCCTTTTATGAATCACTGACTTGCGTTCTTTTCTTTATTTTTTAAAGGTCGTTATCTTTACATACAATGCAAAGATACAAACGCACGACCTTCCTTCAGTCTCTTACTTCTCTCAAAGCTTTGACTTAATTTCAGGGTTCCTTTTCCTTTTTGGATCTCTCGATTGTTCAATTTTCAAGGTGCTTTATCGCTTCCCCCTTTTTGAGGTCAGCTTTATTATTATACCACGCCGCAGCTCGCTTGTCAAGGGGTTTTTGAACATTTTTAATTTTTGTGAAAATCGCCCAAAACGCGCGTGCAAAAAGCCGCGTTTGAGGTGATATCGGCGAATACAGCGGCGTACAAAAAAGTATTAAAAGGCGAAATACAGAATAATGTGGCGGAAAGTTGATAGCAAAAATCTCATGTTTTCACGGAAACAAAAACGGAACACATCACTTTGTGTCCCGAAATCAGGGTAGCTTTTATCAAAACCAAAACGAGTTGGTAGCGCAGCTTAGCCGTCGTGAGCGCGTTTACAAGCGAACAGGATAAGCAAGCGAGACTCGTTTTGGAGAGGAGGAGCGATGGAGTGAGTGAGAGGTGACTTTTCCACAAGTATAAAAGAAAAGTCGCCGCGAATGATACGAAATCCGCGACGACGTGGAGGCGCCACCCGGATTTGAACCGGGGATCAAGGTGTTGCAGACCTACGCCTTACCACTTGGCTATAGCGCCCTACCATTATAATATATGCGGCGTGTGCCGTTGGAGCGGATTACGAGGCTCGAACTCGCTACCTCCACCTTGGCAAGGTGGCGCTCTACCAGATGAGCTAAATCCGCTTTTAGAGGTTAGATGTGAGAGGTTAGAAGTTAGAAATAGTTCTTTATAGTTTGATATAGCTTCTCCTTTTGCGAGGTTACTAGAGAAGCAAGAGGCAAGATGTTGTTTTCACAAACTTTGATAGAACAAAAACCTTTGCGCTGTAGATGTCAGAAGTAAGAAGTTAGAAAACTTGAGCTTCCAACAAAGCTGCTAAATCTTCTGCACTTGCCCTGCTAGAAGCAAGATAACTAGAGGCAAGAGGCAAGATGTTGTTTTCACAAACTTTGATAGAACAAAAACCTTTCGCTGTAGATGTTAGAAGTAAGAAGTTAGAAAACTTGGACTTCCAACAAAGCTGCTAAATCTTCAGGCAACAAACGCTTCGCGTTTTTCGCTGGCGACCCGAATGAGACTCGAACTCACGACCTCCGCCGTGACAGGGCGGCGTTCTAACCAACTGAACTATCGGGCCATGCCGTTCTTATCTATAATAGCAGAACCATGACGCCGCACTTAATATGCAGCGTCACGCTGCCTTGGTGGGAACAATAGGGCTCGAACCTATGACCCTCTGCTTGTAAGGCAGATGCTCTCCCAGCTGAGCTATGCTCCCGAACTATCGGCGAACCGATAACAAATCATATTATACACCATTGAAAAGCGTTTGTCAAGCACTTTTTGAAATTTTCGCTATTTTATATTTCGCGCTGTTTCGCCTGCTTCGCCAGTTCCTCCATAAATACCGCCGGCACAGCGAACACCTTTCCGCCGCGAAAGACCAGAAGCTCCCTGCTTCCCTTGTCAAGCTGAAGCATATTGCGTATCATAGCCTTATACTCTTTGCCGTCAAGCGTAAAACGCGCCATGTCGGGGTCAAGGTTGTGCCGCCTGCGCAGCTGCTGTGCTATGCTCTTGTAAAAGCCGCTCGGCGCTGCCAAAAGCATTTCCATGTCATTCTTTGAAATGTATGCCGCAGCCGAGAAAAGCTTCACCATGTACACAACATCGCGAATTCTTATCACCACCAGCGATACAACAGACAGCAGCCCGATGAATATCAAGATTTCGGGAGCGCTGTTCTTGCCGATAAATACTGCCACAAATTCAAGCAGAGCAGTAAACAACACCACATCAGCCAAAAAGATAAGCAGTATTTTCCGCGCCCTTTTTCTGTATAGACCACACGCCAGCATCTTCTGTTCCTCGGTCATGGTAACTCAACTATCCTTCCGTATTTCCTGTAGCTCTCGCCGCCAGAGCCCTTATCTCGTCTGGCGTAAAAATGTACTTCTTGTCGCAGAAATGACATTCCACCTGCGTCTGCGGATCTTTCGCCATGTCCTCCAGTTCCTCTCTGCCCGTGCTGATAAGCGCCTGCTCCACCTTCTCGCGGGAACAAGTGCAGCGGTATGCAACGTTAAAATCATCTAAAATATCCGGCTCAAGCCCCTCAAGAGCCATAAGAGCTATGTCAGCGGCAGTTTTACCGCTCCTCAAAAGAGTTGTCACCGATGACATTTTCTTTATGTTTTCTTCAATAGCCGCAACGCTTTCTTCGGGAGCAAACGGCAAAAGCTCTATTATAAATCCCCCTGCCTGCTCTACCGAAAGATCGGGCGCAACAAGCACACCCAGCGCACACGCAGACGGCACCTGTTCGCTCGTTGCTAAGTAATTCGTTATGTCCTCGGCTATCTCGCCCGAAACTATCGGCACTTGTCCGCAGTAAGGCTCTTTCAGCCCCATGTCTTTAACAACAGAAACGTAACCGTCAGTGCCCACCGCTCCGCGAACATCCAGCTTGCCAAACTTATTCAAAGGTATCTCAACAACGGCGTTTTGTACATACGCGCGCACATTTCCCCAGCTGTCAGCAACAGCAATAAGCGCGCCGCACGGACCACCGCCGTTTATGCGCACTGTTACACTGTCTTTTTCGCCTTTAAGACCAAACCCCATAAGCGATGCCGCCATTGCCAGCCTGCCCAGAGCCGCAGTCACCACCGCCGAAGTTTTGTGTATCCGCTCTATCTCGTTTACTATATCTTTGCCGTCAATAGCGCTGCACACTACCGATGCATCGGCAGATATCGCCCTGACTATCCTGCCCATAATATCTCCTACTTCTTAATTACTACAAATAATGCCCTCTCGCACTGCTCTGTCGCCGCTTCTTCGCCCAGCCCGTCAAATATGCCTGCCACTTCAAAGCCTGCCTCTTTAAGCCACTTTCCCACGTCCGCCAGAGGGTATGCGTATTCTTCAAAATCCTCGCAGAACCTGTCGTATCTGCCGTCCCTGCCGTATGCGAACATATCAAGCGCTATCTCTACCCTGCCGCCGCCGCTGTAAAAATTCTGCCATACGCAAAACACCTGCTCGTTCTCAAAAACAAACGCGTTGTCGGCAAGCACCTCGCTGTGCTTGAAAACAGTGTTCATGTCAAAAATGAATACACCGCCGCCGCGCAGGTTTTCAAACGCCCTTGCAAAGGCTTCCCTCACCTGCTTGCCTCCGCGCAGATGACAAAAACAATCAAGCGATGAAACAAGTAAATCGACCTCGCCGCCCAGATCAAGCTTTGTCATATCCTGGTGTATGTATTGAACGCTGCTTTCGCAGCAAGCCTTGCAGGAGGCTACAGACAGCATCTCCTCAGATATGTCGACCCCGATGGTGTCGTACCCTGCCAAAGCTATCCGCCTAGAAAGCTCCCCCGTACCGCAGCCGAGATCCGCAGCTCTGCCGCTTTTCACGCCGAACCGTTGCGCCAGCTGAATGTAGCGCGCCGCAATGGCATCGTAGTCGGTGTCTTTCATCAGCAGGTCATAAAAGTATGCAAATCCACCATCGTACATATTATTTCTTCTTGTCTTTCAAATCTTTCAGCCTGCCGAAAACAATGTTGTAACCGCCGCTGCCGTCATAAGAAAGCGACCTGTTCACCCTGCTTATCGTCGCTGTAGAAGCGCCCGTTTCTCTCACTATGTCGTTGTAAACGTACTTTTCGGTAAGCATTTTAGCCACCTGATACCTTTGTGACAGCGCTTTCAGTTCGGGCACAGTGCAAAGGTCTTTGAAGAACAGCCTGCACTCGTCAATATCTTTAAGGCAAAGCACGGCCTCGTAAAGATCGTCAAGATTGCTTATTTCCAGTTTATCTCTCATAATTATCACCCTTTACAGAAGATCTCGGGGCAGCAAGTCCGCCCTATATTTATTTTAACACATTATATTGTGAAAGTAAAGCGGTTTTAGAAATTTTAATAATCATTTTTGCGCTTACGCAGTGTCTTGTCGGCTTAAGCCTCCAAGCCAGCAATGCACACGTTGATACTTCGTATCAAGTGCAAATTACTTCGCCGCCATAAGCGGGGCGGCGATTTTGCATAGTCCGTTTACCCTCAAAGTTTGTAATCCCTGTCAAGAAAGGAAAAGTTTTCGATCGACCCTTTTTCAAAAGGGTCGTGGGGCGTGGGGCAAAGCCCCACAAAAAGCCCGGTAGGCGCTCTGCAAGAGGTGAATTTCTAAACAGTCCTGTGGACTGTTTAGAAAGAGGGCAGCGGTCGTAAACGACCGCGGGAAGAATTATTTCGCTTTTAAATTTTGGGAGCGAAATAATTCTTCGGGCGTTCCCAACGGGAACGCTGCTCCTGCAAGAGAGAGCCTCTCCTTGTTGTAGTGCACATCTCTTTTTCCGCGTTCCATTATGGAACGCCGTGCAAAGTGAAAATCCCACACATTTTGCCTCTTGCCTCTGATAATCTTGCTTCTAAAAAGGGAACGCCAAACAAAGTGAAAAATTCATAACAAATAAAATGCACAAAATACTGATGTACTAAAAAGGTGAGATAGCCAAATTAAAGTGGGGCGGTGAACAGCTCCGCAGGCTTGCGCGTAAGCGCAAAAATACAAAAAACAAAGCGCACCAGCTTACCGCCGATGCGCCGCAAAATTTTATTCTCCGTATATAACGCCCTGCATTTTCTTTATGGTGTCATCAAAGTTTATGCCAAGGCAGTCCATGCCGTCTACCCATACGCTCCACCACATACCGTCGGCAGGCACTCTCTGCTCTACCCTCTCGTAGCCCAGATAACTTACCGAGTGCGTTATCAGGTCAAGCATTTCGCCCTTGCTCATGTCGGTCGTAAGCAGCGGCAGCATGGTGTCAAGCAAGTCGTTGAGCTCAAATATGCTCAGATCCTGCGCCTTTTTCAGTATCTCCTGCAATACTCGCCTCTGCCTCTGCGTGCGCTCAAAGTCCGCGTTTCCTACATATCTTATTCTCGCAAACCTCAGCGCCTGCTTGCCGTTAAGATGATACATACCCTCGCCGTGATCCTGCTCGGCAGGTATAACCTCCCGCATGATGGTCATCTCGGATTCGTTGATGTACATATCAACGCCGCCCACCGCGTCTATAACGCTCTCGAACGACAAAAAATCCACCTGCACGAATTTGTCTATCCTTATCTTGAAGTTGCTCTCTATCGTCTGTATCAGAAGGTCTGCTCCGCCCCACGCATACGAGTGGTTCAGTTTGCTGTAGCCTATGCCCGGTATCATGATGTATATATCTCTCATTATCGAAGTCATGATCACCTGCTTGGTCTTCTTGTTCAAAGATACCAGTATCATAGAGTCGCTTCTGCCGCGGTAGTCGTGCGTTCTCGCATCTGTTCCTATCAGCAGAACGTTGAGAACATCATCAGAGAACTTTATCGGCGTGGAGCTCTGAACGTTTGAGTCTATCTGGCTTTGCAGCTCGTCAATTACGCTGTCGGGCGAATCGGGTATGCTGCTGCCGTCAGGGCCGGGCTGTGCATAGTCGCCGGGGTCTATCTCGATACTGTCATATATCGAGTTGTCATAAGTCCTGTCAACAACGTTCACCTTGTCCAGCTTCGACATTATATAAATGCCCACCGCCGCTATTGCTATCATTATTATAAGAAGTATTATAAGCAGCACCAGCAGAACCTTTCTCTTGGTCGTCCATTTTTTCTTCTTGCCGCCCGACTTGCCGCCGCGCTTGTCATCTGTGCGGCTGTTATCTTCCGGCTCGGGCTGAGAGTTTATAGCACTGAGTATCTGCGCCGCCTTTGCCTCTTCCGTCGAAGACTTCGCCTTTGCCTCTTCCTGTGCAGGCTGCTTTTGCTCAGCCTTGGGTCCTTCACGAAGTATCGGCTGCTGCTTTGGCGCTGCCTTTGGTTCTTCACGAAGTATGGGCTCTTGCTTCGGCTCTGCCTTTGGTTCTTGCTGAGGTATCGGCCTCAGTGAAGCCTTCATCTCTTCGCGAGATGCAGGCTTTGGCGTTTCCTGCACCACCGGCTGAGGTCTTTGCTCCGAAGAAGATGGCACTTCCCTGCCCCCGCCGTTTTCTGCCGCCTGCTGCTTTAAACGCTCCGCGCGTTTCTGCATAGCCTCGGCTATTATATCGTTTATATCTTTTTCTCTGTTGTCCGACATAACTATCTCCTTACTTTAATATATGGTCACAACATTTTTCGACGTACACAAAACAGTATAACATATTTATGCGTGCTTGTCAAATATTTTGTTGACATAAAGAAAAATATATATTATAATGTATGTAGTAATTTTGATTTTATCATAACAAACTTGCTATATCTTTTAACTAATTGAACGGAGGATAACAATGTCACAGAAGAAAATAACGCTCGTCATAATGGCGGCAGGAATGGGTTCGCGCTTTGGCAAAGGCATAAAGCAGCTTGCAAACGTAGGTCCGAACAACGAGATAATCATGGACTACTCAATATACGATGCCGTAAAAGCAGGCGTGGGCAAGGTGGTCTTCATTATCAGAAAAGACTTTGAGGAGCAGTTCAGAGAAAGCATAGGGGACAGGATCTCGAAAATAGTTGAAACGCAGTATGTCTACCAGCACACCGATATGCTTCCCGAGGGCTTCAGCGCGCCCGAAAGAACAAAGCCGTGGGGCACGGGTCACGCGATACTTTGCTGCAAAGGCGCGGTGAAAGAGCCTTTCATTATTATAAATGCCGACGACTTTTACGGCAGGCAGGCGTTTTACAGCCTTGTTGATTTCCTGCGCGAAAACGAAGACCCGAACACTCTGGGCATGGCAGGTTTTATACTGAAAAATACTCTTTCTGATAACGGCACGGTAACCAGGGGCGTTTGCGGCGTTGACAGTGAAAATTGCCTGAGCAGCATTAAAGAGACTTTTGAAATACGCCGCTGCGACGACGGCAAGGTGCGCTCTCTCAAAACGAATGAGGAGATAGACGAAAACAGCTATGTTTCGATGAATATGTGGGCTTGCACTCCCGAATTTATAGATGCTCTGGAAGATCGTTTCAAAACGTTTCTTAAAGACAATATAAACGATCTGAAAGCCGAGTTTCTGCTGCCTATTATCATTGAGGAAATGCTGGGCAAAGGCGAGTGTAAAGTTAAGGTCTTTGAGACAAATGACAAGTGGTTCGGCGTAACTTATGCCGAAGATACGCAGCTTTTCAGAGATTGCATAAAAAGCTTGATCGAGGCAGGGGAGTACCCCGAAAAGCTCTGAGAGTTATAGCGTAAAAGCGTAAAATCGTAAAATAAAAATGTGGTTCGCCGTCGCTTATTTTGCGGCGGCGATTTCAAAGGGGCGATATTTTGAGCGAAATAAATGATACCGTGTGCGCAGTTTCAACTCCGCCGGCTGCCGGGGGAATTTCGGTAATTCGCATAAGCGGCGAAAAGGCGATAGATATTGCGGCGAAGATCTTTCAGCCGTTCGGCGGCGAAGAAGTGGTTGAAATGCGCGGTCATACCTGCGTTTACGGCAAGGTGGTGTACGGCGGCGAGCGGCTCGATGATGCGCTTCTTACAGTGTTCCGCGCGCCAAAAAGCTACACAGGCGAAAACGTCGCCGAGATCTCATGCCATGGCGGCGTGTACCTTACAAAGCGCGTTCTGCGCGCCTGCATTGAAAGCGGTGCAAAGCCTGCTGCGGCAGGGGAGTTTACAAAACGCGCCTTTCTCAACGGCAAAATGTCTCTCACGCAGGCAGAGTCGGTCATGGAGCTTATTTCTGCCGGCGGTGACAGCGCTCTGCGCAGCGCCAACGGCGTAAAAGAGGGCAGGCTTTTCAAGCGGATAAACGAGGCGTGCCAGAAGCTTCTCAGCCTGCTTGCAGACTTAGCCGCATGGAACGACTACCCAGACGAGGATATCCCTGCGGTGGAGCAGGGGAGCATGGAAGAAGCTCTGTATGATGTTTCTTCGGCGCTGGAGCGCATTTTGCTCACCTACGACAGCGGCAGAATTTTCAGAAACGGCTGCGATACCGCTATAGTAGGCAAGCCGAATGTTGGCAAATCCACGCTGATGAATATGCTGCTGGGCTACAGGCGGTCGATCGTTACAGATGTTGCAGGCACAACGCGCGATGTTATCGAAGAAAGTGCTGAGGTCGGCGGCGTTTTGCTGCGCCTGAGCGACACGGCAGGCATTCACACCGCAGGCGATGAGGTCGAGAGCGTTGGCGTTGACCTGGCGCAGGGAAAGCTGCAAAACTGTGAGCTGGCTCTTGCGGTGTTTGATTCCTCACAGCCGCTTGACGGTGACGACAGGCAGATACTTGAAAGCCTGCGCGGCAAAAACTGCATTATCATACTTAATAAAACAGACCTCGGCATTAGTGTTGACAAAAGCGAATTTGCCGATTTTCCGCTGGTGGTAGAGGTATCTGCAAAGAACGAAAGCGGCATGGAAGACCTCGAGAACGCCGTAGTGAATGCGCTCGGTCTGCGCGAGTTTGACCCACAAAATGCTCTGTTTGCAAACGAGCGGCAAAAGGCGTGTGCGGAAGAAGCTTTGAAGTACACGCAGGCGGCTAGGGAAGCGCTGACGGGCGGCGAAACGCTGGATGCGGTGACGATACTTATTGACAAAGCCACCGACTGCCTTATGGAGCTTACCGGCGAAAAGGTAACAGATGCGGTGGTAGAGCAGGTGTTCTCGCGGTTTTGTGTTGGCAAATAAAATGTTCCACGTGGAACAAACGAGGCACGAGAGGTGCAATGTTCCATGTGGAACAATTTGATAGAAAGGGACAGAAAAATGCCTTTTACCGATTATTTTGACATAGTTGTGGTGGGCGCTGGTCACGCAGGGTGCGAGGCTGCGCTGGCTGCCGCACGCCTTGGAATGAAGACCGCGCTGTTCACCATTTCGCTTGATTGCGTGGCGAATATGCCCTGCAACCCCTCGATAGGCGGCACGGCAAAGGGACACTTGGTGCGCGAGATAGATGCCCTCGGCGGCGAGATGGGCAAGGCTGCCGATGCGACTTTTCTGCAAAGCCGTATGCTGAACTTGGGCAGAGGACCTGCGGTGCACAGCCTGAGAGTGCAGTCTGACAGGGTGAAGTATCACACATATATGAAAGAGACTGTTGAATCGCAGGAAAACTTGTATTTAAAGCAGGGGGAGGTAACGGCTGTTACGTTTGAAGGCGGCAGAGTAACCGGCGTTGTTACAAAGCTTGGCACGAGCTACAGCGCAAGGGCGGTAATAATCGCGACAGGCACTTACCTGAACGGCGTTGTACACGTGGGTGAGGTATCATATGCAAGCGGACCCGACAATGTTCTGCCTGCGACAAGGCTTTCGGATTCGCTGACAGAGCAGGGGATAACTATTCGCAGATTCAAGACCGGCACGCCTGCGAGGGTACACAGACGTTCAATAGACTTTGACAAGCTGGAGCAGCAGGACGGCGATGAGAAGATAACACCGTTTTCGTTCACGCACGGCGAGGGCGAAAAGCTCGAAAACAAGGTGTGCTGCTATGTTGGCTACACAAACGAAAATACCCACCGCGTTATTATGGAAAACATTGAAAGATCGCCGATATACTCGGGGCGCATACACGCTATAGGACCTAGGTACTGCCCCTCGATAGAAGACAAGATAATGCGCTTTCGTGACAGGGAACGTCACCAGTTGTTTATAGAGCCTATGGGGCTCGATACCGATGAATACTACTTGCAGGGCATGAGCAGTTCTCTGCCCGAGGAGGTTCAGCTGGAATTTCTGCACACGATAAAGGGCTTAGAACACGTTGAGATAATGCGCAACGCATACGCCATAGAGTACGACTGCTGCGACCCTACAGAGCTTTTGCCTACGCTGGAATTCAAGAAAATAGGCGGACTTTTCGGGGCAGGGCAGTTCAACGGCACGAGCGGCTACGAGGAGGCTGCGGCGCAGGGGCTTATTGCAGGAATAAACGCGGCTTTGAAGCTGCAAGGGCGGCAGCAGTTGGTGCTTGACAGGGCGACTTCGTACATCGGCACGCTGATAGACGACCTGACGACAAAAGGGTGCTCAGACCCATACAGAATGCTGACATCGCGCAGTGAATACAGGCTGCTTTTACGGCAGGACAACGCCGATATGCGCCTCACGCAGATAGGGTATGATGTGGGTCTTGTTCCACGTGGAACATTTGAAAAATTCTTAGAGAAAAAGCGGCTTGTGGAGGGCGAAGTTGAGCGCGTTAAAAAGGTGAACATTGCGCCCTCGCAGGAGCTGACGGAGTATCTTGAATCGGTAGGCTCGGAGGGGATAACCACGGGTGCGAAGCTCTCGCAGCTGCTGAAGCGGCCTCACGTGACTTATGACGGCATAATAAAATTTGACGACAGCCGCCCGCAGCTGCCGGATGCGGTGCGCGAACAGGTGGAGCTGCAAATAAAGTACGAAGGCTACATTGCGATACAGCAAGAGCAGGTGGAGGCTATGCGCCGACTGGAGGCAAAGAAGCTGCCGCAGGGTATGGACTATTCGCTTGTGACGGGACTGAGGCTGGAGGCAATAGAAAAACTTAACAAAATACAGCCGCTTTCGGTAGGGCAGGCAGGGCGGATCTCGGGCGTGAACCCTGCTGACGTGAACGTTTTGCTGGTCTGGCTGGAGCAGCACAGGCGCGCAAAGGAGGACTAAATGGCTATAGATGTAAGGCGGCTGGAAAAGCTTTTTGACGGCATAGGCATACAGCTGGACGATAGGCAGGCAAAGCGTTTTGACTGCTACGCGCGGCTGCTTTTGGAATGGAACGAAAAAATAAACCTGACCGCGATAACTGACGGCGAGGGGATAGAGCAGAAGCATTTTTTAGACAGCGTACTGCCGTTTACAAAAGCAGTGCTGCCGCAGGGGTGCAGCGTGATAGACATCGGCACGGGAGCAGGGTTCCCGTCTTGCCCGATGAAGATAGTTCGCGGTGATATAAAGCTTACGCTGCTTGACAGCCTGAATAAGCGCATAAACTTTCTTAACGCGCTGTCAGATGAGATAGGGCTGGAAGCACAGTGTATTCACGGGCGCGCGGAGGAGCTTGCCAAAGGAGATATGCGCGAGGAATACGACTGCGCTGTTGCGAGAGCAGTGGCAAGGCTTAACATATTATGCGAATATTGCCTGCCGTATGTAAAGGTAGGGGGTATGTTTGCGGCTTTGAAAGGCTCTTCGGGGAAAGAGGAACTGGAAGAAGCAAGAGGTGCGGTGAAAACGCTCGGCGGAGAGGTGGAGATGTTTGAAGAATACTGCCTGCCGTGCGGTGACCGACGATCACTTATTGTGATAAGAAAGACAAAGCCCACCGATTTGCGCTATCCGCGAAACAAAGGGCAGATGGTGAAAAAGCCACTGTAGGGAAATTAAGCGGACAACCACGGCAAACCAAACGCGCTCCTGCGCAACAAATAAAATAAAGACGGCTAAGGGAATGAAAAAGCCGTAGAGGGGTATAAACATGAGCAAAGAACCGATAATTGAGACGGAAAGGCTGCTGCTGCGCCCGATTACGCTTGATGATGCGCAGGCGTGCTACAGCTGGAACAGCGACGAGAGAGTCACAAGGTTTATGTCGTACTCAACGTACACGGATATCAGCCGGACGGTCGAGTGGATAAGGTCGGCTATGGCAAACGAAAAAGAATGGCTGTGGGTGTTTGTGCTGAAAGGTAAGAGCAAGGTCATTGGCTCGGGGAGCATTGTACCCAGTGCGCTGATGAAGGGCTTTTGGGGTATAGGCTACAACCTGCACTATGACTACTGGCACAAGGACTGCTGCACCGAGGCTATGAAAGCCATTATTGATTTTGCGCACCGTGAGCTTGGTGTGAACAAGATATGCTCTGAGCATGCGGTGGATAATCCGCGCTCGGGCAGAGTGTTGGAAAAATGCGGTCTGCAGTTTGACCATTACGGTGAATACTCAAAACTCGATGGCAGCGAAACTTTCAAGGCAAAGATATATACGCGGGTATGGGAATAGGATGCAGAGGGCAATTAAGCGGACAACCGCGGCAAACCTAACGCGCTCCTGCGCAACAAATATAATACAAAATCCGCACAGAAAACGAGAGGAAACTATTGGCTATGGACAAAAAATTTGATCTGTTCTGGAACACGATGGAGCTTTGCGACTGGGACAACGAGGGAGATGACGACAAGGTGTTAAAGCCTGTTATCGAATATCTCTCGCGGCAGAGTGATGACGTTTTATTTGAATTTGACGATCTGATGACAGAGCTTTTGTATGATCTGGACACGAGAAAGCTGGCACAGCAATGCCGCAAGGCGTATCCGCTGATGAATGACGACACCTTTTTGTATTCCAGATGTGTGGCGCTTATCAACGGACCTGCTTACTATGAAAAAGTGCGGCAGGGAAAGGAAAAGGGCGTATGGAAGCTGGAGTTTGAATCGCTGCTGTATGTTCCTCAGAGGGCGTGGGATTTAAAACATCAGACCGAGTATCCCCATGTTTCTCCGCTGAGTTATGAGACAGGCAGCAACAAAGACAGTTGGAAATGACAAAGGCGCAAAAGCGGCTCTTCCGACAAGGCTTTATGGCGCTCCTGCGCAACAAATAAAATACAAAAAACAAACGGGCAGCAAGGGATAAACTGCCCGTTTATTTATGCGCCGGAATGATTGACATCGGCGTGAAAATATGTTATAATAAATTTAAGTATATATTATTGTATATTATATTTTTTAAGTAACAATATTTGTTGATAATTATTGAAAGGACTGGTATTATGAAAAAGTTAATTGCAGCCATACTCTGCTGCTGTGCGATCGCTGTTTCTGCCTCGGTATCTGCTATTTCCGCGTCCGCAGTAAAGACGACCTGCGATACCTACAGCGGCTCGAACGCCGAAGAACAAAACTACAGCAGGGCATATGCCTCGCCTATTGAGTCTTATCTGACGAAGACCTCTTCGGGTGGTCTTATGAGGGTGCAGGGTGATGCTGTTGACGGCAAGATACTGGTTGAATACTACGACTCGTCGTACAACATCACAAGCAGCAAGACTGTAAGCGCGGAGCTGCCTATATTCGGCGGATTCTATGAGAGCCGTGATAACTACTACATAATAAGCGGTCAGGAAAACCTTAGCGAAAACAACTCGCTGGAGGTATACCGCATAACCAAGTACGACAAGAGCTGGAACAAGATAAAGTCGTGCGGACTTTACGGAGCTAACACTTACATACCTTTTGATGCGGGCTCGGCAAGAATGACAGATGACGGAAGTTATCTTCTGATAAGGACCTGCCATGAGATGTATGCATCAGATGACGGTCTTCACCATCAGGCGAACGTGACTATTCAGGTGGATATGGCAAGCATGACAATAACCGACTATTTTGCCGGTGTTATGAATAATTCATGCGGCTATGTCAGTCACTCTTTCAATCAGTTTATAAAGGTTGAAAACGGTCATATCATAGCGGTAGACCACGGCGATGCCTATCCGCGTTCTATAGTTCTCACAAAATATAATACAAACTACACCTCGGGCAAGTTCTTCCCGAGCTCCGGCAGCCCTTGCACTGTTACAGATCTTCTGACCTTCCCGGGCAAAACAGGCGATAATTACACCGGCGCATCGGTGGGAGGATTTGAGATATCAGACAGCACATATATAGTTGCAGGAAACTATGTGGGAGACAGCGCCTACAGCAGTTCAAACTCATCAAGCACAAGAAATATATTTGTTGCAACTCTTGCAAAGAATTCATCACAGCCGACTGTAAATATGCTGACCTCTTACACCACAGGAACGGCTTCTACGCCGCACCTTGTAAAGATAGCTGCTAACAGTTATATGCTTCTATGGTCGCATGACGGAAAGGTATATTACACAAAACTGGACGGCTACGGAAAACAGAGCGGCAGTATATACAGCATGAGCGGCAAGCTTTCAGACTGCGTACCGCTTGTATATAACGGCAAACTGGTGTGGTATGTGTGGGAAAACGAAACCGTGACATTCTACAGCATAGACACCACTTCGCTCTCCTCTAATTCAAAAACAGAAATAAACAACGGACATAAGTTTACCACCAAGGTAGCCGCCAACAGCAACATAGCTGTGCAGACCTGTACTCAGTGCGGCTTTCAGCGCAATATAACCGTTCTTACAGATTTTGATGTATACTGGAATTCGGACGGCGGCAGTACATATCATTCGAGATGTGATGATACCTATCACCCCGGCGATACTTTGAATCTCTGGGTACTTTATGACAGCGCAGACAATACCGATATGGTCTATGAGGTATCGGATAGTTCTGTGGCGCAGCTGAGCGGCACAAAGTATTACAACAGAGCATCGATAGCCATGAAAACTACCGGTACGTTCACGCTGAAGATATATCCGAGGTATAATACCTCCTGCGTGCAGAGTTATACTTTCACAGTACAGCATGATTACGACAGCGGCAAGATAACCAAAGCTGCCACCTGCTCTGCCACGGGCGTTAAAACTTACACCTGCAATACCTGCGGCGCGACAAAGACGGAGACTGTTGCTAAAACAGCGCACAGCTACGACTCGGGCAAGATAACAAAGCCTGCCACCTGCACTGCCACAGGCGTTAAAACATACACCTGCACAAAATGCAGTGCGACCAAGACTGAGACCGTTGCTAAAACAGCGCACAGCTACGACAGCGGAAAAGTTACCAAGGCGGCGACCTGTGCTGCAACGGGTGTTAAGACATATACTTGTACAAAATGCAAAGCGACCAAAACTGAAACTATAGCAAAGACTACATCTCATAAATATGATTCAGGCAAAGTGACAAAACCTGCGACTTGTGCTGCAACGGGCGTGAGGACTTATACCTGCTCAGTCTGCGGTGCGACCAAGACTGAAACTATAGCAAAGACTACATCGCACAAATATGACTCGGGCAAAGTGACAAAACCTGCGACTTGTGCTGCAACAGGCGTGAGGACTTATACCTGCTCAGTCTGCGGTGCGACTAAGACAGAAAGTATTGCTAAGACTACATCGCACAAATATGACTCGGGCAAAGTGACAAAACCTGCGACTTGTGCTGCAACGGGCGTGAAGACATACACTTGTTCGGTTTGCAAAGCGACTAAAACTGAAACTATAGCAAAGACTACATCTCATAAATATGACTCGGGCAAAGTGACAAAACCTGCTACTTGCGCTGCAACGGGCGTGAGAACATACACTTGTTCGGTTTGCGGTGTGACCAAGACTGAAACTATAGCAAAGACTACATCTCATAAATATGGCTCGGGCAAGGTGACAAAACCTGCTACTTGTGCCGCAACGGGCGTGAAGACATACACTTGTTCGGTCTGCGGTGCGACCAAGACTGAAACTATAGCAAAGACTACATCGCACAAATATGATTCGGGCAAGGTGACAAAACCTGCTACTTGTGCTGCAACGGGTGTTAAGACATATACTTGTACAAAATGCAAAGCGACCAAAACTGAGACCATAGCAAAGACTACTTCTCACAAGTATGACTCGGGCAAGGTAACAAAAGTTGCGACCTGTGCCACAACGGGAGTTAAGACCTATACTTGCTCAGTCTGCGGTGCGACTAAGACAGAAAGTATTGCTAAGACTACATCGCACAAATATGACTCGGGCAAAGTGACAAAACCTGCGACTTGTGCTGCAACGGGCGTGAGGACTTATACCTGCTCAGTCTGCGGTGCTACCAAGACTGAGACCATTGCTAAGACTACATCTCATAAATATGGCTCGGGCAAAGTGACAAAACCTGCTACTTGTGCTGCAACGGGCGTGAGGACTTATACCTGCTCAGTCTGCGGTGCTACCAAGACTGAAACTATAGCTAAGACTACATCGCACAAATATGATTCAGGCAAGGTGACAAAACCTGCTACTTGTGCTGCAATGGGTGTGAAGACATACACTTGTTCGGTTTGCGGTGCGACCAAGACTGAAACTATAGCTAAGACTACATCTCATAAATATGGCTCGGGCAAAGTGACAAAACCTGCTACTTGTGCTGCAACGGGAGTTAAGACCTATACTTGCTCAGTCTGCGGTGCTACCAAGACTGAAACTATAGCAAAGACTACATCGCACAAATATGACTCGGGCAAAGTGACAAAACCTGCGACTTGTGCTGCAATGGGTGTGAAGACATACACTTGTTCGGTTTGCGGTGCAAAGAAAACTTCCTCGATAGCAAAGAAGACTGTTAAGAAACTTACCGCGAAGACTACTTATACTTGCACAACAAACGCCGTAAGAATAAACTGGAACAAGCTTTCCGGCGTTACAGGTTACAAGATCTTCCGCTATGATGATGCAAAGAAAAAGTGGGTAGCTGTAAAGGCGATATATAACCCGAATACTACGAATTACAAAATCAGTGGTCTGAAAGCAGGCAAGGTATACAAGTTCAGAGTAAAGGCGTTCGTAAAAGAGAACGGCAAGTTCTATTTTGGTGAGTCGTGCAGTACGATATCTACCGCGACACGCCCGAACACAACAACCGTAACCAAGGCGAACAAGACTTCAACAGCGGTGAGATTGTTCTGGAAAAAGACTACTTGTACCGGCTACCGCATACTGAGATACGATTCTGCGACAAAGAAATGGGTAAGAGTAACAGCGGTAGGTTCTTCTGCTACCACACAGTATAAGATCTCGGGTCTGAAAAAGAACACCACGTACAAGTTCAAAGTCCAGCCGTATGTAAAGGTAGGCTCAAAGGTCATCGACGGCGCGGCAAGCGCGGTGTTCACAGTAAAAACATCAAAGTAAACAAATTCCCCTGTTCTGCTAGAACGGGGGAATTCTTTTAGAGGCAAGATAACTAGAAGCAAGAGGCAAGAGGTGCAGCTTTGAAAAGTTCGCGCAAAGCTATAAAAAGCATTTTCTTGCTTCTAAATCTAAACCGCAGAAATGACGGATTTGCGCAAACGTCAGAAAATCATTTCTAACCTCTAACATCTCACATCGAGCCTCTAGCGGAGAAAGATCGTGCTCTTTACGGCTTATACACAGCGTTATAAAAATGGCGGTCACAAGCGAGAGCAAATTACCCAGCGGCAAAAACGCCCACACTATTTTTGTCTTCACGAGGAAAAGAGCAGCCAGAACAGGGTATACAAATTTTCTACAAAAGACCAAAATATTGGACAGCAAAAGTCTGTCTGATGCGTTGAAGAAGTTTGATAATATACTGCACAGAAGTTCAAGCAGTATATAAATACTTAAAAACACAAACGGCAAGAGCAGCGGTGAGGGTGAGCTGAAAACAAGCTCCAGCGGTTGGTGGAACGCAATTATCACAGCTGAAAAAACGGTGCAGAGCGCAAGACCGTAAACCGATTGCAGTTTTACCAGAATGCGCAGGCCGCTGTTCTCACGCGAGGTATAGTAGGCGCCCATAACGGGCAGGGCAGCACGCGGCACGCCCGAAGTTATTGACAGCGAGAGCTCACACAGGCAGTTGAGCACAGCCCACACAGCAGCTGCATCTGCGCCGCCGAAATGCAAAATTACAGCGTTGAGCGAAAGCAGCTTAATACAGTCCATAAAATTACCCAGTGCCGCAGGGCTTCCACAGCTGACTATATTTAAAACATCGCGAAAGTTTACTCTGCACAGCCGTATATTATAGTTTGAATACCCTTTCTCCATCGCGGCAAAGCCGAAAACGCACACCAGAAGCGATGATACAACGCTTGCAAGCGCCGCGCCGCTCATACCCATTTCAAAGACATACAAAAGCAGCCAGTCGAGAAAAACATCTGCGTCGATCATTATGAACATTGAAATTGTTATCGCCCTTGTTTTGCCCTCCAGCTGCAAAAAGCTGAGCGGTATATACAAAAGAACCAACGGCAGCGCGCCGACTACGGTTACTTTGGTGTACTGAAAAACGTACTGTTCAAGCTCGCCGTTTTGTGCCAGCGCCTGCGAAAGTGGTCGGCACAGCAACAGCCCCAAATAAGTTCATCATACGTGCCGTCCCCGGCTATCTCGCCGCCGTCAAGCACTATTATCCTGTCGCACTGCTTTATTGTAGAGAGCCTGTGCGCTATAACGATCATTGTACATTTAAGTCCGTCAAGAGTATTTGAGACGGTCTTCTGCGTAATGTTGTCAAGCGCCGAAGTTGCCTCATCAAACATAAGTATCTTATGCTTTTGCGCTATCGCACGGGCAATAAGTATCCTCTGCCGCTGACCGCCCGAAAGATCGCTGCCGCCCTCGGTAATGCGGTACTGATAGCCGCCGTCGCGCTTCATGATATCCTCATGTATCTGCGCATCGCGCGCTGCCATTATGACTTCAAAATCTTCGATAGAATTATCCCACATACGGATATTGGCGGCTATGGTATCTTCAAAAAGAATTATATCCTGGTCTACCACCGCAAGCGAGCCTGTAAACACGTTTCTGTCGATATCTTTAATGCACTTGCCGTCAAAAAGTATCTCGCCGCTCCACGGCTGATAAAGCCCCGAGATAAGCTTTGATACAGTAGATTTTCCGCAGCCCGAAGCGCCGACTATTGCCACGCTGCTGCCTGCTTTTATATCTAAGCTGAAATTCTTTATCACGGGCTTGCCGAGCTTTGAATAGCCGAACGTTACGTTTTTTATCTGTATATTGCCTGTCAGTTCAGCGAAAATTTCACCCCTTAATTTTGCAAGAAAAAAACATAGTGAAAAAAGCGACTAAGTTTCCTCAGCCGCCTTTCTATGTTTTCATATGTTTTAAAAGGTGTTTACTTTGTGCCATTATTTCTTCTGCCTGTTTGCAATAAGGTATACAGCCATGCATATCGCCCCGGGTGCGACCGATACAATGAATGTTTTTCCCAAGCTGTAAGAATCCCTTACATACTCTTTGAACTCGTCCTCGTCGTCATAGACCAGTATGCCCTTATCGGGGTCATCTATGGTTGCCACACCTATTTTCTCTATTCTGTCAAGTCCTTCGCTTTGGTATGAAAGCATACTGAAAAGCACTGTTGAAAACAGAAAAAGTCCTATCACCAGCAGTATTATAGCTATTACCTTCAGCGGTTTGAATTTCTTTGCGGTGTTATTGTTTGTACTCATTTTTTTACTTCCTTTCGTTTCTTCTGTATTGTCCAGTCCGAATTCTTTTTCGTGTTCGGTAAGGCACAGCGCATTTCTTCCTACCTCCAAACGGCTTTTATCAGCCACGGGGAACTCATGCGCGTGCTCTTCATACACTTTTTTCTCACCCAGCGCCCACGCCTCTGCATCATTTTTTGCTGTAACTATTGCCTTGTAATCAGCCCCTGCTATGTATCCGTTGCTTGCAAGAGCCGGCATTATGTCAATGTTCGCAGGCTTCTTTTCCTTGAACTCTTTCAGTTCTTCCTTTCTGAGCTCTACTGTAATATTCAGAAAGACGGAATATTGCCTTTCCACTTCCGGCTCTGGCTTGGGCGTATGTTCTTCTATGTATTTCTGTTCGTCTTCCAGAAAACATATTCCTTTGTGCTCGATTTTCAGCCGCGAGGGATCGACCGGAAAATCATAAGCGTGGTATCTCAGCACTTCTGCTTCGCCGAGGGTACGCGCAAAATCAGGTCTGTCCTCTTCAGCCTCCACCACCGCTCTGTAGTCCGCGCTTGCGGTGTAGTCCTGACCGCCTTTGTTAGGCAGCGCTTTTATGTTGGGCGTTTTGTTATTCATAAAATGCTGGTATTCTGATGCATCGAAAACTGTCGAGAGAGTCAGAAATACAACATACTTTCTTTTAGTATTATTCTCGCTGTTGTTTTGCTGCTCTTTCTGCGGCTCCTTTGTAACGACCGTCCTGACATCGCTGTCTTCATCACCCAAGTGCTTGGCCTTGTGCAGAGACCGCTTGTATTCTTCAAATGTCATTGGGCGCTCTTCACCCTTCTGTTTTTCTCTAGGTCCTTGTTCTTCGACTTCTTCAAGCTGAACATTTCCCCCCACCAGAGAGGTATCGTTTGTAGTTTCTTTCGGTGCGGCTTGCTTTACCTCATTGCCGATTACATTGAACTTACACTGTATCTCCGCAACATCCTCTGCGGTGATAACATCGTCTGTGCTTCCAGAGTTCATTACATATTCGTCATCAACATTAAAACTCATCATTCAAACTCCTTTCGGTTTTACTCGCTTGCTCCGGGGCATTTACGGCAGGACAGCCATGCTTATCCGTTCACTGTAGATTCGTATTCAAACTCATCGGTGTGAGATGCTATCTCATCGTTGAACATACTGTCAATATCCTTCCAGCCGTCGCAGGAGAAAAATTCAGCATTTCCCCAGAAACCATACCAGCCGTAGTCTGTTTCAAAGCTGCCGTTTTCCTTATAGCCCTTGTCAAGCGCCACCGAGAGCGTACCATCGGGCATGATTATCAGGTTGTCATAGCAGTATACAACATAGTAATCGTATTTACCTGTTTCGGGTGTCTCGCCGTCTCCGTTCCTTTCAAGCGCTGTGATAGTCATGCTTATCTTATATGCCAGCATTGTTTTGTTGCATTTACCGGGCACAGTGCCGTCGCTTACCGGCTTATGCAGCTGAAAATAGCAGCCCAGAAACTCTATGCCGTCAAGCTTTGTCTGGCACTCGTCGTCGTTTTTCCAGTTTGCCGCCTCTGCCGTAAAGACATCTTCAGCCTGCTTTTTCAGCTTATCCATAGTCTCGCCCGGTATCTCGTCAAGCTTGGTAACGTAAGACGATACGTTTTCCACGGGAAATGTCTTGGTTGAATCTTTATAGCCCTTCTGCTTTCCATCGGGCGTAACTGTGGCGGTAACGGTGACTTCATCGCCTGTTTTTACGCCGCTTTGCTTATCTATAGAAAACTCGGCGATCTTTATGCCTGCCAAAGTCAGGTCTTCGGGCGTAAAAGTAACGGTGCTGAAAGGGTAGCTGCCCTCAAAAGTGACCTGCACATTTGCCTGAGAAAACGGGTCTACGCCCTTATCTTCCTTCTCTTCTTTCTTATCCTTGCTCTTGCCGCAGCTGCATACCGATATACACATAACGCCTACCAGCATAAGCACGGCTGCTCTTTTTATTAAATTTAAATATTTCATGACTTTTCCTCCTAAAAAATTTATACTGTCGGTCGTTCAAACAATGCTATTATATCATATTATCCAAACAATGTCAATAAATTTACGTTCTTTTTACAGTTTGGAAACTGTTTGTTCACACACAGGCTTTTTTCTTACCCCCATAACTTATGCTATGGGGGCAGGGCGGACCTGTCATCAAGGCAACCATGCGTGCCTGCCGCTTATCACGCGCGCGCATCTTTATTACCTTTGATATCTGCAAGTGATCTGTTCACCTCTTTAAGATACTCATCGGGGTTTATGTTCTTTACAAAGCGCGGCTTCTCGGTGCGGCGGAATATCCAACCGGAGTACAGAGGCATTTCAAGCATGATGTAAAGCGGCTTGTTTGCCTTTTTTGCGAAATACGCGGCATCATCGGTAGAGTTTGCGCCCATGAAGATCGTTGTATCGCAGTTATTGATGATCGTTTTACTGCTGTCGCCGTAGCCGATCTCCAGCTGACCGAGAGATTGCAGCATAAGTATTGTAGAGATGTTGCGCGCCCTTATGTTGCTGATTATATTCTCGAAGTTATCTATACGGCAGTTTGTTGCAAAGTCATCGAGAATAAATGTAGTCGATACGGGCAGTCTGCCGCCCTCGCAGTGGTTGTCGGCATAGTCGCACAGCTCGTTCATCGCCTGGGAGTAGAACAGATTGGCGATTATGTCTCTTGAACGGTCGGAGTCGGAAACTATAACAAACAGCGCTATTTTCTCTCTGCCCAGCCGTGTGAAGTCAAAGTGACCTTTCTTGAAAAGCTTTTGAAGTTCCTCGTTGTCAAAATTATTCAGCTGCGATACCAGCGTACTTATAACACAGGCAAGTGTCTTTTCAGAGAGCCCTATAAACTGGTGGAACTTTGTGTAAGCCCAGCTTTCCTTGCCCCTTAACCTGCATTCCCTGTTATGCAGCTCAAAGTCTCTGAAAACAGGCTTTGTGAGGCGTACATCTACATCTTCATAAGCTGTCATCTGCCCCAGAATCTGCATAAGCTTGGTAATGCTTATCTGCGGGTCGCGGCGCTCATACATATAGCCTATCAGAGCGCACAGCAGGGTTTCGGATGATTCGTCCCAATAGGGGTCATAACGGCCGCTTTTGTTGGTATGTGATCCATACACTACAGAGTGTGCGAGTTTCTGTATATCGCCGGTATTTTTTATATAGCTGAGCGGGTCATAGTGCATGGAGTCTTCGGGGTGGGTAAGGTCGAGCTTCATGACCTTATATCCCATTTGCTTCAGCGTATCGCCTATCGAGCGGTAAAGACCGCCTTTGGGGTCGGAAATTATGCAGCTTCCGCCGCAGTTGAGGGCATTGAGAACGCCCATGACCGATGATTTTCCGCAGCCTGACGGGCCTACCACCGCAACGTTATTGTTGAGCCCCGTCACCTTGCCGTCCTTTGAATAGCCTGAACCGTCCGGCATTTTAAGTATGCCGTATTCTTTATTCTGATCGTTTACATTGTACATAATAATTACTCCTTTCATTTAAAACGATGTTGCTATTCTGTCCGCGAGACCGAGTTCTATCGCCTTTTCGGCGTCCATGAAGGTATTCGCTCTCATGATGCTGTTGACCTTCTTTGTTGAAAGACCTGTGAAAGATGACAGCATCTCGCTTATCTTATCGCGGATAGATATAAGTGAATCGGCTTTGTTTCTTACTGAGCTTGCGCTGCCGCCCGTGCCGTCCATTACGAGGGGCTCATGCACCATGACCTCGCCGTGGGGCATTACATACCTATGACCCTTAGTGCCTGCCGCCAGTATCAGCGATGCCATACTGTAAGCCTTGCCTATGCATATGACATCGATATCTACCTTCTCTGAAAGAATATTCATAGCATCGACGATAGCAAGCCCCGAACGCACCTCGCCGCCGCAGCAGTCTATATACAATTTTATAGGTGTGCCGTTCTCGGCAAGGTAGAGCATGGTCTTTATCGTTGCCGAGGCGACCTCGGCGTTTATGTTCTCGGTCAGGAATATCCTGCCCTTTGAGCCCAGCAGCGCTTCCAGGTCAAGCTGGTTTGTGCCGCTATAGTCCTCAAAAACTATTGATCTTGTCATAAAAGATCTTCTCCTTTACTCTTTATTTTTTCGGAAGATCGTGCGCGCTGTTCTTTCCATGGTTTAATTATAGCATACTATTTTGGCGAAGAAAATTCCCCACATTTGCAACAGCGGTGTTGCAAAAACATAAACTAAATAAACCGCAGACCGTAAAGCCTGCGGTAAATATAACATCAGTTTTGCTTAGCTTTTTCTTCTTCAAGACGTTTATTTATAGTATTGGTGGTATCATCGAGCCCCAGACCCACATCTACCGCCCGTGACAGCATCGCCCAGAAGAGCCAGTCAACAGACTCAAAGTCCAGCTTGGTCTCCAGTATGTGCATCATCGAATAAAAACGTGTAGAGTGCCAGACTGTCTTTTCAATATACCACTTGCAAAATTCGGTCATATTGTAGTTCGGGACCATCTTGGTATCGGGCTCGTCAAGATCACGCAGTGTTTTTCCATTTGCGGTCAACATTACGAGCTTTATAGAATCTATAAATGTTGCAGAATGCATGACAGAATCGTCATATCCTAAATGACCCTCTCCGTCTTTGATAGAATAATCAAATTTCCATTTGGGCATGCGTTCCATATCGTCAAGAACTTTTCTTAATTCTTCACATGTCCTGACCCTGTTTTCAATAGAAAGGCGGCGGAAATATCTCATGATCTTAAATTTATATTCAGCCATAGGCAACTCGGTATGATAATGTTCCTGCTTCTGATGCCATATCGAGTCGGTAGGCGGCATATACCTCAAAACAATATAGTGAAAATGTGAGTTCTCGGTCAGTTCATCTTCTATAAAAGCATGTATGTGATCCAGTATTATCCTGATCAGCAGATCGCTGTGTCTGAAAATTACTTTTTTCAGTATCTCTAAATGTTTACGGTATAGCTCATAAAACCTCCTTTTTTCGCCGTTGAAAGACTTGCCGACAGCATCAGACAGCATATAAAGTCCTATATGATCGCTGTTATATTCATTCATTTCAGAAGGCAGTTCACCGTACCTGCGAAAAACCATATACAGATCATTTAAAATATTGCTGCGGATTTCATTGTTGGGGATAAAATTGTTGTCTGCGCGCAGATTTTCGATCTCATCGCCCAGACCGTACTTATCAAGCGCCTCTTTTATCTCATCTATCTTCACACAATGAACATCATCGAGCTGTTTGTCTTGGCACCTTTCGCACTGCTCGGCGATCTCGTTTATTATTTCTGAAAATTTTACTGTAACTTCCGCAGGGTATTGCACTGCCAGAACTTCGGCCAGCATATCGCGAGCCGATATATATTCATCTTCCAAAGGGCTGTTTTCATCGCGGCACATATCATATAATTCTTTAAGAATGCTTTGTTGTTTAACTATGTTTATGTAGCTTATCGTGCCGTTTTTTATCTTGCTCAGCTTGTCTTTCGTCATACCGATACGCTTAGCCATGAATGTTTCGGTGTATTTGCTTTTTAATATATCTATAACTTCTTTGAGAAATTTTGAAAATTGTGCCGAGGGCATAAAAATATAGCCGCAGTGATACTCCCTGCTGTTAAGATAGCGGTATATTTTGCCGAGCATTTTCTGACTGTGCAATTCACCCGAGAAGTATTTGTTTACAGTCATCGGGTTTACTTTCAGCTCAGTAGCTATTTCGCTCTGCGTTACTTCCAACACGCCTGTCATTTCATACAGATCCATATCCGGTGTGCGCAGCGTTGAACCGTAAAAATACATAGCACTGCCTCCCTTGCGTAAAAATTTGTCAATATTATAATAGCACAAACGTCAGAAAAAATCAACAAGAATTTTAAACTTGCGCGCTTTATAATATGAATACTAGAATGTGTGGGCAGGGCGTGCGGCAGCAAAAAATCACCATAAACACAGAATAAACACAGAAATCGATAAAGCAAAAAATAACCGTCATTTTTGAATGTTTCAAAAACAACGATCATTCGTAATATTCTTTTGGTCGGAGTGGCGGGACGTTGCTCCAGTGGGTTCGATTCCCGTACGGGTCACCATTCAACATTCTCGGAAACAGCGTAAATACGTTGTTTCCGAGTTTTGCTTTTATAGTGAAAA
Source organism: uncultured Clostridia bacterium (assembly GCA_947624375.1). Classification (GTDB taxonomy): domain Bacteria; phylum Bacillota; class Clostridia; order Oscillospirales; family Ruminococcaceae; genus UBA7477. The sequence goes on along the minus strand of CANQKD010000015.1, from coordinate 32,906 downwards.
TAGGCTTTGTCCGCTACTTGTCCGCTATTGCGAATTTGTAGCGGACATTCTTGTTTTATGTTGTTGTATCCTGCGGAAGAAAGCTGAACGCTCCGTCCATCGCCTGAGCCACTCTCGCCTGTGCAGTCTGGAACATATGAGCATAGACGTTCAAAGTCGTTCCTGAGTTGCAATGCCCTAAAGCTCCCGATACTGTCACAACATCAAGACCCGACGAGATCAGAGCCGAAGCTGCGAAGTGACGAAAGCTGTGGATTCCATAGAAAGGCATATCGTTCTTCTCGCAGAACTCTTTCAGCCAACCGTAAGGGGTCTGATTGTTCATAGGCTCGCCATTCCACTTGACGAACAGCCTGTCGCTCTCTACCCACTTGTCACCCAGGCGGAGTGCTTCTTCGTCCTGCTCGTCTTTCAGTTCTTTGAGGATACTCATGATGTAGGGACTGATCTTCAACACACGCTTTGAACGCTTGGTCTTAGTAGTATCGGTGTAGATGCCACGCTCGGACGTGTAATTGCTCGTTCTCTTGATGCTGATGATGTTGTTCTCGAAGTCGATGTCTTTCCATTCCAAACCGAGCATCTCGCTCCTGCGGAAACCGCTGTACGCTATCAGATAGAAGAAAGCACGGTACTTTGTGTCCTCACCGTTGATAGCTGTCAGGAGCTGTGCTATCTCCTCCTGGGAGTAGATAGGCTTCTCCTTGACCTCGCCTTTGGGGATAGTGACTTTCCTGCAAGGATTATCAGATACCAAGTCCATACGAACAGCGTAGCTGAACACGTCCGAGATGAAGCTGAGATTGTGGCGTATAGTTTTCGGTGCGAGGGGCTTGCCCGTCTTTTCGTTCGCTCCCTCTTTGGCGAGAGAGTTCACGAATCCCTGCAAGTGCCTTGCGGTTATCTTGTCGATACGCAGATGCCCTATCGCAGGATAGACACGGTGGGTAAGCTGGAGCATTCTCTCGTATGTAGTGCTTCTGAGGGCGTTCTTAGCATAATTCTCGAACCACTCCTCCGCAAGCTCCTGAAACTTCATAGCAGAAGTCTTGAAACCGTGGTTGACCGATTCCTCAAACATCACTGCCTGACGGTTCAGTTCCTTTTCGATCTGCTTCTTGGTCATACCCTCGTCGGGTCGCCACGTCATGGACTGTTCCTTGTGTTTGCCGTTGACATCGTAGCCGCAGCTCACTCTGATGAGATAGCTGTCGCCACGTTTCTTTATTGTTGCCATAGATTACCTCCTGAGATCTATGACATACCCTTGTACATCTATGATTGTAGCGCAATAAATCGCCGTTGTCAAGGGGGTTGACGTACTTTTTTTGGGTATGTCATAAACTACTTTCTTTTATTCTAACGTTTTCTTTCTTGTGTTGCTGTTGTACTTGTACTGCTGATAATCCGCACTCAGCCCGCAGGCAGAAATAAAAGCCTTAGCCTTTCTCAGTTCACGGGATAGCTCGTCCTCACGGCTGATTCTAGCCGTTTCTTTTTTCAGCTTCTCACGGGTGAACAAGCCACGCTCTTTTTCTTTCTTTTTGTAAACGGAAAGCTCCTCGCTTGCAGTATCATACTTGTCTTTCAGTTCATCATATTTCTGCACAGCTTCGTCACGTTCCTTTTTCAGCTTTCTGACCTGCTTAGTTGATGCGACCTCACGCTTTGCAAGAGCCGTGATATTCTCCCAGTCATCTTTTGCGACTGTGACCTTACCACCGAGCATTGTCCTGCCTGTTTCGAGCTTGTCTATATCATCGAGCTTCACACGTTTCTGAGCGATCTTTTCAAGCTCCGCTTGGGCTTCATCACGCTCATTCTCGGCTTGTGCTTTTTCTTCTTCAAGGGCTTTGATCGTGTCCTTGTACTCGCCATATTCAGCCGTTGTAAAGCTGTAACCCCTTGACTTCTTTGGTTCGCTGATCTCAAGACCGTGTTTGGTGCAAATATCGTGCAGGACTTTCCACTCCGAGAGCCGCCAGCGGTTGATCGCATTCGCACCTTTGCCGTAGCCCATTTCCTCCAAAGCTCTCGCCATTGCATTTCGCTTTTCAAGACCGTTGAAAAAGTGTCCGAGAGGAATGTAGTCGATGTGCAAATGGGGAGTTGCTTCATCGAGGTGCATGACTGCATTGAACACATAGAGGTTAGGATTTCTCGCCTGAAAGCCCTCCATGTATTCACGCAGACATTCAGCAGTTTTTTCCGCATCGGGAGTGCCGACCCCCGTATCGTCCTTCGTGCCGATCTGAACCAAGTCCTCATAGAAACTTTTTTGCTTGTTCGCACCCGTGATCACCGACTTGCTCGGCTCACGGTTGAACAGGTGCTGAAAGTAATCAGAAATCTTTCTGTCATTCCTCTTTTGTTTCACATTATAGTTAGCTATCACACCGTCAAAAAGCCGGTGATACGCTTCGCCCAGATCTTGCTGCTTGAAGATGATATTATCGGGGTTCTGGACGGGTCGATATTCTTGGCAGTGAACTCTCTGTTGTTGTGCGACAGGCTGCCTTTTCCCTGGCACATTGAAATAGTTTTACTCAAACGTAACATCTCTCTTTCTAAGTTTTGTTTGAATGGTTAGCGATAGACTCCCTTACGGGAGGATCCCGACAAAGTCGGGAACGATGCAGGAGCATCGTGCTGACCCTTATGAGCGGGCAGCATAGAACGCTGCGCAGCAGCGGGATTTACTTTCGGCACATAGCGCCGCCAGTAACCCCAAAGCACTTTTGACAGCCTACTCAGACTATCAAAAATGCTTATGGGGCTCTGCGAGGCTAAAACGGCTGACAAAGCAGCCGAAAATGTGGACACAGTAATGCGAAAAAACGCATTACAAAATTTCAAAAATGCGATCATAAAAATCGCAAAAATCAGAACGTCGGCTCTTCCTCAACACCAAAAGTTTCGAGGAGATGATCTATCTCTTTTCTGTAAGTCGTAAGCTCATAAGAATTGAGATAGAAAAACGAACGAGCAACAGCTTCACGCACATCAAGACCGCTTCTTTCTTCAAGGATAGAAGTCAGCGCTTTTACCTTTTCCATATCGACCATATCTCACGCCCCCTTTCCCTGAAAATACTCCACAAGGTCAGCCTTGTTTACGAGTATTTTTCCGTTCCTGCCTGCGCCGGTTCTCACGGACTTCACCTTGCCCTGCTTCACAAGCTGGCGGACGGTGTGTTCGGAAAGTCCGCTGATGAGAGCAGCACTCTCCTTGATGGTCAGCATCTCCACCTTGTCGGTGGTCGGTGCTTTGGCGGTCTGCGGAGCGGAGTTCTCCCCGTCCTCGGTGAGCAGAATGAGCAGCTCCAGAATGTTGTCTACGATTGCTTTCTTTTCTGTTGTAGTCATGGTGTAAACCTCTCTTTTTCTATGGTTTTAGTTTTATGAACTTTGGACATTTTGAGCATTTTGCAGTTACAAAGTGTGCAAAATGCGGAAAGTACAGATTTCATAAGCTGTAAATGTTCGGGTTGACGATCACGTCAATCATTGTTTTGTTGTTCGCTCCCTTGCTCGTGGTGCGGACGATATAGTTGTATTCCTCCAACATCTCTATTGTCTCAGCGAAGTCGGCGGCATTCTTGAACAGCGTACAGCGGCACAGCTTGTACAGGTCATTCTGTCGGATATTTGTGATGTGCTTGGAGTGTATCTTGTTCAGCACCCTCTCAGCCTTTATCGTTCCGAGGTCAACGTCACCGAGACTGTAAGCGTAAATCGCCTGTTCTCTGAAATACTCTCCGATCTCAATAGCATTGCAGAACGTGTCTATATCCACACGAACTTCAACAGGATCACAGCCGTTCAGCGCACACTTGATACAATGAATGATACCACACAAACGCAGTATAAGTCCGTGATATTTTCCGCCCCAATCCTTGCAGAACGCCATATCCGTGACAAGCTGAGGCTCAATGTAGTTGTTGTAGTAGTCCACGAACTCGACGTAAGCCTTGTGGTCGAAGTGGAGATTTTTCTCCATATCGCTGTGAAAAGCGAACTTGTCCTGCAACAGCTTGTATGTCAGATTTTTGTAGTTTTCGATGACCGCTTCGGGGACAGCCTGTGTGTCATACTTGCGTGTGCCGATATTGCTTTTCGGAAAGCAGTAGAGAAAACGTGATATCAGTCCGCTGCCACGAAACGCCGTGTTGTTTATCATGCTGTCAAAAACATAGGGCTGACAAGCAAGGCAAACGCTCATGTAAGGCTTTTTCAGCACGATACTCGACCTTGTGGCTCTGTCGCTTATGAACGTTTCGCCGTTCCAGCACTTCAACAGCAGGTCAATGTTGGGGATATTGTTGCTGTATCTTCCGCTGAAATTACCGAGCATACCTGCTTCATCGGAGATCATCAGCAAGGTGCTATTTTCTTCAAGCAGACGTACCAGCGATTCAGGAGTCACATCGTCCACCGCTATCCTGCGGAAGTTGCTCTGAGGGATATTGCTGAGGTCGGTTTGAAGCTTGGCGATCTCCTCGGCGGTCACATCATCTTTCTTTTCGAGGGCGAGCATTTTGCTCTCCAGCAGCTTGCGTTCCGCCTGCGACTTGAAAATGTCCTGCTTGTTGCTTTCGTTCCAGTCGTGGGCGAATGTGGCGTAGGGACGCTTCACCAAAGAAATAACAGGCGATTTCTTGAAGCTGGGCTCAGCCACGGTGAGGGAGTAAAGCACAAGCGGCTCGGTGTGGTCACGCTTTGCGGACATTCGGTATATCCCGAAAAGCAATAGCTCACCGCCGAGAGGATAGATGTGCCTGCCATTGCAACATCTGTAGATGTGGTGGTCGCTATTGCACTTGCCATTTCCCTTAATATTGGTGGTAGAGCGTTCACGGGAAACGGCAGGAGGTTTGTCACATCGGGACGGAGGGGCGTGGGCTGCGCCCACTTTGTTTCATTGTTCAACGATTCATCATCGTCCTTTCGTTTGATATTTTATAAAGCGCTTTATAATTGTTGCGGTCAACATGAAGTATGCTGCTCCGCTGTCAGCTGTCTTTCTCTTGCTGACATGAACATTGTACCATACGAAGCGGAAACAAAGCAAATGAAATTCGTATATACTGTAAAATATACGGTAAATTTTGAAAAAATACGCCAAAACCCTTGACAAGATACCGTATCAAGCGTATAATCAGTATATACGAATAAATAAGTTTTCGTATCAAAGGAGAGGTTGGAATATGCTGTTATACCGTATAAACGAAAAAGACCGCACCGTGAGTATCGTGTGGTCTATCAATAAGAATGAACTTCTGTCGGCTTCTGAAAAAGAAAAGGTCTATACGTTTGATGAGATACTGTCTCAGCTTGAAGATTTCCGTAATAACCGCAGTGAGATATTTGAAAATCTCCGTATCACTATGATGAGCGGTCTGAACGAGCGTATCAAAGTTCAGGAGCTTGTAAAAAATGTCGGGTCTGCTGTTATCCAAAACAGTGACAACGTATTTTTCAAGTATTACAGTAATCTGCTTACGGTAGCTTATATGAACATCGGTGAGCCTATCCTGATGCCGAAGGACTATGTCAAGGAGAGGTTCAACCATAAAAAGCTGGTGGAAACGGCAAGAGCCGAACTTCAAAAGCAGTTTGACGAGATATTGCAAGCTATGAACGATGAACGTAATTTTGACTACTCGGCTACGGGCGAAATACTTGTTGCCACTCCGAGATCGCAGCTTGCTGTCATTCGCACCGAAAATACAAACATAGTTTATCGTGTTGCCGATAAGCCTCTGCTCACTTTCTTCTATGAATTCAGTTTCGCAGTGTTCAATGCGGGGCTAAAAGTATGCGAGTGCAGGTTCTGTCACCGTCATTTTCTTGGGACGGAAGAAGCTGTGTGCTGTGAACGTGAGGAATGTCTTGCTGAAAATAAAAGGCTGAAAAATCAGATGATAAGGGAGAAACGTAAAAACAGTGACTACACCCGTGACATGGATAATTACACCGCCTATGTCAGAAACAAGAAAAAAGATTTGAGGATAGCCAAAGTCAGCCCATACGTCATGGACGAGTTTGATGATCTGAAAAAGAAATGCAAGGCTGTCGTTGACAGCAAGTTGGCGGAATGTGTTGAATTTAGATTTCCTGTTGCGGAGCTGGCTCATACGATTGAGGAACAGGAAGCTGTTATCAAGGCGTTCAGGGATAAGGCGTTGGCGGAGAACAAGTGATTATGGGGACTTTGACTCCGGTGGAATCGAAGTTAGCAAGCATCGAAAAAAATCATAAAAATCGCACCCATCAGATTGACAAAGAAAGTCCTTTTGTGCTATAATTAATATGAGTAAATATGTTATTTTATATGATTTTACTTATATGAGAGGTTGCCGTTATGGATAGATTAGAAGCCCTGAAACAGCTCGTCAAGCGTTTTGACGATAATTATAGAGAATACAAGAGAGATACATATAATGAACACTCCTGCCGTGATGAGTTTATCAATCCTTTTCTGGAAATACTTGGTTGGGACGTTACCAACAGCAAGGGTTTAGCTCCGCAGTATAGAGAAGTAATAGCAGAGTACCACGCAAGTTCAAGCGACCGTCCTGACTACTCTCTTACACTGAGAGGCGTATCCAAGTTCTTTGTTGAAGCCAAGAAACCTCATGTTGACATCAGCAAAGACCCGTCTCCTGCTGTTCAGGCAAGAAAATACGGCTGGAACGCAAAGCACAAGATAGCTGTTCTCATGAACTTTGAGTATTTCATCATCTACGATACTACTACTGTACCGCATGATAATGATAAATGCTCTGTTTCACGCTACCGCATCTACAAGTACACCGAATATGTTGAGAAACTCGATGAGATAACCAAACTTGTATCGAGAGACTCAGTTTACAGCGGTGATTTCGATAAGTATTTTAGTGAGACATTTGCAGGTACAGGCAGTCAGAAGCAGCAGGTCGATGTTCTTTTCTTGAAGCAGATCAATGATTGGCGAATCGCATTAAGTAATGAACTGTATGCTAAAGGCGGACGATATGCCTCTCTTGATGTGTTGAATGATGTTGTTCAGGAGTTTATCAACCAGATCGTTTTTATCAGGATATGTGAGGACAAAAACCTTCCTCTCTATCACAAGCTCAAAGATACAATTACTGATTCTGCAACGCTTCAAAAAGAACTGGAAGCCCTCTTCCGTGATGCTGACAAGAGATATAACTCCGGTATGTTCTCAGGAGATTATATCATTTTCGACCTCAACAACAGCGTTATCGCAGATATGATAAAAGGCTTGTACTACCCACAAAGCCCGTATCTGTTCAGCATCATAGAGCCGAATATGCTCGGCAAAATCTATGAGATGTTCCTTACAGAGCAGCTCACCATACTCGATAATGGTAAAATAGGACTGGCGCAGAAAAAAGATTGCCTTAACCGTTCTGTTGTTACCACTCCTACAGAGATCGTAAAGTATATGGTAGAGAAAACGCTTTCTCGTCTTTGTGAAGGAAAAACGCCTGACGAAATATGTACACTCAACATTGCCGATATTGCTTGCGGCTCAGGAGTATTTCTTGAAGAAGTATTTCAGTATTTGCAGTCTTATTGTGTAGAGTGGTACCTTGAAAATGATAAGTCTCACCTGATAGAGATAGATAACGGCGGATATAAGCTCCCTCTTAAAGAAAAGAAGAAGCTCCTTTGCTCCTGCATATATGGTGTTGACATTGATATTCACGCTGTTGAAGTCGCTAAGTTCTCTCTGCTTATAAAGCTGATAGAGAATGAAACCGCACCTTCCGTTAAGGCAGTAACTCCTATATTGCCTGATCTCAGCACTAATATTCTTCACGGTAATTCATTGGTCAGTGATACGGAACTGAAAGGGATTAAATGTACAGATGAACAGCTTGTTGAGATCGTTCCGCTTAATTGGGACGAGCTTGCTGTAAATAGTTTTGATGCAATTGTGGGTAATCCACCTTATGTCACCACCGAGGATATTCATTCTCTTATCCCTGCTCCCGAATTTGAGATTTATAAGAAGAAGTACAAGACTGCACATAAGCAGTTCGATAAATACTTCATCTTCCTTGAAAGGGCTTTGCAGAAAGTAAAAGAAGACGGATATGTTTGCTACATAGTTCCGAACAAGTTCTTCAAGATAGGCGCAGGTGCAAAACTCCGTGATTATATTGCTAAGGCAAAATATCTCGTCAGCTTGGACGATTTTGGTGCAGCACAGTTATTTGAGGATAAGACAATATACAGTTCTATTATACTGATGCAGAAAAAGGCTCAGGATAGCTTCAAGTATACAAATGTTGATTCTGCCAATAATCTGTGGCTCGGAAAGCCAACAGACAGCATAGAGCTGAACAGCTCGTTACTTGATGAACTGCCATGGAAGCTCACATCTGACTTTGAGTTTTTGGAGATACTCAAAAAGATAGAGCCTGTATCTGCTCCGCTTGATTGCTTTGCAGAGATTTTCAATGGTATCCAAACAAGTGCCGAAAGACCCCAGCCTATCTATTGGTTTGCAGGCGAAGAAATAATCAGTGAAGATGATGATACGATTACTATCAAGAAAGACGGAAAGGTATATTCAATCGAGAAGAAGATACTCAAACCGTACTTCAAACCTACCAAAAAAGCTGAAAAAGGGCTTACAACTTATAATAGTCTATCAACGGATAAGAAGATCATCTTCCCTTATGACAGCGAAGGGCACCTGATTCCTATTGAAACGATGAAGGCTGATTATCCTGGAACATACGCTTATCTCTTAGATTATTATGATAGGTTAGTTCCTAAGTGTGTATCAAAAGAAGGAATAAGAGATGTTCCAAATGCCACAGCCGATACTTGGTATCAGTACGGCAGAACACAGGCATTAACAGCGTTTATTGATACTCCCAAGCTCATTGTTAAGGTCATGGCAAAAGATAATCCTATGTATGCTATGGATAAAGCGGATATGCTTATCGCTTCCGGTGGAACGGCAGGATACTGTGCTGTTGCCAAGAAAGCTGATAGCTGTTATGATCTTGAATATATACAGGCTTGGCTTGCCAATTCCTACACCGAGAAGATTTTTAATATTGTCGGCAGTGACTTTGAAGGCGGCTTCATTTCGAGAGGTACATTTGTACTTTCATCACTACCGTTCGTAATGCTGAACTTTGACGATCCGAAACAAAAGGCATTATACGACCGAGTAGTTGAAGTAACCCGTGAAGTGTATACTATCAACAATAAGCTCGCAGAAAAGCCTGCAAAGCAAGTTGAAACCACTCTTATACGCAAGAAAACTGCTCTGATCAAGGAGATAGATGAACTTATTTCCCGTGTTTACAGATTAGAGTTTTAAAGAAGGTAATGATTATGAGGCTCAAAAAGGATAGTTCCGAACAGAAATTAAGAGGAGCATACTATACACCATTGCAGCTTGCCAATGCAATGGTGAGCCTTGTTGCGTCCCAAAACACCACCAATGTATTAGAGCCGAGCTGCGGAGACGGAGTATTCCTTGATAGTCTTGCGTCATTGAACCTCATCAACGATATTCCAAACATTACTGCCGTTGAGATAGAACCCGACGAAGCAGAGAAAGTCGGTAATAACTATAAGGACAACGCTAATGTTCACGTTCTAAATGAGGATTTCTTGGACTTTTATCAGCGAGTATACGGAAAAGAGACATATGACCTAATTTTGGGCAATCCCCCATATATTCGTTACCAGTATCTCACTGAGGAACAGCGTGAAATACAGTCAAGCATACTCACCTCTCATGGAATGAAGTCCAATAAGCTGATAAATGCGTGGGTAGCTTTCCTTGTTGCTTGTGTCCAGTTGCTTTCTGAGAACGGAAAAATAGCGTTTGTCATTCCTGCGGAAATACTCCAAGTTGTTTATGCCGAAGATTTGCGTCTTTTTCTTTCCAACCAGCTCTCAAAAATCACGTTACTGACATTTGAGCAGCTCGTTTTCCCTGATATTGAACAGGAAATACTTGTTTTCATCGGCGAAAAAGGCAAGGAAGAGAAAGGCATACGCATAATAGAACTTAGTAACCTCGAAGATTTCAAGAAACTTGACCTTAATTCAAATGGCTTCCAGAAGCTAAAGCACGTTAAGGAAAAGTGGACAAAATATTTTGTCTCAGCAGAAGAAATAAAAGTTATTCAGTCTATTCGTGATGATAAGCGATTCACGAAATTCGCTGATTTAGCGCTTATTAACGTGGGCATTACCACAGGAAACAATACTTATTTTTCTGTTGACAAAATAACAAATGAACGATATGACCTCACTTCTGTAACGCTTCCGCTTATTGGCAGAAGTTCTCACGCTCACGGTATATACTTTACTGACAGTGATTGGCAGGAGAACATACAGGATAATAAGAGAGCAATGCTCATAAGTTTCCCCGATACACCATATGAAGAATATCCTGCAAAACACAAAGAATACATTGAACTTGGCGAGAGGAACGAAGAAAACAAAGGATATAAGTGTTCTATCCGTGACAGGTGGTATATCGTCCCGTCGGTATGGATACCTGATGCTTTCTTTCTCAGAAGAAATAATCTCTACCCTAAGTTTGTACTGAACCGATGCAATGCAGTATCAACGGATACAATGCACCGTATCAAGTTTAATGATGGCGTTAACGCCGAAAACGTTCTGCTTTCGTATTATAACAGCATTTCCTTTGCGTTCACAGAAATATGTGGCAGAAGTTATGGCGGTGGAGTGCTTGAAATTCTCCCCGGAGAAGTCGGCAATATAATGTTGCCAGTGGTTAATGATATTGATGAAGCCTTAAAAAACGAGCTTTTAGAGATGATAGATTCTATCGTTCGTAACGATGAAGATATTGAAAAGGCTCTTGACCTTGTGGATCAGAAACTGCTCGTTGAGGTATTGGGTATTGATAAAAATATCTGCATTTCATGCCGTCAGATTTGGAAGAAGATGCAGAAGCGGAGATTAGGAAGAGGATAATTCAACCATTTTCTAATGTTAAATATAATTATGAGGTAAATAAATATGATAAATGAAATTAATAGTATTGAAATACAAGGCGGTTACTTTTCATCAGCTACAAATTTTAAACTTTTTGATAACGATGTTCGTATGAGTATAATTTATGGCAAAAACGGAAGTGGAAAAAGTTCAATATCCAAAGCAATATCGTCAACTGGTGGAGAATATGTATGTAGATTTTATGATGCAAATCATTCTTTACTAACTATTCCGTCTGATAGTATATTTGTATTTAACGAGGATTTTATAAACAAACAGGTTCAGATCAAAGAAGAAGGTCTTGATGCAATTGTTTTACTTGGTGATAAAGTAGATATTGCAAAACAAATTGATGAAAAGAAATCTGAGTACGAAAAAGTTGAAAAAGATAAAAACACAACTAAAGAAGTGTTTGATAGCACATATAATTCTCCTCGAAACGCATTGTCTCCTACTGCTATTATGTCGAAAATAAAAGAAAAACTCAAAGAAAATGGTAATTGGGTTTCAAGGAAAGAAGCACTAACTAACGGTAGAACAAACGTCACAGATACAATAATTAAAACAATATTTGAAGGTCATACGCTAATTTCTTCAAATTTACAAGATGCGATTGAACAATATGAATCTATATGTAGAATTATTGGAAAATCTCAACAAGGTACACTTGTTGAGAAAATAGAAACTATATCTGTTTCAGAAGATTTTTGGAATCAAATAGATGGTGCACTTAAGAAAAAAATTGAACGTCCCAATATTACAGAAAGAGACAAACTGATAGTTTCAATATATGACAAACGTGGCAAATCGTTTTTTGATGAAATAAAAAACACATTTACAACTGATAAGGAAAGTGTTTGTCCTTTTTGCTTTAGAAGCGTATCAACTGATGAAAAAAGCAGAATATTAGATGACATAAAAGCTGCATTATCTGAAATTGCAAATGAACATATGACTGAGTTAGCAGAGAAAAAGAAAGTGATTGATGCATTAGTATTGAGACTTTCTGTGATACAAAGCACGGCTGTAAAATTAAAAGACCTTTTCCCTAATGATTATATAACTTTTGATGCTTACTCTCATATTGTCGATCAAATACTATCTGATTACAGCCAACAGTTAGACAATAAAATGAACTCTATATATACTCCAATTGTTATAAACAACAATGATATGATTCAGCATTTACAGAATCTCAATGCTTCGATAACTGCTCTTGAGGAAGATAGAGTTAAGTTTAATGAACAAACAGCAAAAGTAAAACAAAACAGAAAAAAAGCTATTATTTTAAATGATGATATTGCATATTGGGAGTTGAATGATAGATATAACGAGTATAAGCAGGCACAAAAGACATATGATGAGTTATTTGATAAAATAAAAGCTTATGATTTGAAGCTTGATAGTTTGCAAAAGAAAATTGAGAGTTTAAATGCACAAAACCATCAAATTGATATTGCTGCAGGTAAAATAAATAAAAACTTAGAATATGTTTTTATGTGCCAAAATAGATTAGAGCTTGAAATTGAAAATGACACATATTACTTAAAATCAAAAGGGAAACGAGTAAAACCCAATGAAGTATCAACTGGTGAAAGAAACATTATTGCTTTATGTTATTTCTTTTCAAAGATTTTAGAAAATCACCATTCCTCAGATAATTATTCAAGTGAATGTTTATTAGTCATAGATGACCCTATATCAAGCTTTGACATGGAAAACAAAGTGGGTATTCTATCATATCTAAATTTAAAAATGTCAGAAATATATAAAGGAAGTGACAAAAGTAAGGCAGTTATACTGTCACATGATTATCAAACAATTTTTGACCTTGGTAAAATAGCAAGCGAAGTCAAAGCCAAATACAATATATCTACAAGAACTTTCGAACTAAAGAATAAACAAATATCTATTATTGGCGATAAAGCCGAAAAAAATCAATATTCATTATTAATGAAAGAAATCTACAAATACGCTAATGGTAAGGCAGATATGCTTTCAGATTTTACTGTTGGAAATAGTATGCGTAAACTATTAGAAGCCTATAGTACATTTGTATACAAAAAAGGCATTAATGATTTAGCATCAGACGATATGATTATGAATTGTTGCGGCGATTATAAAGATTTTTTTCAAAACTTCATGTTTCGCTTAATATTAAATGGCGAAAGTCATTATGAAGAAAAAGTAGATAGCCAAGATGACGTTAGTTTTTATAATACCTTTAGTCCAGATCAATTAAAAGATACCGCTAAGAAAATAATATGTTTTCTTCATATAATTAATCCCGATCATGTAAGTCGGCATTTATCAGATAAAGGGAACAGTCTTGGAGATTTTAAAAGTCAAATTGAAAAATGGAAAGAAAAAATCCCTAAAGACATATAAAACAACGGCTGCACCCGAAGGCACAGCCGATGATCCTTAAATATATACCATACACTCAAACACAGCTTCTCTCGCCATACCGACGAAGCAGTTCTCCAGACCGAGCATCTTCTCAGTATTACCGCTGAGGACAGCTTTCTGATAGCAAATGTCGGTCTGCTTCCAAAGCTCCACCTGGCGGGAGATAGCTTCACTGACTTTCCGTTCCATATCATCGAGGTACTGCACGATTTTCCCCTCATTGACGAGCCTGCGAAGCCTGTCGGGACAATGGCTGTCAGAGAAATGCAGATGATACCTGATGAAGTCGGTGTGGTAGGTCTTGCTCTCCTCGGTATGCGTATCGGTGTTGAAGTGGGTGATAGTCATTGTGTTGGTGTCCAGTCGCCACAGCGGAACGTATTTCTTTTTCAGTGGGCTGTATGCGGTCTGTTCGCTTTTGTATCTGCTCATAAAAAATCCTCCTACTTATCGTTCAGATGTATCAGCGAGTGGTCATAAAAATAGGTTCATTTTGTCCGCTGATATGATCTGCACATCGGTGAAAAACGAATAAGTACAAGGGTATGTCGAATGTTTTTTGTCCGCTATTTGTCCGCTAAGGGTGCAAAAACTTAGCAAAAAACAGCGTAAACGAATTTTTGTGAATTGTTCTAAAATGCCGTATTTTTGGGCTTTTATGCATATCTCGACAAGCCACGAAAAGTGCGCCGAGATTTTCAATTCCCGTACGGGTCACCAGTAACATTTCCCGCAAATCCTTTTGTAGATTGGGTTTGCGGGTTTTGCATTTTCCGCTGATATTTAAAATGCCCATTGTTTGCCCATTGTTGTATCTTTTCGTATCGTTTCATAAGTTTTAAAATCATTATGCCGTTTCAATATGCTGTCGTTTAGGTATGTTCATTGCTTTGGCGATTATGTCCGAAGTTCTCGCCTGTGCTTCCTGAAATTCATGGGTGTAAATTCCCAAAGTCGTTGTTGAGTTTGAATGTCCTAAATCTGCCGATACTGTCGCTATGTCTACTCCTGCATTGATTAAAATGGAAGCATGGGCGTGCCGGAAACTATGCAAGTCACAAAATCGCATATCATTCTTCTTGCAGAAGTCCTTTAACCAACCGTACGGCGTTTCGGGATTCATCGGCTGTCCGTCATACTTTACGAAAATGCGGTCGTTATCGTGCCACAAATTTGCCATTTTCCGCCGTTCTTCGTCCTGCTCGGATTTGTATTCTTTCAACAGATCAAAGATAAACTGCGGATACCTGTTGCTCCTTTGGGAGCGTTTTGTTTTTGTGGTGTCGGTGTAAATTCCGCGCTCCGCTGTGTAGTTGGATGTTCGTCTGACACTGATTATCCTGTTATTCCAGTCAATGTCTTTCCATTCAAGTCCAAGCATTTCACTTCGCCGATAGCCTGTGTACAATACCATTGTGAAAAACAATTTGTACTTCAACGGCGCGGTTTCAAGAAGTTCCATAAGCTGCTGCAATTCTTCAAGATTGTATATGTTTTTCTCTTTCCTCTCCCCTTTCGGTATCGTTACCTTTCGGCAGGGGTTGTCCGAGATCATGTCCATTTTCAGCGCATATTGCAAAACATCGCTTATAAAACTCAAATGATGTACTACTGTCTTTCTCGATAAAGGCTTGCCCGTCCGCTGATTTTTGCCATTGATAAGCAGATCGTTGATAAACTTCTGAACGTGCCGTCCCGTTATCTTGTCTATACGCATATGCCCAAGCGCAGGATAAACCCTGTGTGTAAGCTGCCGCATTCGTTCATATGACGTACTACGCAGACCTGTTCTTGCATATTCCTCAAACCACTGCTCGGCGAACACATCGAACTTGATAGCCTTGCTCTGGTATCCCTTGTTGCAGGCTTCCTCGAATATGACCGCCTGTCTGTTCAGCTCTTTCTCGATCTGCTTTGCTGTCATTTTCGGCTCAGGCTTCCAAGTCATGGACTGTTCCTTGTGATTACCGTTGACATCGTAGCCGCAGCTCACTCTGATAATATAGCTGTTGCCACGCTTCTTTATTGTTGCCATAATATGTACCTCCTCGGTAATATCACAGCGTACCCTTTCAATACCTATTGTAGCGCAATATATCGGCGTTGTCAAGGTACGCTGTAACATTTTTCTCTTGTTCTATCTTGCGTTATTCCAGTCCCCACAATTTCTTTTTTCTGGTAGTGGACTGCTGTAACTGTTCTTCCTCACGCTGAGCCTGAATATGCTCTTGAAGCTGTTTCACCTCAGCGAATTTCTGCGGATCGCATTTTTTGAACAGACCGATAAATTCAGCCTGTACATCTGCCTTTGCGTGCAGAGCTGAAACCTCATGGGTAAGCTCGTTGATACGTCCCGAACGCTCCGCAGCTTTATGCCAAAGATCATCGTATTCATTCTCTTTCTTCCGGAGAAGTTCACGCAGGTCATATATGGTGTGACTTTTCCTGTGCGAAGCATCAGCCGCTTTCGCTGCGATCTTGCCGAGCTTTTCAACTTTGGCAATGATATCGTCCTTGTGTTTAATGATAGACAGCTTACCGTCAAGCAGACTGTCAAGCTCCTGCCTGATAGCAAGGCAATCGTTCTCGACCTTGTTGTCTTTTTCAAGATCAGGCAGATAGCTCATGATTGCATTGACCGTAGCGGTCTTTTTCTCGATCTGAGCATCGAGCTTTTCGCTCTCCGAGCGTTTTTCAGAAAGCTCCGCTTCCATTTGAGCATTCTGTATTTTAAGCCCATCATTCTGGCGACGCTGTTCCTTATACTCAGGTATCTCAACCGTCCCTCTCGCCTTTTCGGGAGCAAGGGGCTTGATACCATGTTCAAGGCAGATTTTATTCAGCACCTCGACCTCGGCAGCTCGCCAACGGGCAATCGCCTGCTTGCCTTCGCCGTACCCCATTTCTTTCAGAGCCTGGGCGATACCGTTCTGCGTGTCCTGCCCACGCTTGTAGTGACCGACAGGAATGTAGTCGATGTGCAGATGCGGAGTCGCCTCGTCCATGTGCAGGACAGCATTAAAAACGTAGAAGTTCGGATTGCGATTCTGGAAACCTTCCATGTACTCTTTCAGGCAGTCAGCAACGAGCTGAAAGTCCTCCGTGCCGTATCCCGAATCTTCAATCTTGCCGATCTGAACAACGTCCTCATAAAAGCTCTTGCGTTTGTCGGCGGCAGTGCGGACAGTATTGCAGGGCTTCACGCCAAAAAGGTGTTCATAGTAGCTGCCGTGGATCATACGATCATTTCTTTTCTGCCGAGCATTATATCGCTCAGTGGATTCAGCAAAAAGCTGATCGTATGCTTCGCCTATCGGCTGACGCACGAAGGTGATGTTCTGCGGAGTGCGGAGCGGATCAACATTGTCCGCCATGAACTCCCTGTTATTGTGAGTCAGAGAACCCTTTCCCTGACCAAACGAGATTCTTTTCTGTTTCATAATTTCGCCTTTCTTGTTCATTGGATTTACTTCTCTCTTTCTACGAAATCCAATCTGTAAATCATAGGCATCAACTCCTTTCATGACCGCTGAGGCGGAGAAGGCAAGCACAAGACTTCGCTATGTGCTACGCCAGCCCTGACGGGCAATTTTCCCTGAACGACACAAGCTATGGTCGCAGGGAAAAAGCTGCGTAGCAGCGGTTACAAGGGGCAGAGCGCCGCTTGTAACTCCGTAGTACTTGTGACGGGGAAATACCCACATCACAAGTACATACGTCGCTCTGCGAGGCTCAGACGGCTGACGGAGCAGCCGAAAATGTGGGCGCATTTATTCAAAAATCCGCATTACAAAATTTCAGAAATGCGATTCTGAAAACTGCAAAATCAGAACGGAAGCTCCACCTCAACTTCATACTTTTCGAGGAGCTGATCAAGCTCATTTTCGTAGAGCCTGATCTCCTCATTCGACAGGTAGAGGTAGTAGCGGGCGAGCGCATCACGGAGATGCAGACCGCTTCTCTTCCAAAGGAAGAATTTCAGCGTTTCAAGTTTGCTCATATCTCACACCCCCTTCCCGTTGAAATAGGCGATCATGTCAGCCTTGTTGACAAGGATTTTTCCGTTTCTGCCCTCGCCTGTGCGGACGGACTTCACCTTGCCCTGCTTTACAAGCTGGCGTACTGTGTGTTCAGAAAGTCCACTGATGAGGGCGGCACTCTCCTTGATAGTGAGCATTTCCACCTTGTTTGCAGTCGGTGCTTTGGCAGTCTGCTGAGCAGAGTATTCCCCGTCCTCGGTGAGCAGAATGAGCAGCTCCAGAATGTTGTCTACAATCTCTTTTTTCTGTGTTGTAGTCATAGTGTAAACCTCTTTCTTTCTACGGTTTGTGTTTTATGGATTTTGAGCTTTTTGCACCTTTTGCATCTCAAAAAGCCCAAAAGGTGCAACAGACAGATTCCCTTAACTGAAAACGTGCGGATTGACCTCAATATCGGTCACGGTTTTGTTGTTAGTTCCCTTGCTTGTAAAACGGCGAAGATAGCCGTATTCTTCCAGCATATCGATCGTTTCGTTGAAGTCCTGAGCGTTCTTGAACAGGGTGCATCTGCAAAGGTGGTGCAGGTCATTCTGTCTTATCTTCGTGATATGTTTTGAGCGTATCTTGTTGAGAACACGTTCAGCCTTAACGGTTGCAAAGTCGGTGTCACACAAACTGTAAGCGTATATCGCCTGCTCTCTGAAATACTCTCCGATCTCAATGGCGTTGCAGAGCGTATCCAGCGTGACACGGTTCTCCACAGGTTCAATGCCATTCAGCGCACACTTGATGCAGTGAATGATACCGCACAGTCGGAGCAATTCGCCGTGATACTTACCGCCCCAGTCCTTGCAGAAAGCCATGTCCGTGACGAGGTGCGGTTCGATAAAGTTGTTGTAGTAGTCAACGAACTCGCCGTATGCCTTGCTATCAAAGTGCAGATACAGCTCCTTTTCATCATGGTAGGTGAACTTTGCACCGAGGAGCTTGTACACAAGGTTCTTGTAGCTATCAGCTACCTGTTCAGGCACAGCCTGCGTATCGTACTTGCGAGTGCCGATGTTGCTCACAGGGAAACAATACATGAACCTCGCTATTAGTCCGCTGCCACGGAACACTGGATTGTTTATCATGCCGTCAAAGACGTAAGGCTGACAGGCAAGGCAGATGCTCATATAGGGCTTTTTCAAAACAATGCTGTCACGGGTCGCACGGTCACTGATATACGTTTCACCGTTCCATGATTTCAGGAGCATATCAAGGTTCGGGATATTATTGCTATATCTTCCGCTGAAATTACCAAGCATTCCGGCTTCGTCCGAGATCATCAGGAGCATGCCGTTTTGATCGAGCTGATTCACAAGGGATTCTGGCGTAATATCGTCCACAACGATTCGCCTGAAATTGACAATCGGCATATTGCTGATCTCTGTTTGCAATTTTGCGATCTCATCGGCGGTAATGTCTTTCTTCTTTTCGAGAGCATCGAGCTTGTCCAATAGTAGCTTTTGTTCAGCCTGTGATTGAAAAATGACCTGCTTGTTGTTTTCGTTCCAGTCGTGTGCAAACTGAATGAACGGTCTCTTTACCATCGAGATCACGGGCGATTTTTTGAAGCTCGGCTCTGCTATCGTCAGGGTGTCAAGCACAAGCGGCTCGGTGTGGTCACGCTTTGCGGACATTCGGTATAATCCCGAAAAGCAGTAGCTCACCGCCGAGAGGATAGATGTGCCTGCCATTGCAACATCTGTAGATGTGGTGGTCGCTATTGCACTTGCCATTTCCCTTAATATTGGTGGTAGAGCGTTCACGGGAAACGGCAGGAGGTTTGTCACATTAGGGCGGAGAGGTGTGGGAGGTGTCCACTGTGTAGGTTCGTTCAAATTTTTATCAGTCCTTTCTGATATTTTATGATGTGTCAGCTATATTTTTCTTGCTGACATAAATATTGTACCATTTTCAAACGCACTTTAGTTTGGATAATGCGTATAGATCCAATCAAATACGCAAATATTTTTGAGATACGAAAAATAATTATTAGAATACGCATATTATTGACAGTCTACGTATTGTGTGCTACAATAGAAAAAGATACTAAATACGAGGTGAGCATATGAAAACTACCACAATTTACCGCATAAACGAAACAGACCGCACGATTGACATCGAACAGTCTGTACAGAATGATGAGGAGAGTATTCACGGTGCAGTGCTGAATACTCGCACATATACCTTTGATGAAGTTATGAATCAGCACAAGATGTTTCGGGAGCATACTGAGCCGTTTGATACCTTTCGGGATAGGCTTCACAGCGCCTTGCGTATAGGCAGGAGCATTGATGTCAGCACCGATGATATGATTGCAAGGTTCGTTGCCGAGTATGGGGAAAACATCTTTTTCAGGGGCTTTGTATCTGCGGTCATTGATCTGTATGATACCGAGCGTTATCAGCTCTTGAAGCCGAATGATGTTGTGCTTGCCAAGCCGAACAGGAACAAGATACAGACGGGCATATCTGAACGCATCAATGCTTTTTTCGATACGCAGCTCAGCCTGCTGTGCAGTGAAGCGTATTTCAACTTCAAAATGACTATGGAGCATTTCTCGCTCGCATCTGGAAGGACAGTTATCGCTGCCGATGATTACACGTTCAATGTGTTCCGTGAGAGTGATAACTGCCTGCTGACTGTCCTTGCAGAGATCGGGCAGCTCGTTCACAAAAACAAGTGGACGGTATGCGAGTGCGGTTTCTGCCACAAGCTGTTCCTCGGAACGGAAGGCGAGGTCTGCTGTCACGCTGCTGAGTGTATCGAAGCTCAGAAGCAACAGAAAGAAAAAATCATTGAGGAGAGTACGCAGGAATACTCTGCGATCAAGAAAGACTACGATTCCTTTGTCCGCCGATACAAGGGCTATCTTGATGTGGTGGAGATTGATCGCTTTCACCCTGATGACTATGATGAATTTACGCAGGCAAAGCAGGAGCGTATGGATAAAATGACGGTGCTAAAAAAGAAGCTGATACGAAACGGCTTACCCTCTGCGGAGCTGTATGAGCTAGGGAAACAGTATAAAGCTGAGATTAAAGCTCTCACTGAGGGGATACTTGATAAGTATGGGTTCGATGTGACTGCGGTGGCTAAGATTAAGAAGCCCAAGAGGAAGGGAAAGGGTTAACTTTGATTCCGACGGAGTCAAAGTTGAGTTTGACGAAAAATAGGTGAAATGCTCAATTTAAGTATTGCTTTTTCATTTGTTTTGTGCTATAATGCAAATATCTATAATCTGAAAGGAATAATCGTGATGAGATTAACAGTTAACGATCTGATTAATGAAGCAGTTGCATTTAGTGAATGGTTTTCGACACTTAATCATGTTGAATTGATAGGTGTTACCGATGGCAAGGCAGTTGGTACATATGTTGAACACGCCTTTCAGAATTATCTTAATGAAAGATATGAGATGTCTGTTGGTAGTTCAGCACTCGGAATTGATCTTCCTTCAGTGAATACTGATATAAAAACTACAAGCATTGTTCAACCGCAAAGCAGTTGTCCTTTTAAATCTGCAAGACAGAAGATATTCGGCTTGGGTTATAATCTGCTGGTATTCGTTTACCATAAGGAAGATACTGCGAGTGAATGTTACCTGACCATGACTCATTGTACTTTTATAGAAGCGGACAGAACAGCAGATTATACACTTACTCGCCTAATTCGTCAAAGCCTTGAAATAGGAGCTAACAAAGAAGATATAATAGCTTTGCTGACTGATAAAAATGTTCCTGGTGATGAAATCACATATAATGACCTCGCTGATGAGATATTCGACAATCCTCCAGAACAGGGCTATCTTACTATCAGTAATGCTCTGCAATGGAGATTACAATACTAGAGAGTTATTTCTCTCAATAATCAGATTCAAGGAGTTGTTAATTTTGTCTGGTAATAAAAGTGAGTTTGGTGATTATCAAACTCCTATTGAATTCTGTGACAGAGTATGTGAATATCTTTATAAGCAGGGCTTAAACAGAAATATTGAAGCAATCATTGAGCCGACTTGCGGGCTTGGCAATTTTATTGTTGCTGCTACCGAGAAATTTCATCTTCCTGCAATCGGAATCGATATTAACAGTTCTTACATCAAAACAGCACATGAGAGACTTCCGCAAGGTACTTTTATTAATGATAATATCTTTGATGTTTCTGTTTCAGATATAAGCAAAAAGAGAAATGTACTTGTTATCGGAAATCCACCATGGGCAACGAACTCTGATCTCGACTATAATTTACCGCAAAAAGTGAATTTTAAGGGACTTAAAGGAATAGAAGCATTGACAGGCTCTTCTAACTTTGACATATGCGAATATGTGATATTGCAAATGCTTCATGCATTTAAAGGCACTGATAGTGTAATATGTATGCTTTGCAAAACCTCAGTTGCAAGAAATGTTATTTTAGAGATAGACAGAAATTCCATTCCCTGCAACAGTATCGAAATGCTTAACTTTAATAGCCAAAAGGTATTCGGTGTATCTGCCGCTGCGTGTGTCTTAGTTATACATTTATCCTCTGCATTAAATACTACGATTGCTTGCCATGTGAAAGACTTTGATTCATTAGCGACAATAGATACTCTTACTATCAATAATCATCATCTTGTTTCTTCCGATACAAATGCCCAAGACTTCGAGGGAACTTGCCAGATGACATGGAGAAGCGGTGTAAAACACGACTGCGGAAAGGTTATGGAGTTAGAACTGGTAAACGGCAACTATGTCAACAAGTACAAGGAAATCGTTGAAGTAGAAGATGATCTTGTCTTTCCGTTAGTCAAGTCAAGCCTTTTCAAATCTCCAATTATCAGCGATTTTAAAAAGTACGTTATTGTAACACAACAGCGAGCCAAACAAGACACAAGCTATATTGAACAGGAGTATCCGCACTTATGGTCATATTTGAATAGCCACAGTGCAGATTTCAGCAAAAGAAAAAGCATCATATATAAAAAATCCGGATCGTTTTCAATGTTTGGTGTTGGAGATTACAGCTTTGCACCGTATAAAGTTGGAGTATCCGGTTTCTATAAGAAACCGCTTTTCAGCCTTTTAACAGCTGATAAGCCTGTTATGACGGATGATACATCATATTTTCTTTCTTTTGACAACTATGATGACGCTTATACTATGATGCTTCTGTTGAACAGTCAACCTGTGCAGGAGTATTTGACGTCGATTGCTTTTTTAGATAGTAAAAGACCATATACGGTTAAGCTGTTATCAAGATTGGATTTGAATAAGTGTATTCAATGTGTTTCTTTTGTTGACCTTGAACGAACAGAAAGCTTTTATAAATTACAGAAGCACTTATCTCGACAAATGGTTGACAATTTAATGAGAAAAATACGATTTATGTAATAAAAATGTTGGAGGTGCAATAATTGAAAAAAATTCACTTTGATGTTTATAGGAAACTGATTAATTTGGATTTGGAATTCACATCAAACATTAATGTTATATCTGGAGTTAACGGAACTTGTAAGTCATCTATTTTACATATAATTGGAAATTCATTTCAGACTGTAAAAGTGGATCAATCTGAAACAGATCTCAAACAATGCCTGAGTACTATAACTACCATTAATGAGCAGTTTAATCCGAAATTAGAGTCATTAACACGAGGAGATAAAATATTTCAAGATCCTGCACCTGGACATCAAGGTCCATATTATACCGTAGATTATTATGGCGAGAATCCATCTTTATCATTTAGAAAGCACAATTCAAAGAAAAATACTGCTGAATTTCGATATGCAGTTAAGCCACAGTATAAACAAGGATCAAAAGAGTCTTTACCAGCTATGCCAGTTATATATCTTGGATTAAATAGATTATTAACGTATGGCGAATATAAAGATAATGAACCAATAAAAAGCATACGTAAAAATATTCCTGATAGTTATATGTTAGAATTAGCAGAACTATATAAATCATTTACAAGCTATGAAATATCCAATATAACAAACGAACACATGGGAAGTGTGAAAATCAGAGCTGATTTTAATAGTTCGACACAAGGAATTGATTCAAATACTGTATCAGCAGGAGAAGATAATCTATATATTATTCTTTTAGCGTTAGTCTCATTAAAGTATTACTATGAAACGCTTCCCGAAAGTAAGCGTTCTGAAGTAAATAGTATTCTATTAATTGATGAATTTGATGCAACTTTGCATCCTGCTTTTCAGTTTAAGTTATTTGATCTAATGCTAAAGTATTCTATTGATTATAAAATTCAGGTTGTATTTACAACGCATAGTCTTACGCTGCTCGAATACTGTTTAAAAAAGGTGCAAAATCTTATATATTTATATGATAATCAGTCAAGCGTTTATCTAATTGATAAGCCCAATATTCACAAAATCAATTTGTATCTTCGAGAAAAAACAAACTCAGATTTTTCATTTGAAAAAAGAATCCCTGTTTTTACCGAAGATTCTGAAGCTCGGTACTTGATCAATATCATTTTAGATTATTTTGCAGAAAAGTCTGATGAGTTTTCAATAGTTAGAAATCACTTTTATTTTGTGGATGCGAATATTGGTGGAGATGTTCTGCATACTATGTTCAAAGATCCCAAGCTTAAGACATTTACAGGACAGTTCTGTATTGTTGATGGGGATAAAAGACCAGATTTAACCAATCGGGTCATTGCACTGCCTGGGAAAGCTTCACCTGAATCGTTTTTAATAAACTATGCCAAAACATTGTATGACCGTGATGATCCATTTTGGATTTCTGAACCAGTTTTAGAAGAAAACATAGGAAAGAATTTCTATACGTCTATTTTCCTACCAGAAGTTAATGCTATTCAGAATAAAATTGATGGTTTGCATGAGATAGGTGATTCTGCTAAAGGTATAAAACGCACAATGACAAAAGCTCTATTCAATAAGTATTTGAAATTTTTTCACATACTATTTGATACATGGCTATTGGATAAAGATAATCAATCAGAAATCGACACTTTCTACAATAATTTATTCATTATGTTTAAGCAAGTCGCTCGGTTTAATGGAATTGACGTAGATTTATGGAATAGATAAGGCGGTGTATAGATATGCCAAGTAATTTATCTCCTTTAAGATATCCCGGAGGAAAAACTCAGATCTATCCTTTTGTAAAAGAAATAATATCGAATAATGATCTGCTTGGCGAAACATATATTGAGCCTTTTGCTGGTGGTGCAGGTTTGGCCATAAAACTTTTATTGAATAATGATGTAAAAAGAATTATTATCAATGATTTAGATTTTGCAATATATTCTATTTGGTATTGCATATTAAACTATACAGATGATTTCTGTCAAAAAATAGAAGAATCAGATATCTCTGTAAATGAATGGGACAATCAAAGAAAAGTATATTTCAGTCATACAGAAAGTATTTTCGATATGGGTTTTTCTGCATTCTATTTAAATAGAACTAATAGATCAGGTGTAATAAAAGGCGGAATTATCGGTGGACGAGAACAAACTGGTACATATAAGATTGATGCAAGATTTAATAAAAAAGCGTTAATTGAAAAGATAAGGAATATTGCACAAAAAAAGGATAATATAGTCATAACCAATCTTGATACATTAGAGTTTTTATCCAGCGGACTGTTAAATCATTATTATAAAACATTCATTAATTTTGATCCTCCATATGTAGTAAAAGGGTCTCAGCTATATCAGAATGCATTTACAAAAGAAGATCATAAATCATTGTCAGAACTGATTGCAAAATGCAGAAGGAAGTGGATAGTTACTTATGATATATGTCCGCTGGTTACAGAACTATACAAGGACTTCAGAAAAGCAGAAATCAGAATAAACTACTCTGCAAGTAATAGCGGTAAAGCAAAAGAATATGTATTTTTTAGCAATAACCTTACTATCCCATCCAACATTGATTTAATATGATGGAACGGTATCTCTAAAAACAACGGCTGTACCCGAAGGCACAGCCGTCTGCTCTCAAATATAAACCATACACTCAAACACAGCTTCTCTTGCCATATAGATGAAGCAGTTCTCCAGACCGAGCATTTTCTCGGCATCACCGCTGTGGACAGCTTTCTGATAGGCACTATCGGTCTGCTTCCAAAGTTCGACCTGGCGTGAGATAGCTTCACTGACTTTCCGTTCCATATCATCAAGGTACTGAATAATCCTACCATCGTTGACGAGCCTGCGAAGTCTGTCGGGGCATTTGCTGTCTGAATAATGAAGATGATACCTGATGAAGTCGGTGTGATAGGTCTTGCTCTCCTCGGTCTGCGTTTCAGCATTTAAGTGGGTGACAATCACGGTGTTGGTGTCCAGTCGCCATAGCGGAACGTATTTCTTTTTCAGTTGGCTGTATGCGGTCTGTTCGCTCTTGTATCTACTCATAAGTTATAACCTCCGTTATGGTCTTTCACGGTGTTCAAAAATGTATTCCGTGATATGAAGTTGAATGATTGTACTTTAACTATGGACTTTTGGACATTTTTGTCCAAAAATCTGCTCACTTTATGGGCTTTATCATTTCAAGGACGAGCTGTGCGCCGACCTTGAAGCCCTTGCGGAACTCATTGCGGTTGAAGAGGTTGTGCAGCTCAATGTCCGCTGACTGGTACTCATCGAGGATTTCGTCATTATCGGGATATGCTTTCTTCAACTCAGCTTCTGCTTTAACAAGCCTGTCGAGAGCTGCTCTGTATGCTCCGTCTGTATCATCAATCTCGGTCAGGTGGAACAGGTCATAGTCATAAAGTTCATCGAGAATATTTCTACTAATTGTAAAACCTCCAGTTTGACTTTCTTTTCATCTGAAATGAAAAAATCCGATCAACAATAGATTTGAAAAGATACGCTGTGATGTGATTCTTGTTCTTTATTTGTTCTTTATCATCACAAAAAGTTGGCATAAAACAGAGTAAGTGAGCTTTTCTAACTTGCTCTGAAACGCCGTATTTTCCGCATTTTTTCAAATTTACTGAAAATCAGATAAATCACTGGGGGATTTTCAATTCCCGTACCGAACCAGAATAAAAAAAGAATACATCTCGATTGCCTCGAGGTATTCTTCTGCTATTTCTGATAATCACTTATTACTTTCACGGGAACAAAAATCGGGGTACACCACTTTGTACCCCGAAAATAGGTGCAGCGTTACGCTGCTGGTCGGAGTGGCGGGACGTTGCTCCAGTGGGTTCAATTCCCGTACCGAACCAGAATAAAAAAAGAATACCTCTCGATTTCCTCGAGGTATTCTTTTTTTATTGGTCGGAGTGGCGGGACTTGAACCCACGGCCTCTACCACCCCAAGGTAGCGCGCTAGCCAAACTGCGCCACACCCCGACGACCTATCTATTATAACATACTTTATTTTATTTTGCAATACCTTTTGCAAAAATTTTTTTGTGGCGCTTACTCTTGCGTAAACGCCGCCCCCCGCATATGAGGGGCGACTGCACTATATTACTTTACAAACACCTTTGAGCTATACCCTTTAAGCGTTACGGGCTGAGAAAGATCAGCCTCCTCGCCGGTGAAAATATCTTTCCAGCCGCTGCCGTAATTTACATTGAACGTATACTCGCCCTCGTCGGCGTTTATCATCGTGACTGCGCCGTTTTCGCCTGCCGCACGCGCGAACGCATACTGGCGGTTGGTAAGCGCAAGCTGGGTATAATCGCCGTCACAAAGGGCATCACTCTCGGTATGCGCTTTTGCCAGCGCTGCAATATGCTCTGTAAGCTCGGTATCTTCTCTCATTTCAAAGGGCTTGCGCAGGGCATCGTCACCGTGCGCTTTATCGCCCTGCTCGCCGAACTCGCTCATATAGTACACAGACGGAATACCGGGCATTGTGAACAGCAGAGTATAGACAAGCGGCAGGTGCGCTTTGTTTGTGAGTATCGTAGCTATGCGGCTGACATCGTGGTTATCCACAAAACAGTACAGTTTTTTGCCGCGGTAGAGACACCAGTTTTCCTTGCCGAACTGGCGCTGTATAGAGTGCGCTATCTCGAACATATTCATTGAATTGAACGCGGAGTAAATGCCCTTATAGCACTCGTAATTGGTCACGCTGTCGAGCATTTCGGGGTTCATCCAGCGGTTGTAATCGCCGTGGAGCGTTTCGCCGAGCAGCCAGAAGTCTTCTTTGAGCCACTTGCAGTTACCGCGCAGCTCTTTGAGAAACTGCGGCTCTAAGCAGTACGCGACATCAAGCCGCAGACCGTCGATATCAAACTTTTCGACCCAGCCTGTGATACACTCTTTTATATAATTCTTCACATCGCCATTCCAGAGGTTGAGCTTGACCAGCTCGTAGTGACCCTCCCAGCCCTCGTAATAAAAGCCGTCGTTATAGCAGGAATTGCCGTCTCTTACCTGAAACCAGTCTTTGTAGGGAGAGGAAAACTTCTTTTCCCTGACGTCTTTGAACGCCCAGAACTCTCTGCCGACGTGGTTGAAAACGCCGTCAAGAACGACTTTAATGCCGTTTTTGTGAAGCTCATCGCACACCTTTTTGAAGTCGTCGTCGGTGCCCAGCCTGCGGTCTATTTTTGTGTAGTCCGCTGTATCATAGCCGTGGGCGGAGGACTCGAACACGGGACCGAAATACACCGCTGTAAAGCCCATTTTCTTGATATGCGGTATAATGTCGATGACTTTTAAGATGTCATGAGTGGGCTGCGAGGTGAAGTCGTTTTGCTTCTGAGCGCCGCAGAAACCGAGGGGATAGATGTGATAAAATATCGATCTTTCGTACCAATACATAAAATAACTCCTTGTGATCTAAGTAATATTGCAGTAATAAAAACGGCAAGGCGTAAAAATTTTTGCAGCACGCAAAAGTTTTAAGTCTTGTCAAAAAAGGAAAAGTTTTCGGTCAAGCCTTTTACAAAAGGCTTGTGGGGGCATGGGGGCAAAGCCCCCAAAAACACGGAGTGCGCTCCGCTGCTAGAGGTTAGAGGTGAGATGTTAGAAGTTAGAAAAGTCTTTTTCTGTCTTTGTGCAAACTTGTCACTCCTGCGGTTTAGATAGAAGCAAGAGGCAAGAAATTGCTTTTTATAGCTTTGCGCAAACTTTTCAAAATGCTCATCTAACCTCTTGCTTCTCGTAATCTTGCTTCTAATAGCTGAGCCTCTCCTCTTTCTAAACAGTCCACCGGACTGTTTAGAAATTCACCTCTTGCAGAGCGCCTGATGCGTTTTCGGGGGCGCCGCCCCCGTACCCCTGCGACCCTTTTGAAAAAGGGTCGATCGAAAACTTTTAATTTCTTGACAAGATTTAAAAGCTTTGCGCATGGTGGCGGTCAACGTGTGCGCTCCTGCGCCGCGCGTAAGCGCGAAACATATTTAGTATACCACTATTATACACTAAAATTACCCTTATGTCAAGAAATCACGTGAAAGAAAACTCCATCTGCTTGCCCTCGGAGAGCTTCTGTTCAAAACGGTCTTTCCTTGTGTCTGTGGGTATCGGGGTGGGGTAGTCGCCGCTGAAACAAGCGCGGCAGTAGCCCTCTGTTCTCGCCAGAGCCCCCAGCTGCTCCTCTGGCAGATACCCCAGGCTGTCAGCGCCTATGATCTGCGCTATTTCATCTACGGTATGATGAGCCGCTATCAAATGCTCCTCCGAGTCGATGTCCGTGCCGTAATAGCACGGGTGCAGAAACGGCGGCGAGGATATCCTCATGTGTATCTCCTTTGCGCCTGCCTCGCGCAGCAGCTTTACAATTCTTCCGCTCGTAGTGCCTCTTACTATGCTGTCGTCTATCAGCACTATGCGCTTATCTTTGACCGTTTCTTCAATGGCAGAAAGCTTTATACGCACCTTGTCGAGCCTGTCGCCCTGCTGGGGTGATATGAAAGTTCTGCCTATATACTTATTTTTTATAAGACCTATGCCGTATGGTATGCCGGACTCCAGACTGAATCCCAGAGCGGCATCAAGACCTGAATCGGGTACGCCGACGACTATATCAGCATCGACCGGGTGAGATCTGGCAAGTATCCTGCCTGCTTCGAGCCTTGCAGAATGCACAGAAACGCCGTCTATGACAGAATCGGGTCTTGCAAAATATATATACTCAAAAACGCAAAGTTTCTGCGGTTTTTTATTGCAGTGCTCGGTGCGCGAAACAACGCCGTTTTTACTGAAAACCAGTATCTCGCCGGGCAGCAGCTCTCTTACAAGCTCCGCTCCCACAGCTTTCAAAGCGCAGCTTTCGGATGCCACAACATACACTCCGTCGGCGGTAACGCCATAGCAAAGGGGTCTGAAGCCGTATGGATCTCTGGCGCAGATAAGCTTCTGCGGAGACATGAGCACCAGCGAATACGCACCGTCAAGCTTGTCCATAGCCCTGCTGAGGGCTTCTTCAATAGACGGCGCTTTCAGCCGCTCTTTGGTAACTATGTAAGCGATAGTTTCCGTGTCGCTGGTGGTGTGGAAGATAGCTCCCTCCAGCTCCAGAGCGTTTCTAAGCTGGGCTGCGTTGCTGAGATTGCCGTTGTGCGCAAGAGCCATTCTGCCCTTTTGGTGGTTGACCTCGATAGGCTGGCAGTTGTTGCGATTGTTGCCGCCTGTTGTGCCGTATCTGCAATGCCCTACAGCCATACTGCCTTTGGGCAGGTGAGTAAGCACATCGCCCGAAAAGACCTCGCTGACAAGCCCCAGATCTTTATGCGATACGAACACGCCGTCATCATTCACAACAATGCCGCAGCTTTCCTGACCGCGGTGCTGCAAAGCATACAGCCCGTAATAGGTTATTCCTGCAACGTTTATCGGCTGCGGCGCAATAACGCCGAACACACCGCATTCTTCATGGATACTCATTTTACATCACCGCTTTTATATGCTATATTACTTACTTTCCCTGCGCTTTATTGCCGCTCCTACAAAGCCTTTGAACAGTGGGTGCGGCTTGTTGGGTCTGCTTTTAAATTCCGGGTGATACTGCACGCCGACGTGGAAATCTCTGTCGGAGAGCTCCACCGTCTCAACAAGTCTGCCGTCGGGTGAAGTACCGCTGAGAGTTAAACCGCACTCTTGCAGCTTGCCGCGGTAGTCGTTGTTGAACTCGTATCTGTGGCGGTGACGCTCACTGATAAGGTCGCTGCCGTAGCATTTTTCCATAGTGCTGCCGCTCTTTATCTTGCACGGGTATGCTCCGAGCCTGAGCGTGCCGCCCTTGTCGATATCGTCGCTCTGACCGGGCATAAAGTCTATGACCTTGTTTTTGCAAAGCTCGTCAAACTCGCCCGAATTTGCATCTTTATAGCCTGCGACATTTCTCGCGTACTCTATAACTGCAATCTGCATACCAAGGCATATGCCGAAATAGGGAACGCTGTTTTCTCTGGCATATTTAGCGGCAAGTATCATGCCTTCGATACCTCTGCTGCCAAAGCCGCCCGGCACAAGTATGCCGTCTATACTGCCGAGTCTGTCGGCGATGTTATCGGGGGTTAGCTCCTCGGAGTCTATCCACTCGATATCTACATGATAGTTATGGAAATAGCCTGCATGGCGAAGAGCCTCGGCTACCGACAAATACGCATCGTGCAGACCGACATACTTGCCCACAAGACCTATGGTGACGGTCTTTTCGCTGCTCTTTATGCGCTCTACCATTTGTGTCCACTCAGTCAGATCGGGGGCAGGGGCATCTATGCCCAGTTCGCGGCACACGACCTGTGAAAAGTTCGCTTTTTCGAGCATAAGCGGCGCTTCATACAGAATAGGCAAAGTCAGATTTTCAATAACGCAGTCGGGCTTTACGTTGCAAAACAGCGATATTTTCTTGAATATGGATTCTTCCAGCGGCTCATCGCAGCGCAGGACGACAATGTTGGGGTTTATGCCCATGCCCTGCAACTCTTTTACCGAGTGCTGTGTGGGCTTTGATTTATGCTCGTCCGAGCCGCGCAGGAACGGCACTAAGGTAACGTGTATGAACATACTGTTTTCCCTGCCGACTTCGAGATAAATCTGCCTTACCGCCTCAATAAACGGCTGCGATTCGATATCGCCTATCGTGCCGCCTATCTCGGTGATGACTACGTCCGCGCCTGTTTTTTTGCCGACGCTGTAGACGAATTCTTTTATTTCGTTGGTGATGTGGGGAATCACCTGCACCGTTGAGCCCAGGTACTCGCCGCGGCGCTCCTTGTTGAGGACGTTCCAGTACACTTTGCCGGTTGTGAGGTTTGAGTATTTGTTGAGATCCTCGTCAATAAAGCGCTCGTAGTGACCGAGGTCGAGGTCGGTTTCCGCGCCGTCCTCGGTGACGTATACCTCGCCGTGCTGGTAGGGACTCATAGTGCCGGGGTCAACGTTTATGTAGGGGTCGAGCTTTTGCGCCGCCACCTTCAGCCCGCGGGCTTTGAGAAGTCTTCCCAGCGATGCGGCGGTAATGCCCTTTCCGAGCCCCGAAACAACACCGCCCGTTACGAAAATGTATTTTGTCATTGTTAGACACTCCTTTTTAGATGTTAGAGGTTAGAAGTTAGAACAGGTCTTTTAACCTGCTAATTGACTAAAGTTTGTGCGCAGAGCACACGTTGACCGCCATAAATGTCGGTCAAGTGCAGAAAAAATCCCTCGCCGCCAAAAACGGTCGGCGGCGCACACCTTGCGGTGTGATGGGCTTTTTTCCTTTGCCGCCAACACTTTGCGCGTTGTTTTAATGGTGTGTTTATTATTTGCGCTGTCGCGCGGCGCAGGAGCGCGTTCAACGCTCCACAATGCGCAAAGTTTTTAAACCCTGTCAAGAAATTAAAAGTTTTCGGTCAAGCCTTTTTCAAAAGGGTCATCAGGGTCGAGGGGTGAAACCCCCGTCGCCGTCCGCAGACGGCGAAAGCCCCATACGGCAGGCGCGCCGCTGCTAGAGGTTAGAGGTAAGAAGTTAGAAGTAAGAAACGGTTTTTAAGGCTTTGCGAAAACTTTTCATACCTGCGTTTTACAAGAAGCAAGAAAGTCGGTCTTGCCCGTACTGCAAATTTTCCGCAGTACGTTGCAATTCATGTTCCCGCACTACTGACCTCCGTTGCCTTGCAAACAAAACCTATGCGTATTTCGCTATTTAGCCTCCTCCACAAAGGCACGAAGTTCCGAGCGAAGAGGTCGCGACTTTTCACCAAAGCTCAGCGCGTGGTCGTAGGTGTGGGTAAGGAATGAGGAGCTCGAGGGGAAAACCTTAGGGTAGGGAGTGGAGCGCGCGCCCTGCCTTGCAGATACACTCCCTATATCCCTATGGTTTTCCCCTCGATTAGAGTTGCGCGAACGTGTTAGCTCACTCAAAATGAGAAGAAAACCAAAATAAAGTTGGAGCGGTGAACAGCTCCGCAGGCTTGCGCGTAAGCGCAACAAACAGCTTCTTATGCCACAGGCAGCGCTTCGGCGTTGCCCTCTTGCGGTGCCCGAAATCTGTTTCGCTTCGCTCACATCTTTCGACCGC
>CANQKD010000014.1 GCA_947624375.1 uncultured Clostridia bacterium | reverse complement strand
GGGGGCTCTGCCCCCATACCCCCGTGACCCTTTTGAAAAAGGGTCAATCGAAAACTTTTATTATCTTGACAAGATTTTATAGTTAGCGCAAAATGTGAAAACACACCTTCTTGCCTCTTGCCTCTTAATTTCTTGCCTCTTATAGAAGTACGGCTCTGCTCAAACAAGCAGAACCGTTTTTTATCTCTGTTTCAGTGAAATTTTTACCCGTACATTCTGTCCAGCGTTTTATCGCACCACTCGATCATGCTGTCTATGTGCTTGCTGCGCTGTTTCAGAAAATCTGCCACGCACTGGTAGCTTGCATAGCCGCCATAGACGGCATCGTTTGCACTGCCCGTGCCTTTGTATCTTTCAAAAAACTGCTCAAACAGCGGCGAGTAGCAGTCTTTCAGCCAGTCGAGCTGTCCCTTTGCCCTGTCGTAGCCATAAGCGCCGTCACTCAGGCCTCGCAGGGTATTATAAAACTCATTCCGCCAGCCCTCGTTCGTCATAAGATACGCAAAACACAGCACCGCAGGGTTGTTTGTGCCCATATCCAGCAGCCCGTAAGTTTTGTAGTTATCTTCTTTTATTGTGTTGGTGCGCGCATCACTCAAGCCGCTCACGCCGCCAAACTCCATATCATAAAACGTGAAACGCCATCTGCCGTCGCCGTACTCGCTGCCGTCATCGGTCACGGTGCGCCACATCGACCAGTTTTTGCCCGGCCAGTCCCACTTGTTGTTTATCCATATCTCCGCCGCGAAATAGTCCATGACGGAATCTACATCAACAAGCTGTGAAAAATCGTAGAAAGACTTATCATCGGCAATATCATCATGCGACTTGAAAAAGCTGTCAAGCTCCTCAAAATAATAGCTCTCGTCGGTAACGCCTTCGGGAAGCTCGCCCAGGTCAAGCTTGTAGCCGCGGCTGTAGGTCTCGGCATCGCCTTTGTAGAGCACAACATCGTCTTTGTTTACGCCGTGGTGGTCTTCAAAATAGTCTTCCTTATAGTCTTCTTCAAGAACATAAAGACCCCAATATTCGCCGTTTAGATACACCACGCACGGGCGCGAGGCTTTCATGTCGCAGTCCAGATCGGTCGAAAGCGACTGCCAATATGTATCGTTGAATTTTGCCGTAAATGCGCAGTTGCCGCCTGCACGCAGCGTAAGCGTTTTGAACTTATCGAGCGTTTCGCCGCTGTCGTCTTTAAGACCTTTGAACACCTCGTAATTAAAGTTGTTATCGCCGTAATCTTTTCTTGCATACAGCCTAAGACCCTTTTGCAGGTCGCTGCGTGAGTAGTTGCCCTGCACGCGCACGCCGCAGTTTTGCGACAAAACGCACTGGGTGTTCGCGCCGTCGGTCTCAAAAAAGTTGATGGATATGGGTCTTTCCCACTCTCTGCCGCGCTGTTTGTAGTTGGCATCAAGGCTGCGTGCATCTTCGCCCGAGGAGGGCGTATTGGTTTTCAGAAAATCTTCAAGCGCGCTGTCAAAAATATTGCCCTTGACGTATATGCCGGTCGTGCTGTCAAAAAAGTCGTCAAAATTTGCACTTATTGATATGACCGCAAGAGTATTTCCTGCCGCGTGGCTGCTCTCCCCCACGCCTTTTATATGCTCATACATACTGCCGACAAAATAGGTTTCCGTCTGCGTTTGAGAGAACGTGCCGTCGGAATTTTTTACCGCCGCTCTTACAACTGTGCATTTGTCGACTGCATCATCTGTAGGCGCTGAAACTGTGCTTACAAAGCCGTCACGCGAGGAATTGACATTATTATGCGCCGCATCTATAAGCAAAGGGTCGACCGCAGAAACGACATTTTTGTCATTCTTGCGGTCTGTTATTTTTATAGGCGATGTATACTTTATGGCAGTATCGCTGTTTGCGGGGTCGCTGCCGTCGGTGGTGTAGTATATTTCGCCCTCGCCCGAAAGGGTAAGCTCAAATTCTTTTTCGTAAACTCCGCTGGCAGCCGAGAATATGCCGCTCTGCTCCGGCTGTGTATACACCTCGCTTTGCTGCGAATACTCGCCGTTCTCGGTATGTGAAAGGTCTGTAAGGGTCACAGGCTCACGTTTATAGCCTGCATCTTCTTCTGGCGCACTTTCAGTATTATCCGTGCTTTCTTCACTTTGATCTTCAGGCAAAGTTGTTACCTCCGTCCTGCTTGCTAAAGTAGAAGAACTGTCACTGTTCGAGCAGGCGGAAGCGCTCAGCGCAATCAAAAAAGCAAGAAACACCGCGCAAAATTTCTTAGTCATACAAACTCACCTCGCTAATTCTGGTGCTTTACAATGCCGTACTCATCGTCAAGCGAGAAATACGGGCAGTCGTAATTGGGCGTACTTAAATATCTGTACATTTCGTCTTCGTCTAAATTCACCATGCAGACATAGCAGTCGCTGTCCTCATCGTAGACATAATTTGAACAATACTCACAGCGGCTCATTGGTTGTCACCCTGCTTTTTCTTGTTTCTGTATTCAAGATAGCTTTCTAAAATTATCGTTGCGGCAACGGTATCTACCACCGCTTTGCGCTTTTTGCCGCGTACATTCGTGGCATTTAAATACCCGTGCGCCTCTACTGTCGTGGAACGCTCGTCCCACATTCTGACGGGCAACTCTGTCACCGACTCTACAAGCGAAGCGAACGCCTTGCACTTTTCTGCCCTAGGGCCTACCGTGCCGTTCATATTCACGGGGTAGCCTATAACTATCTCGCCGACCTCGTATTCGTTTGCAAGGTGGGCTATCTTCATTGCAAGGATAGCAGGGTCTTTCTCCTCCACCGTGCCGACGGGCGAAGCTAAAAACTCCGTTCTGTCGCAGACCGCCACACCTGTTCGCGCGTCGCCGTAATCAACAGCCATTATCTTCATATATGCCGCTCCTTTACCACGGTTTTACAGTGCCGACTATCTCGGAAATGCTCTTGACACCGTTTTCGTCGCACCACTTATACATGCCGTCTATTATCTTCAGCGGTGCAAAGGGGTCAGCGAAGATTGCCGCGCCCACCTGCACTGCCGATGCGCCTGCCATCATCATTTCTATCGCATCTTCCGCACTCGCTATGCCGCCCATGCCTATAATGGGTATTTTTACCGCGTTATACACCTGCCACACCATTCTTACGGCTATCGGGAAGACCGCAGGGCCCGACAGACCGCCGACGTTGTTTTTAAGCACGGGCCGGCGTGTTTTTATGTCAATACGCATACCCAGCACCGTGTTTATCAGCGAGAGGGCATCAGCGCCTGCCGCTTCAACTGCCTTTGCTATTTCTGCTATATCGGTAACGTTGGGCGAAAGCTTTACCATAAGCGGTTTATCTGTAGCTTTCTTGACCTGCTGCGTTATCTGCGCCGCGGTATCACAGCAAGTGCCGAACGCCGCACCGCCGTGCTTTACGTTGGGGCAGGAAATATTCAGCTCTATCATATCAACGGCAGTGCCGCTGAGCATAGAGGCAAGTGTGGCGCAGTCTTCAATGGTCGCACCTGCGATATTTGCGATTATTCGGGTATTTTTGGTTGACAAATTAGGCAGCTCATAGTTTATGAACTTATCTGCGCCGCCGTTTTGCAGACCCACTGAATTTAGCATTCCCGAAGGTGTTTCAGCTACTCTCGGCGCCGGGTTGCCCTCACGCCGCTCTAAGGTAGTGCCTTTTACAGATATTCCGCCGAGTTTTGAAAGCGGATAAAACTGCTCGTACTCTCTGCCGTAGCCGAAAGTGCCGCTTGCAGGTATCACGGGGTTTTTGAACTGCACCCCTGCCACAGTTACTCTCAGATCACTCACCGAAAACCACCTCCTTGCTGTCAAACACAGGACCGTCTTTGCACACGTGCGAATGTATCTGCTTGCCGTCTTTCACGGTAAGGCAGGCGCACACAAGGCACGCACCCACGCCGCACGCCATTCGCTGCTCCAGCGATACCTGGCATTCTATGCCGTTTTCTTCGGCGATATTCGCGACCGCTTTCAGCATAGGCATAGGGCCGCAGGCGTAAATTATATCGGGCTTTTCGCTTTGTATCTCTTGCTTCAAAGCATCGGTAACAAAGCCTTTTATGCCTGCCGAGCCGTCATCGGTACAAAGCACCGTTTTACAGCCTGCTTTCTCAAAGTCCTCCTGCAAAATGGCGGCAGATGCATTTCTGAAGCCGCAGATAGAAGTCGCGTTTTTGCCGTAAAGCTGCGCAATGCCGAGCATCGGCGGCACACCTATACCGCCGCCCACGCATACCGCTTTGCCGCCGTCTGCATACTTAAAACCGTTGCCGAGCGGCGCGATGATGTCGATAAGATCGCCTGTATTTAACTGCGACAGCTTTTCCGTACCGCCGCCCCTTACTTCAAACACAAAGCGAATAGTACCTCTATCACCGATTATCTCGCATATAGAGATAGGTCTGCGCAGAAAAAAGCCCTCTGCGGCTATCTGGGCAAACTGCCCTGCCTGCGCTTCGGCGGCTATATCGGGGCAAAGGACTTCAACATCGAAAATGCCCTTTGCAAGCGCTCTTTTGCTTACTATCTGATATTTACCCTGTCTGTACATTTTATCATTCCTTTTTATAACAAAGGGCGAGACAATGCCCCGCCCGTGATGAACGTTTATTCAAGAGATATTTTCGGCAGATACGAAACTATATCCTCTTTCATTCTTATTACTTCCCTGCGTGCGGCTTTTGCGTAGTCGTGCTCGTCGCAGCCCTCTTCTTTTTTGTATGCAAGCATTACCGCTCTTGAAGAGTTTACTATCGCGCCCAGACCGTTTTCGTCAAACGCCTTTGCAACGCCCTGCGCGCCGCCGCCCTGTGCGCCGTAGCCGGGTACTAAGAAAAACGTATTCGGCAGAGCTTTTCTCATCTGCTCAAGCTGCTCGGGATATGTAGCGCCGACTACCGCGCCGACCGATGAATATCCCAGCTTGCCCATAGCCTCTGCGCCCCATTTTTCGCACATTGCTCCCATAGCGGCATAAACGCTCTCGCCGCTGTCAAGTAGTCTGTCCTGCATTTCTCCGCTGGAGGGGTTTGAGGTTTTTACGAGCACGAAAATACCCTTGTCATTCTCGCGGCAGACCTCTAAAAGCGGTGAAATGCCGTCAGTGCCGAGGTAGCCGTTTACCGTTAGCGCATCAGCGCCGAAAGCCTGCAGCATATCGCCCTCGATATCTGTAAAGCCCAAGTGCGCCGCCGTATAGGCAGTCATCGTCGCGCCGATGTCGTTTCGCTTGCCGTCGGTTATGACATACATGCCCTTTTCTTTGGCGTATGCAATTGTTTTTGCAAGGCACTTAACGCCCTCCCAGCCGTACATTTCATAGTAGGCTGCCTGCGGCTTTATTGCAGGAACGATGTCGTAAACTTCGTCTATAATACCCTTGTTGTATGTAAGTATAGCCTTTGCCGCGCCCTTGAAGCTCTTGCCGTATTTTGCGATCGCCTTTTTGCGGATATATTCGGGAACGTACTCCAGCTTGGGGTCAAGACCTACGACCGTGGGGTTTTGCATTTTAACTATCTTTTCGATAAGTCTGTCAAATGACATGGTGTTTTCTCCCTTTCGTAATATACGTTATCTTTCAAAAATAATGCTGCCGTCGGTTATGGTTACCTTTGCTCTGCCCTTGAAATGCTCGCCTTTAAATACAGAGTTTTTAGATTTTGAATGCAGCTTTTCAGGCTCGACTGTCCACTCCTCATCGGGGTCGAACACAGTTATATCGGCAGTCGCGCCGCTTTCAAAGCAAATTCTTTCAAGACCTAAAACTTCACGCGGCTTTACCGACATTCTCATAACTATATCTTCAAGCGGCATTTTGCCTGTATGGTACAGAAAAGTAAGCGCTGCGGCAAGCGAGGTTTCCAGACCCACAACGCCGTTGGGAGCGGTAAGAAAGTCCGCCTTGTCCTCTTTTGAATGGGGCGCATGGTCGGTCACAATGCAGTCTATAGTGCCGTCCGCGACTGCCTGCTCAACTGCCGCTCTGTCAGCCTCTTCACGAAGCGGAGGACTCATCCGGTAGTCTGCATCACGCTTCAGCAGCTTTTCTTCGGTATACGCAAAGTAGTGGGGGCAGGTCTCACAGGTAACGTTCACGCCGTCTTTTTTCGCGGCACGAATTATATTTACCGAGCCCTTGGTTGAAACGTGCGCTATGTGTATATGCGCTCCGCAGGCCGCCGCTAAGGCGATCTCACGGGCGGTGATGTAATCTTCCGAAGCTCTGTCCATGCCCTTTACGCCGAGCTGCTGTGACACTTTGCCTTTGTTTA
The DNA here is from genome assembly GCA_947624375.1 of uncultured Clostridia bacterium. Taxonomy (GTDB): domain Bacteria; phylum Bacillota; class Clostridia; order Oscillospirales; family Ruminococcaceae; genus UBA7477. The sequence continues at coordinate 58,849 of CANQKD010000014.1, read as the reverse complement.
TGATACCGCCGTTTATGATGTTCAGATCTTCGCAATGCGAGATAACGCACAGACCGTTGTCTACCGACTTTTCAAGAGCCTGCCGCATAAGTTCGGCGTTCTCAACGGGTCTGCCGTCGTCTGAAATGGCGATAACGCCGCACTTTTTCAGATCGTCATAGTCGCAAAGCTCTTTGCCAGAAAGACCTTTTGTAATTGCCGCCACGGGGTAGACCTTAACGCCCGTGCCCTTTGCCTTTTGCAAAATATACTCGACCGTTTCGCGGCTGTCTGTCACAGGCTTTGTGTTTGGCATACAGCACACCGCTGTAACGCCGCCTGCTTTTGCCGCGTTAGTGCCGGTTATGATATCTTCTTTATAGGTAAGCCCGGGGTCGCGCAGGTGCACGTGCATATCAACAAGCCCTGCGCAGGCAACAAGTCTGCCCTCGCCGTCTATCACTTTATCTGCTGAAATTTCGCTTCCCCCTGCCTGCAAAACGCTCTGTATCCTGCCGTCTTGTATCAGTATGTCATACACGCCGCCAAGGTGCAGCAGGGGGTCTGCAATGCGCATATTCTTTAAAAGAATTTTCATGATCTTAATATTCTTACTTAGATGTTACGGCTTCTTCGGCTTCTTCAGAGCCTTCGCGCACAAGCTTGAATATGCTGCCCGTGGTCTGAAATTCCAGAGTATCGCTCATAACATTGTTGTCATTGTCACGATACACTATATTGCCTTCTCTGTCTTCCTGAGTGTAGACATACTTGAAATCAATATCGCTGCGAAGCTCGCTCATATCCCATTCTGCCGGGAAATTCTGCATGAAAGGCAGCATAAGCAGTTTTATCTTGCCGCTGGAAGGCGTCATTTTGTCGCCCTCTTCAACGTCTATCTTGAAAAAGCCGCTCGCTATCTTTTCGCCGTCGTCATACTTGATTGTAAAACGGCCGTTGTCTTTGAATGTGAACGTTACTCCCTGCGGCGCGTTGTAACCGTAGCCGTCGGTGATAACCACCTTCCAGTCGCTCTCGATAAGCTTCTGACCCTCGTGCGAGTTTGAAGCCAGCGTAAAGAAGAACGTCAGAAAATAGATTATGCAGAACGCTATGAACAGAAACAACAGTAAAAGAATAGTTCCCACAATTCTTTGCTTAGGTGTCTTTTTGATCTTGAATCCCATGATGTATACCAGCCTTTCTAACTTTAAAAAATTTACTTCTCTTTATTTCTTCCGAGGAACGCCGCGCCTATTATGCCTGCATCGTTGCCGAGCTTTGCAATAACTATCTCGGTGTTCTTTTCGGAATTTTTAGTGTATATCTCTTTCGCGACAAGCTCTTTGAGCGGCAAAAGAAGCGGATCGCCCTCGTTGCACACACCGCCGCCGATACAGAGTATATCGGGCTGGAAGATGTTTATAGTATTCGTGATACCGCAAGCGAGGTACTTTATGTACTTATCAACTACCTCTTTGCCTGCCTTGTCGCCTGCGCGCATAGCGTTGAAAGCCGTCCTGGCGGAAACCTTGCCGTCTTCCTCGTTCATCTTCCACATTATTGAGTCTTTGTGCTCCAGCATTGCTTCTCTCGTCATTCGCACTAAGCCCGTTGCGGACGAGAACACCTCAAAGCAGCCTTTTCTGCCGCAGGTACACTCGGGACCGTTGGGGTCTATCACCGTGTGACCAATCTCTGCGCCTGCAAAGTTAAAACCGGAATAAATTCTGCCGTTGATGATGATACCGCCGCCAACGCCCGTGCCGAGAGTTATGCACACGGCATCGTTTGCGCCCTTTGCCGCGCCTGCCACAAACTCTCCGTAAGCCGCGGCGTTTGCATCGTTCTCAACAAAACACGGCTTGTCGATATGTGTCTGCATAAGCTTTACAACGGGGAAATTCAGAAAGCCCAGGTTGTTTGAATACTCAATAATACCGGTTTCCGAATTTGCCGTGCCGGGCGTGCCTATGCCTACCGACTCAACATTCTCCAGCGATACGCCTGCGTTTTTGACCGCCTCCAGCGCTACCTTTGCCATATCCTCGCATATATCCTCGGCAGGGCGCGGAAGATTAGTTTTGCAATTTGCCTTTGCAACAATGTTGAAATCCTCGTCAACAACGCCTGCTTTTATGTTGGTGCCGCCGAGGTCAATACCTATGTAATACTTCATATTTCACATTCCTTTCGATTTATCTATACTTTTGTAAGAATAGCCCTGCACTTGCCCTCAACGGCAAACCTGCCTGTGCCTGCCGTTATAAAGAAGCTGTCGCCTTTTTTAAAGCTCTCTGTCTTATCGGCGATGATATTGCCCTCGCCCTCAAGCACGAGAATATTCACAAAGCTTTTTTTGTCCGCTTCCAGATCTGCCCTGCTGTCTATATCAAGGGCATAAGTCGTAAAATACTCGCACTTTGAAAGCAGCTTTTGCTTATAGCCGCTCATTTGCTCGGTGGGCGTTTCGGGATAAGGCTGCGCAGGTCTCAAAGCGGTAACATCTTTTGCTTTTTCAATATGCAGCTGCCTCGGCTTGCCGTCGTTGCCTACTCTGCCATAATCGTAAATACGGTATGTAGTGTTAGAATTTTGCTGTATCTCAGCAATAAGTATGCCCTTGCCTATTGCGTGCAGCGTGCCCGCTCTTATAAAGAAGACATCACCTTTTTTGACGGGCACTGCATTGGTAACTTCAAGCAGAGTGTTATCTTCAATGCGCCGCGCGAACTCATCTTTGCTTATCTCTTTCTTAAAGCCGTAAAGAAGCGTTGCGCCCTCATCGCAGTCTACTATATACCACATCTCCGTCTTGCCGTATTCGCCCTCGACCCTCTGTGCATACTCGTTGTCGGGATGTACCTGCACGGAAAGATTATCTTTAGCATCTATAAGCTTTATAAGTATAGGAAAATCCTCAAACTTCTCGCAATCGCTGCCAAGAATGCCTTTGCCCTGCTTTTCAATAAGCTGCGTCAGCGTAAGCCCGTCTGCCTCGCCGCCGACTATAGTGCTTTCGCCGTCTTTATGGCAGGAAAGCTCCCAGCTCTCGGCAATTTTCTCTAAATCGCACTGCTTGCCGAAGTCGTCTCTGAGCCTCGTGCCGCCCCATATATAGTCTTTAAAGGCAGGCTTTAATTTATAGACCGCCATTTTATCTACCTCCGAAAAATATATACATATTTATGAGTATATTATAACACACTTTGCGCCCCTGTGTCAACAAGCAAGCTCTCACTACTCGGCTACCGGCGTATACAATATTCTTATCTTCGGCAGCTTTTCTATACGCGCATAGCAGTTGAACATTCCGTCCTCAGCCGACAGATCATTCTCTCCGCTTGCAGGGGGAGCGAATATTTTCATAGTAATGTCTTTTGCGCCGTCAAGGCGGTTTTCAAAGAACGCAGGCATAAGGTCAACAAACTTTGTCTGCGGCGACTTATAGAACCATCTGCCGTTTATCTCTATCATAAGATTGCTGTCATCTTCAAAATACAGCTCGCAGAAGTGCGGGTCGCCCTCAAAGTGCAGCGGTATCGCTATACCCTCGGCGTCCTCGCTGCTGCCCCAGCGCAGTGTGCACGGCAGAGAGATCTCATCTCCCACTGCCATAGACGGCATGAAATACTCATCGTGAATTATCTCTTTATATGTCTTCATGACAGGCTGCTCGATGCCCACATCGGGGTCGTTCACGTCCTGTATCTCCAGGCCAAGTCTGCCCCTGTCGCGGAACTGATAAAACGTAAAACCGTTGAACCAGTCGGCGTTTTCCTCTTTAAGGCGCATGGTAAATTCTTTCACCATTTCGCACTGATCATATGGTCCTGTAACGTCGCCGTCAGCATTGAATTCACTCATCACCATAGGCTTTTGCTTGCCGTCGCATATCTTCGCAAAAAGCTGTGCCGAACGCTTTGTGGCATCATAAACATCGGCTACAACGCTTCTTGAATGGCTGTTGCCGCCTTTTTCAGCAACATCGAAAGGCCAGCCCCAGTGCAGCGCCATATACTTGTCGACCGAGAAAATATCCGTCTCTCTTACAGCCTGCGCGAACTCTTTTTCCATTTCAATATGCTCATCGTTTTTATTTTTAGCGCCGTCAATACAGAGTATCATTTTTACATTCGGCGCATACTCGTGCATGATCTTAGTTACCTTGCAGTAAAAGTCCGCTACCTGTTGATAGCTCGCCCTTTTGTTGAATGAGAACCAGTTGCCCGTAGCCTCGTGGTTCACCCTTAAAAACAGTCTGCCAAAGGTGCGCAGGTCTTTCGCGACAGCTATAATATACTCATCGTCAAGCTTGGGATCCATTGTAAGGGTAAGGGTGACGTCCTGACCGTGCCGCCGAACCTCTCTCATATAGCAAAACGGCTCGTCGCTGAGGTCGCCGCCTATGCCGCCTTTGTATGTGAAATAGTCGTCATAAGGGTAATCCCACTGGAAGGATATATCTGCATCTTTCATAGCCTGAGATATTCTTGCAGGCCACTGCTCGTCATAGGGGTAATAGCAGTACATAAGGCTGATAGAGCGGTGGGGTCTGCCCATTTTATTAAGTATATAGTCCTGACCTACATACTCCCCTCTTTCAGAGCCGTCGCCGAGGTCTACAGCGCATTTAGCCGCGCCCATTTTTACTGAGTAAGTCTTGATATTGTCCATTTGATCTACCTCCTGTCATCTTATAACAACGCCGCCGCATATGCCTGCGCCCGACTTATTTATGCAGCCCACAGTCACGGTTATCTCCTGCTTGCCGCAAAGTTCTTTTGTTATGGGTATCTCTGCTTTGGCTGCCCACACATCTTTTGATGTTTTCACAAGTTTGCCGCCTATATACACCTCGCAGTCGCCCCACAGACCGTAGAAAATAAGCGTGGGGGCTTTGCCATTAAGTGTTTCGGGTATTTCGGCGGTGGTGCGGTATAAAGCCCATTTGCCCTCGTTTTTATAAAATTTCTGCGGCGCTTCGGTAACGCCCACGGGTTCAAAGCTGTTCATATCCGTTTCCGTTATCACCATGTGCGGATCGGGTTTTGTGTCGCTAAGCTGTGCCGACATTCTCCAGCCGCTTACGTATATTTCACTAACGCTTTCTATCTGCGGTTTTTCATCTGCCGCGGTGCAGTCTATCTCGCACTCGCCGCTGACGCCGTTTTTGCCTGCGCAGGAAACCTTTACTTTACCAACCGTATCGCAGCTGACAATAGATTGGCACCTGCCGTTGAACACGCTTCTTTTGCCGCTGTCAAAGGCTTCGTGGCAGTTGGGGTCGCCGTTTGAAGTACCAAGTATCTTTCCGCCCATGCAGGAAATTTCCGTCTCAAAGCAGGCAGTCGGCACTTCTATGCCGTTTTCGTCAAGCACTATAAAATCAACAGGTATAGCCTCGCCGCGCGGAACGGTATTTTTATACGGCACTGTCTTTATAGTTTTCGGCGCGCCTGCGGTAATTAAAGTATCGCTTACTATCTCTCTGCCGTCTTTATCGCAGCCAACCATTTTAAGCGTGCCTTTTTCAAAAGGTATCTCCCAGATCGCCTGCTCAGTCTTGTTTACAGCCTTTCTGCCAAAAGATCTGCCGTTTACAAAAACTTCGGCATAGTCGCAGTTGGTGCATGACATAACGCGAACAGTTTCGCCCTCTTTAACATCAAAGCTCCAGTGCGGCAGAGCCTTGCAGACCTTTTCATCTTTGAATATAGCCCTGCTGAGCCAGTAGCCCGACTTGGGGTTGCCGCATATATCCATCATGCCAAAGTAGCTCGATACCGCAGGCCACGGGCACGGGGTAGGCTCGCCTAAATAGTCAAAGCCCGTCCACATAAAGCCGCCCATAAGGTACTCACGCTTTAGTATCTCTTTCCATGTATCTCTTACGGTATTGCCCCAGTCGGAAGAATTTTCGTCATAGTCGGCAATGAGATTTTTATCAAGGTCTGTTTCCGTGCAGCCTCTTACGGTAAAATAAGAAGTAGTTTCGCTGCACACCACGGGCTTGTCGGGGTACTTGTTTCTGAAATCGTCAAACGCCCAGCTCTGATAGTTTATACCCACAATATCAAGCGATGCACCTGCGCCGCTGTCTTCAAGTATGCCGCCGTTCATGGCAGCCGTTACAAAGCGCGTATCGTCAAGCTTGCGAACCTCTTCACGCATACGCTTTGCCATTCGCTGCCCCTCATAGGTATATTGCAGCGGCTCTTCATTAAAGATAGAATACATCACAACGCTCGGGTGGTTTCTGTCGCGCAGAACCATTTTTCTGAGCTGCTCAAGCTGGTCTTCGCCAGTTTCAAAGTTGCGGTTTTCGTCCATTACAAGCATACCCTGCCTGTCGCACTCGTCCAGCAGTTCTTTTGAAGGCATACCGTGAGCGCACCTGTAGGCATTGCTGCCCATTTCTTTAAGCTTTTTTATGCGGTATTCGTGCAGGCTGTCAGGCACCGCAACGCCCACGCCGCCGTGGTCTTGATGATTGCAGGTACCAAAAAGTTCAACGTGTCTGCCATTCAAGAAAAAGCCCTTGTCGGCATCTATAGCAATAGTTCTGAAGCCGAAATCCACTTCTTCGCGATCAAACTCTTCGCCGTTTTTAAGTATCTTCACGGTGCATTTATACATATCCGGCGTATCTATATCCCACACAAACGGGTCGGCGCAAGTGCCGCTCAATACAATGCTATTGCTAGAATACGCTTTTAATGACAAGTTTTTTTCTGCCGCCATCACAGGTGAGCCGTTTTTGTCCGTCACCACCGCTTCAACGGTAACTTCTTCATCTGTATAGCCCGTGTTCCGGGCATCTGTATGGATATTCACGTTCCAATCGGTATCGCTCGTTTTTTCGGTCTTTACAAACACCCCATACTGCGCGATGTGGCTCTTGTCTTTAACGGTAAGGTCAACATGGCGGTATATGCCTGCGCCCTCATACCACCAGCCCTCCCAGCTGTTCGCATCTACAAAAACCGCAAGAATATTCGGCTCTTTTCCAAAGTGTGCCCTGTCGGTTATGTCTATAGTAAAGGGGGCATATGCGGTATAATTCCTGCCAAGGACAGAGCCGTTGAAATACACCGTGGCATCTTTTGCTATTCCCTCGAATGTTATCAGCAGCTGCTTTTTGTCAAAACTCTCATCAAGATAGAACACCCGTCTGTACCACGCGCTGCCCTTTGGCTTAAAGCCCCACGAGCCCACGCCGTGTTCATCAAAAGGCAGTTTTACCGACCAGTCATGCGGCAGGTCTACTTTTTCCCAGTCGGTGGAATTGAACGCGCTTTCGGCAGCGCCGCGAGCCGAACCTGCTTTTGCTCTGTTGTAAATATCGCAGTGGGCTGAGTCTATGCCCTCATCTTTGCCGCCCAGCCGAAACGACCAGCCTTTATCCAGCGAATACACTTTTCTTGCACTTGCCATGCTTTGTCTCCTCCGTTATGAATTTGCCCACTTCACATTCAAAGTGGGCAGAAACACTTATTCATCTTTGGGTCTGTTTTTGCCTGCATTTCTTACCGCCTGCTTTTGCTCTCTTATCTCGTTAAGGCTCTTTACAAGCGATCTTTCAGCGGCATCTAAAGTATATGCAATATTATCAGCCATTGCGGCTTTTATCTCTTTATCCATATTGCGCGCCTTTGCAAGAATGTCATTAGCCTGCTCTCTTGCCTGCTTGGTTATAGCATCGTTGGCAACAAGTATTTTAGCCCTGTTCTCGGCAGCGGCTATAATATCCTCGGCTTTCTTGTTGGCATCGGCGATTATCTTAGAGCGGTCCGCAAGTGTTTCCTTTGCCCTTTTTACTTCGGTAGGTATATTGTACCTCAGATTGTCGATAAATTCGCGCATCTTGTCGACCTCTATCATAGCTTTCTTGCTTGAAAAAGGCACAGCGGGGGCGTTATCTAGCATATCTTCCATAAGGTCAAGTATCTCATCGATCTTCATATCCATCTTCTCCTTAAAGTGTGATGTCCGTTTTTTCTATCTATATAAAATGTCCGCAAGGAACATGAATGTTCAGATCTTTCTCAGGCGCGACTTTATCATGTCGTGTATCTGCGGCGGAACGAACGTGCTTATGTCGCCGCCGAGGCGCGCTATCTCTTTAACAAGGCTGGAGCTCATATACATATTCTCCTGACTTGTGGTGAGGAACACCGTTTCGGCATCTGGGTAGAGCTTTTTATTTGCCAGCGCCATTGAAAACTCATACTCAAAGTCGGTAACGGCACGAAGACCCTTGACTATTGCCGTTGCCTGCCGCTCTTTTAAATAGTCCGCCAGCAGTCCGTCCCAGCAGTCGGCAACAACGTTGTCCCAGCACTTTACCACCGCGTGTATCATATCAAGTCTTTCGTCAATGGTGAACGACGGCTTTTTCTGCGAATTGAACGAAACAAGCACTATCACCTTATCAAAAAGCATAGACGCTCTTTCAATTATATCAAGGTGTCCGTAGGTTATCGGGTCAAAGCTGCCCGGGCATACCGCTATCTTCCTCATTCACTTCCGCCTCCGTCGCTTGCCGCAGTTTTATATACTGTCAAAGCAATTTTTCCGTATTTATATGTTCTGTACTTTTTTAAGTTTCCGTACTCCTCTGCAAGCTGCAAGCCTTTTTCATGCTCGCAGACCACCGTGCCGCCATCGTTTATATGCCCATCAAGCAGCGGCAGAACTTTTTCAAGCGTGCCATGGTGATAGGGCGGGTCAAGCAGTGCGATATCGAACCTCTCCACCGCGGTGTTTACAAAAGAGAACGCATCGCCGTTTATTACCTTACAGCGATCTTGAAAACCGCAAGCCGAGATATTCTTCCTGACTATCTCCACTGCCTCTCTGCTGCTGTCAACAAAAACGCAGCCTTTCGCGCCGCGGCTTACAGCTTCAATGCCCATCTGACCGCTCCCTGCGAACAGATCGAGCACATTTGCTCCTGCTACTTCAAACTGTATTATAGAAAATATCGCTTCTTTCACCATATCGGTGGTAGGGCGTGTAATATCCTCACCGCTGAGCGCGCAAAGTTTCTTGCCCCTCGCCTCTCCCGTAATAACTCTCATAAATTTGGGAAGTTCCTTTCAAAAAAGTCCATATAAAAATATTATAATACATTTTTTGCCGTTTGTCTATACGCATTTTAACAAAATAAGCAGCCCCAACTTAGCTAAAAGCACGAAAAAAGCCGTCCAAGCACCCGTTTTGGGGCGCTGAAACAGCTTTTTGGCACATTTTACTTCTGCAAATATTTTTTAAGATACATACCCGTATACGACTTTTTGCACCTTGCTATCTTCTCGGGCGTGCCTGTGGCTACCACCGTGCCGCCTTTGTCGCCGCCCTCGGGACCCATATCTATGATATAGTCCGCGGTCTTTATAACGTCAAGGTTGTGCTCTATAACAAGAATGGTATTGCCGCCGTCGCACAGCCTTTGCAGAACATCAATAAGCTTGTGCACATCGGCAGAGTGAAGCCCCGTTGTCGGCTCGTCAAGGATATAAAACGTTCTGCCCGTCTGCCGCTTTGAAAGCTCTGTGGCAAGCTTTACCCTCTGCGCCTCACCGCCCGAAAGTGTTGTGGCAGGCTGACCTATTTTAATATACCCCAGACCTACATCATACAGCGTTTTCAGCCTGTGGTATATCTTCTCATGGCTGCTGAAAAATTCCATGCCCTCCTCAACGGTCATTTCCAGAACATCATAAATGTTCTTGCCTTTGAAGCGCACCTCCAGCGTTTCGCGGTTGAAGCGTTTGCCGTGGCATACATCGCAGGGAACATACACATCGGGCAGAAAGTGCATCTCTATCTTTATTATGCCGTCTCCCTGGCAAGCCTCGCACCTGCCGCCGCGCACGTTGAAAGAGAACCTGCCCGGCCCATAACCGCGCATTTTTGCATCTGCGGTGTTGGCGTAAAGATCTCGTATATCATTGAATACGCCCGTATACGTTGCAGGGTTTGAGCGCGGCGTTCTGCCTATTGGCGACTGGTCTATGCAAATGACCTTGTCAAGATGTTCAATGCCCTCTATATCGTCAAAATCGCCAGAGCGTATGCGCGAACGGTTGAGCCTGCCTGCAAGCTCTTTATAGATTATCTCATTCACAAGGCTTGATTTTCCGCTGCCCGAAACGCCCGTTACCGCCGTGAACGTGCCAAGCGGTATATCTACCGTGATATTTTTTAGATTGTTCTGCCGCGCTCCCTTAACGGTGAGGATCTCGCCGCTGCCCTTTCTTCTCTCTTTGGGAACGGGTATTTTTATCTCGCCGCTGAGGTACTTGCCCGTTATCGACTCGGGACATTTTATTATATCTTCAACCGTGCCGCTTGCTACCACATTGCCGCCGTGAACGCCCGGTCCCGGACCTATATCTACAATAAAATCGGCGCTGCGCATGGTGTCTTCATCGTGCTCTACGACTATCAGGGTGTTGCCTATATCGCGCAGGCGTTTGAGCGTTGCAATAAGTTTGTCATTATCCCTCTGGTGCAGACCTATCGACGGCTCATCAAGTATATACAGCACGCCCACCAGCGATGAACCTATCTGCGTTGCAAGGCGTATGCGCTGGCTCTCGCCGCCCGAAAGCGTGCCTGCCGAGCGCGACAATGTGAGATATTCAAGACCCACGCTTTTTAAAAAGCCAAGGCGCGAGCGTATCTCTTTTATAATCCTCTCGCCTATTATCGTTTCTTTTTCGTTGAGCTTCAGCTCCTCAAAGAACCTGTCGGCATCTACCACCGACATATCTGTAAGCTGCGCGATATTCACGCCGCCCACCGTTACCGAAAGGCTTTCGGGGCGCAGTCTTTTGCCGTGGCAGGCAGAGCAGTTTTCCTCGCTCATGCAGGTCTCTATATCCGCTCTTGAATAGTCGCTTGCCGATTCTGCATATCTTCTTTCAAGGTTGGGTATAATGCCCTCAAACTCCGCTTCATATCTGCTGGTGCCAAAGCCTGTTTTGCGCTCCAGTTTCAGCTTCTCGCCGTTTGTGCCGTACAGAAAAATATCTATTTTATCCTGCGAGATGTCTTTCACAGGCATATTCAGGTCAACGCCGTATTTTTTAGAGATACCCTGAAAATACATCATAGCCACCGAGCCGTCATCGAGGTTGTTCCAGCCGTTGGCTTTGATAGCGCCCTCCATTATAGACAGATTCTTGTTAGGAATTATAAGCTCGGGGTCTATCTTTTTATACACGCCCAGACCCGTGCACTTGGGGCAGGCGCCGAACGGGTTGTTGAACGAGAACATTCTCGGCTCAAGTTCATCTATAGAGATATTATGCTCGGGGCAGGCGTAGTTTTGAGAGAACATCATCTCTTTGCCGCCTATAACGTCAACGCTGACTATGCCGCCCGTAAGCTTTGATATAACTTCAATGCTGTCGGTAAGGCGTGACTTTATGCCCTCTTTTATAACAAGCCTGTCAACTATTATATCAAAGTTGTGCTTCTTGTTCTTTTCAAGCTTTATGGGGTCTGAGAGGTCGTATGTTATGCCGTCTATGCGCACCCTTACATAGCCCGACTTTCGCGCCTGCTCTATCTCTTTCTGATACTCGCCTTTTCTGCCCTTTGCAATAGGTGCTAAAAGCTGTATGCGCGTGCCCTCTTCAAGCTCGCATATCTTGTCAACTATCTGGTCTACCGTCTGATGAAGTATCTCTCTGCCGCATACGGGGCAATGGGGTATGCCTATCCTTGCATACAAAAGTCGCAGATAGTCATATATCTCAGTCACCGTGCCCACCGTTGAACGCGGATTGCGCGAGGTGGTCTTCTGGTCTATAGAAATTGCAGGCGAGAGCCCCTCTATGCTGTCCACCTCGGGCTTGTCCATCTGCCCTAAAAACATTCTCGCATACGACGACAGCGATTCTACATATCTTCGCTGACCGTCGGCATATATCGTATCAAACGCAAGAGAAGATTTACCGCTGCCCGAAAGACCCGTCATTACTATCAGTCTGTCTCTCGGCAGTTCTATGTTTATATTTTTAAGATTATGCTCCCTCGCGCCTTTTATAACTATCTTATCTTTTGACATGACCGTATGTTCCTTTCATTTACCGCAGTATGCTATTGCATCTACCTGAAATTGCAGACCTTTTTCGCCGCCATTGTGGGCAAATTCGGTCTGAATGGATTTCCGCGCAGGGTACTTTCCTTTGAACCGCTCTTTTATCACCTTTTCCATTATGGGTATATTCCATATATCTCTGAAAAGGCAGTCCATTTTGACCACGTTTTCAAAGGTAAGACCGCACATTGCCAATCTTTTCTCCATTTCATCAAAAGCGCCGTTTATCTGTTCTTCAACACTGCCGCCAACATTTCCAACGCAGTAATTCAGAAAACAAAATCCGCCGGCTCTTATTATCCCCGAATGAGCCCATTCTTCGCAAATATCAAATCTTTCTATACTTTCATTCATATTTATTACTTCTCTCCCTTAAGCTCTGCGATCTTATCACGCAGAAACGCCGCGTGCTCAAATTCAAGCATTTTGGCAGCTTCTTTCATCTGCTTTGTAAGCTTATCGATAAGCTTGGCTGTTTCAGCCTTTGAAAGCTTGCTTCTCTGCCGCGCCGAATACTCCACTTCTTCTTTGGTAGATATTTCGATAACATCGCGTATATCTTTAACTATCGTCTTCGGTATGATGCCGTGCTTTTCGTTATACTCCTGCTGCAAGGCACGTCTGCGCTCTGTCTCTGTTATAGCCCTTTCCATAGAGCCGGTAAGCTCATCGGCATACATAATTACCTTGCCCTCGGCGTTTCTAGCCGCTCTGCCTATCGTCTGTATGAGCGAGCTCTCGGAGCGCAGAAAGCCCTCTTTGTCGGCGTCAAGTATCGCAACGAGCGAGACCTCGGGCAGGTCAAGTCCCTCACGCAGAAGATTTATACCAACAAGCACGTCAAACTCGCCGAGCCGCAGATCGCGTATTATCTCCATACGCTCTATGGTGTCGATATCGTGGTGCATATAGCGCACCTTTACGCCGAAGCCTTTCAGGTAGTCCGTCAGGTCTTCAGCCATTTTCTTGGTAAGGGTAGTCACCAGCACTCGCTGATCTTTCTCCACCCTGATATTTATCTCAGAAAGCAGGTCTTCAATCTGCCCCTCAACGGGCTTTACTTCAACTTCCGGGTCAAGCAGACCGGTAGGGCGTATCACCTGCTCTGCCACCTGCTGCGCTCTTTCCCTTTCAAAAGGGCCGGGCGTTGCAGATGTGAATATAACGTGCTTTATGTGCTTGTAAAACTCGTCAAAATTCAGCGGTCGGTTGTCGTAAGCCGAGGGCAGGCGGAAGCCGTAATCTATAAGCGCTGTTTTTCTTGCCCTGTCGCCTGCATACATTGCCCTCACCTGCGGCACACTCACGTGCGATTCATCTATCAGCAAAAGAAAATCATCGGGAAAATGATCCAGCAGCGTATACGGCTGACTGCCCGGCGCGCGCCTCTCCAGCACTCTTGAATAGTTTTCAATGCCGCTGCAAAAGCCAACTTCTTCAAGCATTTCCATATCGTAAGTGGTGCGCTGCTCAATTCGCTGCGCCTCTATCAGCATATCTCTCTGCTTGAAAAACTCAACTCTCTCGCGCATTTCCTGCCTGATGTCTTCAATAGCGGCTTTCATCTTCTCTTTGCCCACAATATAGTGGCTTGCAGGGAATATTGCGGCGTGGGAAAGCTTAGCAACTACCTCACCCGTCAGCGCGTTTATCTGGCATATCCTGTCTACCTCATCGCCGAAAAACTCGACCCTTATCGCATCGCCGTCGGAGTTTGCAGGGTATATCTCTACCACGTCACCGCGCATACGGAATTTGTTTCTTTCAAACGCCATATCGTTGCGCTCATACTGTATGCCAACAAGCTTTGCGGCAAGCTCCGATCTGTCCATCTGCATACCCTGACGGATAGAGACCACCATGCTTTTATACTCCTCGGGGTCGCCCAGCGAATATATGCACGAAACCGAAGCAACGACTATAACATCATTTCTCTCGGCAATGGCGGTGGTGGCAGAGTGCCGCAGCTTGTCTATCTCATCGTTTACCGAGCTGTCTTTTTCTATATAAACGTCCTTGCCCGGGATATACGCCTCGGGCTGGTAATAGTCGTAGTACGAAACGAAATACTCAACGGCGTTGTTCGGGAAAAGCTCTTTGAACTCAGAGCACAGCTGCGCCGCAAGTATCTTGTTGTGGGCAAGCACCAAGGTCGGCTTGTTCACTTTTGCGATAACGTTTGCCATAGTAAAAGTTTTGCCGCTGCCCGTAACGCCCAGCAGTATCTGTTCGCGCAGACCGTCTTTCACGCCCTGCACAAGCTTGTCTATCGCCTGCGGCTGGTCGCCCGTGGGTCTATATTCAGAAACAAGTTCAAAATGATCCATACTAAAGTCTCACCGCCTGATAAAGAACATCTGTTTCTATAATAACATATATATTCGCGTTTGTCAAGAACATTTGTTTTAGCTTAACGTATCCACAAGCGGGATATGCCCTCTCGTTTTCATGGAATATGTTTCTCCGCTGCCCGAAACTATTATATGGTCAAGCAGGCGTATGCCTATCCGCGAAAGTATCAGCTTTACCGAATTTGTCACCAGTATATCCTCATTGCTGGGAACAGCGCCGCTTACGGGGTGATTGTGCGCTATGAACGCCAGTTTGCAGCCTGCTCTGTCTGCCGCCTTTATGATATTCACAGGGTCTGCGCCTACTGAATCCACATTGCCGTAATTTATTACATCGCAGCTTACAACGCGCAGGTCATCATCAAGAAAGCACATCACCAGCGTTTCCACACGCGCAAAGGCGAGCACTTCTTTGAAATACTCACGCGCGCTGCTTATGTTTTGTATCACCTGCCCGATGTTCTGCCTGCGGTAGGCAAAAACAATGTCGGGTATATTGTTTATCAGTATCGCCGCCGCATCGTCCAGCCCGTACTTTTCCACAAGCTGTTCTTTTGGTATATCAACTATATTTGAAAGGCTTTTGTTGTCGGCGCACAGCTTGTCTGCAAGCTTGTCTGCATCAGAGTACGGCATACAGCAGCAGATAAGCGCAGACAGCACGCTGCGGCAGTCTTTGCCCTCATAGCCGTTTTCTGCAAGATCGTTTATGATCTCTTCGCGCCTGTGCATATCCGTTCACGCCTTTCATTCATAATATCCGCATTATAGTATATCACAACAAATCGAAAACTTCAAGTAGCAGCACTTGAAGTCTTAATAAAAATGTGGTATACTAAAGCAGTAGAGAGCAAAGGAGGCGACTATATGAAAAGCTTTACGGCAGGGCAGAATGATGCAGGTCAGCGCGCGGACAAATTTCTTTCAAAGGCTGTGCCGCTGCTGCCCAAAGATCTTATGTACAGATATATCCGCCAAAAGCGCATTAAAATAAACGGCAGGCGGTGCGAGATATCGCAGAAAATACAGGTCGGAGATGTTATCGAACTTTATATCAACGACGAATTTTTTGAAAGCAAGTCTGACCGCCCTTTCCTGCGCGCTCCTGCGCGACCCGAAATAATATACGAGGACGGGAACATTCTTATAGCGAACAAAAAAAGCGGTCTGGCGGTGCACGCTGACGACAGCGGCGACTGTGACACGCTTATTGACAGGATACAGCACTATCTTTACAACAAGGGCGAATACGACCCGGATGGCGAGCTTTCGTTCGCGCCTGCGCTGTGCAACCGCATTGACCGCAACACCACGGGGCTTGTGATATGCGCAAAAAACGCCGAAAGCCTGCGCATTTTAGATCAGAAGATAAAAGACCGCGAGGTAAAAAAGAGCTATCTGTGTGTGTGCCTTGGCATACCTGAGCCGAGCGAGGGCATGATAACTACATATCTTGAAAAAGATGAGAAGACAAAGGTCGTGCGAGTTGTCAGGCAAAAAACGCCGCGATCGCGCACCGCGGTCACGAAATACAAAGTGCTTGCCCAAAGCGGCGAGCTTGCACTGTGCGAGGTGCAGCTGATAACGGGGCGCACGCATCAGATAAGGGTGCACATGGCGCACATAGGCTGCCCATTGCTGGGTGACGGCAAATACGGCAGGAACGAGACAAACAGAAAATACGGCGTAAAAACGCAGGCGCTGCAATCGCACAGACTGGTGTTTGATTTTCGCACTGACAGCGGCATACTTGAATATCTCAGCGGCAGGGAGTTTTGCGCTCCCAGGCCGTGGTTTGCAGATAAATATTTCAAAAACACGGAGGTAATTTTATGAAGTATTCTTACAGGACAATGGGAACCTGCTCATCGAGGATAGACTTTGAGCTGGAGGACGGCATACTGAAAAACGTGCAGTTCACAGGCGGCTGCAACGGCAACCTGAAGGGCATTTCCTCTCTTGTTGAGGGCATGAAAGCCGAAGACGTCATAAAAAAGCTGGAGGGCACAAAGTGCGGTTTCAAACAGACCTCATGCCCCGATCAGCTGGCAAACGCGCTTAAAGCGGCGTTGCAGGAGGCGTAAAATGGCGCTTTCTGCCGTGATATTCGACATGGACGGCGTTATCTTCGACACCGAGAGGCTTTGCCGCGACAGCTGGAGAGCGACCGCCGCAAAATACGGTATCAGCGACATAGACGAGGTGTTCCCTTTGTGCATAGGCTCTGCCGAGTGGGTGACGAGGGAACTTTTCCGCGCGCGCTACGGCGAGGGCTTTGACTATGATTCTTTCCGCGCTGATGCGGCTGTGATTTTCAACAAGGCAGGCAAAAACGGCGGTTTCCCGAAGAAAAAGGGAGTCACGCAGCTGCTTACATATCTGAAAGGGCGCGGCATAAAAACGGGTGTGGCATCGTCTACCGCAGCAGTGCGTGTGCGCGCAGAGCTGAAAGATGCTGCTCTTGACGGATATTTTGACGTTATTGTGGGCGGCGACTGTGTTAAGCGCTCAAAGCCCGAGCCCGACATATTTCTGCATTGCCTTTCTCTGCTGGGCGCGGAGAAGGAAGAAGCGCTGATAATAGAGGATTCTCACAACGGTGTAAAGGCGGCAGCAAATGCCGGCATACGCTGCATAATGGTGCCCGACCTTTTGCCGCCGACCGAGGAAACGAACGCACTGGCATACCGCACGCTGCCCTCGCTGGTAGAGGTGAGGGAGATGCTGGAGGCAGGAATTTAATAGGCAAGAAGATGTAATTTCAACTTTCAGACTAACTTTAAAATCATGTTAAGAAAGGAAAAGTTTTGTGTGCTGTGGGGCGGTGACCGAAAAAAGCCCGTCACACCGTAAGGTGTGCACCGCCGACCGTTTATGACGGCGAGGGATTTTTTCGACACTTGACCGACTGCTTGCAGGCTTTCAATGTGTGAGCTCCGCAGGCTTGCGCGTAAGCGCAAACTTTTAAATAGCTATTGCGCACGCAAGCGCGTGCAGGAACAATAGTCGGATCTTATCATAGGAGAGGCTCAGCTGCTAGAAGCAAGATGACTAGAAGCAAGAGGCAAGAGAAATGGGCTTGAAAAGACTGTACTAAACTATAAAAAGCAATTTCTTGCTTCTTGCCCTATTAGAAGTTAGAGATTAGATGTTAGAAGTTAGAAATATTTTTCTCCACATAGCATTAAATCACCATGCCTGCGGTCTACCAAGAAGCAAGAGGCAAGACGAGCATTTTGAAAAGTCTGCGCAAAGTTTTAAAAAGCATTTCTAACCTCTCACTTCTTACCTCTAATAGCGGCGCGCACGTTGTAATTGTGGGGTTTCACCCCACACCCTGCAAGCCTTGGCAGTCGCGAAGCTACTGTAAAAAAGAGCTTGACCGAAAACTTTTAGTTTCTTGACAAGATTTAATCCCTTTGCGTATACCCAACCGGGTGTATCTCATTTTGCATGGCGGTATCGAACGCCGAAAAATTCTTATCCGCCATGACGGTGGCGCGGCGTATGCAGGTATACCCGTACCGCGCGCGGAGCTTATCGACGCTTTTGTTCAGCCTATCAAGCCGCTGCTGCTTTTCAATGCTCTGAAACATATCAAGCTGGCAGGCGGCGTTTTCGGGCTGCACGTCAAACCCTGCGATACCCAGCGAGCGTATCGGCGGCTGCCCGTTTGCAAACGAGTAGTTTTTCAAAAACAGCTCATACGCCGCCTTTGCTATGCACGCGGCGTCGGACGTTGCTATTTGCACTTTGCACTGCCTTGTTAACGAAAAAAGGTACTTATCGCGCACCCAGATGCTAACGCCCATGGCTTTCAGACCTGCGCGGCGCAGCCGCATGGCAACGCTTTCTGCAAGGGTGAATATCAACAGTTTTACGTCTGTATTGTTTACCAGATCGCGATATGCGGTGGTAGAGTTGCCTATTGACTTTACCTCGCGGCACTCGCCTGCATACCTCACGGGGGATATATCCTGCCCGTTTGCGAACCGCCACAGCATTATGCCGTTTTTCCCCAGCCACCGCTCCAGAAACTCGAGGCGCGTCTGAGCCAGCTGCCCTATGGTGTGTATGCCGTACTTATCGAGCTTTTGCTCGGTTGCTCTGCCCACAAACAACAGGTCGGCGGCAGGCAGACCCCATACTTTCTCTCTGAAATCGTCTTTCCCGATGACCGTTACGGCATCGGGCTTTTTCATATCCGAGCCGAGTTTTGCGAATATTTTGTTAAAGCTCACGCCGACCGACACGGTTATATCAAGTTCGCGTTTTATGCGCTCGCGTATCTCGTTGGCAAGGTCGGCAGCGCTGCCGCGGTAGCCCGAAACATCTATCCAGCACTCGTCAATGCCGAACGGCTCTACCCTGTCGGCATAGCTTTCGTAAATTGCACGCGCCTTTCGCGAATACTCAAGATACAGCGGAAAATCAGGTTTCAGCACCACAAGCTTTGGGCACTTATCAAACGCCTGCCACAGCGCCTCGCCGGTTTTTATTCCGTACTCTTTCGCCGCTTGATTTTTTGCAAGGATTATGCCGTGCCGCTGCTCGGGGTCGCCTGCCACAGCAACGGGCTTGCCGCGCAGAGAATGATCCCTCGCGCACTCAATAGATGCGTAACAATTGTTGATGTCAACATGAAGTATTTTTCTTTCCATACTAAAGCACCTCTCAAAAGAACATTTGTTCTATCTACTATCATACCACAAAGAACATATGTTTGTCAAGAGGGAATTTTATGTATTTAAGTATATTAAAAAACAGCCGCACATTTTCTGTACGGCTTGATATTCAGTATGATGAGTAGTCTTCTTTCAGCTTTTTCAAGAACAGCTCAGCTATGGGCGAGAATATCTGATACTTTTTCCAGATGATATACATATTCGTCTCTAATACCGGCACTATCGGTCTGAAACAAAGGCCGCTCTCCTCGCCGGTATCTATAAGATGTTCAAAAGTCAGCAGGCAGCCCAGCCCCTCTTTCACGAACACCGAGCCGTTATAGGCAAGGTTGAAAGTTCCCGCGAAATGGAGTTTATCCATGTTCTCGCCGCACCAACGGGGAAAATCTGCCTTTATCGACTGCTCGGAGCAAAACAGCGGCACGCCGTAAAGGTCTTCAAGCGTGAGGGCGGTTTTCTTCGCCAGCGCGCTGTCACGCCGCACCACAAGCCCCCACTTGTTGCTTTCGGGTATCATAAGATAGTTATACTTTGAAAGATTAGGCGGCTCAACTATCACGGCAAGGTCCAGCAGACCCCTGTCGAGCCGTTCTGCCACGGGCTGAGTATCGCCGCTGAAAACATGAAAAACAAACCCCGGATAGGTTTCCTTGAAAGCTTTTATACTCTGCGCGAGGTACTTTATAAGGTGGCTCTCGGCGCAGCCTATGCGTATCTCTCCGCCGGTTATGTTGTCCAGCTGGCTGAATTCCTCCGCCGTTTTATCCACCATTGAGAGTATATCCTCTGCCCTTTTGCGCAGCAGCATACCCTCATCGCTCAGGCGCATATTTTTATTGCTTCGCACAAACAGCTCGCAGCCGAGTTCTTCTTCAAGCTTTTTCATCTCTTTAGAAAGCGACGGCTGAGAAACGTGCAGCTGAGCGGCGGCTCTTGTCATGTTTTCCTCTCGCGCTATGGCAAGAAAATATCTGAGTACCCTGATTTCCATATAATCACACACTCCATATTATCATCTGCTATAATTATAATATATTTTGATATTCCTGTCAAGAATGATTCGCTATGAATTATAAGTATTTTACATAATAAATATTTGGTGGTATACTATATACAAGAAAACAAAACGGAGATGAGATAATGCCAAACGCTGCTGACACTCAGGCGGTCATTGAAGAAAACCTTAAAGATGCAGGCTTTGATGCAGATAACACTCGCAGATGCATGGAGATGCTCTCGCGCAAAAATTACGATGAGCTGTACAGACTTTTAGCATGGCATCGTAAAGAGCTGCTTGACAGCGTTCACGAAAGCACAAAACAGCTTGACTGCCTTGACTATCTCGTCTACAAACTAAGAAAAACGGAGGTACACTGACATGAAAGAACAAACACTTGACCTGGTGCAGGAATGGGACAAGACTTTCCCGAAGAGCGATGATGCAACGCACAAGAAGGTAACATTTTACAACCGCTACGGCATAACGCTTGCCGCCGATATGTACACGCCGAAAAATACTATAGGCAAAAGCGCTGCAATTGCGGTGTGCGGACCTTTCGGCGCTGTAAAAGAGCAGTCTAGCGGTCTGTACGCGCAGGAGCTTGCAAAGCGCGGCTTTATTGCAATGGCGTTTGACCCCTCTTTCACGGGAGAAAGCGGTGGAGAGCCGAGGTATATGGCATCCCCCGACATAAACACCGAGGACTTTATGGCAGCCGTTGACTTTCTTTCGCTTCAGGAGAACATTGACAGCGAAAAGATAGGCATACTGGGCATATGCGGCTGGGGCGGCATGGCTTTGAACACTGCGGCTCTTGATACTCGCATAAAAGCGACGGTGGCTTCAACTATGTACGACATGAGCCGTGTGAACGCGAACGGATATTTTGACAGCGCGGACAGTGAGCAGGCACGCTATGAGATGAAAAAGTCGCTTTGCGAGCAGAGAATAGCTGACTATAAGTCAAATTTCTACGAGCTTGGCGGCGGCGTGGTAGACCCACTGCCCGATGATGCGCCGTTCTTTGTAAAAGACTATTACGATTACTACAAAACGCCGCGCGGCTATCACGCACGGTCGCTCAACTCAAACGGCGGCTGGAACAAAACAGGCTGTATGTCGTTCATAAATCAGCCGATAAACTGCTATATTAACGAAATACGCAGCGCGGTGCTGATAATACACGGCGAAAAGGCGCACTCATGCTATTTTTCTAAAGACGCATACGCGGCGATGACAAAAGACAGCAAGTACGCCGGCAACAAGGAGCTTATGATCATTCCCGGCGCCGTTCACACCGATCTTTACGACAGACTTGATATTATACCGTTTGACAAGATAGCAAACTTTATGAACAAGGCATTTGAGGCGTAAATAAACAGGTGTTTTTATGAAACGCATCATACTATTTTTGCTGTGCGTGATGCTCTCGCTGCCGCTTTGCTCCTGCGGCGAAAAAAGCGATGCTTTACGGCAAAGCGGCGCAGAAAGCAAGGACAGTACGGGCAGCGCAGGCAATAGTTCACAAAATGTAAACAGTACTGAGGACACTGCAAAAGCAGGTGTATTTGACATGGAAACAAAAACCGTTATGCTCAGCAGCGGCTATGAAATGCCTATAATGGGGCTTGGCACTTACAGTCTTTCGGACGAGGAATGTTATAATTCGGTAACGGCTCTGCTAGAAAGCGGCGGCAGGCTTATCGACACGGCGTATATGTACGGCAACGAGGCAGCTGTAGGTCGTGCTATAAGGGACAGCGATGTGCCGAGGGAAGAAATTTTCGTAATAACAAAAATATACCCCGGCGAGCAGTACAAAGACCCCGAAAAGGCGATACAAGATGCGCTCGACAAACTGGACATCGGCTATATTGATATGATGTTATTGCACCACCCCGGCGAAAATGACGTTAAAGCCTATCTTGCGATGGAGAAATTCGTCGCAGACGGGAAAATTCACTCGCTCGGCTTGTCGAATTTTTATATTGAAGAACTTGAAGAATTTCTCCCGCAGATAGATATAATGCCTGCGCTTGTGCAAAATGAAATTCACCCGTACTATCAGGAGCAAGAGGTCGTGCCGTACATTCAGTCGCTCGGCATTGTGGTGCAGGGATG
Source organism: uncultured Clostridia bacterium (assembly GCA_947624375.1). Lineage (GTDB taxonomy): Bacteria > Bacillota > Clostridia > Oscillospirales > Ruminococcaceae > UBA7477. The sequence continues at coordinate 36,598 of CANQKD010000014.1, read as the reverse complement.
GTATCCTTTCGGCGGCAGAGGTCACACCTCGGAAATGCTGGGCGATGAAACTCTTAACGAAATTGCAGCTGCTCACGGAGTTACAACGGCACAGGTCATACTTCGCTGGAATTTGCAAAGAGGCGTAGTCGTAATTCCCGGCTCAAGCGATCCCGATCACATCAAAGAAAATCTTGATATTTTCGGTTTTGAGCTTACAGACGAAGAAATGCAGCGCATAAGCTCTCTTGACCGAAACGAAAAGCATGACTGGTACTGATGATACTGACAAACAACATCGGCTGCGGCAAAAGTCGCAACCGATGTTGTTTCATCTTGTTATTCTTCATCTTTCTTTTGATAACTTAATTTTTTTATTATATAGTCTTTTTCGCCGCTTTTGTATTTGGCGTAGTCTACTCTGTGAAATTTTCCCTTTGCGCGACTGCCGCCGTTTGCCATAAATTCCATTCTGCCTATGCCGCCCACAAACGCAAGGGTATCTTCGTGCAGCGACATTAACTCGTCCACGCCGCGCTGTGTGGGGCTCTTGCCGCCTATGGTGAAGCCCTCGGCGGCGGCATCTTCGGCAAATTCTCTGCGCGTGTTTTCGTCGGCAAGGTATACAAATATCTTGCCCTCAAATTTTGCCCTCAAGCCTTTGATAGTTCTTTTTTCTGTCATATATATTCCTCCTGAAATTTTATTGATAAGCAAAAAAATTCCCGTCATTACGACAGGAATCATATTTGCTTATTCCCCATCGTACAAGCTTTAGCACCTTGCAAACGCAGGTTGCTGTGCGGTCACAGGGCTTGTCCCTCGCGCACTCTTTATAGGTATAAAATTATATCGGGTTGTTAAGTGTTCACTTTCTGTACTTGCGCAGAATTTTTCTGCACTCTCTTTTAGATTTGCCTATCATCTCGCCGAGCATATCGTCCAGTTCATTGCTCGTGAAAGGCTGTTTATTCTTGGTGGTCGTATCGTGTACATTTGCAGCTCCGTAAACCGCAAGAGCAGCAACTAAAAATATTATCGGCATAACTGCTCACCTCCGTTATATATATTGTAACACATATCAGGATGAAAGTCAAGAGACAAATAATAACTGTAACAACTTTTGTACAGATTGCAGTTTTCGCCGCGCTTTCTTATATGCAAAAAGACTAACTGCTTGACTTTTTGAGCATCATCTGCATACCGCCTTACATGACGATCTGCCTATAAAAATCACTGCCGCCCGAAACTAATTCGAACGGCAGTTTTTATTTATCACTTTTGCTGAATGAAGATGCTGTATCTTAGCCTTTCATAGCCTCTTCGACTGCAACTGCGCAGGCAACGGTAGCGCCGACCATCGGGTTGTTGCCCATGCCGATAAGGCCCATCATTTCAACGTGGGCGGGAACAGACGATGAACCTGCGAACTGCGCGTCGGAGTGCATTCTGCCCATGGTATCGGTCATGCCATATGAAGCAGGACCTGCCGCCATATTATCGGGGTGGAGAGTTCTGCCCGTGCCGCCGCCCGAAGCAACCGAGAAATACTTCTTGCCTGCCTCGAGTCTTTCCTTCTTATAAGTACCTGCAACGGGGTGCTGGAATCTTGTGGGATTGGTGGAGTTGCCGGTTATAGAAACGTCAACGTTCTCTTTCCACATGATAGCAACGCCCTCGGTAACGTCGTTAGCGCCGTAGCAGTTTACCTTGGAGCGCAGGCCCTCTGAATAAGCCTTGCGGAAAACTTCCTTTACCTCGCCGGTGTAGTAATCCATCTCGGTCTCAACATATGTAAAGCCGTTTATTCTTGCTATTATCTGTGCTGCATCTTTACCCAGACCGTTAAGTATAACTCTCAGCGGCTTCTGGCGAACTTTGTTAGCCTTTTCTGCAATACCGATAGCGCCCTCAGCTGCCGCGAAAGACTCATGTCCTGCGAGGAACGCGAAGCACTCTGTCTCCTCCTCGAGCAGCATTTTGCCGAGGTTGCCGTGGCCGAGACCAACTTTTCTCTGGTCAGCAACAGAACCGGGTATGCAGAAAGACTGAAGTCCCTCTCCTATAGCTGCTGCGGCATCTGCTGCCTTGGTGCAGCCTTTCTTTATTGCGATAGCGCAGCCTACTGTGTAAGCCCACTTAGCATTTTCAAAGCAGATAGGCTGAATGCCCTGAACTATGGTATAGGGGTCGAAGCCTTTTTCTTTACAGATGTCGGCACATTCCTCTATAGACTTGATACCGTACTGCTCTAAAACGGCAAGTATCTGCTTTTCTCTTCTCTCGTAAGATTCAAATAAAGCCATTGTTCGTTCCTCCTTATTCTTTTCTCGGGTCTATGAGCTTAGCTGCATCTGCAACTCTGCCGTACTGACCCTGAGCTTTTTCAAATGCTGTATTTGCGTCGTCGCCTGCTTTGATGAAGTCCATCATCTTTCCGAAGTTCACGAACTTATAGCCTATTATCTCGTCGTCCTCGTTGAGGGCTATCTTGGTAACGTAACCGTCGGTCATTTCGAGGTAGCGTGGTCCTTTTGCCAAAGTGCCGTACATAGTACCTACCTGAGAACGCAGACCCTTTCCGAGGTCTTCAAGTCCTGCGCCAATGGTAAGTCCGCCCTCTGAAAATGCGCTCTGCGAACGGCCGTAAACTATCTGCAAAAACAGCTCTCTCATAGCGGTATTGATAGCATCGCACACGAGGTCTGTATTAAGAGCCTCGAGGATAGTTCTGCCGGGAAGTATCTCTGCCGCCATTGCCGCCGAGTGGGTCATGCCTGAGCAGCCTATCGTTTCAACGAGGCACTCCTGTATCACGCCCTCTTTTACGTTGAGCGTGAGCTTGCAGGTACCCTGCTCGGGAGCGCACCAACCGATACCGTGGGTAAATCCCGATATATCGGTGATCTGTTTAGCCTTTACCCATTTTGCTTCCTCCGGTATCGGAGCAGCGCCGTGAGCTGCGCCCTGCGCTACGGGACACATTCTTTCAACTTCGCTTGTGTAAGTCATACTGATAAAAACTCCCTTCTGATATATGCTGCGGATAGGTTTCCGCAATACATATATATTATATATTATTTTCACGTCTTTTTCAAGGGCTTTTGACAACTTTTTTCAAAGACTTTTTCTTGACGCCCAAAAAGCCGTGCCTTAGCGTATTGATAAAAATTAAAAAGTATGATATAATTATATAAAATATGTATGGAAGTGAGTAAATGGAGGACTTTATAAACGCAGAGTTTACCGAAGAAGAGGTATGCCGCATGGTAGATGAGGCGCGCGCAGAGATACGCAAAGAGCGCACTGGCAGTCAGGCGGCAAAGCGCGGCTGGAGCTTTGAAAAGCTGTGCGACGACATTGACGTTTGCATATCTCCCGAGCACCGCTTTGGAACAGATGCTTTTTTGCTTGCGGATTTTGCTGCCCCTCGTCACAAAGACTATGTCTGCGACTACTGCGCAGGGTGCGGCATTGTGGCTTTTCTGATGATACGCGATTTTCAGCCCAGATACGTTGCCGCTTTAGAGATACAGCATCAGGCGGTGGAGCAGATGAATATTTCATACGACAGGAAAAGCAGTTTGCACATTGACATAATCGAGGGCGATCTTAAAGAATACAAGAGCGAAAAGGAGCTTGATGTGATAACCTGCAATCCTCCGTACAAAATAAATAACACGGGCATTAAAAACAGCAGTGATGCGGCTGCGGTGGCGCGGCATGAGATTATGTGCACCATTGACGACGTATGCAAAAGCGCGGCAAGAAATTTAAAATTCGGCGGCAGGCTGTGCCTTTGCAACAGACCCGAGCGTTTATGCGATGTTTTATACGCGATGAGGCAAAACGGCATTGAACCCAAACGTTTGCGAACGGTACAGAAAACGCCGCAAACACCGCCGTGGCTTATACTGGTAGAGGGGTGCAAGGGCGGCAAGCCGTTTATGACGATAGAGCCGCCGCTATACACATCTGACGGGAACGGCGGATATTCGGCAGAGATGAAAAGAATATACAAACTGGATAAATACGGTCTGGAGGGCATGATATGAAACTACTTGCAATAGACGGCAACAGCATACTTAACAGGGCATTTTACGGGATAAGAATGCTTTCAAACTCGAAGGGTATGTTCACCAACGCGATAACGGGATTTCTCAATATTTTTCTGAAAGAGCTTTCGGAGGTATCGCCCGACTGTGCGGCGGTGACGTTTGACCTGCCTGCCCCGACATTCAGGCACAAAAAATCTGCGGCATACAAGGCGAACCGCAAAGGTATGCCGCCCGAACTTGCCATGCAGCTGCCGATAATAAAGCAGATACTGACCGCGATGGGCATAAAGATAATAGAGTGCGAGGGCTTTGAGGCTGATGACATTTTAGGCACGCTATCTCGCATATGCACAGAAAACGGCAGCGAGTGTTATATCGTCACCGGCGACCGCGACAGTTTGCAGCTTGTAAGCGAAAATACTACCGTTCGTCTGGCGACAAACAAAGGCACTGTGATATACGACCCTGCGAAAGTAAAAGAGGTATACGGTTTAGAGCCTTTGCAGCTTATTGAAGTCAAGGCTTTGCAGGGGGACAGCTCTGACAACATATCAGGCGTTGCAGGTATAGGCGAAAAAACGGCTCTTTCGCTGATACAGCAGTTTGGCAGTGTTGACGGTCTTTATGAAAAACTGGAGGGCAGCGCGCTGACGGCATCTGTAAAGGCAAAGCTTACAAACGGCAAAGAAAGCGCATATGAGAGCCGCTGGCTGGGTACTATAGTCAAAGATGCGCCTATACCGCAAAACTTAGACGAATACGCCAAAAAGCCACAGGACAATGCCGCTCTGTGTGATATTTTCGGCGAGCTTGAGATGTTTAAGATGCGCGAGCGTTTTTCCACTGGTGCTCAGGGTGACACCGCTGCGGAAGAGCGCGTAAAGATAGCCGATGCGCCAAAATATGAGGTAAAACCTTTGGACGGCGGTGCGCTTGAAAAGCTGAAAAACGCCGCAAAGCCTGTATGCTTTATCTTTACGGATGGCAATTTGCAGGTGTTTTCTGAGGGTGTTATATACGAGACTAGTGACGAGAAAACTGTGCTTGCTTTTTTGGAAAGCGACTGCGAAAAATACTGCTTTGAGGGCAAGGCGGCGCACAAATTCGCGCTCTCTCACGGCAAGGAAGTGCGCAGGCTTACCTTTGCGTGCGATCTGGCAGGGTATCTTTTGAACTCGCTTTCTACAGAATACACCGTTGAAAATATGTGCTTGAAATACAAGGTGATGTACCGCTCCGACATGGCAGGATATGAAAATATTTCGTCGCTTGACGGGCTGTGCAGTCATCTGAAAGCGCAGATAAGCGGCAGCGGAATGGACAGCCTGTTTTACGATATCGAGCTGCCCTTGTGCGAGGTGCTTGCCTCGATGGAGCTTGCAGGCGTTAAGGTCAATGCTGACGGCGTGCGCTCGTTCGGTGAGGGGCTCAAAGGCGATATAACGCAGCTGGAGCAGGAAATATACGATATTGCAGGGCATGAGTTCAACATATCATCGCCAAAGCAGCTGGGTGTTGTGCTTTTTGAAGAGCTGCATCTGCCGTGCAAAAAGAAAACGAAGTCGGGCTACTCTACCAACGCCGAGGTGCTTGAAGAGATAGCCGACCGCTCGCCTATCATACCGAAAATACTGGAATACCGCACGCTTACTAAACTGAGCTCTACCTACGTTGACGGGCTGTTGAAAGAGATACGCGCTGACGGCAGGGTGCACTCTGTCTTCAAGCAGACAGAAACACGCACTGGCAGGATATCTTCAACAGAGCCGAATATGCAGAACATTCCCGTGCGTAAAGAAATAGGCAGGAATATGCGAAAATTCTTTGTTGCGGAAGACGGAGATCTGCTGCTCGATGCCGACTACAGCCAGATAGAACTGCGCGTGCTGGCGGCTGTTTGCGGTGATGAGAACATGAAGAAGATCTTTTTAAGCGGCGGCGACATACACACTTCTACCGCGGCGCAGGTGTTTGATATGCCCGAAGATTTTGTGACCCCAGAGATGAGGCGTGCCGCAAAGGCGGTAAACTTCGGCATAATATACGGCATAGGGCCTTTCTCGCTCTCAAAAGACATAGGCGTTACGGTGGCGCAGGCTAAAAGATATATACAAGATTATCTGAATAACTTCCCGAATGTGTCAAAGTATATGGACAAGGTGGTGGAAGATGCGCAGAAGCAAGGCTATGTTACGACGGTCTTCGGCAGGAGAAGATACATTCCCGAGCTTATGTCATCTAACAAAAACGTGCAGGCGTTCGGCAAGCGCGCGGCAATGAACGCACCTATCCAGGGCGCGGCGGCGGACATCATAAAAATAGCCATGGTAAGGGTATATAAACGCCTTAAAGAGGAAAAGCTGAACGCTAAACTTATTCTGCAAGTACACGATGAGCTTATAGTTGAGTCTTCAAAAGAAGATGCCGACAAGGCGGCGCAGGTGCTTTATGAAGAGATGAAAAAGGCTGTCACTTTAGATGTACCTATCCCTGCTGAGGTCGGCACGGGTGAGAGCTGGTATGATGCCAAGCAGTAAAAACCTATTGCAAAGCAGAAAAAAGTATGATATAATATCATTATTACTAATTTCAGGGTGATCTTATATGAATGTTACTATAAAAGATGTTGCCAAGGCTGCTAACGTTTCGGTGGCGACCGTTTCAAGGGTGCTAAACGGCAGCGCGAGCGTTTCAAAAGAATCAACGCAGAGGGTGAACGATGCGATAAGGGAGCTGAAATACAGCCCGAACTTTTTAGGGCGCAACCTTCGCAAATGCGTTACCAACAGGATACTGGTAATTCAGCCGTCGTCGGATCATTCGCTGTATGCAAAGATAATTGCAGGCATGAGCGACGAAGCGGAGAAGGTGGGCTTTGACATAGTTACGGCTATATCAAACGGCAGCAGAGAGTCTGAAAAGCGGCAGATGGATATGCTTTACAACCGCACTGTTGACGGCGCGGTGCTGCTGGGCACTTCTCTTGACAAGGACACGATAAACAGCATTGCGGAGAATTTTAACATCGCACTTTGCTGCGAGAGCGTTCACGGGGCTGATGTGCTGACTGTGGTAGTTGACGACGAGGCAGGCGGCTATGATGCGACCACGGCGCTAATTAAAAAAGGTCACACAAAGATAGCTATGATATCGGTGCAGGGTGATGTTATATCTTCCGGCTTGCGTGAAAAGGGCTACAAAAAGGCGCTGAAAGACCACGGCATAGAGCCGAGAGATGAATACATCTGGCACGGCGAGTATGAGTATGAAAACGCCGCGGCGGCAACTGAGTATTTTCTTTCGCTGCCCGACAGACCGACAGCAATTTTCGCGGTATCGGACAATCTGGCGGCAGGGGTGATAAAGACCGCCTCGCAAAGGGGCATAGCCGTTGGCAAAGAGCTTGCAGTGATAGGGTTTGACGGCATTACATGGTGCGAGAGGTTTGTGCCGTCAATATCAAGCATAGCGCAGCCGTGCGAGGAAATGGGCAGGCTGGTGGCGCAGAAGCTAATTGCGAACATCACCGAGGGCGCAAGCGACAAGGGCAGATACACGCTGAAACACAGCCTGGTTCTGAGGGAATCCACAGGCGACTGAATAACGAAAAGCCCGTCGGAGAGAAGATTCTCTGACGGGTGGTTTTTACACAAAACTTTTGGCTTTTGTCAAAAAAGGAAAGTTTTCGGTCAAGCCTTTTTCAAAAGGCTTGCAGGGGTACGGGGGCGGCGCCCCCGAAAACACAGCGTGCGCGCCGCTATTAGAGGTAAGAAGTTAGATGTTAGAGGTTAGAAATGGTTTTGCGGCTTTAGCGCGTGCTTGCCATTTCCGCAGTTTAGCTAGAAGCAAGAGGCAAGAAATTTGGACTTATCTGTACTGCGAATTTTTCGCAGTACGTTGCAAATCAATTTTCCCGCACTACTGACCTCCGTTGCCTTGCAAACAAACCCCATGCGTATTTCGCCATTTAGCCTCTACCACAAAGGCACGAAGTTCCGAGCGAAGAGGTCGCGGCTTTTCACCAAGGCTCAGCGCGTGGTCGTAGGTGTCGGGTACAGCGGTCGCAAGCGACCGCTTAAAGAGAGCTCGAGGGGAAATTTTAGATAAGAAGGGAGCAAGTTTCGCAAGAAACTTGGCGCATTCGTTTACGAACGCTGCGGAGCCTTGCGCGCCCTGCCTTGCAGATACACTCCCTATATCCTCTATGGCACACTTCGCAAAGCGAAGTGCAGAAGAATTGGGCTTTTATATATTGTTGCCCAATTCTTCACGCGGTCGCTTGCGACCGCTACCCCTCGATTAGAGTTGAGCAAACGTATTGGCACACTCAAAACGAGAAGAAAGCCAAAATACAGTGTAGCGGTGAACAGCTCCGCAGGCTTGCTGCAAAAGCAGCAATATTATTACGCGCAAAAGTTGAAGTTACATTTTCTTGCCTCTTGCCTCTGACAGCAACCTTTACAATTCTCAATTTCGTATGAATATATACACCGCATACGCTACATACATCAACAGGGCGAAAACGCCTTTGGGACGCGAATATTTGTCATTTCTGAAAAGCATCAGCAGCATTATTATGCTCACCGCCGCAAGTATCGAGAGGTCTATGACAGACGACAGCCTGACGGGCACGGGGTTGAGCGTTACCGAGAACGCCAGCACGAACAGCAGATTGAATATATTCGAGCCGACTACGTTGCCCAGCGCTAAGCCGTTCTCACCTTTTGCAGATGCGACTATCGAGGTCACGAGCTCTGGCAGCGATGTGCCCATAGCTATTATGGTAAGGCTTATGAGCGTCTGGCTCATGCCGAGTTTTTCGGCTATCACAACAGCATTATCGACCACCATATCTCCGCCGACGACCACCGCCGCGAGACCTATTACTATAAAAATTATGCTCTTTACCGCCGAAAGCTTTTTGCTGTCGTCTTCCTCGGCGGTCTTGTTTTTCACTGCCTTGCGTATGGTCAGAAACAGATACGATGCAAACAGCGCGACAAGTATCAGACCGTCAATGCGTGAGAGGCGTTTGTCTATACTCAGTGCAAGCACAACGGCGGTTATGAATATTGAAAACGGCAGGTCAAAGCGCTTTATATCGCGCTCAACGGGCATTGCCGAAATTGCGGCGCACACGCCCACCACCACGAGCAGGTTGAACATATTAGAGCCTATTACGTTGCCGAGGCAGATCTCGTTGCTGCCTGCAAAGCCTGCGGATATGCTCACCGCGGCTTCGGGTGCGCTCGTGCCGAACGACACCACTGTAAGACCTATTATAAACTGCGGCACTTTAAGTATTCTGGCAACGCTGCCCGAGCCGTCAACAAAAACGTCTGCGCCCTTTATCAGCAGAACAAAGCCGACTATCAGCAAAATGTATTCCATATTTTTTAAGTCACTCCGAAAATTTATTGTCAAAGAAAATTTATTATCAAATCTTATTGTAGCACATTACAAAATATATTGCAAGAAATTTTTTCAAAAACACTTGCTATATTTTTGGGTAGATGTTATAATATAATAAACTATTGTATTGTACGCAATGTATGCACACAATGAAAGGAGTAATTCTATGATCTACAATGATTTTCAGGGCATGAAAATTTCCGCGCTGGGTATGGGAAATATGCGCCTGCCCACAACCGACGGCAACGATGCGCACATTGACGAGGAGCGCGTTGCGAAGATGATAGACACCGCCATGAAAAACGGCGTAAATTATTATGATACCGCATGGGGCTACCACAGCGGTCAGTCGGAGATAGTGGTGGGAAAGGTGCTTAAAAACTACCCTCGCGACAGCTTTTATCTTGCGACAAAGTTCCCGGGGTATGACAACTCAAATATGCCGAAAGTGAAGCAGATATTTGAAAAGCAGCTTGAAAAATGTCAGGTAGAGTATTTCGACTTCTATCTTTTCCACAACGTTTGCGAATCGAATATTGACGACTATCTTGACCCGAAGTTCGGCATTTTTGAATATCTTTACGAGCAGAAGAAAAACGGAAAGATACGTCATCTCGGCTTTTCCGCGCACGGCAACTATAACACCATGAAGAGATTTTTAGATGCATACGGAGAGCACATGGAGTTTTGCCAGATACAGCTGAATTACCTTGACTGGAAGTTTCAGGACGCCGAGAAAAAGGTTCAGCTGCTGAACGAATACGGCATACCGACTTTGGTTATGGAACCCGTAAGGGGCGGCAGACTGGCTTCGCTTTCAGATGAGGACAATGCGCTTCTGAAGTCTTTAAGACCCGATGAGAGCATAGCCGCGTGGGCGTTCCGCTTCGTGCAGAGCCTGCCGAACATTGTGACTGTGCTTTCGGGTATGTCAAACGACGAACAGGTTGCTGACAATCTGAAAACATTCTCTGAAAGAAAGCCGCTGAGTGAAAAAGAAATGGCAGCGCTTATGTCTATTGCAGACAAGATGATAGCGGAAAACGCACTCCCCTGCACTGCCTGCCGCTACTGCACAAGTCACTGTCCGCAGCAGCTGGATATACCAAATCTCCTCGCGCTTTACAATGAGCATTATCTCACACGCGGCGGATTTATCGCACCTATGGCGCTTTCCGCTCTGCCGCAGGAAAAACAGCCAAGCAGCTGCATAGGCTGCCGCAGCTGTGAGGCGGTATGCCCTCAGCAGATAAAAATATCAGAGGCTATGAGCGATTTTACCAAGCGTTTGCAGTAATATATACATAAATAATATATACGGAGGTAATGAATATGTCAACAGCTATAAGCAAAAAGAGAATTTCTGTTACGGCACAGTTTATATACGCTGCGGCTACAATAATAGCGGCTGTGGTTTTGCCGCAGATATGCCACCTTGCAGGCGCGGCTTTGCACATGGGAACGTCGATAGGTGAAGTGCTGCTGCCTATGCATCTGCCGATAATTCTTTGCGGAATACTGGCAGGACCTTACGCGGCAGGCATTGCAGGCGCACTTGCTCCCCTTGCTTCCTTTTTGATGACGGGAATGCCTGCGAAAGTTATGCTGCCTTTCATGATGATAGAACTTGCGGCATACGGCGTTTCGGCAGGACTGCTCGGCAAAACAAAGCTGCCCACGCTTGCTTCTGTTTTCTCTGCGCAGGTGATAGGCAGGGCTGTAAGGGCACTGGCGATACTTTTCGTATTCTACATAGTAGGCAGCAAGGCTGTTGCACCTGCCGTGATACTTAAAAGCATACCTACGGGCATTGCAGGCATAGTTTTGCAGCTTGTTTCTATTCCGCTGATAACATGGGCGGTAAGGCGCAAAGAAAATGACTGAGGCTCTAAAAAAAGCAAAGGAGATACTTCTCTCTGATGATACGCTTACCTGCGCTGCCTGCGGTGGAGATGTATTCACCAGCCGTGAGAGAGGTGTGAAGCCGCTTTTGCAGCTGTATGAAAGCAAAAAAGACTATTCTCACTACAGCTTTGCAGACAAGGTCATAGGAAAAGCGGCGGCGTTTATGTATGTTCTTCTGAATGTTAAAGAGATCTACTGCGTTACAATAAGCGAACTTGCCGCCAGGGTGCTTGACGAGCACGGCATACAATTTTACTGTGAAAATATTGTCCCTGCAATAAAAAATCGCCAAGGCGACGGCTTTTGCCCTATGGAGACGGCTGTGAAAGACATCTCTCAGCCGGAAGATGCATATGAAGCTATTGTGAAAAAGCTGCAAGAGATGCGCGGCGGTGGAACACATGGCTGACGGCAAGATAAATTATCACGCAGGGCACAGGCAGAGGGTAAGGGCGCGCATTCAGCAAACGGGTCTGCGCGGATTTTCTGAGCATGAGATACTTGAATTTCTGCTGTTCTACACCATTCCGCGAAAGAACACTAACGAGATCGCACACGAGTTGACGGCGCGTTTCGGCGGTCTTTACGGGGTATCGCAGGCAAGCATTGACGAGCTTTGTCAGGTAAAGGGCATATCGCGCAAAAGTGCGGCGTTCATAAAGTATTTTCCGCAGCTGGCAAAACACATGACGGCGGCAGATCTGCGGCCTGTTATGTCTGACGTTGATACGGTAACAAAAATAGTCAGAAAAAGCTTTGAAAACGAACCGTGCGGCTGCATGAAGGCATTTTTACTGACGTCTTCGCTGCGCCTTGTTGAAACAGAAACTATTTGCAGAAGCGATCCTTACAAAGAGATAGCCGAGCCTGCAAACATACTCAGAGCGATCGCTGCCAACGAATGCAGCAGCATAATACTCGCGCACAAGACCGAGGGCACAGAGATCCTGCCGAGCAGCAAAGAAATTTCGGCTATGAAAGAACTTTACGATCTGCTGGTAAGGATGAAAGTCCGTTATGTAGATCACGTTGTCGTTGTGGGGCACGGTGCGGCGCTGTCGCTTTGCGATACGGGGCTGTTTGAGCTTATAAAGCAAAGCAGGCGCACGATACTATAGAATACAAATAAAACGGCAGCCGCTGTGACTGCCGCTTTTTTATGCGTTAAGAAATTCTGCAAGGAGTTGTATCTCGCTTATTACTGATATGTTTTCAGCCGCCGATGTTTTATCGGTGCCGAGGCAGCAAACGGGCGGAGCGATATTTTTCACACCAAACATCAGAAACACATCTTTAAGCGTATCAAACGCCTTTTGCGCGCCTGTAGTATCGCCGCTGCCGCCTGTGAGTATCACGCCGCCTTTGCGTATACTTAAATTCGGTGCAATACCGCGAAAACGCCTTTGTGAGAAATACACCTGCGCTCTGCTGCAAACGTCAAGCAGTCTGCCTGTGGGCTGAGAAAAATACAGCGGCGTGGCTATTACCAGATCATCGCACTTTTCGGCGTATTCATACACCTTTTGCATACCGTCGTTTATCGCGCAGTTATCGCTCCGGCGGCAGGCACGGCAGTCTATACACGGCGAGATGTTTTCATGATAGCAGTCTACCGTCATATACTCGCCGTCAAGGCTTTCGAGCAGCATATTCAAAAGAAAAGCCGTGTCCCCTGCCCTGCGCGGAGAGCCGTAAAGCACAAGAGTTTTCATAGTATCACCACACAAAAAAGCCGCAGGATATTCCGCGGCAATTTTTATTATTCATCGACCTTTTTAAGCGCTGCGACGGTCATTTCATAGTCGCGGACAACGTTGTCATAAAGAGAAACATCTTCAAGCGCCTTGCCGCCCCTGAGAGCCTCGCACAGCTCATGCGAGGACTGATAAAGCGTTGTAAAGCTAAGGTTCTGGCTTACGCCCTTTATGGTGTGCGCCGCTCTGAAAGCCTCGTCATAATTTTTAGCCTCCAGCGATGTTTTCAGCAGCTCAAAACTCGGGTCGTCAAGAAAGCGAAGGGCAAATTTCTTCACTCTCTCCTCCTTCATCATTCTTGCAAGCACATCGGCAAAGTCTGCGCCCATTTGCGCGTAACATTCTTTTATGTTCATAAATTTGCTCCTTCTTATGTTTCCGGATCTATAAGCCTTATAATACCAACCGTTCCCGTCAATGAACCGTCGCTCCAGAGTGTACGGAAGATTATCCTCCAGAACTTATTGCCGCTTTGAAGATCGCACTGACCGTCGGTAGCATCTGCGGTGGTCTTAAATATCTCGTCTTCAAGCTTTTTATGCGTTTCAATGCCCATTGCATCGAGGAGTTTGCTGTTGCTTGCAGGCGACATTATGGTTTTCTCAACGCCCAGAAGCTCCGCGCTCTTATCCGAGAAAATAAGCATATCAGTCTTTGTTATATACTCGAAAATAAGGTCGCTGCCGTAAACGTTATAAAACTCGTTCTTTTCCCTCTCATATTTAAGGCTTTGTGAGAGAAGGTCGCTGCGTGCGATGTTCTTGTTTTCAAGTATCTCCTGCGCTATAAGCCGCGACTCTGACTTGCCTATCTCCTCTATCATATCCTTAGAGAGCTCAGACTTTATCATTTCCGCCGAATCTACCAGACATTCCATAAGCAGTGGGTTGAACACGCCGCACTCATTGTTGAGTATCATTTCAACAGCCTTTTCATGCGAGAATGCTTTTTTATAGCACCTCTCGCTGGTAAGCGCATCGTAGACATCCGCAACTGCGACCACCTGCGCCGAAATTGGTATCTCGTCGCCTTTAAGACCGTCGGGGTATCCCCTGCCGTCAAAACGTTCATGGTGCCAACGGCATATCTCAAACACCGAGCGCACAAGGGGTTCGTCTTTATAGATAGGAAGCTGATTTACAAGGTCTCCGCCAGCCGCCGAGTGCGTTTTCATAATGGCGTACTCTTCATCGGTAAGTCTGCCCGGCTTATTAAGAATGGAATCGGGTATAGATATCTTGCCTATATCGTGCAGCGCCGAGGCGTTAGCTATCATAGCTTTTGTAGACTTTGTAAGCGCGTATTTGTCGGTCTTCTGCGTAAGGCAGTCGAGCAGTATTTCTGTTATCCTGCGCACGTGCAGAACGTGCAGACCGCTCTCACCGTTACGAAACTCAACTATATGGCTGAGGATATTTATCAGCATCTCGCTGTTCTTTTCTTTCTCCTCTACCTGTTCTTCAACGGTCTCGATGAGCTTTTTCTGCTTTGAATACAGCATGATAGTATTTATAACTCTTCTGCGTACTATCATCATATTGAACGGGCGCGGTATGTAGTCGGTAGCGCCCAGCCTGTAGGCGTGCTCCATGCTCTCTGGTGAGCTTTCGGAGGATATCATGATAACGGGAAGATCCTCGATGATCCTCAGCTTGTTCATGACCTTCAGCACCTGAAAGCCGTCTACCTCGGGCATAAATATGTCAAGCAGCACCAGAGAAAATGTGCTTCCCTGATTTGATATCACCGCGATAGCTTCCTTGCCGTCGGCGCACTGATACACGTCAAAGTCGTCCTCCAGCATATCTATAAGAAGCTCTCTGTTCGCTTCGTTATCGTCAACTATAAGTATTTTATGTTTTTCAGACATAGCATCTCCTCCATAAAAAAGATGTAATGACCTGTAATAATGCAAGCCGCGTATGCCTTTTGCAAAGCCCTATTTTTCTATATTACGACATGAAAAGACCATACATATATATTATAACTCAATTTTGCCCGATTGTCAACCACGCAGGCAAAAAAAGAAGCAGCGCAAAAAGTGCTTGACAAATATTTTTTCATGGTGTATAATATAAATAGAAAAAGGAGTGCCGGCTTAGTACGATAGCGGCTAGCTCCCAAAACGCTTTAGTTAAATAACCGCGACATCTTGGTAGGCTGTGCGGTTATTTTCTATTATTCGTGATATTATCAATGTAATACAGAATAATGATAATAAGTATTAGGGTCAAATAATCCATAATACCCACCTCCCTTCTGCCTCTGACAGAGGAGAATCAGGGAGATAGCCGCTTTTCCGTTTCGTACCTTACCGGCACAAGTATATTATAACATATCCCGTCGGGAAATGTCAAGGCAGGCGGTTTTCCAAAACCACTTGACAAATATTCTTTCATGGTGTATAATATAAATAGAAAAGGAGTGTCGGCTTAGTACGATAGCGGCTATCTCCCAGACTTTAAGTTATAAAAATAACCGTTTAGTTTGAGATCTGGCGGTTATTTTTTATTATTCGTGATATCATCTATGTAATACAGAATAATAATTATGAGTATTAACGTCAAATAGTCCATTAAACCCACCTCCCTCCTACCTCTGACCGAGGGGGAATGGGAGGGGAAGTTTTATGGTTTTAAGCGACTTCTATGAAGTCGCACAAAAATCGCCGACCTTTTGTCGGCGAAATAAAACTTACAAGCGTCTTCGCAAGAAGACGCTGTTGCCTGCTTTTCCGTTTCGTACCTTACCGGCACAAGAATATTATAGCATATCCTGTCGAGAAATGTCAAGGCAGGCGCCGACAGCTATTTTTCGGGAACGTATTCCAGAATATCGCCTGGCTGGCAGTCAAGCGCTTTGCAGATCGCGTCCAGAGTTGAGAAGCGTATCGCGCTTATTTTGCCGGTTTTTATTTTAGAAAGGTTCACGTTGCTCACGCCGACTTTTTCGCTGAGCTCGTTAAGGCTCATTTTTCTGTCAGCCATAACTCGGTCTAATCTTAGGATTATTGCCATTATTCTCACCTTTACAGAGTTTCGTCAGACTGTTTTTGCAGCTGTGCGCCGTATCTGAAAAGGTACGCAAAGAACAGTATCACGCACACTACTATCAGCACTGCGGCGGTGTTTACGCCCGTAGCAGGCAAAATTGAGATCGCCGCAAACGGTATAAGAGATATAGCAAAGTGCTTCATTGCCTTGGTAACGCTGTCTTCAAACGGCGAGGCGCAATTTTTCAGGGCTTTTGCAAGCTTTCCGCCGAACACAAGTGCTATCAGTGCCGCCACACCTGCCAGCGCCGCGTATGCCATAGCCAGCGTTAAGGCGAGCTTTACTTCGGTCGTGGTAATGCCGTCCGCAGAGGCGTTTATAACGTATTTGAAAGCGCCGTCGCCCATGGAAATCTTATCGGGCGTGAAATCAAAACTCAGACCCATTACCCCTATGCTTACCCTGTCGGCGTCAACCAGGTTCTCGGCAAAGATGTCAAATATCGTGCCTTTTTCAGAGCTGTTCACGGTAATTTCGGCGTTCGCGCTGCCGCTTGCCGTGATAAAGTCTTTGGGCATGAACTGACAAAACACCCCTGCCGCAACTGCGCACGCTATACATATTATCATGATGACTTTTGCAATGTTGATGACGATGTTGGTGATCTTGCCGAGGGTGTTGATTTTTCTTACGTTTTCGTTTCTTTCGTATGTTTCCATAAAAATTCTCCTTAAAAGGTTTGGTTTAACGTACAAGCTTGCTTTGTATGTTTATATTGTAACACGCTATTTATCTTTTGTCAATTATTTTTTAATGATAAACATTAAATTTTTAACGTTATGACAAATTAGCGTGCGTGTCAGCGAGAAAAGTTGTATAAGTTGTCGGAAAGTTTTTTTAAAATTTGCTTGACATGGCAATGTTATTGTGATATAATAGTTTTACTGACCTAAAAAAGCATATCGCGGGATGGAGCAGTTGGTAGCTCGTCGGGCTCATAACCCGAAGGTCGGAGGTTCAAGTCCTCCTCCCGCAACCAGCAGCGTGACGCTGCACCCAATTTCGGGACACAGAGCGATGTGTCCCGTTTTTGTTCCCGTGAATAGAATTTTGTGTGTCAAGGGCTCATTTAATAGTGAATAGTTTGTAGATAATAGTTGTCCGTAAGAAAGGCGTTTCTGTACTATTCGTTATTCGCTATTCACTTTACATTATTCACTAAATATTATAGCTCCTCGGTGCAAACTACCTGATCATTTTAACAGTGATGTTTGGCTCGTTTTGGTTCTCATAAAGGCTGCACCCAATTCCGGGACACAGAGCGATGTGTCCCTTTTTTGTTCCCGTGAAAAAATTTGTGTGTCAAGTGCCGAAAAAAGCCAGCCACACCGAAGGTATACGATATCAGAGGTTAGAGGTGAGATGTTAGAAGTAAGAAACAGCTTTTACGACCTTTGCGATATTTTTTCATACCTGCGATTACAAAAGGCAAGAGGCAAGAAAAGCCCCCAACAATTACTTCTATTTACACGCTAACTGTCCCCCACAGCGACGAATGGCTGAATATTCTGCCAGCTGCGCAGGGCGACGAGGGATTTTTTCCTGCACTTGACCGACTGTTTACAGTCTGGCAAAGTGAACAGCATTTACGAGCAAAATGTGAATAGCAAAGGAAAAAATTCCGTCATACCACAAGGTATGCGCCGCCGACCGTTTATGGCGGCGAGGAATTTTTTCGGCACTTGCCAGACTGTTTACAGTCTGGCAAAGTGTGCGCTGCTGCGTAAGCGCAAATAACAAAACAATTCGCAAACACTGCAAATACATTTCTGACCTCTGCCCGTGAACGCAAAGTGTGCAAAACAGAGCCTTATTTTTTGTGCGGTATAACCAAAAATCACGGGGCTTAATGTTAAATTTGCTTAATCGTATTGACTTTTTGAGCCGTTCAAGATATAATAAAATAGTAAATATGCTTTTGAAAGGACAGATGCGGTCATGCGTAAAATGTTCAATAATAAAAAGACCGACAATAACGCTCTCAGCAAGGGCTTTACCCTTATAGAGCTTATTGTTGTCATGGCGATAATCGCTGTTTTGGCAGCTATAACAGTACCGGCTATGATCTCATATGTGGCTCAGTCAAAACTTGATTCTGCTAATTCCTCCGCCAAAACAATATACAATTCGGTAAACAATTATTGTATGCAATGCATAAATGCGGGAATCAAGCTGCCTGCCACGACCTACCCCAGCTCCGGCACATACATTGAGATAGACGGTCTTCCCGACAGCAGCGAACCCGGCAATCGCACTCCGGAAGTTCCGCAGACCGCTCCTTCGGCGGCTTCGGCTGAAACTTACATCAAAAACGCTATGGCTATCAACGCAGGCTCTGATTTTGAAGGAACGTTTTTCTCCGTAAGAATAAACAGCTACGGTTTCCCATCTGCTGTGATCTGGGCAAAGGAAAGCGGCGACAGATACGTTGGAGGCTATCCCCATCTTGCAGATGAGCCAAACTGGACTTTGAGTGATGCAGCTACCTAAAGAATTATAAAAGCAAAAGCAGCTTACCTTTCGGCAGGCTGCTTTTATTATGCCTATTCTTCGGCGGCCGCAACTGTTTCAGCTGTCGCTGCGGCGGAGCCGTTTTGCTGTTTCAGAAGGTCGCGGATCTCTTCAAGCAGTACAACGTCGTCCGGCTTGGGAGCAGGTTCTTCGGGAGCGGGTTCTTCCTCTTTCTTGCCAAGGCTCATAAGCTTGTTTATGCTCTTCATAAGAATGAAGATTATGAACGCCATGATGAGAAAATTGATGACCGCGGTGATGAAGTCGCCGTAGTTGAGCGACATACTCTGAACTTCTTCAAGAGTTTCAAGGTTTGTGTAGTCTACCCACGGCAGACGGATCGAACCTGCGACCTCCGCACCGCCGACTGATGCGATCAGCGGATTGATAAAGTCTGCTGTCAGAGCGGTAACTATGCTCTGAAACGCGCCGCCGATGATAACGCCGACCGCCAGGTCCATGACGTTTCCGCGCGAGATAAACGCCTTAAATTCGCCGAAAAATCCGCCTGTTTTTTTAAGAGCAGCTGCGCCGCCCTCTTTTAATGATTTTGCACCCATAGTATGTATACCTCCAAAAAATATTTCTAATAATACTATATCAGAAATTTTACTGAAAATCAACACTTTTCGAGGCTTTTTCAAAAATTTTTTCACAGGCTGCAAAATGGCAATTATGAATTTTTTGTAAACAAAGTGCCGCCGTGCTTGCATTTGGGGCAAATTGCTGATATAATAATCTAGTGACGTTGAGAATAGATACTGGGATATAGCCAAGCGGTAAGGCAACGGACTTTGACTCCGTCATTCCGATGGTTCGAATCCATCTATCCCAACCAGAGCGGCTGTGCCGTATACACGCAATAGCAATTTTGGGGTGTCGCCAAGCGGTAAGGCAACGGACTCTGACTCCGTCATTCCGAAAGTTCGAATCTTTCCACCCCAGCCACGTCGTCGTGATCTTTAAGGTCGCGGCGATTTTTTGCGTATATACGCTGCTGCTCGCAGCTGCTCCGCTTGACACATACCTATAAATTGTGGTACAATATTCAGGGAGGCGAAAAAGATGCGTTATTTGCTGATGAACAAAAGAACAGAAGTGTTAGAATTTGAAACGATCGGAAGCACGGGCTTTTCCGTGGATCGTATTATCGACGTGTTTAATTCAGAGTATGCGCCCCCTGAACTGGCAATTGACGACGGCGTAGTTGATATAAACAGCTTTTCCGCATGGCTTTCGTCCAGAAATATTCCGGCAAGCAGGCAGGATCTTCAAAAGAGCATGGAAGTTATGCAAGAGTCTGTTGGCAATGAGGTCTCTGTGACTCAGCTTGCCAAGCAAAATTATTTTTTGTCTCTCTCCGATCAATACTGGATATGCCAGAGCGGCAGCGGACTTTCGTGGGACACCGTCAATTACTTTACAAATGATTTTTCTCTCGACGTTGGCAGAATAATGTTCGACAGAACACAAGTGGACACTCCGAGCCTTATGTCGCCGGATATTTCTGCCGCAGGTTATTTGTCAAAAAAGTGGATAGTTGAAAACGGTGACAGGTATCTTATAAAGGCAAGCACTCCGCCTTATCAGCAGGAGGCTTTCAACGAAGAGATCGCCTCTATGATATGCAGACGTCTGAACATAGATCATACCGAGTATTTTGCGTATACAAAAAACGGTGAGAGCCATTGCAGGTGCAAGTGTTTTATTGACGAGAACACAGAGCTTGTTCCTGCCAAAGCGATACTTAATAAGTATTATTATAACGATCAGCGCGTGTCAAAGTATGAGCTTTTCAAGAACACCTGCAAGATGTTGCACATTCCCGGCTATGAAAAAAGTATTGACGATATGATAGTCGTTGATTTTATTATGGGGAATGAGGATCGTCATTACAACAATTTCGGCGCGGTACGAGATGTAAATACTCTTGAATATACGGGTTTTGCACCCCTGTTTGACAGCGGCAGAAGTCTGAGATACAACGAGGATACAAATTACATCGATACAAAAGCCGACATACCGTGCGGAAAGCCTTTTGCAAAGCTGCACAGTGAGCAGATAAAACTTGTAACTTGTCCGCAAAGGTATGAGCTTTCAAAGCTGCGCGATCTGCCCGAAGAAGCAGCTGATATGTTTTATAAAAGCAATTACAGATATGCTGACAGGGTAAAGGTAATAGCAGAGCTGCTGGGCGATAGAATAAAGATGCTTGATAATGCTCTGCGAACAGAACTATACAACGGAATAAATGTATCAAAAACAAAGAGATGACTAATAACAACCATCTCTTTGCTCTCAAACACATAAAAAAATAACCACAGAAAGTAAGCAACCGATATGCTTCTTTCTGCCTTTATTATACACCACTTAAAATGATTTGTCAACAGTTTTTTCTTCGGAAAGTATACCGTGCAGGTGTGCCATGTGGCACATTTTTGCTTGCTGCATCAGAGCCGCACCGCTTGACATATACCGTCGGAATATGCTATAATATATATGGTGCCGGTAAGGTACGAAACGGAAAAGCGGCTATCTCCCATATTCTCCTCTGTCAGAGGCAGAAGGGAGGTGGGTATTATGGATTATTTGACCATGATACTTATTATCATTATTCTATATTACATTGATAATATAACGAATAACAGAAAGTAACCGCACATCTCTCAAAACGTTGCGGTTACTTTAAACCAAAAACTTTTGGGAGCTAGCCGCTATCGTACTAAGTCGGCACTCCTTTTTCTATTTATATTATACACCACTTAAAATGATTTGTCAACAGTTTTTTCTTCGGAAAGTATATCGTGCAGATGTGCCACGTGGCACACTTTTTCTTGCTGCATCACAGCCGCGCCGCTTGACATATACCGACAGGATATGTTATAATATACTTGTGCCAATAGGCACGAGTGCCGAAACTGGACTATACGGGCGGTTGTTTCCCTCTGTTCGCATTAGACTTGGAGTATCGTGCTACATAGTAGTGACGAAATACAAGCGCGAAAGGAGGGCGATAGGCATGGAAATACTTTATGTAGTTCTGGCTATCATTCTTTCATTAGTCTTCGCTGTGATCTTCGCGATCATAAGCGAGATAATAAAGAACATTAACAAAAAATAACCGCAGGCCTCTAATCTGACGGTTATTTTTACTGTTCATTTGGGAGACAACCGCTTAGTCTAAGTCGGCACTCCTTTTCTATTTATATTATACACCATGAAAAACTATTTGTCAAGGGGTTTATTGATTTTTGCATACCGCCTGACAGTATATTCGGTGTGTCTGAGTGCAGGCGGTGAACGCGCTCCTGCGCCGCGCGTAAGCGCAATAAAAAAGAGCCCATAAAGGGTCTCTCAACTCGTTAAAAGCAAAAGCGGTTAATAATAGTTAGTGAATAATGAATGAGAAGAATCCTAGAAGAGGGTTCTTCAGCACTTGAAGAATGCAAAGCAGGAAGTCAAGTGTAGTGAATAATGAAAAGTGAATAACGAATAGTACAGAAACGCCTTCCTTACGGACAACTATTAACTATAATCTATTCATTATTCACTATTAACTGAGCCCTTGACGTTAGTCAAGGGCGTTTCTGGTGAGCTA
Organism: uncultured Clostridia bacterium; assembly: GCA_947624375.1. Lineage (GTDB taxonomy): Bacteria > Bacillota > Clostridia > Oscillospirales > Ruminococcaceae > UBA7477. The sequence continues at coordinate 14,328 of CANQKD010000014.1, read as the reverse complement.
TCCGGGATTCGAACCCGGGACACCTTGATTAAAAGTCAAGTGCTCTGCCAACTGAGCTAATAACTCATACCGCTGCCGTTATACGACAGCTTTTATATTATACCAAATCCCGAACCAAAAGTCAAGCGTTTCGGAGAAATTTTTTAAAATATTCCGCAAAACCTTTGTCAGGTCAGCTTTATTACCCCAAGTCGGCACGCCTGAGCGCACTGACCGCAGCCGTCGCACTTGGAATAATCTATATTCGCAAAGTTGTTTTCGACCTTTATCGCGCCGTTTGGGCACTTCTTCTCGCACATACGGCAGCCGATACAGCCGTTTTCACACACGCTGTGGGTAATTTTGCCTATAGCGGTAGATTTGCATCCCACATCTACTTTCTGGCTCTTTCTGCGGATAACAATAAGCGAATTGGGGCAGGCTTTTGCGCACAGACCGCAGCCGACACACTTGTTCTTATCCACCTTGGCTATGCGGTCGACGATAGATATTGCACCGCTTGGGCAGACCTCAACGCAGTCGCCGTAGCCGAGGCAGCCGCTTGTGCACACCTTGCTGCCGTTGTAGTATCTGTTAGAGGCGCGGCAGCTCTGTGAGCCGTCATACACATATTTATGCTGTGTAACGTTGCAGTTACCCGAGCATCGCACAAACGCCACTTCCTGCTCGGGGTGCTCTGTTTCAACGCCCATTATCTCGCTGAGTTTCCCTGCCGACTCAGCGCCGCCCGGTTTGCACATATTAAGCGGCGCGCCCTCGTTGAGTATGGCATCCGCGTAGGCGTTACAGCCCGAATATCCGCAAGAGCCGCAATTTATCTGCGGCAAAGCCTCCTGAAGCTGCTCGAGCCGCTCGTCTACCTTGACGGCAAACACCTTGGAACACACCGTCAGCAGCACGCCTGCGAGCACGCCCAGCGCCGCAAACAGCAAAACAGGTATCAAATACTGCATATACATTCACTCCGATCAATTTTTCTGCTTATCTGCAAAACTTATTATCATTTTAATGCGGTTGCGCCTGTTTATCCTTGAAAGCCCCGAATCGTGATCTACCGCTGAAACGGCGGCACCGGGAAACCTTTTGCGCAGCCTTGATATTACACCTCTCGCGGCGGTATGGCTTACCAGGCAGCCAAACGGCACAGCAATTATGCAGCCGTCACAGCCGTTTTGCAGACCATCGGCGGCTTCGGCGGATATGAGCCAGCCGTCTCCCATTGTCTGCCCGAATGAACCTGCCCACGAGCATTTTTCTTTAAGATATTTATATGTTGACATCTGAGGCAGAGAATATTTTGCCAAAGCTTTGTTCATGCGCTCCTGCATACTGCCGACAACTTTTACCGCAAGCGGCGAAAGCACGCCCGAAACGGTAGCTTTATCATACAGCCTGTCGTTCGCTTTGCAGTTATCCATAAGGTACATCATATAATTTGCAAAGCCGCTCATGTAAACTTCGCAGCCCTCGGTACGCAGAAAATCTTCCAGACCGTCGTTGCCGATAGAGCAAAATTTTACATATAATTCGCCCGTAACGCATATTTTCGGGCATTTTTTGTATGCTTTCTTTACTTTTGAAAAGTCGCTGCATATGCGATCAAATACTTTGCCCATACTGAAAGGAAGAATAAGTCTGCCGCTTTCAAAGGCTTTTGACAGCCGCTTTCTCCACACGCAAAGAAGTCTTTTGCACTCTCCGCTGCTGTTTTCATACGGCGAGGTGCAGTTATAAAGGTGCATGAGAAGATCGCTGTACATTACTGCGGCGCAGGCAGTGAGAAGCATCTTCGGGGTTACAGAAAAGCCGCTGTGTTTTTCAACGCCGCTGACGTTTAAAGATATTACCGGAACATACCCCATGCCTGCTTTTACAAGAGCCTTTCTCAGCAGATGTATATAGTTACAGGCGCGGCAGCCTCCGCCCGTCTGTGGCAGCAACAGCGCTGTCTTATGTGTATCATATCTGCCGCTTTTGAGTGCGGTGACAAACTGCCCTATAATAAGGTTTGCAGGGTAGCATATATCGTTGTTTGAATACTCCCACCCGGCGGCGATGACATCTCCCGAAAAGTGAGAGAGCACCTGCGCTTTGTATCCGCCTGCTCTGAAAGCATACACCAGAAGAGGAAAGTGAAAATCCAGCATTGAAGGTATAAGCACAGTATGCGTTTTCTTCATTTCCTTTGTAAAAATAGTATACGGGGTGCGGCGTGTGCCGTTCATTATATCAGCCCCGAAAAGCCCATGAAGCTCAGCGATACTATAGAAGCCGCGATAAGCGTTGCAGGAACGCCCTTGAATGTTTCGGGCAGTTTTGAGTCGTTTATCCTGCTTCTTACGCCCGAGAACAGCAGCAGCGCGAGGGTAAAGCCCACGCCCGTACCAAAGGCGTTTACCACCGACTGGGCTATATTATAGCTTTCGTCAACGTTTGTTATGGTAACGCCGAGGACGGCGCAGTTTGTGGTTATCAGCGGAAGATATATGCCCAGCGCCTTATAAAGCGGCGGCATGAGCTTTTTTATTATCATCTCTACCATCTGCACGAACATTGCTATAACGAGTATGAACGCCACGGTTTTTAAGTATGTTATCTCAAAATGCTCCAGCAGTTTGTATATCGGGTAGGTTATCACGGCGGCGCACACCATTACGAATATTACAGCCGCGCCCATTCCCACCGAGCTTTTCATCTGCTTTGAAACGCCAAGGAACGCGCATATTCCCATAAACTGCGAAAGCACTATGTTGTTTACAAGCACTGTTCCCACAAGTATAAGTATGTATCCCATATGCGCCCTCCTTACTTAGCGGCTGCCGCTTCGCAGCTTTCCTTGCCTGCGCAGGCGGCTGCATTGGGGCAGTTTTCACAGCTTATCTCTTTCGGCGGCTTGCGCTTTGCGAGCTTGTTTATAACGGCTATCAGGCAGCCGAGCACGAAAAATCCTCCTGCGGGCATTATGAATATAAGCGTGGGGTTATCGTGCACCCAAGGTATCTCTATCATAAACTTTGTGCCTGCAAGCCATGTTCCCGAGCCGACTATTTCACGAATTGATGCCATAAAGAACAGCGCGAGCGTAAAGCCCAGACCCATTCCCAAGCCGTCAAGCGCGGAATGTATTACGGTATTTTTAGAAGCGAAAGCCTCCGCTCTGCCGAGTATTATGCAGTTTACCGTAATTAGCGACAGGAATATGCCGAGCTCTGAATACATCTCCGGCAGATAGCCTTTCATCAGAAACTCAATAAGTGTTACAAAGCCTGCGATTATTACTATAAAGCACGGCAGCCGCACCGTGCTGGGTATCACCTTTTTAAGCATTGAGATGACGATATTCGAGCACACCAGAACGAACGTTGTGGCAAGCCCCATGCCTATGCCATTGAACGCCTGCGTGGTTATGGCAAGCGTAGGGCACATACCCAGAAGCCCCACCAGAACGGGGTTTTCTTTGATTATGCCCTTGACAAATTCATGCATTGCGCCGTGTGTATTATCACTCACCGAAGATCGCCTCCCTGTTCTCGCTGTAAGTATTCACCGCGGTGGTTATTGCGGCTTTTATGCCCTTTGAAGAATACGATGCACCGGTCACTTTATCTACAGAATCTACAGCAGCTTCATTATTTGCTCCTATAAACTTTGCAAGATAATCCTTGTCGTTTACCTTTGTGCCAAGACCGGGTGTTTCGCCGCAGGTGATGAACGTTACCCCTGCGACCGCACCGTTTTCGTCCATGCCGACAAGCACGTGTATGCCGTCTTTGCTGTAGCCGTTTTCGTATATCTCAAAAAGGCACTGTTTTGTTTCTTTGTTGACTATCGCGGCTGTAACGCCATCAAATTCTATGACGTTTCCCTCAGCATCTTTGAGTATCTCAAAATCATCACTGCCGAAGACTTCTTTGCAGCCTGCTTTAAGCTCGTCTGTCATAACGCCTGTGTTGTCAACATATGTAAGTTCATACGCGCCGACAAGCAGCAGGCACACCAGAGAACATATAAGGCACAGCACCAGCGACGGCATTATTTTTTCTTTGAAGAATTTCATGCTGCCGCCTCCCTTGCCGCCTTTTTCTCTTTCTTCTTCGCGCCAACGGGTCTTGCGCCTGTCAGCATATCAATATAAGGCGTAACTATATTCATCAGAAGTATCGAGAACGAAACGCCCTCGGGGTATGAGCCGTAAAACCTGATAACACAGGTGATCAGACCACAGCCCAGACCGAATATTACTTTGCCAAGCGTGGTAACAGGCGTTGTTACATAGTCGGTAGCCATAAACAGCGCGCCGAGCATAAGACCGCCCGAAAGCACCTGATAGAGCGGATCTTTTCCTGCAAGCCACGAAAACGCCGCCACCGTACCGATGAAAGCAACAGGCGTTGCAGGAGATATTATCTTCATAGCGATAAGATACATACCGCCAAGCAGCAGAGCAAAAGCGCAGGTCTCACCGAGGCAGCCGCGCACTGTACCTAAAAATAAATCTGAATAGCTTGCGGTTTTTGAAACCAGCGGTGTCGCCATGGTAGCAGCATCGTAAACTTCGGGCTGTATCATGGGGTCTGTCCATGCGGTCATTGCCGAGGGAAACGAGAGGAAAAGCACAATTCTGCCGACTATTGCAGGGTTGGCAAAGTTGTTGCCCAAACCGCCGAACAGCTGCTTTACTATAACTATTGCCACAAACGTGCCAAGTATCGCCATCCAGTAAGGCAGGCTGCGCGGAAGATTTAAAGCAAGTATCATGCCCGTTACCGCAGCCGAGAGGTCGCCCGTGGTGTCGGGGCGTTTCATAACTAAGTTGCAAAGTCTTTCCCAGATTATCGCTGTGCCTGTACACACGCCGATGAGTATCAGCGCTCTGCCGCCGAAAAGCAGCGTTGCGGCAATAACAGCAGGAAGCAGCGCCACAAGCACATTGCCCATTATTTTAGATGTTGCCGCCGAAGCCCTTATATGCGGCGAGGGCGAAACTATAAGTTTATCCATTCAGGCGCGCTCCTTTCCTACGGTCTTATAAGCTCTTTGGCAAGCTGGTTTTTCTCTGCCAGGTCTCTCTTTGCAGGGCATACATAAGAGCAGCTGCCGCAGTTCATGCAAAGGTTTACTTTCAGCTTTTTCAGCCTGTCAACATCTTTGGCATCATATGCCTTTTCAAGTTCGGTCGGCATAAGCTTTACGGGGCAGGCTCTCACACATCTGCCGCAGCGTATGCAGGGCGTTTTTACCTCTTGCCTCACGGCTGCTTTTTCTGTAAAGCCGAGTATCGCGTTGTTTGTTTTCATTACGGGGGTATCAAAGTCATACAGGCACATACCCATCATAGGTCCGCCCGAGAGCAATTTTGCTATTGAATCGGGGCTGCCGTCTGCAAACTTTATAAGCTCTCTTACTGATATGCCTATCGGGGCTTTTACGTTGCAAGGCGTTCTGAACGCGTCGCCGTCCAGCGTGAGCCGCCTTTCAACAAGCGGTATGCCGGTTTTCAGATATCTTGAAATAAAGCCTGCGGTGGAGACGTTCATAACTATTATGCCTTTATATGCAGGCAGTTCGCCCTCGCCTATTATTCTTCCGGTAGCCGAATATGCTACCACCTTTTCCGCTCCCTGCGGGTAGGAAGACTTCAGCTTTACTACCGTTATGTCATCGCGCGAGGCTGTTCGCCGCTTCATATCCGCGATAGCCTGTGGTTTGTTGTCTTCAATACATATATACGCGTGGGCTATGCCTATGTATTTCATAACCTTGTCGATGCCGTCAAGAACATCTTCGGAGGCTTCAACAAGTTCACGGTAGTCGCTGGTTATATACGGTTCGCACTCGGCGGCGTTTATAACAAGGCTGTCAATAGGCGTTACCTTTGTATCTACCCGAAGCTTTATATGCGTCGGGAAACCTGCGCCGCCCAGACCGCAGCAGCCGCTCTCTTTTACGGCGTTTATAAAGCTCTCGGTACTGTTTACAACGGGTCTGTATATCTCTTCGGACATCTTCTGCTTTCCATCGCTTTTTATAACAACGGCTTTGCACACCTTGCCGTTTGCAAGCAGAAAATCTTCAATAGCCGAAACAGTGCCCGAAACGCTCGAATGTATCGGCGCGGACATCACGGCATCGGTATCGCCTATCTTCTGACCGACCTTTACCTCATCGCCCACCTTTACCAGCGGCTGACACGGCACGCCCATATGCTGGCTCATGGGTATTTTTACGCTCTCGGGCAGCGGCACGGGAACGGTAGGTGTCTCGGCGGTGTTTTTATTGTGGGAAAGCGCTATTCCGTTAAGGCGCATTTAATATCATCTCCTATACGGTTGAATTTATCTGAAAAATATGTTACAATAATTTATATAGAAAAAACTTTGAGCGAATACATCATCTCAAAGTATATTATAAACGATTTTATTCAATTTGTAAAGATGTTTTTTAGTGGAAATGACCTATTTGTGCAATATTTTATCAAAAATTTTATTTACAGAGGGAATGTTGTTGTATGAAAGGATACAGGCTGCAATTTATACGCCACGGAATTACGCAGGGAAACCTTGACGGCAGGTACATAGGCATTACGGACGAGGGGCTGTGCGCGCAGGGCAGAAAAGAGCTTGAAAAGAAAAAGGAGAGCTTTGTATATCCGCACGTGGAGAGGATATACACCTCGCCCTTGAAGCGCTGCCGCGAGACCGCCGAGCTTTTATACACCGACTGCTCTATGCGCCTTGTGCCCGAGCTGCGTGAGATGAATTTCGGCGAGTTTGAAAACAAGCGAGCGGTAGACATCATGAATACGCCGCAGTACAAAGAATTTATGAAAGGCGGACTGGACAACCCTCCCCCCGGCGGCGAGAGTATGAGAGACGTTGTAGAGCGCTGCTACTGGGCGGCTGATTTTATCATATGCGACATGATGAGCCGAGGCGTTGACACTGCTGCGGTTATAACTCACGGTGGTATTATTATGAATATGCTAAGCTGCTTCGGGCTGCCAAAAGCGAGACCCATGGAGTGGCCGTGCGACTTCGGTGAGGGGTATGAGGTGCTTGTCACGGCGGATATGTGGCAGCGCTCTGATGTGTTTGAGATACGCGGAAAGTTCCCATATCTGAAAGACTGATATTTTGTATAAAAATGCAAAAGGCAGGTGAACGGCAATAAACAATTCGCAGATAAAACGCCTGGCGAGGATAAGGCTGGCAGGCAACTGGGGCAACTGCATTGCCCTGAGCATGACGCTTTTGTCATTCATGACTATGATAGCTCTGGGCGAGCTAATAATTTACAGGATAACTCTGATGATATACGACGGGTTTGAGACGTTTTCGGAGTATATACGCTCGGAGACGGTTCTGAAACTTCTGATAATACGTGCTGCGATATACTACCTGCTGTTCGTGCCTGCGCTTAGCAATATGCGCCGCACCTACATAAGCCTTGCTAACGGCAAAAGTTTTATAGGCACGCAGTGGGAGATACGCCACTACGGACTGCGCTTTTACGCAAAAATAATCTTCATGCAGACTATTTCGCTTATCTATCAGGCGGCGATGCTCGTGCCGCTTTTTGCCTGTGCTTTCGGCGTTTCATACTACATTGAGCTGTGCCGCCAGCACATAACGACGAGGAGTCTGCTGATGTTCATGCTGTGCCTGCTCATGGCGATAATAATGCTGTGCGTTTTTCTGTACTTTCGCATAAAAATGCGGCTTGTGCCGTTTATAAATGTGCTGTACCCCGAAATAGGCATGCTTGACTGCTTTACGCTATCCTCGCGGCTGATGCGCAAAAACATTATAAGATACGTATTTTTTCAGCTATCGTTCTGGCACTACTTTCTGGTATGCCTGCTGGTGTTCCCGATATTTGTGATATTCCCCTACTACTACATGAGCGTGAGCGTTCTGTGCTCCAGCCTTGTTACAAAAAACGCTGTGGAAGATTATCTTCACAGCAAGGAGAGCTGATATGCGGTACACTTTTACGGCGGAAGAGGGCGGCAGCGTTGAGAAAATACTGCGAAAAAACGGCGTTTCGCGCAGACTTATAACAAAGCTGAAACGCTCGGGCGGCATAACATCAAACGGCAAGGCGGTGCGGACCGTTGACATACTGCAAAAGGGCGAGGAAGTCACGATACGGTATGATGACAATGACCGCTTGGAAGCAAAAGCCCTTGACAATGCCACTGTAGTTTACAGCGATGAATATTTTGTGGTGTTCGACAAGCCCTCGGGTATGCCTGTGCACCCCTCTGCAAAGCACAGATGCGACACGCTGGGAAATTATTTTGCGTATCTTTACCCCTGCAAGACTTTCAGACCGATAAACCGCCTTGACAGGGATACCTCGGGGCTGTGCGTGGTTGCGCTTGACCCGTTGGCGGCGAAGAATTTGCAGCACTGCATTGAAAAGACTTACTTTGCGGCGGTTGAGGGCAGAATTGAAGTTGGCGGCGTTATTGACCTGCCGATAGCCAGAGAGCGCGAGAGCATTATAAAACGCTGCGTGAGGAGCGACGGCAAGCGCGCTGTTACGGCATACGAGCCTGTTTGTCAAAGCAGCTTATGCACACTTTTGAAGATACGCCTTGAAACGGGCAGAACGCACCAGATAAGGGTGCATTTTTCGCACACGGGGCATCCGCTTATGGGCGATGATATGTACGGCGGAAGCGTTGACAAGATAAAGAGGCAGGCGCTCCACTGCTCAGAGATCATGCTGACACACCCCAAAAGCGGCGAAAAGATGAGGTTTACGTCTCCCTTGCCATGCGATATACAAGAGCTGTTCAAATAGAGATCCCGAAAGAGTGTAAAACTTTTTCGGGATTGTTTTTTTGTTTACTTATAAAAAGCGTATCTAATTTGCGCTGTCGCGCAAGCCTGCGGAGCTGCGAGAACTTCACATATGGCACGGCGTTCCATAATGGAACGCGGCAAAATAGCTATGCGCTACAATTAGGGAACGCCCTCTCTTGCATGGGCGTAGCGTTCCCGTTGGGAACGCCTGAAGAATTATTTCGCCCAAAAAACTAAAAGCGAAATAATTCTTCCCCCGCGGTCGTTTACGACCGCTACACCCATTTGCGGAGCGCCTACCGTATGGGGCTTTCGCCGTCTGCGGACGGCGACGGGGGCGTTGCCCCTCGACCCTATGACCCTTTTGAAAAAGGGTCAATCGAAAACTTTTCTTTTCTTGACAGAGTCTACAGCTTTTGATAATAAACGCACTGTGCAAAATCGGCGACCCAATAAAAGTCGCCGAAGTAATTTGCACTTGATACGAAGTATCAATGTGTGTCAGGTTTGGCTTGGAGGCTAAAGCCGAAGAACAGGGAAGAAGCCTCGAAGAGGGTTCTTCGGCACTTGCCAGACTGTTCACAGTCTGGCAATGTGTGCGCTCCTGCGCGCTGCGAAAGCAGCAACATTATTACGCACAAAAGTAAAAAGAAACTAATTTTCTATTATATCGGCACTACCTTATTTGCAACGTCAGCGTGGCTGTCGATGCCAAAACGCTTGTTTCTTCTCTGCTCGAAGAACTTCGGCGCAACCTTCGGGAACATGGCATAGGTGAGTATATCCTCCTCCTGCTGGCACCACTCGGCGCACTCCAGCTTCATTTTCTCAAACTCGGGCTGCAAGAGGTCGGCAGGGCGGCAGGTTATTGCCTCCTCGTCGCCGAGGATCTTCTTTTTGAACTCCTCGCTTATCTCGACGGGCGTTTTGCCGTACTCGCCTTTTACAAGACCCTTGAACTCTTTGGTAACGGTCTTATATCTCTCGCCTGTGATTATATTGAACACCGCCTGCGTGCCGACGATCTGCGAAGTGGGCGTAACCAGCGGAGGAAAGCCGGAATCTTTACGCACTCTTGGAACTTCTGCAAGAACTTCTTCAAGCTGATCTTCCTTGCCTGCCTGTTTCAGCTGCGAGAGCAGGTTTGAAAGCATACCGCCGGGCACCTGATACAAAAGCGCATTGGTATTTGTTGTGAGCATAGATGGGTCAAGCAGACCGCTGTCTATATATTTCTTTCTAAGCCCCATGAAATAACCTCTGAGCTCGTTCAGGGCAACAAGGTCAAGACCCGTATCATATTCCGTACCCTTGAACGCTGCGACTATAGACTCTGTAGGTGCGTGAGATGTACCCAGCGCGAGCGGCGACATTGCGGTATCTACGATGTCAACGCCTGCTTCTACCGCCTGCATTATGCACATATCCGCAAGACCAGAGGTAAAGTGTGTATGCAGCTGTATGGGTATTTTAACGGTCTCTTTAAGAGCTTTTACAAGCCTGCCTGCCTCGTAAGGAGTGAGCAGAGCAGCCATATCTTTTATACATATAGAATCCGCGCCTGCGTTTTCTATAGCCTTTGCATAGTTTATATAGTATTCCTCGGTGAACACTTCACCCGTGGTATAAGATATAGCCACCTGCGCGTGACCCTGCTCCTTTTTGGCAGCCTTTATGGCGGTCTCGAGGTTTCTTATATCGTTGAGCGCATCGAATATTCTGATAATATCAATGCCGTTAGCGATAGACTTCTGCACGAAATACTCAACAAGATCATCTGCATAGTGGCGGTAGCCGAGCATATTCTGACCGCGGAAGAGCATTTGCAGCTTGGTATTGGGCATCTCTTTGCGTATAATGCGCAGTCTTTCCCACGGGTCTTCGCCCAAAAATCTTATGCATGAGTCAAACGTTGCTCCGCCCCACACTTCCGCAGAGTAAAAACCTATCTTATCCATTGCCGAAAGCACGGGAAGCATATCCTCGATAGGCATTCTTGTTGCAATAAGCGACTGGTGCGCATCACGAAGCACCGTTTCGGTTATTTTAAGTTTAGCCATATAAAGCGATCCTTTCAGAAAAGTTTATCAGCCGATAACAGCCAGCACTGTGCCTGTTTCAACAGAAGTACCCTTTGCGATATTCACGCTGAGCACCTTGCCGTCACAAACTGCGTTTACATCGTTTTCCATTTTCATAGCTTCAAGCACAAACATTGCCTGACCCTTTGTAACGGTATCGCCCACCGCTACTTTTACATCGAGTATCATACCCGGCATAGGTGCGGTTATCTTTGTGCCATCTGCAACGGGAGCAGCTTTGGGCGCTGCCTTGGGTGCTGCCTTAGGTGCTGCTGCGGGTGCTGCTGCGACCTGCGCGCCGTCGGTTATTTCTTCTACTTCAACGTCATAAGCTGTTCCGTTTACTGTTATGTTATATCTTTTCATTGCTTATTCCTCCATCACAATTACATTGGTATGTTGCTGTGCTTTTTAGGCAGTGTTGAAATGCGCTTGCCGGACATCATATCGAGTGCGTTTATAAGCGCATCACGCAGCAGCGATGCATCTTCAACAAGCTCTGCGATGCCGTTTTCGGCTGCCTTTTGCGCGCTTGCATATTTTTCTGCATACTCTGCCGCAAGCTCTTTTCTCTTAGCCTCGGTATCATCAGCGCCTTTAAGAGCATCATGCTGCATTATCTCAACAGCCGCAAGCGGATCTACGGGAGATATTACTGCACCGGGCAGAGCGAAAGTAACATCGGCATTGGCGTTTTTGCCTGCAAGAGCTATAAAGGCAGCTCCGTATGCTTTTCCGGTAATTACAGAGATCTTTACCGTAGTAGCCTCTGCATAAGAATGAGCGAGCATTGCCATATTCTTCACCGCGCCCGATTCTTCGGCTTCTTCGCTGCTGTCAAAGCCTTCGGTATTCACAAGGGTGACAACGGGTATGGCGAACGCATCACAGAGCCTTACAAATCTTGCTATCTTTCCGCAGTCGGCGGCGGTAAGTCTGCCTTCCTGCATATCTGTGCCGCACACGCCCACGGTCGAGCCGCCAACAGATGCAAGCGCTGTGAACGCGCATTTGCCGCATTCTTTGCCAAGCACGGTAACGCTGTCGGCATCACAGATAGCTTTTGCCTGTTCCTCAGCATTATTTCCAAACGGTGCGCCGCTCTCCTCATACTCATACATAGGCAGCGGAGAGAGGTTGTTCTGCGGAAGCTTTGCCACAAGTTCCCTGGCTTTCTTTATCGCCTGCTCGTCGTTTTCCGCAACAATAGACACCACGCCGTTTTTTGCGGCATTCTCTGCAAGAGAGCTTACCTTGCTGTTAGGGGTCGTAAATATCGCGGCATCTTCAGCGGCAATGACTATATCGGCGCCTGCCGCCATCATCGCGCTGCAACCTGCGCAAACGCCTGCCGCCACGGATATCTGCGGCACAACGCCCGAAAGGTTTGATACCCTCGCAAGCAGTTCGCCGTAAGCTTCCAGAGCCGCAAAGCCGTCGCTGAGATCCGCTCCGCACGAATCATATATACCAACGACGGGCACGCCCGTTCTCAGCGCAAGTTCATAAACTCTCGCTATTTTTTCTGCCTGCGCCTTGCCTACAGCGCCCGAATTTACGCTTACGTCCTGTGAAAACGCATACACGGGGCTGCCTTCAACAGTTCCGTAGGCAGTGATAACGCCGCTTGACTTAGCAAGCACGCCAAGTTCCGTATATTCGCCGTTATCAAACAAATATGTCAGTCTTTTATTTGCAGTATCAGACATATTTCCTTATCCTCCATTCGTCTTTTTGAGCGCACAGCAGCTTTCTGCCAACGCTCCATACATATTTTATTATACTATGGTTTTAAAAATTTAGCAAGGGGTTTTGAAATATTTTCTGAAAAAAAACATCGAAGCGCAGGGTGTACGCTCCGATGTTCCTCATTATTTTATAACATATTCTTGTGAAAGTTCCTTGTCTATCCATTCTATAACATCGGCAAAGCAAAGTTTATCAACAATTGTGAAATACTTATGGCTCATGCCGTCCTCGGGGTTTATCTCTTCGGTATAGCAAAAGCCGTTTGAAGAAATTGTTACCTCCGATTTTGTATTGCCGAAGACGAATTTTACATAGTCAGCCGAAGGGTCGCTGGGCGATGACACTGTGCCCGACACCGTGCCGAAGCTGTCTATCATGGTACTTATCTGGTTGAGGTGCTCGCTGCTGAGTATAAAGCAGTTGCCGTACTGACCGCCGATGAACACTTCCACGGTGGCATAAGAGCCCTCATACACCTTATAATTATAATACTTATCGAACACTATATAATAGTACTCGTCGCCGGAATATGCGCTGAACGCCGCAGTTGAAGCGATATCAAGGCTTATAGGCTCGAGGTAGTCCCAGTAGGTATTATAAACGATCTTACCCCTGGCAGATTCAAGGTAATAGGTGGCGTTGTCGTTGTCCTCGCTGCTTTTTATCTGCACGGGCGTTTCGGTCTCGAACCATATCTTTTCGCCCTCAGCCACCGGTGTGATAACTCCGCTGTCCTCTATTATCGCATAGCTTTCGCTGCCGTTATCGGTAACGAGCAGGAAGGTATCAGGTCTCACCAGCGATATTTCTGTATACGCCGCCGACAGCATTATATTGCCGTCCGCGCCCGCGATGCCTTTTTTGTCGCCTGTTATATAGCTGTAATACTGACCGTCAAGAAACGATGTTTCGCAGGTAAGCGATGTGAACGGCTGCTTTGTTACCGCTGCGTTTGCTTTCTGCGAGTCAAAGCTGTTATACACAAGATTGCTGTACAGAGAGATGTTGTCTTTATTGTCAACAAAAAACTTCGGAAAATCGTATGTTGCCTGCTCCTGCACTACAGGCGGCACGCCGTCCGTACTGGGGGCAGTGGTAGTAACTGAGGAAGAATTGTCATCGCCGCCGCCTTTACAAGCCGAAAGTGAAAACAGCGCAGTCACAATGCAAAGTGCTATAGCGGCAGGTCGTCTGAATGTCAATCTTATCACCCTTTCCGTATATTTCTGATACTATTATACACCATTCCGCACAGTTTTTCAAGTGGTTGACACAAGATGACGGAATATGGTAAAATAAATACGGTGCCGGTGAGGTACGAAACGGAAAGCGGTTATGCTCCCGACTTCTCCCTCAGTCTGAGGAAGAAAGGGGGCGGTATCAATGGATAATACCACATTGATATTAGTAATTATTGCTATTGATACTTATCAGAGATATTATCAATAGCAATAAAAAGTAACCGCACGCCCCTAAAACGTTGCGGTTACTAAACCAATACATTAGGGAGCTAGCCGCTATCGTACATAGCCGGCACTCCTTTTTCTATTTATATTATACACCATGAAAATATATTTGTCAAGGGGTTATTGATTTTTGCATACCGCCTGATGTAGTACTACAATAGATATTGGACAAAATTAAGAAAAAACAGTTGAGAGATAGACGAAAATCTGATAGAATAAAGT